>CAYWTB010000005.1:0-112286 GCA_964461135.1 uncultured Caldithrix sp. | reverse complement strand
GCCCACGACCGGGGTTGAACCGGTGACCTCATCCTTACCAAGGATGTGCTCTACCGACTGAGCTACGTGGGCTTTATTATGCGTCAGAAGAAACTGTCTAAATCCTCTGAACGCAGAGCGGGAGACGGGACTCGAACCCGCAACCAACAGCTTGGAAGGCTGTGACTCTACCAATTGAGTTACCCCCGCCTCAACTTTTTTCCTCTTTAACCAACCCCTCGCTCTTTACCCAGTCGTTTGAGCTGTCGTCAGTGGGGAGGGGAGGATTCGAACCTCCGAAGGCTTCTGCCGTCAGATTTACAGTCTGATGCGTTTAACCGCTTCGCTACCTCCCCAATAATCGCATTTTCTGTCAGAGCCGATGAGAGGACTCGAACCTCCAACCGACTGATTACAAATCAGTTGCTCTACCAGTTGAGCTACATCGGCATGGAAGAAGAATCCTTCTTGCCTAAAATAAAGCCCATAAATTTAATAAAAAATATCATAAAGGCAACAAAAAAATATTTTAATTAATTCAATTATACAGAGTATTCAGGATTATTTCCGGATTTACCTCGCCTTCCAATCTCATAAAAACAAAAAATACTGAAACCCCCGTTATCTCTCGCATAAGTCACACAAATTTATATTACTTACCCCTAAACCCGGCCTAAATAAACCAACAAAAGATTTTTGAGTTCCAAAATTGACAATTTTGATGCCAAAGGTGGTTTCTTTCAGTACTGTACTGTTTCGACTAATTTTTATTACTTACTTTTCAGCCGTTCTCTTCTCCGACCAACTGCGATTTATACCGGGTATAAATTAAACTCTGCCGGCATTTGCCGCCTGATAATCTCAGGATTATGATTAAGATAGAGTGCCCGCAATTACAGGCGGTAAGATTATTTAAGGGCATCTGATAATTTTATACAGGTCAGTTGATATTTCCTGCTGTTTCTTTTGGATTAGGCTTGATTAATTCATCTTCTGAGTGATATATTTCTCAAGTCAATTGTTTTTCAGGTAGCTTAATGGTAATCAAAAAATTATAAACAACTGAATTACACAGAGTGAAATTCAGTTTAAGTTAAGAGGGAATGATGAGTAAATTTGACTTATCCAAAGCGAAATTTGCCACCCTGTGCGTGCATGGTTCCGGAGGCGTGGATCCCCAGACAGGTGCAGTTTCGGTTCCTATTTACCAGAGTTCCACATTTGCCTTTAAGAGTGCCCAACAGGGGGCAGCCCTATTCGCTGGTGAGGAGGACGGATATTTTTATACCCGTTTGGGAAATCCAACCCAGGCTGCATTGGAAAGGGAAATGGCCGTTCTGGAGGGAGGAGAAGCCGCCTTATGTTTTTCTTCAGGCATGGGTGCTATCTCCGGCATCATACTGGCCCTGTGCCGGTGCGGCGATAATCTGGTGTCAACCGATACGGTATACGGCGGAACTCACAATCTGTATAAAGAGACGTTACCGCTGTGGAATATCCGAACGAAGGAAGTAAACGCAACGGATCTCAGTAAAGTGGAAGATGCCATTGACAATAACACCCGGCTCATCTTTATCGAGAGTCCGGCTAATCCCACCCTGTCTCTGATCGATATAGAAGGATGTGCACAAATTTCCAGAAAGCATAATATACCGCTGGTAATCGATAATACCTTTGCAACCCCCTATCTACAGCGGCCCATAGAAATGGGGGCGGAAATTGTTATTCATAGCGCCACTAAATATATTGGTGGCCATGGCGATACCGTTGCCGGAATTGTGGTGGGAAAACGCGATTTTATTACTAACCTGCGGGCCAAGATCCTGAGAGATCTGGGAGCCGTGATAAGCCCTGTGAACGCCTGGCTGCTACTTAGAGGGCTTAAGACGCTTCCGGTAAGAATGGACAGGCATTGCACAAACGCCCTGGAAGTCGCAAAATTTCTTTCACTCCATCCTAAAATCAACTGGGTTCGATATCCGGGTCTGAGTACTCATCCCCAGCACCAACTGGCTATCCGTCAGATGAAGAAATTCGGAGGTATGATTACTTTTGAAGTGAAGGGAGGCCGGTCAGCCGGTGAAAAATTAATGAACAGTGTAGGTTTGATTACCCTTGCAGTCAGTCTGGGAGATTGTGATTCTCTTATCGAACATCCCGCCTCCATGACTCACTCCACTTACAGTGAGGAAGAGTTAAAAGAAGTAGGAATTTCAGAAGGATTAATCCGGCTGTCAGTCGGATTGGAAGATCCTTACGATATCATCACGGACCTGAAACTTGCTTTAAAAAAGATTTAGTGATCATAAAAACAACAGATAAATTTTAATGATTTTCCTTTGATTCAACTCCGCCAAGAAAAGCAAGGTATGATGGTTATCCACCACCATACCTTGCATGTTTGTAAAGAAGGTAGCATTGGGTTACGTCAATATTCAACAACCAGACAGGTTGTGGTATCAATAACTCCCTCTAAACTGTGAATTTCAGCCAAGACGACTTTTCCCAGTTCCTTCATGTCCGCAGCCTCCAGAAACACGATGGCATCATAAGGACCGGTTACAGGATGAACGTTTTTTACCCCCGGAATCTTCTCAGCTTCCTGGACAACGTTTTTCACCTTGTTTGGCGAGATTCTCACTAAGGCATAAGCGCTGATTGACATACCAGATCACTCCTGTTCTTTTCCTTGGAATATAAAAAGGAATGCCCATTCAGTCAATATAAATAGTCTGTAATGCGGTAGAAATTTCAAATAAACAGAAATAAAGGGACTCAGAAGCGGTGCATTTACTTTTTTTTCTTCATGAGTTGCTGCTGATCGAAGGCCTCCGGCAATAAGGCTCTTATGTTAATTGATTTTTTCTGCCCGTCTTCTTTCACCAGCACCACTTCAATTCCCGGAGCATAATCATTTAAAATCTGGCGGCAGGCTCCACAGGGCGGGCAATATTCATTATTCTCGGCCAGAATATAAATCCGATCAAATTCCCTCTCTCCTTCTGAGAGAGCTTTAAAGATGGCTACTCTTTCCGCACATATGGTTAATCCATAAGAACTGCTTTCAATATTATGCCCGGTGTACCGTGTACCTTTTCTGGTCACCAGCACCGCACCCACGCGGAAATGGGAATAAAGAGCCAGGGCTGCATCCCGTACATCTCTGAGCAAAGAAAATATTTCCTGTTCGTTCTTATGTTTATTCATATCCGGAGAAAAAAAAGTCCCTCAGAGCCTGCCCTGAGGGACCGTATATTTTTATTAATCAGCTTATTTTATTTCCCTTCTTCTTCCAGCATTTGGCGAAGTTCTTCCAGTTCCTTTTCCGCCTGTTCCCTTTCTTTTCGCAGACGGCGCAATTCTTCTTCTATTTTTTCAGACCGTTTGGTATCCTTTAAAAGGCTTTCGTAGAAATCCACCTTGGACCGTCCGGGTTTTTCACTCCCATACCCGCCACCCCACGGCAACAATCTGAAGGTCATTCCCAGGTACAGCCTCCAGGAAGGATAATTGGGGAGATTCAGGTTTCTTTTGGGGGAAGGTAACAACGGTGATGAAGTATCTTCGTCCTTACTTAAACGTACATCCAAACCCAGATTGAAATTAAACCAGGGATTGGGTTTAAAGCGGACAGACGGCGTTACGTACATGAAATCTTCCCGGCTGTACGCCATGGTATTGGGCCGGTTATTGAACCGGATTCCCCACCATTCCAGATTGAGATCAAACAGTTCGGTGGGATAACTGAAGGCAAGACCATATTGCAATTCAGTGGCATTCCCGCTGGCTTTAAAGACCTTGGTCGGGGTTTCAAATAATACCTTTCCGGCATCATTATGGTTATACCACCCGAGATTCAAATGAAGACTGAAACTACGGTCATGCAAATAAGGGTCATTGAAAAATGAGACGAGCCCGGTAAATCCATATTCAACCGATCCGGCAGTATAGGGTTCAAAGAAATAATTGTATGTCTTCTTGGTAGGTATTCTTAATGAACCCAGCAAACCCACGTTAAAACGATTGTTATTTAATCCCCAGGAGCCGGTTTTAAAATCCAGAAAAATATCCTCCGGAACATTATACTCATTATCCAGATTGCCCCCACCCCGGTTGGTATCCTGATACATACGCCACATTAATGTCATGTCAAAATTGTCCAGCATACCATAACTGAACACCGAATTAAATTGAACATCCCACCAGTTAACAGCCGCAAAATTTTGAGGTTTTTGCTGCCCCAGGTAATCGCCCACTTTTGTAAAGAAATTTAAATTGGTACCCGCATCAAGGGTTCCTTTGTAAAGTGTACTTGCGGACTGTACATGAAGATATCCCCGACTGCCAAATCTGCCGGAATTGAAGGCCATCGCCATCAGAGGAATGAACAGTAATACCCAAAATAATCTGTAATGCTGAGCCATGCCGGTCCTCCCGCAATGTAAAATTTTTCCTAAAATTAAAAATTTATTATATCTATGTCAAGAAAAATAAACCATATAAGTCAGTTATTTGATCGCACGAGCAAGAATGATGACATTCGCTACAATTGCAATATCCCTGGCGATTCCCACAATGGCAGCAAAAATATCCAGGGCACTGCCTGAAACGATAACCAGGTCTCCCGGTTGCAGGGGTACCAGCAAATCCTTGTTGCCTGTTTTCATAAATTCCTTAACATTCACCGTGATGACTTCCTGATTTTTACGGATGACCCGCAGATCATTTAAGCGGGCTGACTTTAAAGGACCGCCGGCGGAGGACAGCAGATCAATCAGACCAAAAGAGCTTGGAATACTGTATATTCCCGGTTTTAGTACATGTCCCCATAAATTAACCGTAATGAGAAGTACATTATCGCTTCCCAGAATATATTGAGCAGGCCGGTCACCGCCCTGGTATTGCTGATTCAGCCGGTAATCCTGTGTTGCTCCTGAAGCATAAAAAAGACCTAAAATCATAAACGAAAGTAAAAAATGTCTCATCCGGACCCGGACTATTGTTGAATGATAAAAATATACCAAGCTGATTCCGCTCCTTCACTGTCAAATTCCGTCCCAATGGTATCTATCCTCCATCGATATTCTCCAGCTGGTAATAACGCCTTCCCGGTCAATCTGAAAAGTGACCACTCTTGATGAGGAACATAATCGACACTCATCTCCAAAAGTTTAGTGCCACAATTCCCGAACGCCCCTGTTTCACGCCTCTCCAGCCGGAATACAAAATAATGAGGTACAAATTCAGAATTAAAATCCCAAATGAACAGGGGTGTTGAATTATTTCCAATCAGGCCAGCAGGTGACGATAGTATGGGATTTTCCACCACCTTATAGTATAAGGTATCGGATGGCTCGCCATACTGCTGGAGATCGTCATAAGCCCTGATAAAATAATAATATCTTTGGTTCAATGAAACTGATTTATCAATAAATGTGGTGTCAATAACATCAAAGCTTTTGGTAACTTTTCCAATTGCTGCATAATTACGGTCTGAGAACTCACTCCGGTATATGGAATAACCGGCCAGAGTGTTTTCACTATTTGGATGCCACTCCAGAAATATGGCATTTTTTGTGGGACTTTCATCAAGATAGATGGCATCGATGCCCGATTCCACTGCACTGGAATCACTGCTTTTGGCCACCAGTATCACCCTGGCGGGGGGTTCCACCCTGTTGACGTCTTCACTGGAACAGTTTAACAAAAACGTGACACTCAAAAAAATGAACAAAATGTATTTTATTAATTGCATAATTTCAGAACCTTATGGCTGCACTTACCCGGTGACTTCCACCCAATTCATGTCCTTTATAGGCATAATCAACATTAAATATGGAAACCTTGAGTCCCACCCCTGCGGTAAATTGCTGATCGTCCAGTCCGAAACGTATCGCCAGACGTTCATGGTAAAAATATTCCATTCCAAAATGATGAATGGAATTGTACTTCTTTTCGAAGGCATAGGCAAATAAAAGTTTACCATTAATTCTGGGGAGTGGCTGAAAATAAGATAAACCCAGGTGCCAGCTTCGTTTTATCTTGCCGGATGCCCTGTTCTGGGTATTCCAGGTCAGTTTGGTATTGAACAGATCCTTGGCGGCAAGTGCAAAAGATACTTTTCCCAGCCGGTTATCATCAAAAAGATCATCAAGTCCGAATTTAAACATACCTCCGGCATCAAAACCCAGGCCGCTGGAGGTTTGACCAAAAAGCGACTGGCGGATAAACTTAACATTGAGGCCCAGGGGAATTTCTGTGGGAAACACAAAATACTGCCATCCGAAATCGACATCAACCTTATACCGTCTGGCAAGGGTGAGAACAAAAGCATCGCTGGTAAAATTACTGTAATCAAAAGGGGCGGATGTGAGAGCAAGGCCGGTTTGCTGCAGTTCCTGCCAGCTGAAGAAATCTTTGGCTTCCGCCCGCCTCTCTGCATACGTTCCCACCGGTTGTGGGAAGGCAGGAATATCCGAAACGTTCAGCCTGATCCAGTTTAATGATACCGCAGCACCTCCATATAAGGGCCTTGTGAATCCTACATGATGATGTTTTTCCAGCGATTTGAACAGAGATGAATACATACCGAATAATTCAGGCCGAATCAAAAGCGACGCTCCTGCAGGATTCCAGTAAAACGCCGATCCATCATCGGCAACTGACACAAATGCTCCGCCCATTCCCATGGCGCGTGCACCAATACCCAGTTCCAGAAAGGAACCGGCATACCGTATCTCTGCCGGAGCTGCTGAATTCAGCAGGAGTATCAAGGTCAACACAATGGCTATTTTCGATAATATTTTCATCTTCTCAGTTTTGCCACTTTTAAAATTTGCTGTTTTTCCTTGTCTTCAAAGCGCGCCCTTACCAGAGCGAAATAAACACCATTGGCAACTTCATTACCGGATTCATCCCGCCCGTTCCAGACCAGTTCGTTATAGCCAACTAATTTGGGATCATTTCCGGGTACACTGGTATTGGGATCATTTTTAATGACTCTTATCAGACGCCCGGAGACTGTGAAAATCCGGATCTCAAGATCATCAATGATCTGTCCCGTGTTGGAAATAAAATAAGAAAACACCGTCTCATCGGTGAAGGGATTCGGAAAATTTCCAAATACGTGAAGTTCAAATTCATTACTAA
Source organism: uncultured Caldithrix sp. (assembly GCA_964461135.1). GTDB lineage: Bacteria > Calditrichota > Calditrichia > RBG-13-44-9 > RBG-13-44-9 > RQOF01. The sequence goes on along the minus strand of CAYWTB010000005.1, from coordinate 105,158 downwards.
CCTGCAGCGTAAAATTTTCCCGCGAGGTATTACCATTTACATCTGTCGCTTCTATGAGCAGATTGTGTTTACCCAGATCCAATTCGGGATAGGCCGTTATTCCCAGAACATTGGATTGCTGAACCGAATCCGGGATAAAAACTTTATCCGGCGGCAGTTGAATATCATCAATAGAAATGAGCAGCCGGTCAGAATGGATATTGATACCACTTTCGTCTTCAATCAGTATATTCAGTGTAGGATCCGGTGCCACCAGCGAATTGGTCTTTATTCGCTGACCGTCAATTGTCAACTTTATCTGCGGTGGCTGTTTATCGCCTGATATGAAAGGAGCATAAATACCATCCTGCATTACACCGGCCATAATTTGCGCAGTACCGGTATCAATCTGTGCTGTCTGCTGCAGCCACATTCTCATGCGCTCATCCCAGCGATATAAATTCACTTCCCCTGCTGAATATCCGTTGGTTCCAAGAAACTCACTATTCAACAGCAGCCCCAGGTAAAAAGGAGCTGATAACACTGCAGATTTATTTAATTTATTCACCATCAGAACTTCCGGCATGGAAACATTGGCAAACGGGACAGCAACTAATTTTTTCTGATCCAGATCGGAACTCAGGGGAGAGATCACCAGCCGGACCGCCGATGGTACGGAAATACTGTTGGGACCCAGCCAGAACATATGTATTTTATTGATTAAAATGGTATCATTGTGAGTGTTTTGATAGCTGGAACCAAACTGCGGTGTCAGATTATACATATTTACAGTAATCCGTGAACTATCCAGATTGTTAAGGCGATTAAAATCCGGATTTTTCTGGTCGGGATCTAGCTCAGTATAAATTTTATAAGCTGTACTGTCCAGTGAAAAAGGAAAGTTCAGAGAGACTGAAATACTGTCTTTACCATCCACCGACACCAGCTGCTTGTCAAAAGAAATATTATTTTTGTAATTTGAATAGCCGTTGTAGGCTGTTACTTCCACATTATTTGCCGGAATGATTCCATTATTTCCCAGCGTTATCGACAGATTGACCTTATCCGGACCAGCCAGGCGGGTACTTGCCGGATAGAGAAAAGGATCGGGACGGGTTTCCTGCACATCATATCGGTAACTCATGCGGCTCTGTTGTCCCTGTTTATTTGTGGCATAAACGAAATAATAGACCGTGGACAGGGAACGGGTGGGCGGAATCTTACCCCGGGTGATAAAGTGCAGAGAATCTGTCTCGATGGTGCTGAGATGCAATGTGTCATTAGGAACAATCCTGGTGGGAAGAACAGCTACCACTTTAACCTGGGACAGGCCCAGGTCATCTCTGGCTTTCAGGGCAATCCGCACACTGTCCTCCGCGTTGGGCTGAGCCGGAATAGTGATGACAGAATCAAAAACGGTGTAGTTCACCCCGATTTGTTTAAAACCGGTGGCATCACTGCTGTTATCGCTTAAGTATGCGCGTACGATTCCTGCACCTCTTTTAAAATCCGGAGGAATTTGTATGTCCTGAATGACGGGAGTACCGGTATAGAAAAGGGGTTCACGAACCACGATGTCATTATTTCCATCCGCCAGTTCCAGGTAGCCCTGAGCAGAAGAGAACGGTGCCTGCACCGTCACCGAGATGGTATCATCGGGCAGTGGCAGGTCATTATCCACCGAAATGGTTATATCAGCATCTGATCTCTCGATGGAAACGTAAGGATCACCAATGAGATTATACTGATAAATCATATCATACTTCAAGTAAGGATGCCCCCACAGAGAACCGGGTATTATGGTATCACTGAGCACATACTGTGATGCGACAAAGTAATCAATTTTTCCTAGGGTTGTAGCTTCGCCAAGGGTAATATTATCCCGGAAGAAATTCTTCATAACATTCCAGAGCATGGCATAATCATTAGCAACCCATCCCAGACCGGAAGAAGCCAGAACACCGATCGCACCTTTGTCCGGTACTGTTAACAGCCGTTGAGCCAGGGCGGGTTTACCGGGATTATCGAATCCCCCCGTGAAGCAAGTCATACTGGTAATAAACGGATATTTCCCCTTGTTATTCAGGCGTTCAATATCCTGTAAATTCATCAGCTGAACATCTGCCCAGATACCGCCACCGCCATGACCCAGGAAATTGATGAAACCGACCCCGTTGTCAAAATAATCAATCAGGTCGGTAGTACCACCAAAATTCGGATCAAACAGTAGGCTGTCATTCTTAATGGTATTCAGTTTGAACGCGCTGTAATTTTTATCCAGAAGCATATCAATTACACGTTGATTCTGGGCTCTGAAGGCCGGTTTTTTAGGAATATAATTTAAGGCCGGTAATTCATAAGTACTGCGATCATTACCGCTGATGAACAGGCATTGATTCCTCCAGGGGCCAATAACCGGGCTCTCTTCATGGTCCCTGATTTTTTCCATAACATTGATTAATTCCCCGTTGGTCACAACCGGTAACCTTCCCACAAAAATATCCGGTAAAACATCATTACCGGCCACCAGGGCATATGGCAGGTCTGTGGCAACCGCCCCAAATTGAGTACTCTGATAAAAAAAAGTAGGCACCAGATCCTCATTACTGACACCTGAAAGCTTATAATTGTAATTGGCATCTCCCAGCAACAGCAAATATTTCAGGCGATGATTCCGGTCCCAGTTATAAAACACGTATTTCAGGAATTCCTTAATAGCCAGCGGGGACTTTATGCCGTAATTGAATTCATCATAAATATCCTGAACTTTCACGGTTACCACATTCAATCCACGATTCTGCCGCAGCATTGCCAGATCCAGGGCCCGCTCATAAAATTTTTCGTGAGTAATGATTAAATAATCTGCCGAATTGACAGGATCTTTTAAAGTCCGCTCCGGATATTCTTGATTAAACGGTTTTTCAGGAATAATGGCTTTGGGTTTAAGCTTGGCATCACTGGCAATTGCAATATATTCAACATTGTCAGTAAATATCTCATCCTGGAATGTGATTTTGTACTGTGGAGACTTGCTTCCGCCTTCCACAGCAAGGCTGTAATTCACAATTTTACTGATTCCTTTTTTATAAATTTCAATATCCGGCCGGGTAAATCTGGTTATCTCAAATTGAAACAGATTAATACCCGGATAATAAACGTCCGCCGGAGAAGGCCTGCTAAATTCGATATAATTGTTAACCGCTTTATATTGACGGTCATATGTGATGTCCGCCCAGTTAAACAAGATATTGTCACTCCCCGAATCGGGGGCGGCGGGAAGTTGAATTTCTATCTGGTTAGTTCCATGAAACAGATCCAGACTGGTAATGGTAGGATTTTGTGAATTATCAAGTATTTTTACTCCCTCGCCATACCATCCCTGATTTATCTGGCCGATCAAACGATTATTGAGCCAGGCCATGAGCGTGTGCTGAGAATTGGAGTGACCGGCAAAAGCCATTTTGACATAAACCGGCCGTGCCGGAGGTGTGGAATCCGGGTAAGCGATGGATACCGGGTAGCTTTTTTTACTGACCGCCATAATACCGTAGTCATAAAACCAGGCATCCCTGATGTAAGACAGGTTTCCGGTATTGGCATATCCGAAGCGGGCAAAATAGGTATCTTTTTCCAGGTGGACGGTGTATGGGTAATAGCGGGCCAGGTTATACTGGCCGGGTATGGTGTTAGCGATGGATCCGCTTTCTTCCACAATGCGAATTCCCGGGAGCCCTCCCCAGCTTAACCAGTAGACATTATCATCCGAGAAGGGATCTGTATACACATCGGGGTAACGGTCAATAAAAGTCTTTTCATTCCGATCCCCAAAAAACTCGATGTAATCTTCCGGATCGAATGAACCATCCCGCTCTCCCGATATAAAAACCGCCACATCGTTTCCCTTATTGGTCAGCCGGAATGTCTGCGGATTAATTTCCGTGATGGCAATACCGGCGTCCAGGAGATCCTGCCCGGCAACCCGGTAAATTCCCTTTTTTCCCACCACTAGTTTCGCCTGCTGATTAAAGGGAATAGCCCGGGTAAATTCCGGAGGGGCACCGGCTGTTTGGGAAGACACCGGTGAATATATAACAGGACTGGAGCCGTTCAGGGTCACTTTCTCCAGCAGTTTTTTTTCCGGAAGGGGAACAGTTGAAAAATCGGAGTGAATTGGTGAACTGAACTGTATTTTACAGCGGAAGGATTTGTAAAATACGGCGCCCTGCGAAGTTAGCTGCACAGGATAAACGATGAGACCCATCAGACGATAGTCGCGGTACAGACCGATATCACGCAGTTCAAAAATCTGAGCGGGATAGCTGTTATACGCATAATCCGGAACAGCTGAACTGGCCGGAGAAGGTAAAGAGGAATAGATAAGCGGATTAACGTTTTCAAGAGTATGCTGAGTGGAATTTAGGATTTGCCAGGAAGCCTTCCCGGAGGGCACCACCAGGGATCCTGTAAAAACCGGAAGCAGTGGCTTCACTTCTTCATAATTATAGGACAATCCCGGAATGGTAAGCAGGGATAATTCACCCTTCTGTCCGAAAGAAGAGATTTCCGGATCGGGGAATTGAAAATCAATGACCATTGACTGGTTATCTTGATACTCAATATGATAAAAGGTATCGGGCTGAGCCCAGAGTGGAGAAAATATGAATAAGATCGTTAAAACTCTGAAAAAAAATCTCATACTACCTGATATTTAAAACCAACAGCTTGACATTTTCATCATCAATTAAATTTTTACCGATTATTAACACAAAGGGGATAAGAATTTATCCCCTTTGTTTATCCATGTTTGTACAGAGAAGCGCTTATTTCATGAAAACCATTTTGCGGACCTGCCGGAAGTTGTAATCCCTGGCTGTGAAAACCAGGTAATAGATGCCGTTGGCAATGGAATTGCCATGGTCATCTCTGGCATCCCAGATAATGTCATCATATACACCCGGCTGAAAACGCCCGTTATCCACCAGGGTGCGGATTTTTTGTCCCAGCATGTTGAATATTTCCAGGTTCACGCGCGATTCTTTAGACACATCGAAGCTGATCCGGGTAGTGGGATTAAAGGGATTGGGATAGTTCTGCGCCACCTGAAACTGCTTTGGAAGTGGCTGAACCGTGGCGGTGGCAATCTGATGGTAGTCGTTGAGGATACCGTTAAAATCACGGGAATACAGTTTGTAATAATAGGTAGTATTCTCCACCACATCCTTATCTTCATATTCATAATAATTGGAGGTGTTGCTGTTTCCTTTACCCTGAATCAGTTCCTGGTTAATGCGCTCATAGGAGCTGTTTTTACTTAGAGAGCGGTATATTTCGAAACCCATATTATTGACTTCTGAGGCGGTTTCCCAGTTGAGCAGTACCTTTCCCGCTTTGCCGGCGGCAGTAAAGGCCGCCAGGTCCACCGGCAGGGAGTTATCGAAGGAAACAGAGCCCAGGGTAAAATAGCCCAGAGAATCTGCAGGCGGATTTCCTGTAATCGGACCACTTCCTCCCACGCCACCACTGCCACCGATAGAGCGATAGGCGGCTATACTTTGATCCCGTGAATACGCCATGCGCAGGCTGTCCCCCAGTTGCACGCCATCATCCGGGCCATAATTCAGAGTTACTGATCCGGAGGTTTTGGTGCCGGCCAGTATGGTACCCTGCCAGTAACGCACCTTGGAGATCAAGGCCAGCGGATCTACCCAGGATTGTACCGGTTGAGTATCAAAAACCTCAAACTGCACCGTTAATCCACTGCCGGAAAGACTGGCGGTAACCGGCCGGTAAACACTTTTTCCTACCGGGAATTCTTTTGACCCGATTGCATTAGTTCTGGCTAGGGGACCGTAAACAAAGCTGTTGTCATTACCGGAAGCGGTCGCACTTCCCGCCAAGGTCAGCAAACTGGCCGTTGTGGTCAATAAACCATTGGTCAAGTTTAAGGATGAACTGACTTGAACCGGGGTACTTAATGTCAGGCCATTACTATTGGTGAGTATTAAGCTGTTGAAGATTGCCGGATTAGCTGTTCCGCTAATGGTCTGCGCAGCAGTGCCTGTGAATGTGACTGTTCCTCCGATCGATCCGCCATTCACGATGAAGCTAACACCGCTCATGGTCAATCCGCCGGTAAAAGTGGCGGTTCCCTGCGTATTGGTATAAATTCCCTCAACGCTTACCGGAATCGATGCGGTGAATCCGGTGGTACTTTGCTTGGTCATATTTCCGTTTACGGTTATGGTACCCGTGCCGGAAGAAGACGATGCCCCATTGACGGTGAGATTTTCATAAACATCTGACTGTACGGTGGTCCCGGCCCGATATTCCACGGTACTGCTGCCGGTATAGCTGGTGCGTGCCGCATCATACAGGTTGGCGGGATCAAATTTGACACCCTGCGAATTTATAATTGTCAATGTAGAAGCGTTATCTACCAGAAGTGCGGTCGCGGAATTATCATATATGACCAGAGGATTGGTGGCCGTGCCGGCGACTTGCAGGGTCGGGCTGTAGGTTCCCCCCAGGGTTAAGGTTTGGGCAACTGCCTGGGTGGTACTGCCAATGGTCACAACCGTAGCATCGGAATTATCAATGGTCACATCATCGGTGGATGTGGGAACGGCATCCGGATCCCAGTTGCTGGCGTCCGACCAGCTGGTTCCGTCTCCGCCGCCATCCCAGGTAATGCCGCCACTCACCGAGCCGGCACCAAAGACGATAAAATAATCGCCAACCGGGAGTTCTGAAAAGGAGCCAGAGGCGACGGTATTGGCCACATCATCCACCACATTGGATGCGGCAACGGTATAACTGGCGGCAGTTTCCACCAGGGCATGGTTGCGGGTTTCCGGAGTGAAATTCCCCTCATCGAATGTACCGGTAAAGGAATATTGAAAATCTGTGGGAGCTGTACTTACTTCGATAACCTGGTAATGTCCGCCATCATCAATTTCCGAAATTCCCGGTGGTAACGTTTTAGAAGGCAAAGAACCTCGAGTATAGGCGATACGGATGGTACTTGTGCCACCAAAGGTCCCGGAAGTATAATTAAAAGTTGCCGGACGGAAGTAGAAAGTGCTTAACTCTTCCACACCAATCGGGAAGATAAAAGAGCCTGTTCCCGTATACTGTTTTCTTACCGGCCCCTGAATAAATCGATTTGAATTATAACCGGACACTGAACCGGCGGGCCCGATGGTAAGGGTATGGGTACCACCACTAACCAAAATATTATTATCTGCATTGAAAATTATTGTTCCATTTACCGTTATATTACCAACCACATTCAAACCACCGGGATTGCTCATTCGGAGATTAGCAAAGCTAAGGCCGGAGGGAGTCTGTTCCTGAGAGGAGCCATTAAATTCAAAGGTGCTTCCGGTTTGCAGATCATAGGTTCCGGCGTTGGTTATTGTTTTTCCACCGGTACGGAATGTACCCCCGGATTGGACCCTGAATACCGACGAGCCACCGGTAATATTTAAGCCGTTGGATACTGGATTCAATTCAAATATGCCATTCTGGATTATAAAATTTCCGGTGATACTCAAAATATTCGAATTGAGATAAACCAGATTGGTAGAGCTGATCTTGTTGACAGTTAAATTGGCCACAGAGCCGGTTCCGGCCTCGATGTTTTGGGTCTGATTACCGCCCATTAAAATTGTTCCACCCACGTAAGAACCCCCGGTAGTCAAAGTCCCTGTAGAGAGAATGCCTCCTACCGAAAGTGTTTCGCCAGATCCGTGGGTCAGCCTACCAGTCGTTAAGGTCAAATTACGGCGGAGTGTGCGATTCCCCAATCCGGATATATCAACTCCATTGGTAAAGGATGAAACAACATTAACTTCTAAATCATTTACCGTCACTGTGGAAGAAAATTCATCCCCAGTCAATTGGGCAATTTTTGTATCTGGATTCTGACCGGAGTAAATGAGTTTTGAATTTGAACCATAGGCCAGGAAGGGGGGAAGGAATAATCCAGAATAGGTTAATGTTATTCCTTCTTGGTCCGGATAGCGTAAGTCTAAGATTCCATTTATAGTAAAAACAATAACATTAGTTGAATTGTTATCAAAATTAACTCCGGCAAACTCATTGTCCGGATCACCCTGGTTGACTGTTACATTATTAAAAATGATACTGGCATTTGAACTCAAGGTTTGCTCTTGACCATTCCGGTTATTAAAAACGAGGCTGCTTGTACCTGCATTAAATGTCCCACCAGAAATGTTAAAATTACCCCGAAGATTCCAGGTGGATGAACCACAGTCCAATATACCTCCGGACAAATTGACATTCGCATAAAAGATATGCCCTGAATTGCTTCCAAGCAGAAGACTATCACCAGTTATGTTTACATCATTACTGATTCTCAGATAGAAACTAACGGCATCAAATGTTCCGGCCGAAATATCCATTGAATTAATGGTAACATTTCCTACTAATCTAACCCGAAAATTATTACTATTTGCATCCAATATTACCCAGTCAGCCGAAGTGGGGACTGATGCACCTCCCGCACCTCCTGAGGTAGTGCTCCAGATGGCAGTATCATTAAAGTTTCCGGATCCGACCAGAAATCGTTGTGCCGCATAGACTGATTGATCAGAGACAAATATAAACAGTAGAAATGCTGCCAAAAAAATTACAAAGACCTTGGTATCAACTCTCATAATGCCCTCACCGCATATTATTAATTTTTTTATATTCCTTCTAAGGTTTATTACCATTAAAGAATCACAAATCACAGCGCTCTACTGTGCGCCGCAACAAATTTACCCTTCCTCGCCCCACCTCAGCAGGTCGGATAATCCCCGCCGGGGTTGAGCAGCCGGTGAAAAAGCCTCCAGCAAACGCTGCTTTAATCCTTCCTCAGTCAATCCCCGCGTTAAAATCCCGTTTTCCGCAAGGGATATAGTGCCGGTCTCTTCACTTACCACCAGAATAAGGGCATCGGACTGCTCCGATAACCCTAACGCCGCCCGGTGCCGCATTCCCAGCGAAGGATCCAGGTTGGGATTTTCCGTCAACGGTAACTGGCACTTGGCCGCCATCAATACGTTACTCTGAATCACCACTGCTCCGTCATGTAAGGGAGACCTCGGATTAAATATAGACAGAATGAGCGCTTTACTCAACTGCGCCTGCAGATCAATTCCTGTTTCCACCACACTGCGTATCCCGGTATCCCTGATAAACACGATCAATGCACCAAAATTTTTACGTGATAATTCAGCCACTGCACCCACCACTTCGTCTACAATTTTTTCCGAAGACACCTTTACAATCTGTCGTAAAATGGGAATCTGTCCCAGATAAAGCAGCAACCGGCGGAATTCGGGCTGGAAGATAATAACAAACGCAATTACCCATACTGTTTTCAGATTCGCAAATATCCAGGTGCTCCCGCTCATATTCAAAATTTCAGCCACAATCGATATCAGAATGATAAACAACAGGCCGATCATCATGCGAGCGGCAATGCTCCCCTTCAGAAATTCATACAGCTTATAAAAAAGATAAGCGACCAGAGTAATATCCAGAATATCAATCACTGAAACGGAAAGAAATCCAATTTTAAAGAGCATCGCTTACCCTGTTATTTCTGTATCATCGGGGATATTTCTTATTACTTAAACATTTTTACTAAAATGATAACCAAAATCTACTGAAAATAAAGCGTGAAAATTATAAAAATTTTTCAAATTTAAGTCAAAAAATTATAATATCAAAATATTAATTTTATAAGACTTAAAAAATATTTTATGGATAAATTTGCCCTATCATTTCCAGGATCTGTTTCATCTCTTTCACGTCATGAACCCTGAGCAGACGGGCACCATTGATTACTGAAACCGCAACCGCAACCGCCGTCCCCATCAAACGTTCGCTGACAGGTGCTTTCAAAGTCTTACCAATAAAGGATTTCCGAGAAGGTCCCACCAGTATCGGGTAACCCAGAACCCGTAATTCTCCCAGCCGGCGGATAATTTCAAAATTATCCCCCCACCGTTTTCCAAATCCCAGCCCGGGATCAATGATAAGCTGCTCAATTCCCCGCTCCCGGGCATACTGAATCTGTCTGCTGAAAAAAATGAAAATTTCCTCCATCAGGTTGTCATAAGAGGGATTCTGCTGCATGTTGCGGGGGGTTCCTTTAATGTGCATGATAACCAGCGGGCAGCCCTGCCGGCTGACCACCTCAGCCATGTGCGGATCGAAGGTGAGACCGGATATGTCATTTATCATGTCCGCACCCTCATCCAGCGCACGGGAGGCGATTTCTGCTTTATAGGTGTCTACCGAGAGAACTGTATTTATACGGGAGGCAAGGTGACTGAGTACCGGCCGGAGACGCCGCCATTCCTCTTCCAGCTCTACGGTCTCTGCACCGGGACGGGTGGACTCGGCCCCGATATCCACAATATCCGCACCGGCTTCACTCAATTCCAGGGCATGGCGGCAGGCTCTGTCCGGATCAAAATACTGCCCACCATCGGAGAATGAATCCGGGGTAATATTCAGAACACCCATAATCCGGGGACGATCAACAGACAATACGCCGTGGGGAATTTTATATTCCCAGTGATTTCTATGATAGGCTGTATTGAGAGCGGTCAGTTTCTCCCGGAAGTCCGGGGGTAATTCAGCCGCAGCCGATAATAACGCCCGGACGGAGTGCCAGCCCGGCAACATTGCAATAACGGCAGGAGATGCAGGTTGCCCGGCATCCCGGAATTGAATACCGGTATCCCGGAACAGCTCAGACAGGCGGTTCTGCTGATCCGTGGAAATATCACCGGTTTTCAGAATGAGAGGGTAAGATAGAAGAGAGTCCGGTTCCGTACCGCCGGGGGTGATCCCGCTGAATTGCAATTCCTGTAATAAGTCCGGCGGATAAAGAGACTGTATTAACCGAATAAACATGGCGGCTTATTCCTGCCGGCCTGATTTATCTCGCAGCGCCTCCAGGCATTGCTGAATTCCTTTCATTGCCTGGTAGGCATAGAAATCATCCTCCCCCTGTTTATGGGCTACCCTGTACCGGAACAATTCCAGTGCCTGCTGATATTTTCCTTCATCTCTGAAAAGGACTCCCAGATACAGATAGGCATCCAGATAATCATCCAGGCTGATGGCCTGCTCCAGATATTTCCGTGCCAGATCCGGTTTACCCCATTCGTAATACAGCACACCGATATTATAACTCACGGCCGCATTTTCCGGCGCTATGGAATCCGCTTTCAGAAACATCCTCAGGGTATACTCCCGCTTTATACCCTGCGCGTAGATCTTGCCCAGCATCAGCCAGGCTCTGTAAGAATGAGGATTCATCTGTAGATAATATTCAATTCTTTTACGGGCAAATTTGGGCGGAGCGGAGAAGGATGGGTTATTTTCCAGGATATTCTCACACCAGCGAATCAGAACCTGTTCTTCTACCGGACAGATATCCAGTATTCGCTGATAAATTTCCTGCATTCCGGAAAATCCGAATTCACGGTAACGGGATATATGAAGAAAGGATAAATTTAACAGCACATCTATATTGAATGGATTATCTACAAAGGCTTTCTTTAAGAACAATTCTGCCGAAGAAAAATCCTTTTCCCAGATATAACTCTCGGCAACCATCTCATCCATGCTGGCCTGTTTTTTCCGGAGACGGAGATAATCCAGCAGGCGGTTACGTGCTTTTTCCAGTCGCTGCTGCCATTCCGGTTTTTCCGTTCCGTAAGGATTTACAGGATTGGCGGATGCGCTCTGGGCACCAGCCAGCTTTATTTCTGCATATTGCCTCCAGATATCGTATTCGGGATTCTTTGCACCGGAGGGATTCACGGCATTTAAAGTTTCCAGGCATTGCCGGTACCAGGCCCGGTAAAAAAATTCCCTGGCCGTTTCCAGAATGCTGTCGGGCGCAGATATGGCAATGCCGGCATTATCCTGTACAAATGGAAAACTGTCAGCAAATTCCTCCATCGTCCATTTTACAAATTCCCTGATGTCAAATCTGGGAAACTCTGCCCGGGCATGGCCGGTAATTTTCCCGGAGGGATATAAACGAACCTCCATTTCCACCTGAAACATATTGTTCTGTCTTCTGATGATGCCGTACAGGACCCTTTGAACCGGCATGGATGACATAATTCTTTCCCGGAAAGTGTAACTGGCTCCGGAATCCACGGGCGTCACCCGGTAATACCAGGAATTCGGAAAGAAATATTCACGACTGGAAACATGGGAATGAACGTGTTGGGACAGAGTTTCAATGAGATAATTGGTAAACCAGGTATGCCCCTGACCTTCTTCGCGGATTTCAATGCCATAACGTTTCAAAACATGAGCCGGTGGATTATTAAGCCAGATGGCCGCATAAATGACCGTATAGAAAATGAATGTAAACAGGCTCCAGCGAAACAAATGGCGGCGAGTGAACAGTTCATTTACCCTCTGCATGAATAGCAGAATCAGAAAAGTAACGGCCAATATCACCAGGTAAAGAATAATACCACCGGGAACATGACCCGATAAGTAAGAAAACAAATTCATCTCTAATCACAATCTTAAATTAATAACGGGATAAATTAATAGATTCGACGAGGAGGAATAAATGGTTTTTCAAATTTTTAGTGACCGAAAATTTGAATTCCGTGAGAAGCTACGACTCCCGTCTCAATGCTGCAGATCCAGGAGATGAATAATATTGGGAGGGATTTCTCCTCTCACCGCCTGGGTAATAGTCCTCACTGAGTCTTTGTTGCCCCCACGCATGCTTACACAAAGCTGCAGGGCTTCTACCACCACCAGCACACCGGATGGTTGCAACGCATCCATTATGGCCTGGGCAATTTGGCTGGTCATTCTTTCCTGGATCTGAAACCGCCGGGAAAAAATATCTACCAGCCGGGTCAGGCTTGAAAAGCCGGATACTTTATTATCCCTGGGGATGTAAGCCAGATGAACTTTTCCAAAAAAGGGGAGCATATGATGCTCACACAGGGAATAAAAGGGGATGTCCCGCATAATAATTACATCTTCCGCGACCTCTGCGGAGAAGCCGGCGGTAAGATCCGGTTTGGTATGTATTCCGTATAAAATTTCTTCACACATTTCCGCCACACGTCCGGGAGTATCCCGCAAGCCATCCCTTTGCGGGTCTTCACCCACACCCTCCAGGATTAACCGTACTCCCTGCATTATTTTCTGTTGATCCATGAATCCGTCTCCTTAGTAAAAAGCCAGGCGGGAAAGCCTGGCTATACAGGAAATTACTTTTTATCTTGCGGTTTTTGCTTAATTTCCGGACTATTACCGGTTTTTTTGTTTCTGCCATCGGCCGGTGATTGAGGTGAACGTTTTTTCACCGTAGCTTTTTTTCCATTACCATCTCCCGAATGATCCTCCTGCGTTTCCACCTCTTCGATTATGACTGTTTTCTTCCTGGGATCAACCGTTTTCTTTTTCACTTTCGCCGCCTTGGATTTCTTGGGTAAGGTCTTTCCATCCAGGATAAGGTCGATTTCTTCACCATCCAGTATTTCTCTTACCAGCAGCGCCTCCGCCAGGCGATGCAGTTTATCCATATTCTCAGACAGCAAGCCCTGTACCCTCTTCTCCGCTCTGGCAATTATCTGGCGTACCTCCTTATCAATTTCCTGGGCGGTTTGTTCACTGAAATCGCGGTGCTGGGCAATCTCGCGACCGAGAAAAATCTCTTCTTCTTTTTTCCCGAAAGTAACAGGGCCCAGTTTTTCGCTCATTCCCCATTCGCATACCATTTTGCGGGCCAGATCCGTCGCTCGTTCAATGTCATTCCCGGCACCGGTGGTTAATTGATTCATCACCAGTTTTTCTGCCACCCTTCCACCCAGGAGATGACTCAGAATAATTTCCAGATAATCCTTTGAATAATTATGCCGTTCATCGATGGGCAGGTAGGAGGTGAGACCCAATGAACGGCCACGGGGAATAATGGTAACTTTATGAACCGGATCCGATCCGGGAATCAGTTTTGCCACCAGCACATGTCCGCTTTCATGGTAGGCTGTACTGCGTTTTTCCTCCTCACTGATGATCAGGCTTTTACGCTCCATACCCATCATGATCTTATCCTTGGCCATTTCGAAATCTTCCATGGTTACATAATCGCGATCCTGACTTGCAGCGGCCAGCGCAGCTTCATTTACCAGATTAGCCAGTTCCGCTCCCGCCAACCCCGGCGTACCTTTGGCCAGTACGGACAGCTCTACATCCTGGGAGAGAGGAATATTTTTGGTATGGACTTTCAGGATGCCTTCCCGGCCTCGCACATCCGGCCGGTCCACTACAATCTGCCGGTCAAATCTTCCCGGGCGAAGCAAGGCGGCATCCAGTACATCCGGCCTGTTGGTAGCCGCGATGATAATAACACCTTCCTTGGTGTCGAATCCATCCATCTCCACCAGCAGGGCATTCAGCGTCTGTTCCCGTTCATCATGACCGCCACCAAGGCCGGCACCCCGCTGTCTTCCTACCGCATCCATTTCATCGATAAAAATGATACAGGGAGCATGTTTGCGGCCATTTTCAAACAGATCCCTTACCCGGCTGGCGCCAACTCCCACAAACATTTCCACAAAATCCGCCCCGCTCATACTGAAAAACGGCACACCCGCTTCTCCGGACACTGCGCGGGCCAGCAAAGTTTTACCTGTTCCGGGAGGACCCAGCAGCAATGCCCCTTTGGGAATCTTGCCGCCCAACCGATTGAATTTTGCAGGATTTTTCAGGAATTCAATAATTTCCCGCAATTCCTCCTTGGCTTCATCGCATCCGGCGACGTCATCAAAAGTAACCTTGGTTTCACTCTCCATCATCATTTTTGCCCGGCTCTTGCCGAACGAAAAGATGTTCCGCCCACCACCTCCGCCGCCTTGCATCCGGCGGGCCAGAAAGATCCAGAAACCAATGAGCAAAAGCCAGGGAAGCATATTTCCCAGAACCAGCAACCATTGACTGGAGGGTTGGACAAATTCAATACTGATTTCTTTTTCCTGCCATTCTTTAACCATGTTTTCATCAACGAACGGCAGAATGGTTTTAAACTTGGTGTACTCGATGGTCTTGCCGTTGGGCAGAACATCCTTAAATGATTTTTTTAAATTCCCCCGGAATTCATTCTCTTTAACGACCACCTCTCCATGAGAAATCAGATCGTTCTCCAGGAAATATCGGTATTTGGAATAAGGAACACTGGGTTCCTGTGTCCTCCCCATGGGGAAGATGGAACTGATAAGAATAATTGCCATGATGATGACAACCCAGATAATAATAGTCTTAGATCCTCTTTTCCACTGAAATTCATTATTATCCTTATTGGGGCCGCCAGTGGGTCTCCTGTTATCAGGATTTGGTTTTTTATTTTGATTCATATTATAAGACTCATTCCTTGCCAATTTTACGTTTCTTTTATTTGGTAGATTGCATTCAAATTTCTTTTCTGCTGCGCCAGATCAAGACCATAACCGATTACAAACTTGTTTTCTATTTCAAATCCGATATAATCGACGGTCAATGGGACAACCGCACAATCTTTCTTCACCAATAGTGATACAAATTTTTGACTCTCCGGTTTCATACTTTCAATTCTTTTTTTCAGATAGCTGACAGACAGACCCGAATCCACAATGTCTTCAACCACGATTATATCCCTCCCGTGAAGGTCTGCACTGAAATCCTTTATCATGGTAATTTGACCGGAAGAGATTCGTTTATCGCCATAACTTGATATCTTGATAAAATCAATTTCACACTCCACCGAGAGTTTGCGGATCAGATCCGCCAGAAATAATATAGCCCCATTAAGCACTCCTACAAAAATCGGGACTTTGCCCTCATAGTCCCTGGAAATTTCCACTGCCAATGATGCAATACGATCCTGTATGGTTCGCTGGCTAATTAACATCTCAAATTCCAGGTTATCCACAATAATATTTTTAGGTTCCATTTTCCGGTATCTTTAATTTTATTTTGTAAATCAATCTGGATTTTTCCCGGATTTTATAGTGATCGCTAATCTGGACACCCACCACAGCAACAATTTCCCCTTTGTTCAGGAGAACATGAATATTATCCTTTTCCGGAAAACTTATTTTTCTGTCCGTCAGATAATCACTAACCAACTTTTCATGATTAAAACCCAGGGGCAAAAAACGATCTCCTGCCTGCCATGTCCTCAATTCCAGCGGAAATTTCAGTGCATCTCCTTCTATAAATTCCAACATTCTGTCTTTAGAAAAAACTATCTCTTCTCTGCTACACTCCCTCAAACTCAATGCGGTGCCGGTTCCCGATAAAAAGTAGTTCTGACCGGCTATAATTTCAAATGTTTGCGAGATTTCCGGTGCCGTTGTGAGCTTCAGAAACTCTATGAATTGCTTCTTTTTCAGGGAATATAAGGTATCATTCCACTGAAATCGGCTGCTGTCGTTGCTGTTTTCCAGCCAGGCTGAAAAATCATCAAACTGATGATATCCTGTTTTCACTTCCTGATTATCCAGACGGCTTAAAACCGTCTCTATCATTCGTATTTTTATCCCGGAAAAATATTGTCTAAAAAATGATATTCCAACTTCAATTTTATTTTGAGTAATTACATTAACATAGGATTGGATGAGATGAGCCATTTTATTCTGAATATAATTATCCCATTCTTCCATTATGGCCGCAGATTGAACCAGGTGCTGTTTCACATTTTTATTATACTCGCCGGACAACAGGGGAAGAAGCTGATGCCGGATTTTATTTCGCAGTATAGCGGTATCCTGATTGGTCTCATCTTCCCGGTAGGGGATATTATTTTCCCGTGCATACTCAGATATCCTGATTCTGCCGGTAAAGAGCAAGGGACGGATCCATTTGCCTTTCCTCAGGCGTATACCGGCCATGCCCTGCAGGCCGGTACCCATGATCAGGCGCATTAAAATGGTTTCCGCCTGATCATCCAGGTGATGTCCGGTGGCAATTTTATCATATCCGTATTTCTTAGCCACTTTCTCAAAATGTTCAGTGCGTAATTTGTGGCCGGCATCTTCCAGGGAGAGGTCATGGTTACGGGCATATTGCCGGGCAGAGGCCATCACCGGATAAAATGGAAGATCCAGTTCCCTGCAGATATCGGCTGCCAGCTCCTGATCAGCTTCCGCACTTCCGGGACGAATCTGGTGATTAAGATGGACCACTCCCACCGTAATTTTCAAAGCCCCGGAACATGTATGCAATAAATGAAGCAAAGTCATGGAGTCTATCCCACCACTGACGGCAACCAGTACCCTTTCACCGCAGGCAAGAAGATTTCGTCTCTTCATAAATTCCAGGAATTGATTTCTGAGATGGCTTTTCATGTTAAGGCAGGCGTAAAATAGAGTAGCGGCGCAGGGATTCGAACCCCGGACACTCGGATTATGATTCCGATGCTCTAACCAACTGAGCTACGCCGCCATTACCGATAAAAAAACTGTCCTGCAATATCAGGACAGTAGATTTAGTAGCGGGGGCAGGATTTGAACCTGCGACCTTCGGGTTATGAGCCCGACGAGCTACCAAACTGCTCCACCCCGCGATCTTTATCTTTCAAATATAAAAATTTTTTCCAGGGGTGTCAAAGTTTTTTTAAATTAACGTAAGTTCAACTTCAATTTTAAATCCACTAATTAATAATTAGTGCATAGCGCAAATGTCGTTTTGAGAGATGAAAGCATCATTTACCCCCCTATGTATAAGCTGATCTTTACCCACAAGTCGTCTAGCTAAACACCGGGGGTGAAACTTTCTTGAAAGTCTTATCCCTATTTTATTAGGGAAGCCTGTCCGGTGCCAGACCTGTCAGGCGGCACTGCCAGACTGGCGGGCGTCCTGACGGGCGCCAGCCAGAAGGGAGGGAAGGGTGCCAAAGACGGGGAGGGTTATTAAAAATCTGTCCGTTTTCTTATGTCGAACTCACGTTAAATTAAATATCTCGACCAGTAGCCTTTTGAATCGCTTTTTCGATCAAAGAAAAAAGATGGTTTTCCTGATTAACAGACAATGAAATTTTCAGAAAATAGATGTTTCCGGATCTGCCGGAACGCACCGAATTCATCTTTACACTGTCTTTCTGGGTGGTGATAATATATTCAGCCCCGCATTTTTCCGATTCACCAATAATCGCATTAATGTCATCAGCCGTATAAAAATGATGATCCGGGAAGGTCTTTTTCCAGCAGAGCTCTGCACCGGTATGTTCTATGCTTGAAAAAAATTGTGACGGATTTCCAATTCCACAGAAGGCGGCCACCTTTTTACCACTTAAAACCTTTAGCGGCAAACTCTCCCTCTTTTCTCCTGTCCCGATTATTTCCTGCGGTGTTATTTCAGCCGTAAAAACGGGAACTTTAAACCTCCGGCTGAACTGTTCTTTCAGAATTTCCGTTTTCCCCGGAGCCTGCCCTGTCCTGGTCAATACCAGAGCATGTGCTCTTTTCAGTGAAGATTTTACATCACGCAGAGAGCTAAGGGGAAACAGCAGGCCACATTCTGGCCAGCGGGTGACATCGATAAGAACAATGTCAAAATTCCGTGATATCCTGCGGTGCTGGAAACCATCATCCAGGAGAATTATCGATTCGGGATAAATCTGTTTCAGCAGAATAGCAGCTTTACAGCGATCAACATTTACCACCAGCGGAATGTCCGGCAGATTGCAAACCAGCATAAAGGGTTCATCGCCCACCACTTCAACCTGAATCGTATGAGGATCTGCCGGGTCCACCAGAACAGGTTTATTCATCCGGCGACGATATCCACGGGTAATTATTGCCGGTTTAACACTTTTTTCTTTTAACTTTCCGGCCAAATATTCCACCATCGGCGTCTTTCCCGTGCCGCCAATCTGGATATTCCCCACACTGATAGTGGGCAGAGGGGAGATACAGGTTTTAAATATGCTCCAGTCATATAACCTGTTCCGGAGGTAAATTATTGCGGTATACATCAGGATGAGGGGAGAAAAAATATATACCGGTATTTTCAGGTAAAGAGGCATTTTTCCGCTTCTTTGTCCAGCTGATTATTGATGATGTTCAGTTTTCGGCCGTATTCTTTCAATTGCTGGAAATTTAATCCCGCCGGCACGTATATGGGTTTATGATATACCAGAGAGCATCTGGAAAATGGCAGGATAATAAAAAGTTTGTCCCAGCTGTTCAGCCGCATAAATTTTTCTGCAGCCACCCCCACCGGGATAATGGGAGCACCGGTTTCCGAAGCCAGCCTGATAATCCCCAGTTTCGATGCTCTGCGGGGCCCCCTTGGTCCGTCCGGTGTAAAAGCAAGATCATACCGGAAAAGGTTCATCCTTTTTTTCATCTCAAGGTATGCTTTCCATCCTCCCCTGGTACTGGAACCCCTGACAGTGCGGTAACCGAAGGTTTTCAAAATTCGCGCGATAATCTCACCATCAAAATGCTGGCTTACCAGAACATGAACACCCTGATTTGCGTGAACCAGCAGGGACAGAATCATATTCTCATGCCAGCACTCATACAGGATGGACTCCCCCCGCAGCTGGCACTCCTTCACAAAATGCCGCCGGAAAACCTGAACGGATAATGATGCAAGGTATAATGTTAACAGAGGTTTCGCCAGCACGGATGCAATAAATAATATGATTTTCTGTTTAAATGCTTTGCTCATTCTTATCTGATTCGAGTCTCTTCAGTCCCCTGTGAAGACAGGGACATTATCGGTGGGAATTCCTGATTTCACGCTATTATTGCCCGATACTTTCTATTCCTCCAGTACCTGTTTGACAATATTCCCCTCATCCAGTAGAAGTACACGGGGATGGTGTTCCTCAATTTCGTCTTCAGACAGATAGCAGTAGGCCACAATTATCACCAGATCTCCAACTGAACCAAGGCGCGCCGCAGCTCCGTTAAGACCAAATTCCCCACTCCCCCGTTTTCCCTTTATGGCATAAGTTTCAAACCTCTGGCCGGTATTGATATTATAGATATGAATCCGTTCATTGTGAAGAATACCGGCCATCTCCAGAATATCCTCATCGATTGATAAAGAGCCACTGTAATTCAGATTTGCCTGTGTTATGGCTGCGCGGTGTATTTTTGCTTTCAAAAATTCTCTGAACATGAATTCCCCTGCCTATTTTATCTCCTGATCCTGAAAAATTCGCACAATTCTTACGTTTTCACCTCCACCTGCATTCTTCAGGCGCCTGTCATACAAAAAAATGAATATATAGGTTCCCACAAAGGAAAAAAGTGCGCCGGTGATTCCGCCATATTGGCTTGAAATACCGGGAAAAGGGAATATATCATCGAAAAAATAATATCCGCCAATCAGCATGAGCAGGGGAAGCAAAAAAAGCAGGAATGCCGATTTTATCGCATACCCCGGATGAACTTCAACTTCCACCTGTTCACCGGGATTCACCTCAATATCCTGTGTGAGATGCAGAACATGCCTTTTATTCGTATCAAGAAAGCAGGCACTGCAACCGTCACAATTAAACCCCTGCTGCATCTGCACCTCAATCCCACTTTCATCATGCTTTACAACAATACCGCGTTCTCTCATAAACCTTCAGGAATTTTTTGTTAAACCATGATAATCATTTAATATTTTTAAATTTAATGTACATCGCGTCTTTATGCAAGTTTCTTCCGCTATTGCTGCCCACACCTGCTGCCGGATCTTCCATATATTCCAATAAACCAAAATAGAATCATGATTCTTAAAAGAAGGTGGGCCGGTACTATAAATTATGAGTCAACTACCCTGCTTATAAATCACTAGGGTTACAATTAATATGAGGCAACGCATAAATGATTATGAATTCAGGTTCATCTTGATTTATATACAATCCATACATATATTTTTTCATTTTGAGGAAACTTATGAAACGTGCGTGTTCAATTATCCTTCTTATTCTGTTGACAATGTCAGTATTCAGCCAGACTCCATTCTATCGTCAACCATCAGAAGAGCAGCAGCGCAGAGGATTGGCGGATCAAAACCCGATCCACCTGAGACCCTATCCCGTTGCCCGGAATTCAGGAGATTTTAAAGTTTATCTTTTGGTAGATGTGATGTTTGATCTGCTTCAATTTACATTAAACGACGGCAAATATACTGCCAATTTCCAGATGGAAGTAATCCTTAAAGAGGAAGATACCAAACAGGTTTCATCACGCCTGTGGGAGCCTTCTCTAACCCTGCAAAACTTTGAAGATACCAATAGAAGAGACAGGTATTACTTTACGGTGGATTCGATAATTATTCCGGCAGGGCAGTATGATATCAATTATAAATATCAGGATTTACATGGGGAACAAAGACTGGGGGGTTCTTTAAAACTCGTCCTGCCAGATATCGGCCAAGCATATGCGCCGGCGGAAATATTCCTCAGTCTGTCAAACCCGGACTTCCAGCCTTTCTGGTTATTTAAATATCGGCCATTGGCGGAAATACAACAAATTCCATTTAATGAAGAACTTAAACTTTTCAGCTACGGTTATTTTTCCCGGGATTCCCTGGTTCAGGTAACTGTTTCAATATCCTCCGGCCAGAGCAGTGAGGAATTATTCAGCGTCGATACGTTACTCCGCGTTCATCACCAGTTAGGATATTTCACCCTGGACCCGCCCACTATTAAATGGGAGGAGGGGAAATATCTTTCCGCAATCCTCTACAAAACCAGCCATGACAGTGTAATACAGCGTAATTCTTTTCAGATAGTCTGGTACGATAAACCGTTGAGTCTGAGCTCCCCGCAGTACGCGCTGGAGGCACTGCAGGTAATCCTGTCAAAACAAAAATACAAAGAGTTGACCTCCGGAAATAAAGATAAACAGTTCGCCAGATTCCAGGAATACTGGAAAGCCCAGGATCCCACCCCTTCCACTGCTTTCAATGAAATTGAAAATGAATTTTATACACGGGTGGACAGTGTGGACAGGATTTGGGGCAGCAAGTTCCGCAGATATGGCTGGCGCTCCGATCCGGGAAGGATAATACTGTTATACGGGCAGCCCGGCAAAGTTGAAGATAACAGTCTGCGGCCGGTTAATCCGAATCTCATCTGGACTTACTATTTACCGGGAAAGGAACTTACTTTTGTTTTCGAGGCCCTGGACGGAAGGAAACGTTATAAACTGATTCAGCAAGAGGAAAATCTCTGGGAATGACACAGGAAAAAATAAAAATCGGCGTTATCGGAGTGGGGCACCTGGGCCGCTGGCATGTTCAGCAATTAAAAAAAATTAAGGAAGCCGAACTGCTGGGTTTTTATGATTCTGACGCGGAAAAATCCGGTGCCATTGAAGATGAATACCAGGTGAAAGCATTCGGGAATTACCATGATTTATTAAGTATGGTGGATGCGGTAAGCATTGTCACACCCACGACCACCCATTTTCCCTATGCCATGGACGCTCTTAAAGCTAAAAAACATGTTTTCATCGAAAAGCCCGTTACGGAAACGGTGGAACAGGGAGAAGAACTGGTTAAATTAGCCAGAGACAACCAGCTTAAAATACAGGTCGGACACATCGAGCGCTTTAATCCGGCCATTCTGGCACTGGAAAATCTGACTATCAATCCGTTGTTTATTGAGTCACACCGTATGTCCAACTTCAATCCCCGCGGGACAGATGTGGCTGTTGTACTGGATTTGATGATCCATGACATTGACCTCATACTGACCTTTATAAAGAGTCCGGTTAAATCGATTGATGCCAGCGGTGTTTCCATTATTTCTCCCCAGGAAGATATCGCCAATTGCCGGATTAATTTTGAAAACGGAGCCGTTGCGAATGTTACCGCCAGCCGTATCTCTACACGGAAAATGAGAAAAATGAGGTTTTTTCAACCCGGCGCATACATTTCGGTTGATTTTCTGGAAGGAACCAGCGAGGTGTACGAACTGGTCGATCCATCCAAAACAACTCCTACCAAAAATCTTGCTATTTCTTTCGGAACTATGGGGGAGGGTAAAAACGCTCGCGAAATTCGTTACAGCCGGTATGAAAAGAAAGATATTAATCCGCTCAACTATGAATTAACTCAATTTATTCAATCCATTTTGCATGATTCAATACCCCCGGTGGATGGAGAACAGGGTGTGCGGGCATTGAAAGTAGCGGGGGAAATACTTGCGAATATTAAGCAGCACGCCAGAACTGTAGAGGAACACTGGGGAATTCAAAATGGATCTTAGAGGGTTCTTTTTCAAATACCGGGGATTCACACCCATTCCTCTTATTTTGATTGTTATAATTTTTGCCCATCCCTCCGGCATTTCTTTCCTTATGGGCGGTTCTCTGATGATTCTGGGTGAAATCATCCGTATCTGGGGGGTATCCTACGCCGGGGGTGCAACACGAACCCGTAATGTCGGTGCGGGTGAACTGGTAACCAATGGCCCTTTTGCCCACTTAAGGAATCCGCTCTATTTCGGTAATATGATAATGTACACTGGTGCGGCTGTTATTGCCAATGTGTGGCTTCCCTGGTTGCTGCTCATCGTCTGGATATTCTTTGGCATTCAATATCATTTAATCGTCCTGCTGGAAGAAGAAAAACTGGAACACTTATTCGGTTCTGACTATACTCAATATAAAGCAGCTGTACCCCGATTTATCCCGCGGGCTAGGGCTTACGGTAAAAAATCTGATGTCAGACCGGATCTGGGTATGGCTATCCGGTCTGAAAAAAGTACCTTTCTGAGTTTCTCCGCCGTCGTACTTCTGCTACTAGTGAAAATGGTACTGGTTTAAAGAGTAAAACACGGTAACCCGGTTTCCGGCATAATTAATTAGACCTGGATAATCCATCGCCAGGAAAATACAGGACACAACGTCTGAAATATTAACAAATTAAAAGGAAATCAGATTTCACAACGGATTAATATAAGTGAAGCCTTATAACTTTTAAACCTGTGAATTCTCAATGCCACGGCGCCTGGTAAAATTTATGAATAAATCAGGTGAATAAAATTATTGAACTTTTGGTTCTGCAGCGCTTACAATAATTGAACCTGACTGAAAAAACGATTAACTGATTATCAGGGAAATGAAAAGTGAATTCCTGAAGAGAATTTTTGATATCAAAACAACCAGAGGGATATCATGGAAGTCATGCATGGAAGGCAATTAACAAATCCTTTGGAAAAAATAAGTGACCAGGTAGTGGGTTACCAAAAGAAGGTCCCCTTACTGAATGGTCAATTGCAGCAATATATCAATTTTGACAATGCCGCCAGTACTCCCGCACTAAAACCGGTGATGCAAAAAGTGAATGAAGCCATGGAATGGTACAGCAGCATTCACAGGGGCACGGGTTATAAGTCTCAGCTCTGTTCGGAGATCTATGAACACGGGAGGAAAGTTGTGGCCGATTTTGTTAATGCGGATCCTGAAAATCATGCAATTATATTTGTTAAAAATGCTACCGAGGCTATTAATAAGCTGGCATTGCGTTTTCCCCTCTCTATGGATCAGATTGTGCTGGTGAGCAAAATGGAACATCATTCCAATGACCTTCCCTGGAGGGCCAGGGCCACAGTGAAACATGTCGAGGTGCTGGAAGACGGACAGCTGGACGAGAATGACCTGATCACACTGTTAAAAGAGTATCATAAAAAAATTGCCCTGGTTGCGCTGACCGGTGCTTCAAATGTTACCGGCTGGGTGAACGATATTAACCGACTGGCGGAAATATGTCACGAGTATGGAACACCTGTGCTGATTGATGCTGCCCAGCTGGCACCTCATCGCTCCATTGATATGAAATCATCTGATGATCCCGGACACATTGATTTTCTTGTCCTGTCTGCCCATAAAATTTATGCACCTCTGGGGTCCGGTGTACTCATCGGAAAAAAAGAATTTTTTGAAAAGGGTGATCCCGATTACGTGGGAGGCGGAACTGTAAAAATAGTGGATCTGGACTATGCCGTATGGGCTGATCCGCCGGAAAAAGATGAAGCCGGAACTCCAAATACGATTGGAGTGGTGGCTCTTGCCAAATCGCTGCTGGTCATTAATGAACTGGGGATGGATCATATTGCCGCACACGAAATGGAACTTACCTCCTATATTTTGAAAAGGCTGGAAAAAATACCGGAGGTTGAAATTTATGGAAGTGCCGACCCGCAGGTTGTTGAAAACCGCCTCGGGGTCATTTGCTTTAATGTTAAAGGAATGCCCCATGCCCTTACCGCCGCGATTCTGAACTATGAAGGCGGAATCGGCGTACGTAATGGCTGTTTTTGTGCCCATCCTTACATCAAACAGCTCCTGGGTATGAGCCCGGAGGAATCAAAAAGAATTGAACAGATGATCATTCGGGGAGATCGTTCAGAACTGCCGGGCGCTGTAAGAGCAAGTTTTGGGATGTATAACACCTTCGACGAAATTGACCATTTTATAAAAATTCTCTCTGTTATATCGGAAGGGAATTACCCCGGGAAATATATCCTTGACAAAAAGAGGGGTGAATATCATCCGGAGGGATTTAATCCTGCTTTCGAAAAATATTTCCGCTTATAGCAGCATCAGGATACCTTCCCGCTATTCTTCCAGTGCCAGCGTCAGGGCTGTTGTAAGCTTCAATATATCGCGGTTGGCTTTACGCAGACGATCCGCCAGAATAACCGCCAGATTCTGATAAAATTTTAGTCCGAATTCACAATGATTTTTAACCATTCTATGGATGGTATTCGATGAAACCTCTCCCAGGGTGCAATCAGTCTCAGCGGTAACAGTGGCTGAACGCACTTCACCCTCACCGCAAATAGCCATTTCACCAAAGAATGCATAATCAGAATCTTTCAGTTTGATCAGGGCTTTATCCAGCTGGCTTTTTTCTTCATAATCCGTAAATAGAGTCATCTTCTTGGTAATCGAAACCTGCCCTTGAATAAGGAAAAAAAGACTGTCTCCCTTTTCCCCCTCTTTTATAATCTCGTCACCTTTGCGGTATTTCCGGTACTGAATTGAATCCAGCAGCAATTCAATATTATCGGGTGGAATATTTCGAAACAGGGAAACTTTCTTTAAAAATTGCAGAATTTCATCTTTTTTGTTTTTCATTTTCCGGATTCCCTTTGAAGAATTACCTGATTATAATTAAAGAAATATCCTTTTCCAGTACGGTATCATCCGCCGGATTAATCCGTACGTCCAGGAAATCTCCCTTGCGCAGACTTTTCCCCGCAGCCTGAAATTTTTCCTCAATAAATTTGTCCAGATCAGAGTAATCTTCCGAAAGAATATGGGTAAGAGATAATGCCTTCTGCTCCTTTACAATAGCAATGGGTAACTGATGAAACTTACGGAAATATTGCAAGGCTTCTCCAAATGTTTTGCCCGCCAGTTCATGGGGTAGTGCCTCCCGGATCAGGTTTCCGGAATCCCCTCCACGTATAAGTTGCTGAATAGATTGCGGGATTCCCGGCGCCGTTACCATCTCACCCAGCAAAACACCGGATAATGCATCGCTCACTATATAATCTTCCACCATTGCCTTCTTCAGATACGGTTCGTTGTCCCGGTCAAGAATATGGGCATATACTTTTATTTTAGGATGAATCGCCTTCACCGAAAAAGCCGTCAGAATGGTTTTCTCGTCATTCCTTGCAGTAAGGCCGGCACTGGCATCCGGGATGATAATCACTGCGCGGGCCCGGGTAATATTGGCCCGGCTGAGGATCTCTTCCTGCGCAAAATCTCCCCTCACAAATTGTAATAAATTTTCCTTAAAGGTAAACATGATATTCTGTACCTGATCTTCACCAAGCTGATTAATCATGACAACTGAAGATCCGGTATTTTTCTGGAAAATCACCTTTAATATCTGCTCGGCTGTGTGGTTCCAGCCGCACAGGATGATATGATTCTTTTCTGAAACCTGCTTCAACCCACGCTCCTCCTTCAATTTTTGAGTTACAAATATGGATGATATTATTGCCGTAAACATGGAAAAAACCGCCACCCCGGTAAATATAATAAAAACACCCAGGATCTTTCCGGTAGATGTAATGGGGACAATATCTCCATACCCAACCGAGGTAATGCTCACAATCACCCACCACAGGGCCTGTCCGAAGCTATGGAGGTTAGGATTTTTACCGGATTCGATCTGATAAAAAACGAAAGCACCGATAAGGCTGATAAGAAAAATGAAAAAAATAACCGTAATCAAAAAATTTCTTCTCAAGGTTGAAAAAAAATACTGAATATGGGTCACTATTTTCAAATGCGGCATTTTTTCCCGTCTGTTCAAAATATTTTATGAATAATATACAACAAAATAGATAAAATAACATGAGATAAAACCGCCGAAATCACAATTCAGGAGTGATAA
Source organism: uncultured Caldithrix sp. (assembly GCA_964461135.1). Lineage (GTDB taxonomy): Bacteria > Calditrichota > Calditrichia > RBG-13-44-9 > RBG-13-44-9 > RQOF01. Next base: position 77,768 of record CAYWTB010000005.1, on the reverse strand, counting down.
AATTGAGTCTGATGAATATTTGTTTCCGCATCCGGAATTACCGTCATGCAAAGCTGGCAGCCGGGCACCAGTCTCCGATTTATTTGCCGGGGCAGGACCTATTGCTGCAGCGCCTGACTCCGGGCGGTTACCAGACTGTCAGGAGGCCCAGAGGCCGCCAGTCTGCTCCAGCCAATCTGCGACGACATTTACAACCCGTGATATGTCATTATCGGAAACATCCACTTCCAGTGCCTCAAGGGCAGATTTTGCTATCAAACTACGGTAGATTTCCTGTTCCCGGATAAAAACATCCAGATCCTGATATTGGGCAGGATTCCCCGATACCTGCAGTCTCTTTTCCAGAGCCTGCTGAAATGAGTCCGGAGTCCGGCTGCAGAATATCAACCGGAAACCCAGATTTTTCAGGGACTGCTCCAGCCACTGGAAATTGTATTTCCGGTCATGAACCTGCTGCTGAAACAACTGGGTGGATATGTGAAATCGATCTATTATCCAGGAATAATAAGGTAACAATTCAAACAGATGAAGCCATGTACGGTATGTTTCCATGGCCCGTTCCTCTTCCTGCGCATCAAAATTGATCAGCCCCCTCCCCCATGGGAAATTAGTAAAGGCACACCATTCTGCCGATATTATAGGAGAGTGATAACGATATTTTCTGGGACCGACAATACGGGGACTTTCATTCAGCGCAAATGCAATCTCAGTCTTGAAAGTTAAACGGGTTCCCTCCAGGATAACTTTTGGACATAACTTTTCGGGCATTTCAGGACCTTTCCTGTCAGTACCGGCCAGCGATGTGGCCGTCTTTTTTTCATTAAACCATACTGAAAAACAGGTAAATACCTCTATAAATGTTTATATTATACTGATCATAAATTATAAATTAAATCCACTGGTTAAAACTATCTTTTAAAACGGAATGCACATGAATACAGAGATTAGCAGGCGAGAGGTAATCTCCGGGAAATTCCTTTTGCTGATCAAGGGAGACATTACCATGGAAAAGGTGGATGCCATTGTAAATGCAGCTAATTCACATTTAAAACACGGGGGAGGAGTGGCCGGGGCTATAGTCCGCAGGGGCGGTCCCATTATCCAGGAGGAAAGTGATCGCATAGGTTTCGTGAAGGTGGGAGAAGCTGCTCTCACCGGCGGGGGAAATTTACCTGTGCGCTTCGTGATTCATGCAGTGGGTCCCCGCTGGGGTGAAGGAGATGAGGATAATAAACTGCGGCAGGCGGTTGAAAATAGTCTGAAACTGGCTGAAAGCCGAAAATTACATACCATTTCCCTTCCTGCCATAAGTTCGGGGATATTCGGATTTCCGAAAGACCGCTGTGCCCGGATCATTCTGACTACCATCCGTCAGTATTTGGCACACCATCCGGCCGGCTCTCTGTCCGAAGTAAGAATCTGTTTGTTTGATGATGACACGCTGAATGTTTTTATGGAGAAATTCTAGAACAGATTAAAGTAGGAAATAAGATATTGTGCCAGAATATTCAATCCGATCAGGATTAATGTAATAACAACGCCAATCCAGATCCATTTCAGCCAGGATCGTTTCCTTCTCACCCGGGATGGAACATATTTAATGCGGGGTGGAAATTTTTCGTTAAGGCGGCTTTCCGGGCCTTCCGGTCTTTTATCGGCACCTGCTTGCATCGATTCATCAGTGGATAAGTTAATCACCTTGTAGTCAATCTTCTTTATTTTATTCAGAAAGGCGTACAGCATCGAATTTGATGCTATAATACTGATAGTCCGTGGAATCCCTTTGGAAAGCTGATAGATCCGCTGAACAGCATCCGCTTTGAAAATATCCTGTTTTTCTCGACCTGCTTTTGACAGGCGGTGCAGTATATAATTCTGCGTGTCGGAATAGGTAAATGGTTTAAGATGATACTGAATCTGTATCCGCTGATAAAGGGGCAGCAGCTCCGGGGATTTCAGCCGCTCATAAAGAACCGGCAAACCTGCAAGCACTACCTGGAGCAGTTGACGGGTACTGGTTTCAATTTTGGTTAATAAAAGGATATCATCAAACTGCTCCATAGCCAGTTCATGGGCATCATCAATGATGACTGTAAAATTCTGCTCATAAAACGATTTTTTGAGTATGTATTCATACAGAATATTGAGGACATCAGCTCTTGACATCTGGGTGAAATCCAGCTCAATTCCAAACTCCCGGCAAATATTCTGAATCAACCGGTTTCCGACTATTTTAGGATTAACAATAAGGGCCGTTTTCTGATCAGATTTCTGATTGGCCATCAGGGTTTGTAAAACGGTGGTTTTGCCCGAACCGACATCCCCCGTAAGCAATATGAGCCCTTTCCTCAACTCGATACCATATTGCAGCCGGGCAAGTGCTTCGGTCTGTCCCTCACTGGCATAGAAAAATGCAGGATCCGGTGCCAGATTAAAAGGTTCTTCTTTTAAACCAAAATATTCATTATACATGGTTCACCGCTATTAAAGGAGAAGCCAGAGAACATCAGTATCCTGTTAGATTGACCACAATACACAGGCTCAATTAAACCTGCCCTCCCGCACAGCATATTATACTGCTGCTTTTATGTGTTAACAGACATTTCTTCCGGTCTATTTCCCCTTCTCAGTGGGCTTTTACTATCCTGATAAATACACATATATTTTCGAAAATAACACACATATTCCCTGCAGTGGATGCATGTAAATATAATAAAAGCAGAATAAAAAGGAATGATAAAAAATCCGGCGGGCCCCTCCACTTTTCCTGACTTCCGGGTATGCATCAACATAAAGTTGTTCGAAATCATTCCATCGTCCCTGATTATCTTCAATTTCTGTGATATATTATCCAAATGAAATTATAAAAAAAACATCAGGTTCTTTTGATACGAATCACAACCTGTAAATCTATAAATATTAAATAAATAATACAGTGCAGTTAACTTTTCCCTGGAGAGGTATCCTGGATAATATGATCAATTGTTTAATTTCAAAATTAAACCATAGTGTCAGCAGGTTCCAAAAAATACTGGTTATAAAATTTATTAGCCTGCTTAATTCACAAAATACGATATAATGTATCAAAGTTGTTATATTCTTAGAAATTAAATGGCCCCGGTTTTCAGACCGGGGATTAAAGAATCCAGTATATTTGGGCGTTAGCCCCTATCTGCGAATTAAGCAGGGTCGGGTTTAATTTTGCATTTTTTAGATTATAAAAGGCGATTTCCTTATTTCTGTTATTTACTTTCCTTTGTGACCGATGGTCATGAATTATTCAGGGAATATATTGACTGTGTTGCCCGTAACAGGCACAACAATAATTTCTATTTGTTTTATGATCAGGAGTTTTATAAATTCGCTGCGTGAAATTGCCCCCGTAGCTCAGTGGATAGAGCGATGGCCTCCGGAGCCATGCGCGCAGGTTCGATTCCTGCCGGGGGTACAAAAAAATGGTTAAGGTCATTTTTTATTTGACACAAGGGGATTCTTTTATTAAATTTTTTTCACGAATAAAGAAAGGATGTTATAAGTAATGGCTCATCACAAGTCGGCAATCAAGCGAATTCAGATCAATCAGAGAAACCGGGAACGGAACCGCTTTCAGTTATCTACCATGAAAACCTACATAAAGAAAGTTGTCAGTTCAAAAAATAAAGAAGAAGGTCTTTCAAATTATCGGGAAGCATCATCTATTCTGGATAAAATGGTAAAAAACCGCATTATTCATAAAAATAAAGCGGCAAATAAGAAATCTCGATTAATGAAACATGTCAGCCATTTGAAATAGACGATTTCCCTCCTCAACCCGAAAGAAGCCTCACGCTAAAACGAACCCTACCTTGCGTGAGGCTTCTTTTATTTTTTAACTTCTCATTCTCATAATTTAGCGGAACATGTCATCGCCGGCTATTTTCGCTGCAATTTCCATAAAGGCTTTAGCAGAGGCACTTTCCGGATGGTTGGCCACGACTGGAATACCACTATCACCGGATTCCGTCACCCACGGTTCAATGGGAATCTGCCCCAGGAGGGGAACATTCAGCTGGCGGGAAGAGCGTGAACCACCCTCACTGCCAAAAATAAAGGTCTTTTTGCCGCATTCCGGACAAATGAAATAGCTCATATTCTCAACAATGCCCAAAACTCTGGTATCCATTTTCTGAAACATTTTTAAGCCACGCCGCGCGTCAACCAGCGCCACCTCCTGCGGTGTGGTGACAATAATGGCACCGGTGAGTGGTGTTTTCTGTACCAGCGTTAATTGTGCATCGCCTGTTCCGGGGGGGAGATCAATGACCAGAGCATCCAGTTCACCCCATACCACATCCCGCAGAAACTGTTCCACCGCCTTCATAACCAGCGGACCCCTCCAGATCAACGGAGCATCATTGTCAATCAGAAATCCCATGGACATTAATTTGATTCCGAATTTTTCCAGGGGTAGTATCTTCTGGTCGCCGGTTACCATGGGTCGTTCATCGACCCCCATCATGATATGTATGCTGGGTCCGTAAATGTCACTGTCCATTAAACCGATGTTATAACCATGCCTGGAAAGTGCAATGGCCAGATTGGTGCTTACAGTGGATTTCCCCACGCCACCCTTGCCGGAAGCCACGGCAATAATATTCTTTATCCCCTCAATAGGGGCTCTGCCGGCCCAGGGATCTCCGCTGCCCATTGCCTGCTTCGCCTTACCGCCACCCGAGCCACCCGAGCCGATTTCTTCAAGATTTACCCGGGAATCTTTAAACGTTTCAGATAGTGCTTTTTCAATATCGGACAGGATTTCTGATTTGGTTTCCTGGTTTTTGGTGGTAAACTTGACGAATACATTTATGGTATTTCCCTCAATTTCAATTTTGTTAATCACCCCGAATGAAATAATATCCCGATTAAAGCCAGGATACTTTATCCGGGATAGAGTTTCTTCAACTTTTTCCTTTGTCAATTCTGCCATATCAATCTCCTGCGAATTATTATATTTTTTTAAATGATTGGGAATTCAGCTCAGCACTTATAATTAAATGGTATATACCACGAACTCGCCTCTTTGGCAATCCCCAATTCCAAATTCATAAAAGGGTACCCCTCTCTTACCATGTGAAGGGAGAGTTGCGAAACATCACAATTCCTCGGTACAGCCGGCTTACTTTTCATGATTGCGGGTCAAAGACCAAATCATATTCTTAAATTTATAAAATCTGCCAGATATTAAAAAGCCCCAGTTTTTTAAACCTCATCCTTAAAACAAACTGTTCTTTGGCCACAGAACTAATGTTATCCGGGAATCACCCTGAGGTTCACAGAGGCAGCTGTTATTTTCGTCCTTTATTAACCAGCGAAGATTCCTATTTTAAAGGATCCATTCCCGGTTACTTCTCTTGGAAATCGTATCCTTCTCCCTACTATTCCAACCATTACCGTTCTTGCGATGTATATCAATCTTCCTGATAAGATAATGGCCGCATCCAGCGATAATTTTTTCAGTTGACTTTCTTGAATTTATTTTTAATAAACAGAGAGAATACTTTATAACGGAAAAAAAACATTGCCGCACCGGCCGTAACTCCCAGCATGTCCGCCAGAAAATCTCCATAGCTCATTATGCGGCCCGGCACGTAATACTGGTGAATCTCATCGGTTAATCCGTAAAGTGTTCCGAATAAAACCGACAGCAATATGAAATTTTTTCTAAGAGTGGGAAACGAATCCTGGTAAAAGAAGGACCGGGCGATAAAATAGCCGAAGACCGCATAGAATAGAAAATGATAAACCTTATCCTGAGTTTTAAAACCAAGATAAGGCGGAGTTAAATCGGGAATCGATGACAGGATAAAGATTCCGGCCATAAATATTATAACGGGTCCATGAAAGCGCACAAATTTAGTCATATCAATTAAAACTCCTGATATCCATTCTGATTACCCAGCGATAATCAATATTTTCAGAACCAATGGTATTATTTACCCAGAATGGAAAATCCAAGTGAAGGGTTTCTATATCAAAGTAGGTTAAAACAAAAGGGAGCCTGGTGAAGGATACAGTTAAGCCGGCTTCACCATAATAGTCCGAAAAATGATTCCAGTTGTTACCGGTTGTGGTCCAGGACGTGAAAGCAGAAATGAGGATATCGGACAGATACGGAAAATATTGATAGGAGAGATTTAACGGATTGCCCAGTGTGATTGAGACAAAACCATTGATCAGGTGGGAAGGTGCCGGTTCCCAGGCGGAAGCCAGGGAGCGAATGTTCCCCCCTCCCTCCTGAAAAACATGGTCTTGCGACCACCAGGATGGCGGTAACGTTCCTCTGGCACGAAGGTAGGGATTCAGAAAGTAATCATAAAGCCCGCTGCCACCAATTCTGAATGCTTTTTGAAGCGGTGGAGTGCCATAGGCGTTTTCAGAAGTCAGGCTGAGAGTAAGCTTCTGATGAAAAGGGAGCGGCAGGCGGGTTAATCCCCGGATCTGCCAGGTCTGGAAAGAGTAATCTCCTCCAAGAAACGAGGTTTCGGCTTTAATACTCACTTGCCAGCCTGCAGGTAAAAATCCCGCTTTCCAATATCCTTTTTTTATTTCACCTTCCAGAAAACTGATATTCCCCGCAGAAACCGGGTACGGGTAATAATCCATATTATAAATATAGCGCCATTGCCAGCCGAACAGAGCAGAATTCACCTTTTTCCTATTATTGGTTATCCACTGCAACCAGAGTCCTGTCCCCCGCCGCCCGGCAGCATTATAAAGATTGGCTATAATATGAACATCCCGATTCAGCCTGTAAAACGGATGTTCAAACCAGATATCCAATGATGGATGCCATGAGCGAAATCCCAGGAGAATCTCCGAGCGGTGCTGATAATCCGGGAAAATATAGTTGCCACGAGTCCTTATACCAGCCTGCAGGCCATCAATATGATTGTAAAAAAGAAAAGGAAATACAGTAGCCGTATATCCATCGGTATGGGGAAGGTAATATTGTCTTTTTAACCAATACCAGTATATTCCTGGCCACCTCCCGGTATCATCATTAAATGGATTAATATCCAGTAATTGCTGCCCGGGATTTATTTCAACTTTGCTTATTCTGTCCGGCAGATTCAGTGTTACATAATTTACTTTTTCCCGGAATGACCAGGGTGGAATTGCCAGGGAGTCAGGCGGCATAAAACTCATACCATCATCCACAGAAATGCGGTAATTACCTATCGAACCGTTTTTAAAATGTACCCTGAAGTCAAGGGGCATGGCAATCTGATCGTTGCGTTTAAACTTTAGACGTGCCTGATACAACTTTTCTCCCTTGACTGTCTGCCACTGTTCCCCACAGGTATGTACCGAATAATCACAATGCCAGGTGGTATTGAGCCATTGATAAAAGAACCAGTCCAATTCGCGGCCGGAAATATCTTCGAAGACCTGGTAGAGATCTTCCGGATAGGGATGTCGGTATTTCCATTTCTCATAATAATTATGTATGGCCCGCCAGAACAGGGAATCTCCCGTCAGGTATCGTAACTGGGAAATGACCAGGCTCATTTTCTGATAATAGGGAATCCATGGTTCATGCCGGAACCAGTCAAAATGCCGGAAAATGGGTTCTTCCTCCCCGCTGCGAATATATTCAAGGTATGCAAGACGGTCTGAATTTTCTCTGTTTCGCCAGTATCCGAAGAATTTACCCCAGAAACCGCGGGGAGAATTTACATACTCACGGTTATTACCGAAGAGGTGAGCCATACCCTGGCTTTCGAAAAAGGTAGCGAATCCTTCATCCATCCATCCATAACTGGTCTGATTATTGGCAATGAGTCCGTAAAACCATTGGTGGGCAATTTCGTGGATAATGGTTGCACTTAACTCCATGGAATCATTAATCTGATCGTTAATAATAACAATATTGGGATATTCTATGCCACCAGCCTTCACATAACCATCTGCCACCGTTAAGGTGGCATAGGGATATGGCCCAATCTGCCGGTTAAAAAGTGCCACCGCTTTTGCCGCAATCTCAAGCTGGGATTCCCAGTCTTTAAGACCGTAGGGGAGGATCAGGAAACGCAGTTCCGTCCCCTCAACCATGGTGGTCCTCACAATATATTCGGGATCCGCCGTCCAGGCAAAATCATGCACGTGGGGTGCGGTATAGCGATAAATGACTTTGGCAGAATCCTCAGAATATTCATAGTATTTCTTACGATCTGCAGATTCAACCGAATCCGGCAATGCATCCTGATTTAATAATACTCCGCTGGCACCTACCACAAAACCTGCTGGAACTGTAATATTGACCTGAAAATTGCCCCATTCCTGATAAAATTCACCGTCATAATGCTGATCCGTATGCCACCCGCGGGAGTCATATACAGCCGGTACGGGATACCAGTTTCCCACATCAAAATGATCACCATAATGACCAAAACGTTCGCCGGCTTCCGGCAGCACGGTATTAAAACGGATGGTCAGCAATACCGAATCAGCCGGACATACCGTTTCATCAAGAATAATCTTCATTACCGTTCCCTGAATCTCATATTCAAGATCATGGCCGTCATTATCCTGTAGATAAATTATTTCCTGGTAACCGAAGGATTGCCGAGAAGAATTCGCTGAACGATGAAAATTTTTGAATTTATTGATATAGAGATGAAAAAACAGTATGGAGAGAGAATCCGGTGAATTGTTAATATAAGTAATCTTTTCAAGTCCTTCCAGCCGATTCAACTCATGAAGCAGTTCCACATCAATGTGATATTTGACCTCCTGTTGAAAATAAGCAGGCAGCTCAGAAAAAATAAACAGGAGAATAAGGACGGTTAACAGATAGCGCATAGACTAACAGAAATCATTTATTACGGCATGAACGTTATAATTTGTTGTACAATGAAGGTAATCTGAATTACAGGGTTAGTATGCGATGGAGGATTAATTTCACAATAAATCATTACGGATTCTTTTTTTTGGGGGATCGGAACGGCAGAGATTCCGCATGGCGGATAATATTGCTTCCGAATTTATCCTGGAGTGCATCCAGAATTTTTTCCATTTTCAACTTCTTCTGATTATCAGCATCCCATATGCTCAGTTGAGCACCTGCTTCATTTTTAAGGCTGGAGACTCCCACCCCTACCAAACGGACATACTGCTCCAGCGGAAGAAATTCTGCCAGCAAAATCTCCACCGTCTGAAAAATGTCTTCGGTTAAATGAGTGGATTCCTGCAGGGTATAGCTCCTGGTATGCGTCTTAAAATCGGAAAAACGGATTTTCAATTGAACCGTCCGGCCTCTGAAGTGGGAACGACGCAGCCGGCCTCCCACTTTTTCTGACAGGGTAAAAATGGTCTGCCGCACGAAATCAGCATCATTTGTATCTTCCTCAAAGGTTACCTCATTACTTACCGATTTTACCTCTTCTTCCGGACTTACCGGCCGGCTGTCTTCCCCAAGCGCCATTTTATGGATATGAATTCCCATCTTACCAAATTTTTTCTCCAGAATATCACGGGGATAGCGGCGTAATTCAAGAACAGTATGAATACCCAGTTTTTGCAATTGCACAGAGGTTTTTTTACCGATGCCCCATAGCCTGGTGACCGGCAGCTCATCCAGAAAACTCTGTACCGCTTCCGAGGGAACAATCGTAAGACCATCAGGCTTGTTCAAATCCGAAGCAATTTTGGCTACGCTCTTGACGGGAGCAATACCCACGGAAGCCTTCAGACCGGTTTGGTTAAAAATCTCTTCCTTTAACCGTTTGCCCAGTTCTTCCACGGTTCCGAACAGGTGCAGGCTACCACTCATATCCAGAAACGCTTCGTCAATGCTCAGATCTTCCACCAGGGGGGAAAAGGTATGCAGGACCTGAAAAAACCGTTTCGAATAGTCACTGTAAACATGACCGTGCGGACGCACATATATTCCCTGCGGGCATAGTCTGTACGCCTGAGAAATAGGCATGGCTGAATGTACTCCGAATTTCCTGGCTTCATAAGATGCGGCGGACACTACACCTCTGCCTCTACCCCCGTCAGGATCAGCACCGACAATCACCGCTTTGCCCCTCCATTCCGGGTTCAGGAGTTCTTCTACAGATGCAAAAAATGCATCCATATCCACATGTATGATTATTCTTGACCAGGCAGAACTCATCAACGCAGACCAAATATAGCAATTAAAAAAACGGTAAATACAATTCCCAGATAAAGACTTTGCCGACCCCGTTTTTTCTTGTTAACATCGCTTTCCGATTTGCTTAGCGCCAGTTCTCTGTAAGTGCCAACCGCCAGTTCAAAGGCACCTGACATGATCACTTGATTAAGAATATCGTATGATTCGAAGAGCTGGATATTGAAATTAAGATTAAGACTTCCCGCAATGATATTTCCCTTTTTATCCCGATCGAAATTTATTTTCCCATTAATATCCTCGGAAACTGCCTTGTTCGCGGTAACATAACCGTTGGGAACCATCAGAATCTTTGAATTGGTTTCTTTCCAGTTGACCGAATCGGGAATTGAATCTCCCAGAATAAAAAAAATATCATAAAATCGGGGTTTTTCGCCCAGAATTTCACCCGCCAGAATTCTAAGAACATTTTGTTTTCCCTTTCCGAATTGCGGATAATATTTAATATTGACACCTTCCCTGTTTTGAACCAGGAGAGTAGAATCATAATCGAGGGTAACATTCCGATAAAGAAGGGCTGTTTGTACATTCAATGCAAGCGAATCCGAGGAGTCTATAACTAATTTTATATTTCCAAAACTTTTATTGTCGGCAAGCAAAGGAAAAGCTGCCAGCATTAAAAAAACAAACAATATTTCAGAGTTAAAAAATTGTTTCATACTGCCCTCTATTTTTTAATTTTATCACGGGATTTTATCTCATCCAATTGATTTAACTGTAGGGATCTTAAAATTTCCAGTCTGTTTTCAATGGCTTCATCCCGGTAATATATGTGTGAAATATAATATTCCATAAACAAAATCGCCTCAGCGTACTTTCCCCTGGCATCTGCAATGATACCCAGATATTTGTAGCATTCCCAGCAGGTTTTGTGCCTCCGTACCGCATTTTCCAGTAATTTTTGTGCGCGGGTGGTGTCCCGTCTTTCGAGGTAAAAACGGCTGCTTTCCAGAAGCACCTTAACATTATTACTGTCCAGTTCAAGGGCCTGCCTGAATTGATCGGCTGCTGTATCCATTTTATTCATTCCAATAAAATACTGAGCTCTGAACAGATAGATCTCAGGATCATCGGGATCCAGTTTAAGAGCCAAGTTAAGATGGGAGATTCCTTTTTCCAGATTTCCCGTTTTTATGCAGGTCATTCCCAGGTATTTTTGTGCCTGAAAATTCCCCGGTATCATAGAAACATATTTATTTAAATATTCCATTGCCTGTTTAAAATCTTCCAACTCAAAATTGGCCAATCCCCTGATCCTCAAGGTTTCTTTTGAACTGCTACCCTGTTTATCAAAATAATTCACTCTTTCCAGGGCCATAAGGGGTTTTCTGGCACCAATAAAAGCATCCGCCAGGGATAATTCATACTGAAGGGAATCCGGATAGGATTCCGTTAAAAATTTAAGAACCTGTGATGCTTTTTCATACTGGCGGGTGTCTGAATATAATTTTGCCAGCCGCTTCCAGGAATCGGGATAATAAGATTTAAGGCTTAAGGCTTTTTCATAAGCTTTAATGGCTGGACGGGTATCTCCCTGCAGCTCCAGAATCTGGCCTTTGGCATAATGAAATTGAGCAAACTCCGGTTTCAGCAGAATAGCAGTATCCAGTTGTGCCAGAGCCCGGGTGTACTGCTGTTTTTCCATATCGTTTAAAGCTTGTTTATAATACAGGAAGGCAGATACATCTGAGTCTGCAGTTGGCTGCGGACTTTTGACGGGGTGACAGGAGGCAAATAAAAGGCAAAGAACAACTCCTGTCCGGGACAAATAAAATAAAGCTTTCAGTTTCATTTTACATTCATTATAAAAATAAATATTTTTCTAAAGAAATGCCCTGCTGCCAGGCCAGTAATCATAGCCAGCAGATGTATGGCAATATACATGTTATGCGAATATTCCATGATATTAACTACATATATACCTAAAAATAACAGAATAATCAAGACGGAGGTAAAAAGCACAATGTCAAAATTCTGCCGCATACGGAACCGGGATAAAGATAGGATAAAACCGGCAGGCAGAAAAGTAAAAAGTTCTTTGGCCATGTGAATCAGCAATTCCAGGCGCCGGATCTTAACCATGGCCAGCTGCCGGGAGCCGTCCGGAACAAACAGGGCACGTATGGTTTCCAGGAAAGATTTTACCGTATCTTCATAAATATAATATGAGACAAAATATGCAATATAGACCCAGACCAGGAATTTAAAATACGTAATATAGTATTTAAAATATAGCTGATCGGGATTCTCATTTACATGGTGACCTGCCCGTTTTACCAAAATCTGTTTTACAAAAAAAAGCAGGCCACCGCACATTCCGGCTTCACCTGCCAGAATGTCACTGAGAAAATGATTTCGAATGGGAATTAATAACTGATAAATTTCCAGTATAACCGGTAGCAGAATTATACTAGCTACGATCAATGCAATGTAGATTCGAGATAATTTTTTTCTCAGATATCGGTAAATTCCATTCATCAGAAAATAAGCGAAAGTACCGAACAGAATAAAGGAAACCGGAAGCCCGGCCAGGAACCGGCTCCAGAAAAACGGTTGATGCAACAGAACATTCAGGTTTTCATTCAGCGAAGCAAGATCCGGCTGATATGTAAATGGCACCGAATAACTAATAAAAATAAAACTGAAAAAAATTGCTCCGATGGTCATTTCGGGTTTAAGAGCAAACAACAGAAAAAGTGCCCTTTTTATCTCATGGTGGAAATTCAAGTAAATAATTAACATAAACAATGCTCCCAGCAGGGTACCGGTGCTGTTTGTAAACAGATCTGTGACTGAGGTGTGTCTGTCATATGTAAACAGCTGCATCATTTCCACCAGCAGGCTCAGGAAAAACCCGCTAAAAAAAATCTGAAGCCAGTCTGAAAAAGAAAAATTCCGATAATGGGTTAGAATTCTTTTGAGGGCCAGCAGTATTCCCAGGGGCATAAAAAATAATACATTGGCAACAATATCGGAGCGGGAAAGCATGCGATATCCCCCCATCAAGGGGATCCAGTCTATCCTGGAGATGTTGACCTGCAAGGCTGAAACACTGTCAATAAAGTTAAAAGGTATGATAGTCGTGTAAATAATAAAAAATACATAAAAATAGATAAAAAAATCCAACCAGTATTTTCGAAACAGAATGTAGTATTTTTCCATTGTTTTCAACGGTTTATTAGAACTACCCCAGTTGTAATTTATCAATAACATCGATTTCATGAAGACGGTTCCGATAATTTTCAGGTACCGGACCGGTATATTCTTTCAAAAAGTAATCCGCCACCACCGGTATCCATTTCTCCGGCGGAGTGGTTTCAAAACCTGTTTCATTCATGGCCAGGGCCGGATCCAGATACGACACCCAGCGACCGCTGAAGGGAGAAATTTCGCCCGGCAGTCGATATTTGAGAAATTCATCTTGTGTCAGTTTTACTATTTTTATCTTTTTCCCGAGAATGCCGGCAGTCAGTTCCAAAAACCCGGATAGCCGTAATACTTCCTTCTGCGCCAGATTATAAACCTTTCCCCGGTATTGGTCCGCATGGAGGACCGCCATAATGGTACGCACTACATCCTGAACATAAATATGACGGATTATGGTATCCCCATCCTGCAGTATAATCAGCGGATTTCCGTCCCGGATTCTCAATAAATAGGAGTAAAACCTGAGCGTATAATCCCCGGTTCCATGAATAACAGGACAGCGGAAGCGAACGGAGGGAAAACCGTTCATTTTATACCGTTCTTCGAGAAATATTTCTATTTTTCGCTTGTTGATACCGTATTCATAAGCGTCTTCCTCGCCGGGTGGACAGGGAATTAATTCCTGATAGAAATCGTCTTCCCGGCAGGGCAGGCGTTTATTTTCGGTAACCAGGTATACCTGACCGGTACTGATAAATATATACTGACCGATGAAATTCCGGAATGTCTTTTCAGCCAGTTTAACCTCTTCCGGATCATACCCGATGAGATCTATCACCACATCGTACCGTTTACCATGGAAGATATTATAAAATTTCCTGAAATCCTTGCGATTGCCGGTTATCCGGCTGACGCGGAGACCGAAGTCATCCGGCGTCAAGCCACGGTTAAAAAGGGTAACCTGCATCCCCGCCCTTAGAAGTGAGGAGGTAACATGATAGCCCAGAAATTTTGTTCCGCCAATTACCAGCACCTTCATTTTGCATGCCTCATGTCCGGATTACCAAGAAATTACCTCGGTCGCATAACCCCGGGGCATAAAAAGTTTTTATAATTTTATCCGCTCTTTCCTTTAACCGTCTGTTTTACCAGGGTATCGATAATTTTCAGTGAATCAGATGTCTTTAACCGGTGCGGAAAACCACTATAGTTACCTGCCTCGGAAATATCTTTTAACAGCTGCAGTCTAACCTGGGGAATCCAGTGAAACCATCCGAATTCTGCAAGCCGTTCCGCTAGATACTGCTGTTCGGTCTGTCCGGGCGTGGGTATAAATAGCGCTCTCTTCTGCAATTCTGCCAATTCCATTACCGTACTGTATCCAGGCCGGGTGATCAGGAATCTGCTCCGGTTCATCATTTTCTGCATCATCGGACGGGAAAGATGATGGTAAATCGTAACATCCGGGTGGGGTTTTTCAATTTCCCGGGACTCCGGTTTTCCCAGTGCCATTACTTTTTTACCGGGCAGTAAATCAATCTGCAACCTCAATTTCCGTTCAAAAACAGTTCGCTGGGGCTCCGGGCCAGAAACGGAAAAAAAGAAATCAATATCTTCATCCACCTGCTGTGGCGAGATGCTGGATAAAATACCGCAATACAGATAATTTATACCGGAGGCGGGGTGGGACAACCTCCCGCTGAGAAGACCTTCCCCATTCTGCCAGCGGTCAGGAATGATGATTCCGCTATATTTCCGGTGATATAACCCGTTAAACCAGGCCCCCAGAAATTCAAAAGGACGCAGGGGCCGGGGAGCAATAAATCTAACCTGATGCGTTATGAAAAAGGATGGAATGTTACCCCAATAGCAGCCATAGCGCTGATCACTGATGATCATACGGATATTTTGAGCGTTCACCAGCCGGCCCGTTATTTTATTTTCTTCCGAGATCCTTTTCATCAGTGCGGGCAACCTGGTGAGTAACCGGCTGATCTGAACACCTTTTGCCGAATAGTGAAGATCGTAATCGGGCAATTCAATAACCGGAAGAGCAGGAAATTCTTCGGTCAAAAATGTCAGGGACCTTCCCGAACTGCCCAGAAATACATTCCAGTCATTTTCCTGAAAGTATCTGATGATGGGCAGAGTCCGCGTGGCATGACCCAGGCCCATGTTCAGCATAGCGATAAATACAGAAGAATGAGGCGGGATATTCATGATTTATGATTTTCTACCAGCTTCATGCAAGAAACACCCGATTAAGGCCCGATGCTAAAATTTTTGATCAGCCGTCTGGTATCTCAAAGCAGCCCGGGACAAATACGTCTGCGGATTTTAAATCATTTCCTGCGAGACAGTTCAATAGCTCAGATATTCACAGTATATCCGGTTCCGCATTTAAAAGGCATTCAGCCATTTAGTTTAACCGGTGGATTATTTTTATAAACCAAATAAATATAATAAAAAAACCGGGGACATTCCCCGGTTTTTCAACTATGTAAAGCATCAGATGCAGCAAGCCGGATTCAGGTATTATTCGCTCGCTTCTTCGCTGCTCTTTTTCTTTGATTTACTTTTTGCCTTGGTTTCTTTCCCAGCCTTAGTAACGACCTGGTCAGCTTTAGACGCCGTCACCTTTTTGGTAGTTTTGACCGCTTTGGTTTTGGTTTTCTTTTTGGGCTTCTCTTTTTCTTCAGCACCGGCTTCTCCGGCCTTCTGTGGTTCGGCTTCCGCTTCAACCTCCGCAACGGATTCTGCTTTTTCAGTTTCCTCCAGTTTATCTTTTTGCTCAGGTTCTTCCGCTACCTGCGCTTCTACTTCCACAGTCGCTTCAGCTACAGTTGCCTCTTTCACAGTTTTTTCCGCTACAGTTTCTTTTTCTTTTTCAGCAGATGTTTTTTTCGTCTTCGGTTTCTTAGCCGGTCGTTCCCGTCCTTTTTCTTCATCAGGTACGCCTTCCAGTACTTCCGGAACATCTTTAACCAGTTCACCCATGGTTGTGGGTGCAAAATTATGGGTAGTCATAAAGGAATCGATTTCTTGCTTCTCTTTTCCTTTAAGATATTCCGAAACCGACAAAACGATGCGTTTGTTTTCCTTATCAAATTCGAGGACCTTCAATGGAAGGTCATCACCTACCTTGAAATGATCGGAAGCACGTTTAATATTTTGCTTGCCCAGGTGATTTAAAGGAACAAAGGCATCAACTCCCAGGGGAAGCGTCACAATAACTCCCTTGTCAATCAGCCGTGAGACCTTGCCGACAGTTTCCACCCCAACCGCATAAGATTCTTCAAAAGTATCCCAGGGATTGGCTTCTACCTGTTTGTGACCCAGTGCGATGCGTCTCTCTTCCTTATTGATATCCAGAACGACTACATCAATCTCCTGGTTTTTCTTTACAACTTCACTGGGATGACGAACTTTTTTAGTCCAGCTGAGATCAGAAATGTGAACCAGACCATCCACTCCTTCTTCCAGTTCTACAAAGGCCCCAAACGGGGTTAGATTCCTTACGATACCGCGATGCCGGGAGTCCACCGGATATTTTTTCTCAATATCTTCCCAGGGATCAGGGGTCAATTGCTTGAGGCCCAATGAAATTTTCCGGTCATCCGGCTCAATACTCAGTACCACCGCTTCCACTTCATCGCCTTCTTTCAGAACCTGTGCCGGGTTCTTGATATGCTGTGACCAGCTCATCTCGGACACGTGAATCAGTCCTTCGATTCCTTTTTCCAGTTCCACAAATGCCCCATAGTCCGCCAGGCTGACTACTTTTCCATTGACGTGACTGCCAACGGGGAAACGTTCTTCCACATTTTCCCAGGGATGCGGTTGAAGTTGTTTCAGGCCCAGAGAAATCCTTGATTTGTTTTCATCAAAATCAAGAATCATAACATCCATTTCCTGATCCAGTTTCACAACTTCGGAAGGATGGCTCACCCGTCCCCAGGAGAGGTCTGTGATATGCAGCAACCCATCGACTCCGCCCAGATCAATGAAAACGCCAAAATCAGTAATGTTCTTGACCATTCCGCGGCGAACCTGCCCCTTATCCAGGGTATCCAGAATCTGTGCGCGTTTACTTTCCAGATTTTTCTCTATAATCACCCGGCGGGAAACAACGATGTTTTTCCTTTGTTCATTTACTTTCACAATTTTCAGATCCAGATCCTGTCCCACAAATGCATCAAAATCCCGAATCGGTTTTACATCAACCTGTGAGCCGGGCAGAAATGCATCCACCCCACCAAGATCCACCACAAAACCGCCTTTAATCCGCCTTACAATACGTCCCTTGAGAACTTCATCATTCTGATGTTTATTCAACAGGTTTTCCCAGGTCCGGATAAAATATACTTTGCGGCGGGATAATAAAACCTGCCCCTCCACATCTTCAGGATTCTCCAGAAATACCTCTATTTCATCACCAACTTTGATATTATCGAGATCTATAAATTCCTCTTTGGGAATCATCCCTTCGGATTTAAAACCAACATCGACAATCACTTCTTTGTCTGTTACAGCCACAACCGTACCATTAATGATATCACCTTCATGAACCCGGTCAAAACTCATTTCATAAAGTTTCAGCATTTTAGGATCCACCTCCGGTGAATCGTCTACCAGTATATCCGGTGCATCCTCCGGTTTAAAAACCTGGCCCGGTTTGAACATCTGATTCTGTTCATCCTCCGATCCGAAATCTTGTTCCGGAGTTACAGAGACTTCCGGGGTTTGTTTTTTGGATTCTTCAGACATTTGAATATTTCCTCCTTTTCAAAAGATTTCCCCCTGGGGGATTAAGCAAACGCCAAATTTAATTGGTGTTAACTATTATTCAAAATGATTTTTCATTTAAACCCATTTCCAGGGTTTGCGGTTCGAATCAACAAAGACCAATCGCGTCATCCGGCCAAAATAAGACATCATCCTGTCGTTTCAATAATCTTAAGATTGCATTCAAATATTTGCTATCGTATTTTTGATTTTTATGAAACCCCGGTATGAAAGATTGCAGCCTGTGAAATACAAAATAAATTTAGAGCAGGGATTTTGGGTTCTTTTTCTCTTTTATCTTCAGAATGATTTTCCGGAACGGGGGTTAGCGGAAAACAGCCGGCTGATATCAAGATTGGGGATGAGAATCTCTATAAAAACCACGCATCTTTGAAACCAATAACGGAAAGGGTTAACACCATCAGGGGATCTATTATGAAAGCTACCGCACGGGCACATTCCAATATAGCACTTATTAAATACTGGGGAAAACGAAATTCCAGGCTGAACCTGCCTGCAGTTGGTTCCATTTCCATCACATTAAAAGAAATGTCAACCGTTTCCACGGTAACTTTCCTGGAAAATCGTGACACCGATCTTCTGGTAATTAACAATAAAGAAGCTGATCGGCACGAATCTGAACGGGTGACTCATTTTCTGGACATCATCAGGCAACAGGCCGATTTGCCGGTCCGGGCCGAAGTAATCAGTCATAATAATTTCCCCAGCGGAGCGGGTCTGGCCTCTTCGGCTTCGGCTTTTGCCAGCCTGGCTCTGGCTGCCGCTGCCGCTGCCGGTTTATCACTGGACAAGGAAGCATTGTCCATTCTGGCCAGAAGAGGTTCGGGATCTGCCGCGCGATCCATTTTCGGCGGTTTCGCAGAAATGAAGAAGGGTGGGAAGGAAGATGGCTCGGATGCGGTAGCCGTGCAGCTGGCCGATGAAAATTACTGGGATATACAGGTATTGATTGCCATCACCTCCCGGGAGAAAAAAGAGATTGGCTCCACTTATGGCATGAACCTTACCGCAGAAACTTCCCCCTATTACAGTCAATGGATTGCATCTGCACCGCCGGATTTGAAGGAAATGCGTGATGCCATCACCCGCAGAGATTTTGAGAAGCTGGGAGAACTATCTGAATTCAGCTGTCTGAAAATGCATGCTGTTATGCTGAGTGCTAATCCCGGCCTCATTTACTGGAATAGTACTACGCTGGATTGTATGCACACCATTCGGAAAATGAGAAAAAGCGGAACACCGGTTTATTTCACCATAGATGCGGGTCCGCAGGTAAAAGCCATTTGCCTGAAAGAAGATGCCGGATTAATTCAATCCGGGCTGAAGAACATAGCGGGAGTAATAAAAATTGTGAGAACAGACCTTGGTCCCGATGCCATGTTGCTGGAGAACGAGTGATGAACCTGACCGCCTGGGCACCGGGAAAACTTATTATTATTGGGGAATATGCAGTACTGGAGGGAGCACCCGCACTGGTGATGGCGGTTGATCGTTATGCAGAAATCAGGATTACGGATTCTCCAGAGGAAACCTTCATCCTCCATTCAGGGGTGGTAAGTGAGACAAACATCCGATTCGAAATCGACCCGCAGGGCAAGGCACATTTTCTGACATCACTTTCAGATGACGATGAAAAAAAATTGCTATTTTTTTGCGGTGTTTTGGAAAAATTTTTGCAATCCGGACAAATTCCGGGCAAAATTCATCCCCTGGAATTTACCCTTGACACATCTGACTTCTATTTAAAGCCTGGCGGTGAAAAACTGGGGTTGGGATCCAGCGCCGCCTTAACAGCGGGACTTGTGGCAGGTCTAATGCATGCCACCCGGAGAACTGCCGAGGAACAGGTCGATCCGGCAGCATTGTTCGATATGGCACAAAGCATTCACCACGCCGTTCAGGGGAAAAGGGGAAGCGGGATTGATATCGCCTCCAGCAGTTACGGGGGTATAATTGAATTCCGGCGCCTGGCAGATAATAAAAGCAACGAGGTAGAGATTATTCAGCGCGAAATGCCAAAAGATCTTATTATCCTTACCATCTGGAGCGGTACCTCGGCTTCAACCCCGCAGATGGTAGAGCAGGTACGGCGATTCAAACAGAGCCATAAATCAGCCTATGAACAATTAATTTCCCGTCTGCATAATATTTCCAGCCTGGGCTGCAGAGCGTTTGCGGCACAGGACAGCACCTCCTTTATTCAGTATATCAACGAGTATTTTGATGAACTGGTGGAACTGGGAGAGAGGGCAGGAACAGATATCATTTCCGGGGTCCACCGGAAGATTGCGCAGCTGGTTCAAGACGGCGGTGCCGTGTATAAGCCGTCTGGCGCGGGTGGTGGGGACATCGGTATTGCCCTCACCTGTTCAAAAACCATAGCCGGACAAGTTTCAGAGAACATTTTGCGTTCGGGATTTCAATTAATTAACTTAGTGCCCTCCTCCAGAGGAGTTTATCTGGAGTCTGAGCGAATTAAGTAAAACGGGGAGAAAACATTGGAAAAATCGCGTATTCCAAAATTTTATCAGTACTCCTTTGCCGAGCGTCTTCGCATCCTGTTCGAAAAAAAGTTAATAAATAAAGACGATTATTATGAGTTACTGAATTTCAATAATGTGCTGTCAGTTGATGAAGCCGATAAAATGATTGAGAATGTTATTGGCGTTTTCGGACTGCCCATAGGGCTGGGCTTGAACATGCTGGTAAATAACAAAGAATATATCATACCGATGGTGGTGGAAGAACCGTCCATTGTAGCGGCTGTGAGTTCATCTGCCAAGCTGGCGAGGGAATCGGGAGGATTTACCAGCGAGAGTACCGATCCTATTCTAATCGGTCAGATCCAGATCGTGGATGTTGAGAATCCTTCCAGGGCAAAGAACGTAATCCTTCAGAACAAAGAGGAGATCCTGAACCTGGCGAACAGTCTGCATCCCAGGATGCTGGCCAGAAGCGGTGGTGCACGTGACATTGAGGTAAGAATCCTGACCCACCCCTCCCTGGAAAAAGACATGGTAATCGTCCATCTGCTGGTGGATACCAAAGATGCCATGGGCGCCAATCTGGTTAACAGCATGTGTGAAGGTGTGGCATCTCTGCTGGAGAAAATCAGTGGCGGAAAAGTGTTTCTAAGGATATTGTCCAACCTGACAGACCGCGCCATTGTCCGTTCCCATTGTACCATACCGGCCCAATTGCTAAAAGGCAGCGGATTCGGGGGAGAGGAAGTGCGGGACGGGATTATTCTGGCCAACCAGTTTGCCAGCATCGATCCTTACCGGGCGGCCACGCATAATAAAGGCATCATGAATGGAATCGATCCCGTGGCCATTGCTACCGGTAATGACTGGCGGGCCATCGAAGCTGCCGCTCATTCCTATGCTGCCAGAGGAGGGGCTTACACGGCATTGACCAATTACAGCCGGAACGAGAACGGTGATCTGGTGGCCAGCATCGAGATTCCGCTCAAAGTAGGTACAGTAGGTGGCCCGCTGGAATCCAACCGTAATGTCATGATTTTGCACAGACTGATGGGTATTGAATCCGCCAGGGAGCTGGCAGAAGTGATGGGGTCGGTGGGTTTGGCCCAAAATATAGCCGCATTAAAAGCACTGGTGACAGAAGGTATTCAGCGGGGGCATATGACCCTGCATGCAAGAAGCGTAGCCAGTGCCGCCGGGGCTACCGCGGATATTTTTGAAACGGTTGTGGAACAGTTGATCAATGACGGTGACATCAAGATCTGGAAAGCAGAACAGATCGTACAGTCTTTACGGGTCAGCCAGCAGGTGGAAGAATTAGAGCAGGAGGTTATCGAATATCTCCCGGAAGCAGCCACTGCTCACGGCAAGGTGATACTACTGGGTGAACACGCCGTGGTATATGAAAGCCATGCCATTGCTGCACCTATTCCACTGGCAATTCAGGCCAGGGTGCATCCGGGAAAAGATGGAGTTTACCTGCTTATCCCCCGCTGGGGTGTTGAAGAAACGCTTCAAAAAGGCGTTAAGCATAAATACTCGATTTATGAATCCCTCGATCTGATTCTAACCCGCCTCGGTTTGGATAATGAGGATATGAAAATTGAAATTTTCCCGCACATACCACGGGCAGCAGGTCTGGGTGGATCAGCAGCCTTGGCGGTGGCCATTATCCGGGCACTGGCCCAGTATTACAAGCTGGATGTTTCAAATGAAGAAATTTCCGGACTGGCCTATGAGTCAGAACTGATTGCTCACGGTTCCGCTTCCGGAATTGATAATACGCTGGCCACCTATGGAAATTTTACCCTGTATCGCAAGGGGGTACCTCCCTTTATGCAGGACATTACTTCACCGGAAGCTATTCCCATCGTGATCGGCCTGTCCGGAGTGGAAAGTCTGACTGCAAAAATGGTAGCCAAAGTACGTGAAGGACGCCAGCAGAGTCCAAAACTCTATGATCATATTTTCGAGGAAATAAATAATTTGGTGCTCAAGTCGGTAAAAGCAATTGAGAAAAATCAGCTAAATAAACTGGGTGATTACATGAACCAGAACCAGGGCCTGCTCGATGCCATCCAGGTGTCAAGTCCAGAGTTGGAGGAAATTATCGCCATTTCCAGAAAAAACGGAGCCCTGGGTGCCAAATTAACCGGAGCAGGCGGGGGTGGCGCCGCCATAGCCTTATGTCCCGAGTATCCCGAAAAGGTAGCAATGGCTATCCGAAAAGCCGGTTATAACACGGTTATTACCCAGATTGGCTGATGAAGGGAACCACATCATGTCGGCGAGAAATGAAAGAGAAGTGTCCTTTGATGATGAAATGCTTGTCGTGGTAAATAAAGCAGATGAAGTCGTCGGATATAAAAATAAACTATCCTGTCACCAGGGAGATGGCATACTTCACCGGGCATTTTCCATCTTCATTTTTAATGATAAAAGCCAGGTCCTTATGCAAAGGAGAAGCGACAAAAAGCATCTCTGGCCGCTGTTTTGGTCGAACAGTTGCTGCAGCCACCCCCGGAAGGGAGAGAGCATGGCAGAGGCCGCATCAAGAAGACTGGAGGAGGAACTGGGCATAAGCACCAGCCTGATCTATTTATATAAATTTCAATACCAGGCCCGTTTCAAGGATGTTGGATCGGAAAATGAATTATGTTCTGTTTATGTGGGGAAATCGGACGATACCGTAAAGACGAATCCCAACGAGATTGCTGCATGGCAATTTATGGATACAGCTGAACTTGAACAGGAAATAAAACAATTTCCTGAGCGGTTCACACCCTGGTTCAAGATGGAATGGGAGCGTCTCAGAAGAGATCACTGGCCCCGTATCCAGGAACTGATTAAAAATTCCTGAAATTCCTTTCAATTTAAATTTGGCATTCCACTTTACGACGAAAAACGCCAGCGCTTAATATCTCTTGTTTTTAAAGGCCTGTGAAGTTACACGGGCCACCATGCCGGCCAGCAGTATCAGGCCGATTAAATTCGGCAGCGCCATGAAGGCATTGGCAATATCCCCCACATTCCAGACAATATCAAGATAACGGCCCTGCAGGTTGGCTCCAATCAGCAGCAGTCCGATATAAATAAGGCGGTATTGTTTCTTGATTTTCACACCAGCAAAATATTCCAGGCACTGTTCCCCGTAGAATGACCAGCCTATGAGTGTAGTATAGCCAAACAGAAAAGAAGCAATGGCAATAATCCAGCCACCGAAGGGGATCACCTAATTAAAGGCTTCCGCCGTCAGGGCCGTACTGGATAGGCCACCGGCCGTCAGATTATAACCAACCTGGCGGGCCATATCGATCACTTCGGGATGCAGCACGGAAATTTCTGCCCGGGACAATCCGCCACCCTCTGCCAGAAGCCTTACTCCTGCTGCGGGTGTGAACAGGTAAACGCCCGTCAAAACAATTGTCAAGGTGGTCATCGTATTAACAAGCAGTGTATCAATGAAGGTGCCGGTCATAGCAATCAGGCCATTCTTGGTAGGATCTTTGGATTTTGAGGCGCTCTGCGCAATAGCTGCGGATCCGAGTCCGGATTCATTTGACAATACCCCACGGCTGACGCCCAGATTAATGGCACGCTGCACAGATGTGCCAATCAGTGCGCCACCCACTGCCTGAGCGGAGAATGCAGATTGCAGAATAATCCGGAAAGCTTCGCCAACCATGGTGATTCTGGAAATTATAATGATCAATGCACCTCCCATGTAAAAAAATATCATGGTGGGTACCAGGCGTTCAGCCACCGCACCGATCCGTTTAATGCCGCCAATGATCACCAGACCCACCAGAATGGTAAGTACCAGGCCGCTGATAATGGCGGGCACACCGAACTGGCTCTGGAAGGCGAGTGCCGTGGAATTAGACTGGGCCATATTGCCGGTCCCGAATAAGGCCGCGAAAGCACCACAAACGGCGAATGCTCCTCCCAGAAATCTGGCAAATCCTTCTTTCTTAAGGCCGTCCCGGATATAATACATGGGGCCGCCTGCCATGGAACCATCTTCGGCTATCCGGTGGAATTGAACTCCTAGAAAACCTTCGGCATATTTGGTGGCCATTCCAAAAAAACCGGATACCCACATCCAGAAAGGAGCGCCAGGGCCACCCGTGGCAATGGCAGTGGCTACGCCGGCTATATTTCCATTCCCCACCGTAGCCGCCAGGGCGGTCATAAGGGCTGCAAAGGGTGAAATATCCCCCTGTTCTTCCTCATTATGATCTTTTCCGCGGGCGCCCAGCAGAACCAACCGAAATGAGGGGATGAGCTTGCGAACCTGAATAACTCCGGTAAAAATGGTTAAAATGATTCCTGTAAATACCCGCAGGGCAACCATCAAGTTGCCCCACATGAAGTCACGGATTTTAGCAGAGATCTGTAATAACAGTTCAAGTTGATTTACCATTAAATCCTCCTGATTAAAGCGGTCCCCATTTTCCGAATATCAGTCACTAGCAAAGGTATAAATTTATCCCCATTTAATATTTCTTCACAAATCAGACCGGGTTATGAAACGTGAGGGTAGTTTACCTGTCCGAAAATCCTAAAATATTTTAAACAGATTTAACAGAATGATGAATATGGTTACCGGGCATAAGAATCGGATCAGAAATCCCCACAGCGGTGACCATTTTCTGAATGATGGATTTCCTGTGGCCAGTTCTTCCGACGCATGACGCGCTCCCCACACCCATCCTACGAAGATAGACAGCAGAAAGGCACCGAATGCCAGGGAAATATTTCCCCACACAAAATCCATTAATGAGAGAAATTCCAGGCCCCCTGCAATAGGTTTGCTCATGCCTAAGATGGCTCCCTGAGACAGGGCAGAAGGAAGACCA
This sequence comes from uncultured Caldithrix sp., assembly GCA_964461135.1. Taxonomy (GTDB): domain Bacteria; phylum Calditrichota; class Calditrichia; order RBG-13-44-9; family RBG-13-44-9; genus RQOF01. The sequence continues at coordinate 52,278 of CAYWTB010000005.1, read as the reverse complement.
ATCAGGAAAACCAGAATTCCCACCAGCCATACTGCCAATTTCCTGGCCACACCTTTTTCGTCCACCAGGTAAGCAGTGGGCACTTCCAGCAGGGAAATGGTGGAGGTGAGAGCAGCGATGGAAAGCAGTATAAAAAAGATCACGCCCACCAGGGTGCCCATGGGCATCTGCTGAAAGATGGCAGGGAATACATTAAAAACCAGACCCGGCCCGGCTTCGGGATTCTGGTTCATGGCAAAAAGGGCAGGAAAGATAATTAACCCGGCCATTATTGCTATCACCGTATCGGCAAGGGCTACAAAAAGTCCTGAACTGATCAGGTTATCCTCCTTTGATATATAACTGCCGTATGTTACCATGAGACCCATACCCAGGCTGAGCGAGAAAAATGCCTGCCCCAGTGCAGCAAGGATAACCTGTCCGTTAATTTTACTGAAATCCGGTTCCAGGTAAAATGCCAAACCCCTACCAGATCCGGGAAGAAAATTGGCATAGATAATCAGAATCAGCATGAGAATGAAAAGAACAGGCATCAGGATCTTGGCCCATCTTTCAATCCCGCCCTGGACTCCACCGTATACCACCAGAACCGTGAGAATAACAAAAACTGCAAAAAGAGAGATAACCAGAAGGGGATCTGCCACAAATTCATTAAAGGTGAGATGATTGGGGACAAACATCTTGAAGATATAGCCGAAAGTCCATCCGGCGATAACTGCATAATAGGAGAGTATGAACAGACCGGTAATAATTCCCAGGCCGCCCACCAGGATCCAGGCGCTCTTCGGTTTTATGGAGGCAATTGAACCCACCGGATCTTTCTGAACGGCACGTCCCAGGGCAAGTTCAGCGTACAGGTAAGGAAGCCCGATGACCAGCACACAAATCAGATAGACGAAAACAAATGCCGCCCCTCCATTTAATCCGGTAACATAGGGAAACCGCCAGACATTGCCCAATCCGATGGCAGATCCGGCTGCCGCAAAAATAAAACCAAGTTTTGAGCTCCACTGGCCACGATCACCTGTATTTATAGACATACGTGCCTCCTGCCTTGGCGTCATATGACATTGTGAAGAATTAATCAGACATGCTATTCACCGGATATGGATATATCGTCGGGAAGTTCATTGACATCATCCGATTTATAAGGAAAATGGGATTTTAGTTTTTCTCCGATCAGGAGGATACCTTCACACACCCCTTCACAGAATTTTCCGGATTTGAACAGACTGCTCATTTTTGCGGCCACATCATTCCAGAAATCTTCGGGTACAATATCGTTAATGCCTTTGTCACCCAGAATGACAAACTGACGTTCTCCGGTAACCAGGTAAATGAGCACACCGTTTCTTTGAACTGTCCGATTCATGCCGATCTTATTGAACACCTCAACGGCACGGTCAAAAACCGGCTTTCCGGATTTTTGCTCCAGATGAAGTCGTATTTCACCCGAAGTGGCTTTTTCCGCCTCGCGGATGCCCAGAATAATCCGGTTTTTCTCTTCCGCATCAAAAAATTTATCAGGAACTGCAGATCTTGCTTTCGTCATGTCTTTAAACTATATAATTGAGTACCTGTCATGCAAAAATCAAATAACTATTACCAGCTTCCAGTAGCGCCACCGCCACCAAAGCTACCCCCACCACTGCTGAAACCGCCGAAACCACCGCCACCGCTACTTCCACCGCCTCCGAAGCCGCCACCACCCATTCCTCCCCAGAAGAAGGGACCGCTGTTCCGCCAGCCGCGGGAGCTAACCTGGGAATATTTCCGGCGCCTGAATAAAGAAATGAAAAAGATAAGGGCAAACACCAGCAGCACAAATGAGAAAGATGAACTCCACCCGGGGCGATTCTTACGGGCTACACCTTTATATTTTCCCGATGCTGCCTGCATCAGGGCCACAACTCCCTGATAGATGCCTTCATAATACTGTCCCTTTTTAAAATAGGGAGAAACAACATTCTGGGCTATCTGGATAGCGATAGCATCGGGGACCATATCTTCAAGACCATAGCCTACTTCCACCCGGATTTTTCTCTCTTTCATGAAAATGGCCAGAATTATACCATTATCCGGGTTTTTCTGACCCACCTTCCATTTTTCAGCCAACCGGATACTGAATTCTTCCACCGGGTAATCCTGGGCATCCGGGAAGATGGCAACCACTATCTGATTGGAGGTGGAATCTTGATAAGTACTCAGAATATTGTCAAGCCGGGCTTTTTGACTGTTGTCTAAAATTCCGGCATAGTCTTCTACCCACTGGCGCGGAATGTCCGGTATTTTCTGGGCAGGAAGGTTGTTTCCACGAAGGAATACAGCGAGGATAACCAGCAAGAATAAACGTTTATGAAAATGAAATTTCAACAAAAACACCATTTATTTTTCTAAAATCTCACAAAGGTAAGAATATATAATAAGCGGCAAAAAGAAAAAATGATAATTTTATTATCCGGAAGTCAAAACAGGCATCCCGCTAGTACTGTGCGGAGTCAGCGGGATGCAGTTAGACCGGATGGAAATTCAGGATAATTTTCCGTGACATTTTTTGTATTTCAAGCCACTTCCGCACGGACAGGGATCATTGCGCCCCACCTTGGGCAAGTCCCGTTTTACCGGCTGAACTTTATCGCTTCGCTGCTGACCGGCCTTCTGAATATCCGACATTTCTCCCGCAGGTGCCGCCTGGGAATCAGAACCAGCCTGGTAGCCCAAATTGGTAGTATCATTATGTACCAGCATCAGTCGGGGAGGAGCGTAACGATGTTCACGTGGTGCCTCCACAATCTGAGTACGCCACAACATTTCCAGGATTTTCTGATTGATATTATCAATCAGATTCACAAACATGTGATACGCTTCCTGTTTGTATTCGATCAGGGGATCTTTCTGCCCATAAGCCCGCAGGCCGATGCCCTCCTTGAGCATATCCATTTCATGGAGGTGATCCTTCCAGTTTTCGTCCACCACCCGCAACATGATATACTTTTCAAAATTCCTGAGGAATTTTTCACCCAGCTTCTTTTCCTTGTAGGAATATACTTTTAATGCCTCGTCTTTAATATATTGGCGCAAATCATCTTCCCGCATGGAATAAATTTTATCCCCCAGGGGCTGCAGATCCACCAGGAGGGTGGGTATGAGGACTTCACCCAGTCCCGCCAGATCCCATTCTTCCGCATGTGTCTTATTTCCCAGAAATTTATCAAACTGAGCATCCAGAAACTCATCCATTACCTCCAGAATTTCATCCTTAATGTTTTCTTCCAGAAGTGCCTTTCTGCGGCGGTCATAGATCACTTCCCGCTGCTTGTTCATCACATCGTCATATTCAAGGAGGTGTTTCCGAATACTGAAATTCTGCATTTCAACCCGTTTCTGAGCCTTCTCGATTGCCCGTGTCACCATGCGATGGGTAATCACTTCGCCTTCCTTTGCTCCCAGCCGGTCCATAATGCTTATCATACGATCCGAACCGAACAGGCGCATCAGTTCGTCTTCCAGGCCCAGGAAGAAACGGCTGGCACCGGGATCTCCCTGGCGTCCGGACCTCCCCCTCAACTGGCGGTCAATGCGACGGGACTCATGGCGTTCCGTACCAACAATATGCAATCCGCAGGGGACATCCTCCTTACAGGCCTGAATATCGATTCCTTCGGGAATCTCGCGACCATTGGTATCCTTCAGATAGCATCTCCCTTCACATTCAACCACACCCTTTCCCAGTTTAATGTCGGTTCCGCGACCTGCCATGTTGGTGGCAATAGTTACTGCCCCCTTCTGCCCGGCTTTTTTAATTATCTCTGCTTCCTGTTTATGGTATTTGGCATTCAATACATTATGAGGAATACCGCGACGTTTTAACATCCTGCTAAGAGTCTCCGATACTTCCACCGTAATGGTACCAACCAGGATCGGACGGCCTGCTTTGTGAAGGCGTTCAATCTCATCAATCACCGCATTATATTTCTCACGTTTTGTCCGGTAAATTACATCATTATAATCCATCCGGCGAATAGGCCGGTTAGTGGGTATAACCACCACATCCAGTTTATAGATGTCCCAGAATTCTGCCGCCTCGGTTTCGGCGGTTCCGGTCATTCCTGCCAGTTTTTCATACATTCTAAAATAATTCTGCAGGGTAATGGTAGCGAGCGTCTGGGTTTCCCGCTCAATCTTAACATTCTCTTTGGCTTCCAGCGCCTGATGCAAACCATCACTGTAGCGGCGTCCATACATAATGCGGCCGGTGAATTCATCCACAATCATGACTTTGCCATCGGATACCACGTAATCCACATCCTTCTCAAATAAAGAATAGGCTTTGAGAAGCTGGGAAATATTATGTGTTTTTTCATTTTTCTGGATGTAATCTGCCTGAATCTTGTTTTTCTTTTCAATTTTTTCCATGGAAGAGAGGGATTCATCACCTTCAATGGCTGCAAACTCTTCGGGAAGATCGGGAAGAATAAACTCTTCCGGATTCTTGGGCGAGAGAAAATTTCTGCCTTTATCCGTCAAATCGATCACGTGACCTTTTTCATCGATGGCATAATAGAGCATTTCAGTGATTTCATTCAGTTTTTTATCCCGCATGAAATTGCTTTCCATGTCAAATACCATCTTCCTGATGCCCTGTTGCTGAAACAGTTTGAGCAGGCGGCGATTCTTTGGCGCACCATGCTGGGATATCAATAATTTAACGGCTGCCTGATCCTCCTTCCCTTCTTCCAGCAATTTTTCAGCTTCGGCAATCAGGGAGTTTACATAGCGGGTCTGTTCACGAACCAGTTTTTCCACCATCGATTTTACTTCATCATAGGTGTGAGTAGATACATCCAGCGGTCCAGAAATAATCAACGGAGTACGCGCTTCATCAATCAGAATGTTGTCCACTTCATCCACTATGGCATAATGATGCCCTTTAACCTGGACAATATCTTCCGGATTAACCGACATATTATCCCGCAAATAGTCAAATCCGAATTCATTATTGGTACCGTAGGTAATATCGCAGGAATATGCCTCGCGACGCTGCGAACTGTCCATCTGATTCAGGATGACTCCCACCGAGAAACCCAGGAATTTATATATTTCACCCATCCATTCAGCATCACGCTGAGCAAGATAATCATTGACGGTAACCAGGTGAGCGCCATTTCCCTCCAGTGCGTTGAGATACAGCGGCATGGTCGCTACCAGGGTTTTCCCTTCCCCGGTGGCCATTTCAGCTATTTTCCCCTTGTGCAGGGCATACGCTCCGATAAGCTGGACATCAAAGGGAACCATATCCCATTCTGTTTCCTGCCCGGTCACCAGCCATTTCTTTCCCAGCATCCTGCGGCAGGCATCCTTGACCACCGCAAAAGCTTCCGGGAGGATATCATCCAGCGTTTCACCTGCGGCCAGGCGCCCTTTAAATTCCTCCGTCTTTTTCAGAAGCTCTTCGTCACTCAGGTTTTTGCACAATTCAAAGTGCTGATTAATTTGTTCCACAACCGGCCAGATTTTACCCACTTCACGTTCATTTTTTGAACCGAATATTTTTGTAAATACTGTGCTCCCCATCTATTTAACCTCTTTTCATTCTATAGATTTTAATCCTGTTCTCTTACTGTTGAGCAATAAAAAAGTTCAGGTAACCAAAAATAATAAACACATGAAAATTAAGCAACCGGATAACAAATAAAGAAGTTTTAGTGCCCAGCCAGCAGACGCATGGCTAAAAAGGGGGGGAGATTATTTTCCAGGATTTCATTGTAGGTAACCTGCACGGGATATTCTTTACGGATAAACCTCAAAAGAGTGCTTTTTGTATCATAAAAGACGAAGCACAGACGGGGATCGCCATCCCGGGGTTGTCCTATACTGCCCACATTGATGATATATTTCATGGCGGCAGTATCCAGCTTAATTTCATCCCCGGATATGATCCCGGTCTCGCCGGAAAATACCACGGGAATATGGGAATGACCTACAAAACAAACCCTTTGTTTAATCCGGTCCAGATATTGTCTGGCTTCATATTCAGAAAGAATATAGTGCCACTCCTCAGGATGAACGGGAGTACTGTGCACATAAAGAATTTCATTTTCATGATGAGAGAAGGTCAGGTTTTCCAGATACGCTTTGTTCTGGATAGTAAGAGTTCTGCGGGTCCAGTTGATGGCTTCGCGGGCATACTGGTTAAAATGATAGGTATCCGTAAGGCCCAGAACAGCATGGTCATGGTTTCCCATTAGACATACCTGGCAATTCTGTCTCACCAGGTCCACACATTCATTGGGCCGGGGGCCATAGCCTACAATATCTCCCAGGCAGACGATTTTATCAGGTTTAAGTTCACGGATGGTTTTAAGCGCCTCTTCCAGGGCTGCGAGATTAGCATGAATATCCGAAATGATCGCAATTTTCACAATTTTACATCCTTTATAGTCCTTTGAATTTTTGCTTTGCGGGATGGTAACCTGGCTAAAAGGCTTTTATTCAATTTTTTTTCGTTTTCCAGTTTTTTTACCATTGCATCAAGAATACCATTAACAAAACGGCCGCTTTTTACACTGATAAATTCTTTACTGAGATCCACTGCTTCATTGAGGGTTACTTCAATAGGTATATCACGAAAGTTAATCAGCTCACACAAACTCATGCGGATGAGTACTTTTTCCAGCAGAGGAAGGCGTTCAAGGTTGCGGTCGACCAATGCTTCGATAATCAGCTGGTCTAATTTATCTTTTTGCTGGGTGGTTTTAAAAATGAGATCCCGGCTGAAATCATCCACTTCATTTTCCAGGGTATCCGCTATGCGCTGGGTGACTTCGCCGATGTTTTCATCCAGAAATTCTTGACAGAAGAGCACCTGCAGTGCAAATCTGCGTGCCTGCCTACGAGACAAAATATGATCCCCATCCTTGTGATCAATAATCTCTTTTATATCTGCCCCTAAAATAAACATTGTTTCTCTCTTGCTCGTGCTTTAAATCAACAATAGCGCCTGTTATTTTTTACAATCATAAAATCCCTTACCGGTTTTGCATCCCAGGAATCCGGCAGCTACCATGTTCACCAGCACTGGACAGGGACGGTATTTGGAATCCTTAAAACCGGAATATAATACTTCCATTATTGCCAGGCAAACATCAAGACCAATAAAATCTGCCAGTTCCAGTGGTCCCATGGGATGTGCCATTCCCAGTTTCATTACAGTGTCTATGGATTCTTTGCTGAAGACCCCTTCCATCAGGCAGAAAATGGCCTCGTTGATCATGGGCATCAAAAGCCGGTTGGAAATAAAGCCGGGAAAATCATGCACCTCAACCGGCACTTTCTGCAGTTTCCGGGATAAATCGAACACCTGTTCAATGGTATCAGGGCTGGTGGCAATACCCCGGATCAGTTCCACCAGTTTCATAACCGGTACGGGATTCATAAAATGCATTCCGATAAATTTCTCCGGGCGGGAGGTAGAGGTCGCCAGATCGGTGATTGACATGGAGGAAGTATTGGTTGCAAAAATGGTTTGCGGTTTACATATCTTATCCAGAAGAACAAGAACATCCTTCATTATTTTTAAATCTTCGTTTACTGCCTCCAACAGAAAATCAACTTCTCTACAATCCTCCAGTGAAATTGAGGTGTTTATACGGGAAAAGGTTTTGCTGGCTTGTTTCTGGGTGATATTTTCTTTCTTAACCTGACCTTCCAGATTTTTTTCTATGGTCTGGACAGCTGTTTTCAAATACTCCTCACGAATGTCTATTAAGAGGACATCAAATCCGTTTAATGCAAATACATGGGCGATCCCATTTCCCATGGTTCCGCTTCCCACTACCGCAACTTCCCGGATATCCATCGAGCACCTCCTGGAATTTACATCATTTCAACCATCAGGGCCACCGCTTCCCCACCACCGATGCACAATGATGCAACACCCTTTTTACCTGCAGTGCGTTTCAGATTGTACAGAAGAGTTGTGAGAATCCGGGCCCCGCTGGCACCAATGGGATGGCCCAGTGCAACAGCACCGCCGGCAATATTAACCCGGTCAACATCCAGGCCTACAATCTGATTAACGGCCAGGCTAACCACTGCGAATGCTTCATTAATTTCATAAAGATCGATATCGTCTTTGGACAGTTCCGTTTTCTCCAAGAGCCGGGTTATGGCATAGGCGGGAGCCGTGGTAAACCATTCCGGATCCTTGGACGCTGTGGAATAATCAATAATTCTGGCCATCGGTTTTATTCCCAGTTTCCGGGCGGTTTCTGCGGCCATGAGCATTACAGCCGCCGCACCATCATTAATTTTTGAGGCATTGGCTGCCGTTACAGTTCCTTCTTTCTCGAAGGCTGGACGCAGAACCGGAATTTTATCAAACTTCACATTCTTCGGTTCTTCATCTTCATCAATCACGTCTTTAGATTTTTTAGTTCTAACCGTGACCGGCAGTATTTCCTCCCTGAACCATCCCTCCTTCTGGGCCTGAAGTGCCCTCTGGTAACTTAAAACAGCAAATTCATCCTGGGCCTCCCGGGGTATTTGACATTCCCTGGCGCATAATTCCGCCGCATTTCCCATGTGGTAATTATTATACACATCCCACAGCCCGTCATGGACCATGCCGTCAATAATCTCTCCATTTCCCATGCGATACCCAAAGCGCGCTCTGGGAAGGTAGTAGGGAACATTGGACATGCTTTCCATTCCGCGCCGGCAACCACGATATCCGAATCTCCCAAGGCAACACCCTGGGCGGCCAGCATAACCGACTTCAGACCGGATCCGCACACTTTATTAATGGTCATACAGGCAACAGAGGTGGGGAGACCGGCGAAAATTGCGGCCTGCCGCGCGGGAGCCTGTCCCTCCCCGGCAGACAGAACATTTCCCAAAATCACTTCATCCACCTGGTCGGGTTTCACCCCGGAACGTTTAAGAACCTCGCCGATCACCAGGCTTCCCAGTTTCGGTGCAGTCAGTGAGGATAGTGAACCATTAAATGTTCCCACGGGTGTTCGGACAGCCGCAGTTATTACAACTTCTCTGACCTGTTTCATAAACCTTCCTCAGGGTTTTGATTATTACGTTTATCATAGGCATAAATAATATCCCTGACCAGTCTGTGTCTGACCACGTCAGAACGGTCCAGATAGATAAAATCAATTCCCTGTATACCCGCAAGAACCTGTTGGATCTCAATTAATCCCGAGGTAGCACTCTGGGGAAGATCCACCTGAGTTATGTCCCCGTTTATTATTGCCCTGGAATTTACTCCCAGGCGTGTTAAACACATTTTCATTTGCATGGAGGTAGCATTCTGCGCTTCGTCCAGAATTACAAATGCATTATTCATGGTTCTTCCCCGCATATAAGCCAGGGGAATGACCTCGATGATGCGTTGTTCGGTATATTTTTTCAGCAGATCGCGCGGCAACATTTCGTCCAGTGCATCATACAGGGGACGGAGATAGGGATCGATTTTTTCCCGATAATCTCCCGGCAGGAATCCAAGACTTTCCCCTGCTTCCACTGCCGGTCTGGCCAGCACAATTCTATCGACTTCTTTATTTTTCAGACTGTTTACAGCCAGAGCCACGGCCAGATAGGTCTTGCCGGTGCCGGCAGGCCCGATAACCACCACAATATCATTTTCCCTGGTGGCCGTAACTATTCTCTGCTGTCCTGCGGTGCGCGGTTTTATAAAACCCCTCTGGGTAAAAAGAATGACCTCTTCCAGGTCATTTGCAGTATGGGTTGTTTTTTTGTTTACTTCAACTTGACCCTCCGTAGAATTTGCCCTGGCGATGGTGATTACCGTCTCCACATCCCTGAGATCCAATCCCCCGTTTTTATTGGCAATAAAAATCAGTTCGCTGAGAATATCTTCCACAATTTTTATGACAGGAGCGGCGCCCACAATTTTAATACGGTTTCCCCGGGCAATAATCTGAACCGGAAAGCTTTTCTCGATTAATTTCAGATGAGCATCACCCACTCCATATAAAATAATGGGATCTATTTTATCAACAATGAAACTACTTTGTTCGTTGCTTACTTTAATTGACATAAATGAATCATTTTCCTTATTTATTGGTCCTTTACAGTAAGATTTATACGGCAGTATGTAATAAATTAAATAAAATTGTTAACCATTTGCTAACAAATAAAACAAACAGGCCGCGGAAAGATTTGAGACCATCCGGCAAACATGCTGCCTAAAATAACACAATTCCTGTCGCTTTCGAAAAATCCCAAATCTCCTTCAGCCCAGTACGGACATATTTATAATTCAATTATGATCGTTTAGTTCAAAAATAGTTAATTTTTTGAATCAATACAAATAAAAGGGCTCTCATTAAATAATGAGAGCCCGCAAAAGAAAATCAAATTTTAAGAACGATATCTTATTTGGGAATCCTTAGAACCATGAAGGGATAAATCAGATTCGGATCGGTAATTACTGATTTATTAGCTTCATAAATCCTCTGCCACTGGAAGGGATTTCCATAAACATTCGCATAGCCTGCGATCTTGGAGAGGAATTCGCCGCGGGTTACCCAGTACTCACCCGGTCCTGCCATTCTGGGAATACGGAAAGTCTGGTTAGGATAGATGAGATTCGGATCCTTGATCTGCTCCCTGTTGTAGGTATAGATGCGGAGCCATGCATAGGCATCACCATAAATGGCCGGTTTCTTGGCAATTTTCCACAGATAATCACCGCGTATAACCTGATACATGCCAGCAGCGGCCGGTTTGGCTTTTTCATCAGCCTGGGCAAGCAAGTTTTCAATTCGCGAAATGTAGCCTTGAGATTCCGTGGCAAGGCTTCTTTTATCATTCTTAAGGGCAGCCAGACGCTTTTTAAACCCGTCAAGTTCGTCTTTACGGGTATAAATTTCCTCTGGCGAGAGAGCGACAAAACCGCTCAGATCATTCTCCAGTGTTTTCAACTGGTTCAGGTAATCCTGATATCCGGCCTTATCAGTACCGAGAAGACCATAAATTTCGGTCCATACATCGGCAATCTGCTGGTCTGTGTTGGAAATATCATCATTCAGTTTGGCAATCTGTGCTTCTTCATCGGCGATTTTGGCCTTATTATCGGCTTCACATTTTTGCCATTTTGCCAGTTCAACCTTATATTCGTCCATTTTCATATTCTTATAATCATACGAATATTCCTGCGCCAGCAGATTGAAACTCATGAAAATCAATGTGGCCACTATTGTTGTCAGATAAATTTTCTTCATTTTTTCCTCCTCACCTTATTAATTTTCGCTTTTCCAGTTAGCTAATCCCTGCTCCACATGTGCTTTCTCATTCTGTGCTTTATCCAGATCCGCTTTTTTGGCTTGGAGCTGACTTTCGAGATTGGCCCTATTACCCTGAACCTCATTCAGCTTCTGTTCAGCAGCAAGGCAGGCATTTCTTGCTTCTTCCATCATCTGAATCTGTTCTTTATTAGGATGCCTGGAACAACCTGTTGCCGTTAGCAGGGATAAGGAGAAAACAGCCACTAAACTGAAACTAATTAACTTCTTAATTTTCAACATACATGCCTCCTATCGTTAGAGAATTTAAACTTTATAATAATAAGAAAATTAAAAATTTTTGTCAAGCTTTATTTATATGTTTTTCCTTATTTTTCTCAATTTTTCTTCTGCCGCACCGGCAGTACAGCACTGAAGCTCCTATCTATCAGATACAAAAATCACTATTCCGGCAACGTACTAAAAAAGTGATTTTCTTCTGAATTAATGATGCCCACGCCTCATAAAACATAATATAACCTATTTATCGGCATCCTGCAGATATTCTTAAATAAATTTCATTCGTAACCAACTAAATAATTTATCTCCAGCAAGTCGCAAAGGCACAAGGTATTGTAAAAAATAGAAATAGAAAAATTAACTTCCGGAATCAAAAAATATAAAAAGCGACTTTTATAAATTGTAAAAGCAAAATTTTTAGTGACCGGCTGGCTTTCTGGTAAAATTAATAAATTAAACAGGCTAAAAGACTATTTTTTATCTATAGTTACTGAGATACCCAGCTCCTTCAACTGACGTTCCGAAAGCGGAGTGGGAGCATTCTCCATAAGAGCAAGTGCACTTGAGGTTTTAGGAAATGCGATAACATCGCGAATGGATGAGGCACCGGCCAGTAACATGGCAAGACGGTCGAAACCGAATGCAATTCCCCCATGAGGAGGAGTTCCATATTCCAGGGCTTCCAGCAGAAAACCGAATTTTTCATCAGCTTCGGCAGGTGAAATATTCAATGCGCGGAACATCTTCTCCTGGATATCTCTTCTGTGAATCCGAATGCTTCCCCCGGCAATTTCGTTTCCGTTATAAATCAGGTCATAGGCCCTGGCATGAACTTTCCAGGGTTCCGAAGCCAGCAGATCCAATTCATCCGTTCTGGGAGAGGTGAAGGGGTGATGCCTGGCCATATAACGATTTTCAGCAGTATCGAACTCCAGCAGGGGAAAATCAACCGTCCAGGAAAGCTTTATATCGCTGTGATTGATCAGATCCAGATTTTCTGCCAGTTTCTGTCTCAAAAATCCAAGCAAGGTCTGGGCTTTTTCACTGTCATTGTCAGCTATTATAAAAATGAGGGCTTCCGGGTAATTTGGGACATTGTGCAGAATATCTGCCCGTTCATGGTCAGTGAGAAATTTGCTGATTCCGCCATCCAGTAAATCGCCGCTTTTTTTCAAATGGGCCACACCGGCACCACCTACCGTTTTTATATATTGATTCATTTCATCAATCTGTTTACGGCTGAACCGGGCAGCTTCCGGCAGGATGAGAGATCCAATAAATCCGCCGGCGTTTGCCACCGAGCGAAAAACTTTAAATCCTGAACGGGAAAAAATTGAGGTCAGGTTTTGAATTTTCAGATCGAAGCGCAGGTCCGGCTTGTCGGTTCCGTAATTTTCCATTGCTTCCCGGTAAGTAAGCCGGGGAAATGGGAATGTTATGTCCAATTCCAGTAATTCGCTGAAAAGATCCTTCATATATCGCTCCATCAGACCCATGATGTCTTCTTCATCAATAAAAGACATTTCCACATCCACCTGGGTAAATTCAGGCTGACGGTCCCTCCTGAGGTCTTCATCACGAAAACATTTCACAATCTGAAAATAGCGGTCGAATCCGGAGATCATCAAAATCTGTTTGTAGGTCTGGGGAGATTGGGGAAGTGCATAGAACTTGCCGTTATAAATTCGGGAAGGTACCACGAAATCCCGGGCTCCCTCGGGAGTACTTTTAGTGAGAAAAGGTGTTTCAATTTCAATGAACCCATGAGTATTGAAAAATCTGCGGGTGATCTGAGCCAGCTGATGGCGCATGATCAGATTCTTCTGGAGAAGGGGGCGACGAAGATCCAGGTAACGATATTTCAGACGCAGTTCCTCGGATATATCGGCGTAGTCTTTCAGTTCGAAAGGCAGGGATTTGCTGCTGTTCAGGGTTTCCAAATGTGAACAGACAACTTCTATTTCCCCGGTTTTCATATCGGGATTGAGAGCATCTTTCGGCCGTTTCCGGACTTTGCCTCTAACGGCAATAACATATTCAGAACGCAGTTTTTTTGCCTGCTCATATATTTTTTTTGATAATTCAGGCGAAAAAACCAGCTGGGTAATTCCATAACGGTCACGAAGACCAATGAACAAAACACCTCCAAGATCCCGCCAGTTATCCACCCAACCATTCAGGATTACTTCATTCCCGGCAAGGGAAAGATTTAGAGCACCACAGTTGTGAGTTCGCTTCAGGTTCAAGAGTTACACCTCTATTTTTCTTATTGAGCAAAAAATTTAATGAGCGGCATTAAGAGAAACAAGTATTAAGAAAAAGCACAAAAAAAAGACCACAATGTAAACCATTGTGGTCCGGGGAAAATAAGACAGAACTATTTTTTTGTTACCTTATCCGAAAATAAATTTCGTCCGAATAGTTACAATACCCTGTGGGCCACTTAAGGCAGGGAAAGACCAGCGGCGTACTGATCGGGTGATACACTGTTCTACTTTACTGTTGTTGAGAGTGGAATTGAAAATTTTTACTCCGCCCACCCGGCCATTAGCCAAGATGTCGAAACTCAGCATTATTTCACCGCGCAGATTAGGATCCAGTTTTAACTGGGACTGATAGCAATATTCAACCGAGGCTTTATTCTGATTGATAATGGCATCAATTACTTCCGGATCCCGCTGGGACGTACCGGCCCCGGTTCCGCTCACCTGGGTTTCCTGGGCAAGTTTAATGGATCCTCGGCGTGAGACAGATGCGCCGCCTGAAACGCCCGTTCCGCTGATCAGTTCATCGATGCCGGTTTCTCCCACCTCACCGCCGAACCCCCCACCTTTGGCAATGCGGGAACGCTGCCCGCGCCCGGTGGCAGCCTGAAGTGCGGCAGTTCCGGCCACCAGTTCGCCTGCATTAGCAAGACCCGAACCGACTCCACCGGCGTCTCCCAGGATGTCGGTGTAAGCCAGTGAACCTGACCCGCTACCTCCGGAAGCAGTCAATGCCGCCAGAACACCATATCCGGCCGCTTCCTGTTCCATCTGGCTTCGTTTGGCACGACGGGCACCCACACCGGCACGTTGCCTTCTCACCCGGTCGGAAGACGATTCGGCGACCAGGCGCTGGGCCTGTTCACTGATCTCCTCCTCGCCGCCAGCGGCGGCTTCCTGCTGGGTCCCGGCAAATCCCTCACCTTCCCCCTGGGCCGGGGCTTCCTCCGAGGTAATAATTTCAGCATACAGATTATGCAAATAATTTTGTTTAATCCGCTCCTTCGCCTGGTCTGAAATCTTCCACTCCCGGTTAGTCATAAAAATAGTAAGGGTATACAGAACAACCCAGGTAATTAGTAAAATGGTATAAAATCTTTTATCAAAGATATCCCAAAATCCTTTTTCAAATTCCTTGGGAAATCCGGCTAATCTAAATCCTTGTGGTCCTCCCGCCGCTTGCGGGATTACGTTTGGATTATTTTTCAGTTCGGCCATGATTTTTGATCCTCTTATCCTGTATTTCTTTTATATCTACTTTTTAATAGCTCTCTTGATATGTCAACAACCTCAACTTATTATATTCCGACTGCCCACAGGTATACAAGACTTTAACCAGTACCTGAAAAGTCGTGTTTTCATCCGCCTGCACGATAACTTCATGGGTAAACGGTTTCCCGTATCGTATTTCATCTTCCTGCGCCTGCTTTGACAATTGAGACAGACGGGCAAACAGAGGCCGAATCAGATTATCTTCCTGAGGCATATCTCTCAGGTTTATCAAAATATCATTACCAATCATTATGGTATGCCTGGTTACCGACACACTCAGTTCTTTTCTGGGTTGTTCGGTGCCGCTGGAAAATGGCAGTTTCAAATCTTCAGAGGGAGTCATAATCTGCCCGGTGGTTGAAAAGGTCTTAAGAAGAAACAACAGGATAATCGTCATCATATCCATCATGGAATTGAGATTTAATTCACCCTTATCGCTACTTAAGTGTTTCTTTCTTCGAGAGGGAATAAAAGCCATTGTACATCCCTTTCCTTAAATATTTAGAGTACTACTTGTCCTATAATAATTTGCGGAAACAATTCCTGAACATTATTGTCATTATCAAAATAGAATGTCAGATTATCCATGGTTTTAATGACGAACTTGTAGGGAATATCTGCTTCAGCCGTCAGGATAATGGCATTTTTATCACTGAAATCTGAGGTGAGCACCTTTTCCTTAATTTCCTTTAATTTATCCTGGAGAGCCTGATAATCAAGAGAACCATCTTCTTTTAACGGGATGGTAGGTGGTACTCCTTCTTCTTTACCCTGCTGATCCAGCTGCAGAAAACCACTGGCAGAACCAATATAAAATCCCTGTTTTGAAATGATAACATTCAACCCCAGACGTTTTTCCAATTCCATGGGTTTATCCATTTCAGCGCCGGTACCACCGGCGGTTTTAGGAGGAAGATTTAATTGTTTGATAGCCAGCTTGGTCCATACAGAACCCGCCAGGAGCATTGGAATCAACACCACCATCAGGTTCATCACCGGACGGATGTCTAAGGTCATTTCTTCTATCTTCCGAGTCCTGCGTAAAGACGGTTTATATGCCATAATTAAAAACCCTTATAATTTTTACCGATTACCGGTAATTAAATTGATTAGTTTTACTAGATGTTCATCCATTTCATCGATAATTTGGGTTGTCTTATTCTGAAGCACATTATAGATAATCAGAGTGGGAACGGCAACAGCCAATCCAAAAATCGTGGTGTTCATGGCAATGGAGATACCCTGTGCCAGCACACGCGGTTTGTCAGCCTCAGGGATATCGGTACCACCCACCGCCTCAAATGCAATAATCAGACCGTAAATTGTTCCCATCAGTCCGGTCAGAGTCGCCACATTAGCTAACATGGACAGGTAGTTTGTTCGTTTCTGTAAACGGGGAATTACTTCCAATGTACCTTCATCCACCGCATTCTGAATGGAACGGAAATCCAGAGTCTCACTTTCGGCTACTTTTTTAAGACCAGCCAGAACAACGTAAGGCAGTGCTTTCTGTTTGCCCTGCTCCGCCAGGCTAATGGCTCTTTTAATATTGCCACTGGTCACTAATTTACGAATTTCCATCATAAATTTATCCGCATTTACATTTGAACGAACCATTATATAATACGTTCTTTCAATAGCAATTGCTAATGAGATGATAAGCATTATAAGAATGATCCACATGAAAATGTACCCGGATGAAGATGGACTGAAAGTTTCAAAAAAACTTTTCCAGAAAGAGATTGAAGAACCCATAACTTAAATCCTCCTTAAATTTGCATTTATGGTCTTATTAGTCATTTTAAATTAAAATCTTTTTTTCTTGAGAAGTGCCTCAATATTACCAATCGGTTTCACTTTTCCACTGGTAATCGGTTCATACTTGATTTCTTCCGATTGAGGGGCCATCTCATTAGAAAAAGATTTTTCAGCTGACAACTGTTTGAAATCAGGTGTGATCCTTCTGTCGAACATTCTGACCTGGGGAAGCTCCATCCTGGCAGAAAAGGTATATGTTTTCCCCAGTTTGGTAAGATCGATAACTGTCGGCTGGTTTTGATTCTGCTGGTTCTGGTCTTCCTGTGCCCGGGATGACCGCACAGTAAGAAGACCCAGAAAAAGAATCATTAAAAATACTTTCATAGATATATTCCTTACTTATCTATTGGGACAAAATTCTGTTTTTGTTTAAAATGACTACTTTCTTCAGGCGATTCTCATCCACACTTTCAGCAGCTTTCTGGCGAATTCTATCGGCAGCTGCGGTAATTTCAACCGGTAACATTTCAAGATGCATGTAGAAGCGGAGACCATAGTGGGGCACACCATTGAAATCGGTAACATCAACTGCGATGACATTCTCACCTTTTTTAAGGAAATCACCCATCTCAATATACTCCACGCGATCCACACTCTCAAACATTTTTGTATTATCGCCTTTAATATATTCTCCATTAAGATAAAAATGATACTGATTATCTGCAGTGAGCAGCACCCATCCGTTAATCACCCGGTCCTGAATATCGAATTTCTTCCTGAAATAGGCTGTTACTGTATCCACCGCTGGTACTATTTGCTGATTGGTTCCCACTAAACTCCCCGGAGTGGGTTTGTTCAGCAGATCTTCCGGAATTTCCTTTTCTTCCAGGTCAAGGGAACGCGGACGCGGCAGGGAATCCATCGCCAGGGCCGTGGTATCCACAAACGTATCCGGAGAAGGTGGCTGAGCCGTTAAGGTATCAGAAATCATACCAGGCGAATAAACCCAGACGGAAAGTGGTTGAGTGGCCAGAGAATCAAATCCCGGGAAAATCATGGTGGCTGGTAGGGACATTACCACTGTATTCTTCCATTCCGCATCATTAAAATCCTGATTCAACCAGTCCAGGTCATATTGGGCAGATGCCAGCCAGGTGGAATCGGTACTTATCACCATAATCTCCTTGGGGAAATCACCCAGGTATTCAGCCGGGCTCAGTTCAACCAGTTTTGCCAGAATCAGGTTTGTCCATACATTCTTGATTTCGAAATCTTTACTGGCCTGATAGGCGTCTTCCAGCTGCTTTTTAGCATACTCATTAAGAATCGATCCCTGATCATAGAGATAAACAATACCCAACTGATATTTGGGATCACTAGTAGAATCCGCCAGGCTTTCATAGGATTCAATTTTTGTTGAACCATTTTTTGAGAGATCCAGCATGGTTGCCCCGGACTCATAACTGACATTAAAAAGGCGATCCTGGGTTGTTAAAACCGCATCATTATTGATCTGGTTGTCCCTGGCAAACTGCAGTGTATTTTTATACTGGGCCAGTGAGATGGTAATAAATTCATTCATATAATCAATAACACTCATCAGCTGGTCATTATAATCCAGGGAATTGAATCCATCGGGTGTAGTTGCCTGTTCCCCGCCCTCAATCAACTCATAAAGGACCGGCAGTTGTGAGCGGTAAATCTGGACAGCATTATTAAATAATTTCCCATATTCATCGGCCAGTATGTCACTGGTCAGCAGAATTTTCCGTTCCGATTCGGTGACATACTTGTTGTTGAGTCCAAGTTCTTTGGAAATGTTAATATTTTTCAGATGGGAGGTAAGTGTCAGATTAACCGCTGGTGCCACCGCTCTTTCCAGCAGTAATTTTTTCCATGACAAATAAACCAGGCCACTGGCCGGATTCTGCTGGCGCAGATAAGCATTAATGAACTCTTCGGACCGTTCGGCTACGGTATACAGGATGGAAGATACCTGGGTTTGAGATTGATTGTACCATTTCAAGGCGATCTCCCGGGTGCTGTCTTCAAAAGCAAACTTTCGGATAAGCTCACTGGTATCTTCCAGGGCTTCTGTTTTCTCAACTTCTTTGGAACCGGTGGTATCAAAAAGTGAGATCTCCAGTTTCTGGGCATAGATCGGAATATTTTCGATTACATTTTTATATTCTTCTACCGCCCGGTCATACGCCGGTACGGATGCCTTAAAAACACGGTCTCTTTCCACCAGCCGCTGTTCTGCGGTCAGATTGGGGGAAAGTTTCTGTTCGGCAATGGCGTTGCCCATTTCTTCATAAGCTTCGGCCACTTTATACATAGCCTCAAACCCTTTTAGCGACCCCATCTTGATAACGGTTGTGAAGGCATCAATCACCGCCCGGAGTTTATTTTGTTTCTGCTGCAGTTGCGTCCGGAGATTTGATTCCGGGTAGGAAAGCGCTATATTTTTATACTCAATATATTCAATCTCACCCAGCTTAAAATAGGATTCCGATGCATACAGAATGTTGGGATCACGTCCGGTTCTGGCAAACTGATCGCTGCGGGCAATTGCTTTTTGTAATTCCTGCTTGGCCAGGCTGTACTGTTGATTGTCAAAATAATATTCACCGCGGCGGAAGAACGCTTCAATTGTCCTGGGATCGTCCGGATACCGCAAAGCAAATTCATCATAGATACGGTTGGCATTGCTGAGATCATCCAGTTTCAGATAATAGCGGGCATTCTCGAACAGCAGGTCTTTGGAATCCGGATTGTCAGGATATCGCTGAATATATTTGTTATTCACCCGGATGGCATCGGACCAGGCACTGGCTTTGGCAAAGAATAAGCTGGAATTGTAAAGGGCAGCTTCGGCACCCTTGTGATCCGGATATAAATTAAAAATCCGTTCATAGGCTCTTCCCACGCCTTCGAAATCTTCCATCTGCTTATAATTTTCGGCGATTTTTCCCAGAGCAATCAAACGGTACTGCGACTGGTCAAAATTGACTACCAGGGTATCATATACGTTGATAGCCTGTTTCCATTCCTTGTTCAGTTCATAATTGCGGGCACTGTTAAACAGGGCCAGGTCGACAATTTCCCGGTAATAGGGGGCATCGGTATAGACCCGGAAAAATTCCTGGGCCGCATCCATATATTTTTCTTCCTGCTCCAGTTTTTCGGCATTCTTATAAATAGATTCGCCGATTCTGCGCCTGGCTACTTCCACCTGATCCGGCGGAACATCCGGAACTTCCATTATTTTTTTGGCTACAAATTCCGCATCATTATATTTTCCCAGGAAGAAATAACTGTTCATCAGAGACAGCAGACCCACACTGCGCTGCTGGGATTCCGGAAACTTGGTAACCATGGTTTTATAATATTTACGGGCCAGATCATATTGCCGATGCTGATAATACAGTGCCCCTGCACTGGACAGATAGGAAGCGGTGCGCTCATCCTCCGAGAAAAGTTTGATAAAATTATCATAGGCTTCCGCCAGCATTCTTTCCCCTTCGCTCAGCTCTCCCGGTGGAATCTGCGCAGCATCAATACCACCGATCTGCACCGTATCTCCCGTGGTCTTTTTCTCTCCCACCAGGGTCTGGGCCACTGCAATGGCATTATTGGCTGCGTCTTTGCGATGTACATTTTCAAGATAATCATTGCTGACGCGAATATAGCCTTCAAACGCTTCGTCGTAACGATTTAATTTCGTATCCAGCACAAAGGCCAGAGACCAGTTTATTTCATAAGCATTTTCATGGGTGGGATATGTTTCCAGGTACAGTTTAGCCAGGCTGGAGAATTCTTCGTAGGCCTGCAGAGAATCGCCCCCGGCTTCATCCAGTTCCCGGGCTTTATTCAACTGGTACACCAGATTGGATCTCAGAGCTTCTTCCGTATAATTTGTGGCCTGGTCCAGGACCAGAATCCGGTTAGGAAGATCAGACAATTCAATTTGTGAATACCATTCCGTTCTCGGATTATATTTTTCGAAAAGAACTTCCCTAGCTTCATAAGCAGTGGAAATTTTCTGATCTTCCAGGTAGACATCGGCTATTTTCTTCTGAATGAGTGGTGCATAAGCATAATTAGGATACTCAGCCAGCAGTGTATTATAGGCATCGATACCATTCTGATACTGTACAATCCTGGCATACAGATCTCCCATATTGGATAGAATATCTACTCCGAATTGAGGTTTTCCCAGATTTTCAATATAATTTCTGGCTTTTTTGACCCCATTCGGTGCATAGGATGTATCAACAAAACAGGCTGCAATATACTGCAGAGCCTCAGGTTTAATATTGGCCCTGATATATTTTCCTTCCGGATCAAGGTTTTTAAATTTTTCGATATCCTGAACGACCAGCGTGAAATACAGGATGGCATCATTGTAATAATTGGGATTCGCCCCCGCCAGGCGGTAATAGGTCCAGCCAAGTTTATACAGCGCATCGGGATAACGCGGGGAATCTTTAAATTTGAGAACATTCTTATATAACTGGGCGGCCTTATTCAGATTACGGATGGTCTCCTCACGCCCCTGTCCCAGCCTGGGCTGGAAATAAAACTCAGCCAGGCGCATGAACGCTTCAGGAATGTAATTGCTTTCCGGATATTTATCCACCAGTTCGCGGTAAATATCCTGCGAGGCTTCCTCTTCACCCATCTCACCCAGCAGATATGCTTTATTATAGAGTGCATCGTCTGCCAGATCGGATTCCGGAAAATTGGTTAGAATTATATCATATATGGCGATGGCTCTCTGGTAATTACGCCTGGGAAATTTGGGGGCAACGGGTTCAACTTTCAGTTTTCCCGCCTGGTAGTCCTGCAGTTCCTTCTCATATTTATCATATTCCTGGTTATAAGCATCTACTTCCGTATCATAATAGTTTGAAGCTTCTTCAATATAGTACTCCGCGATTCGGATCAGAATCTGATCCTGATTTTCAATATCAGTGCGGGTCTTTTCCAGGAATTCTTTGCTCACTTCAATACCTTTTTGCTGTTCCAGGGTTTGTTCCTGTATCAGGTTCTGCCGGTAGTTTTCCAGATAATCCTTAATTTTCAAAAGTTCTTCAATATTATATTTTTGTAGTACAGTATCCAAAGTGGTGATGCCGGTGGATTGGGCATAAAGTAAATTACAGGGGAAAGAAAGGAGCAGCAGGAGTAACCAGATCATAACAAAGGTGGTCTGTGTAAAAATTTTATGTTTCATAAAATGACCCATCATTTACTTCTCCTCGAATTCACTCGTTCGTGTATCAAAATACGTTTCTCTAAAGGACTGTTCTCTTTCGGCGCGCAACCGCTGTCTTTCTTCCAGACGCGCTTTCATTGTCATAAAACGGATTTCAGCTTCAATTTTTTTGAGTTGATCTTCCACCACATCCCTGCGTTGGGCTATTCTGTCAATAATCGAATTATAGACCGTGGAGACTTGTGACATCTGTTCCTGCAGTTTGTCCCGCTGTCCGAAATTAACATCGATAATACCCACGGCTCCGAAGTCTCCCCAGCGATCAAATTCCGGGTAGCTTTCACCGGGTGTTAATTCCATGGCCGCCACAAAGAGCCGGTCATAATTTTTGCGGATCTCCTGTAATTGTCTTACCTTTTGTTCCAGGGGGACCACCACATTGTACTGTCCCAACAATTGGGCCCGCTGGATCTGGGTATTCAAATCCTTGAGCTGATCATCAACCAGGTTAATTTCATGCAAAATGGATTGCCGGATTTCTTCATTCTTGCGGGATTTAAAATCACCATCGGCTACTTTTTTGGCTACCGGATAGGAATTGATGAACAATGCCTGCCTTATCTGATGACTGGAATACATATCCATTGATGAACGGATTCGGGTCATTGCGCTGTTAATCTTGTCTAAAGCAAGTTCGTTGCCCTGCTCGGCAGCAACCTGTTTCAGTTCATTAAGTTCAATTAACTGATTAATCAGGTCACTGATTTCAATTGAAACTTCCTCTCCGATTGTACTTTTTTCTGAAATGCGCTGATCCCAGATTTGCCGGTTCAGATATTCCGAGGCACTGGCTCCCTTCATGTAAATCTGGCGATCATCTTTTCTCAGCCCCTCTTCCTGCAGTTTTCGGGCTTTATAATACAAAGAAAGTAAGCTGTCCCCTTCCTGCAGGTTGAGGCTCATGACGTTGCGTTCCACTTTTGCTTTATAAACATCGGTATAAAAGTCTTTGGCCAGCGGGAGGTCATTTTCCATCTGATATATATATCCCAGCAACCCTTCTGCTTCCATCCGGTATTCAGAGCTGTAAAATTCCTGTAACAGGGTGTAGGCATAGTATTTTGCCTGCAGAAAATCACGGTCCTGTGGGTCGGGTTTGGTGGTCTGTTCCTGCATGAAATACGCCCAGGAGAGTAAATTCAGTACCTTGTCATAACGGGAAAACAGTTCGGGAATAAACTCGGCATATTCGATGGCGGCGGAATAATCTCCCCTTTCATAACTGATCTGGGCCAGTTTCAGCAGTGAACGGCTATGAAAATCCGGTGGTGTCTGTTTGGACATGGCCATGGATTCAAATGCATCATATGCCAGATCATAATTCTGGCCGGCAGTATAAATGGTACCTACCAGGTATTGTGCAAAATAGTAAAAATCATTTCCTTTGGGAAAAGAAAGCAGAATATCCACCGCCCGGTTATAGTCCGCCGTTTCATAATAGGAAAGCGCAACAATGAACTGAACATCATAATATTCATCATCTTTGGGTGAGGCAACATCCTGATAAGCCGAATAATATTTTACCGCATCATCATAATTTTCAAGCTTGTAGGCAATCTGGATTAAACGCCCGTACGTTCTGGCAAGATATACAGTGGCCGGATATGTTATTATTAACGAGTGGTAAATCTCTTCGGCTTCTAAAAACTGGTTCAGGGCGAAATTACTTTCGGCCCAATAGTAATATACATCTTCAAAATCTCTTATACCGACATTCTGATAACTGCTCACCAGGTCCTCCAGCAACCGGTCGGCAAGATCATATTCATAATAATTGAAACTCGAATAAGCATACCGCAGCTGACTATTGAACATCCGGTTAAGGTCCTGGATATTGCCTGATTTCATGAGATTGGAGCGCGCGACCTTAACATCCATTAACCTGGCACTATACTTATAGGAATCGGTTTTACGCCATTCATCAAACAGATTAAAAATAGTGGGAGCAACATCCAGTGGCACATTATCCAGATTACCCACCTCCCCGAAAGCATTTAACAGCTGATCCTTGCTGGAGGATATTTTCCGGTTCAGACCACTGGGATCCCTTAACTGATCCAGCTTAATCATTTCCTCTGCGATATACAGCAGCTGGATGGCATCTTCGAAAACCTTTTTCTTTTTGTAATCCAGCTCATCTGAACGAATTGCCATTTTCATTCGGATTTCCAGTTCACGGATAAACGAATCCAGTTCCGAGATACCGGCATTCCGCAGCCTTCCTTTCAACTGCTGCAATTCATTCAACTCATTTCTCAAATCGTTAAAATATTTTTCGACCGCTTCCCGGCGATTGGTTACTCGGTTATCCATTTCTTTGTTCACCAGGCGCATTAAGGAAACCAGGAATCGTTCTTGTGGAAGGCTTTCGACATAATACCGGGTTAATAATTCTTTCACGTAACCGGACAGAGCAACCTGAAATTCTTCTTCGGAATGGTATTGAAGAGGTTCCTGTTGCCGGAGAGGATCAGTGGAAGTCTGAGAAAAAGTTGAATTTGGATTTAAAAACAGAAAGGATAAAGCCAAAGCAATAACGAAAGAGAAATATTTCATCTTTAAAGACCAATTTTTAGTTGAATCAATATACAAAATTTATTCATTAAAGCAAGTTTTATTGAGCAGTTCACGTTACTTAACATTGCCTGCAACACGTATCCGGTTGAGCGCCCTGGCCAGTGCTGTTTCGGCTCTTGGAATATCAGTTTGTTCAGCATGCTCCTCCAGACGCTTGCGGGCGCGTTTTGCTGAATCCTGCGCTCGCTCAAGATCAATATTTTCAGCCTTTTCGCAGGTTTCCAGTAAAAGTGAAACCTTATTTTTCAATACTTCCAGAAAACCACCGGAGGTGGCAAATATTTCCCGTCCCTTTTCAGTCTCTAATTTAATTTCACCCACATCTATCTGATTCAACATTGGAGCATGATTGAACAAAACCTGAAATCCACCTTCCACTCCGGGGGCAGTACAACTTTTAATTTCATCAAAAATCCACTTCCTCTGTGGTGTGGTGATATCAACAGTTAAATATCCTTCTTCCATCTTGATAAACCTATTATCGCTTATTTGTAGAATGACTTTAGTAAAAATACAGCCTGGCGGAAAAGAAAAGAGATAGAACAGAACAGGCTGTCTTCCGCTTTATATCTCAGTAAAAACCATTTTCCGGCTAACCCATCTTTTTAGCTTTTTCAGCCGCTTCTTCAATAGTGCCGACCATCCAGAACGCCTGTTCAGGAAGATCATCATATTCACCTTCGGTAATTCCTTTAAATCCGCGGATGGTGTCTTCCAGTGACACATACTTACCGGGAAAACCGGTGAATTGCTCAGCAACAAAAAACGGTTGGGAAAGGAACCGCTGAATCCGCCGCGCCCGGGTGACGGTAATTTTATCTTCATCAGACAGTTCATCCATTCCCAGAATGGCAATAATGTCCTGTAAATCTTTATATTTCTGTAAAATTTCCTGCACCCGTTTTGCCACAGAATAGTGTTCATTTCCTACTATTCTGGGATCAAGAATGCGGGATGTGGAGTCCAACGGATCCACCGCCGGGTAGATACTCATGGATGCAATCTGCCTGGAAAGTACAGTGGTAGCATCCAGGTGAGCAAATACAGTAACCGGTGCGGGGTCTGTCAGGTCGTCTGCCGGCACATAGATGGCCTGCACGGAGGTAATGGAACCTTTGTTGGTGCTGGAGATCCGTTCCTGCAGTTCCCCCATCTCAGTAGCAAGTGTCGGCTGATAGCCTACGGCAGAGGGCATACGACCCAGCAGTGCGGAAACTTCTGAACCGGCCTGGGTGAAACGGAATATATTATCGATGAACAGCAATACGTCGCGCTCTTCCACATCTCTGAAATACTCGGCAACCGTCAAAGCGGTCAATCCGACCCGCTGACGGGCGCCGGGGGGTTCATTCATCTGTCCGAATATCAGGGCGGTTTTATCGATAACGCCGCTCTCCTTCATTTCCAGCCACAAATCATTACCTTCGCGGGTACGTTCTCCCACCCCCGCAAACACGGAAATTCCGCCGTGTTCAATAGCAATATTCCGGATGAGCTCCTGAATCAGCACGGTTTTCCCCACACCGGCCCCTCCGAACAAACCGGTTTTCCCGCCCTTGGAATAGGGCTCCAGCAGATCTACCACCTTAATGCCGGTTTCCAGCAGTTCGGTTTCGGTGCTCAGATCTTTATAATCCGGGGCATCATGATGAATGGGAAGTTGTTTTGAGGTTTTCAAAGAGCCCAGTTCATCAATGGGACGGCCCACTACATTTATCAGGCGTCCCAGCACCTCCGGCCCGACCGGCACCGTAATGGGTTTTCCGGTATCACTGGCTTCGGTACCACGGGTTAATCCGTCGGTGGAATCCATGGCTACACAGCGGACCATGTTTTCACCCAGATGTTGCTGTACTTCCAGTACCAGCGGAGGAGAATCATCGCGTTTAATATTGACGGCATTATAAATCTGAGGAAGATGTTCTTCCGGGAATTCCAGGTCAACAACCGGACCTATAACCTGTTTTACAATTCCTTTAATCATAATCTGGAAGATCCTTTAATTTTCTTTTCATTTTTTTAACCAGATCTCAGAGCTTCTGCTCCACCGACAATTTCGGAAATTTCCCTGGTAATGGTGGCCTGTCTGGCTTTATTGTATTTGAGGGTCAACTCGGAAATCAGATCACCGGCGTTTTCGGTGGCATTTTCCATGGCAGTCATGCGCGCTCCCTGTTCGGCAGCGTTGGATTCCAGCAGAATACGCCAGGTCTGGATATTCAGGTGCTTGGGTAACAGAGCATTTAACAGCGACAGCTTATCGGGTTCGTAAATATAATCAATAGTACTCAGTTCACCTTCAAATTCCTCTCCGGACAGCGGCAGATATTTCTCCAATACCACATTCTGCTGTACGGCATTTTTAAACTCGTTATAAATTATTTCAATCAGGTCCGTCTGCTCTTTTATATACTGCCCAACCAGAAATCCGGTAATTTCCCGGGCGGTGACATATTCCAGTGGATTAAAAATGTTGGTATATTTTCCCACAATATGAAAATCCCTTTTGCGGAAAAAATCATGACCTTTCCGCCCGATACAAAGCAGGGAGATCTCCTTGTCCTTGTGCTCTTCCATGTGCCGGAGAGTACGCTTAATAATATTGGAATTGAATGAACCGCATAATCCGCGGTCGGAGGTAATAACCACCAGCAGAACACGCCCGGCAGGTCTCACTTCCAGCAACGGCTCACCGATTTCGTCCAGCTGAAAGATCAGATGACGAATCATTTCATCAATTTTATAGGCATAAGGCCTGGCGGCCACAATATTTTCCTGGGCTTTGCGTAATTTAGCGGCGGCTACCATTTTCATGGCACGGGTAATCTGCTGGGTACTTTTTATGCTGTTGATCCGCCGGCGGATTTCTCTCAGGGTGGCCACTAAAAAATTATCCTTCCTTCTTGAAAAGAGGCAAAAATTCGTCCACTGTTTTCCTGACCTGTTCTTTTAATTCGTCGCTGAGAACTTTTTCCTTCTCAATTTTTTTAAGTATGTCAGGATATTTATTCTCCACGTAGTCCAGAAATTCAGATTCAAACCTTAATATGACAGACACAGGCAGGGTATCCAGCATACCTTCTGTCCCCACAAAAATGATGATAATCTGTTTGGCAACGGTCATAGGTGAATACTGATCCTGTTTTAATGACTCCACCAGCCGTTGTCCTCTGGTAATCTGGGCCTGGGTTGCCTTATCCAGATCCGAACCGAACTTTACAAAGGCTTCCAGTTCCCGGTAATTAGCCAAATCCAACCGCAGGCTTCCCGCTACCTGCCTCATGGCTTTGATCTGTGCATTTCCACCCACCCTGCTCACCGAAATACCGGGATTGATGGCCGGACGGACACCGGAATAAAACAGGTTCGATTCCAGATATATCTGGCCATCGGTAATGGAGATAACATTAGTGGGTATATAGGCAGAAACATCACCCGCCTGGGTTTCAATAATGGGGAATGCGGTCAGGGAACCGCCTCCTTCCTTGTCATTCATTTTAGCTGCCCTTTCCAGCAGGCGGGAATGCAGATAAAAAATATCACCCGGATAGGCTTCCCGCCCGGGAGGACGCCGTAGCAACAGGGATATCTGCCGATAGGCCCAGGCATGTTTGGTCAGATCATCATAGATAATTAAAGCATGCATCTTGTTGTCCCGGAAAAATTCTCCCATGGTAACCCCGGCATAGGGGGCCACATACTGCAGAGGAGCCGGCTCGCTGGCATCGGCCGAAACTACTATGGTATACTCCATGGCTCCGTAATCTTCCAATGTTTTTACCAGTCTTACCACGGTGGCAGCCTTTTGACCGATGGCCACATAAATACAATAAACTGGTGAATCAGTATCATGGGTCATTTTCTGATTTATAATGGTATCAATCGCAATGGCTGTTTTTCCTGTTTGACGATCCCCTATAATTAATTCACGTTGTCCCCTCCCTATAGGAATCATGGAATCAATTGCCTTTAGGCCGGTTTGCAGCGATTCTTTCACCGGCTGGCGGTAAATGACACCGGGAGCCTTTCTTTCCATTGGTTGAAATTTATCTGCTTTGATAGTCCCTTTACCATCTTTAGGGTTGCCCAGAGGATTGACTACCCGCCCCAGCAATTCTCGGCCCACCGGTACTTCCAGAATTCTCTTTGTCCGGCGAACGGTGTCACCCTCTTTTACCAGGTAATCCTCACCAAAAAGAACACATCCGACGTTATCCTCTTCCAGATTAAGGACCAATCCCATGACATCATGCGGAAATTCCACCAGCTCACCCGCCATAACACTGGAAAGCCCGTAGACTCTGGCTATTCCATCTCCCACTTGCAGAACCGTCCCCACATCATAAACATCAGTTTCTTTCTGGTAACTGGCCAATTGCTTTTTAAGAATCGAAGAAATTTCATCTGGTTTAACATCTACAGCCATCGGTTATCCTTTTCTTTATTTAAAGAAGAAAAAATTATTCAGTTGAAACCATACTTTCACGAAGTTTTGCAAGTTGATTCCTAAGACTGGTATCAATGACCGTATCATCCAGGCGGACAATGAAGCCGCCCAGCAAAGCGGAATCAACATGTTGTTCCAGTATCACATTCTTTCCGGAAAAATGGTCCAGTTGTTTTTTCAATGCTTTCAATTGTTCTGCCGCAAATTTGTGGGCAGTAATCAGTCGCGCCCTGATAATTTTCTGAGCGTCATCATTCAATTTCATAAAAAAATCAATCATTTCCGGCAACAATTCTTCCCGGTTTTTATCCAGCAGCAGAATAAGAAAGTCAAAGGTGAGGGTATGCACCTTTTGTTTAAAATCCTTTGCAAAAACACTCTTTTTATCAGTAGAGTGAATAATGGGGGATGACAGTAACATTCTGAAATCTACCGATTCATCATTTACTTTCCTGATATATTTCAAATCCTCTGAAACCCGATCCAGCACTTTCTGCTCGCCGGCCTGTTCAAAGAGGGCTTTGGCATATCGTCGTGTAACTCTGGATTGTACCAAGAAACTACTTTCCTAATTTTTTTTCAGCTGTTCAAGGTCTTTAATATAATCATCAATCAAATCCCGATGTTTTTTGGAATCGAGATTCTCCCGGATAAGTCCTGAGGCTGCCTGGATTACCAGATCCGCCACCTGTTTTTTAAGTTGCAGTGCCGCGGCTTCCGTCTCCCGCTCAATATCTGCCCGAGCCCGCTCATGCAGTTTCTGCGCCTCCTGTCTGGCCTTTTCAATCATCTCATTTTTAATGGTCTCGGCAACATCCTTATTCTCTTTCATCATTTTCTGAATGTCTTCCTGCGCATGGGCCAGCATTTTCTGCTGCTCCTCCATCATTTTACCGGCCTGGAGTTTTGCCTCCTCGGCTCTTTTAATTGAGTCACTGATCGTTTTTTCCCGATTTTCCACAGTGGTGAGCAAAGGTTTCCAGGCAACACGTGCGAGTATCAGAAAAAGAACAAAAAAAGTGACCCAGGTCCAAATCATCATACCGGGTTCTAGTTGTAGCATACCGTTTCCTAAGTAATTGTGTTTACTTTAATTGGCTTAATAACAGACAAATGACCAGACCGAAGAATGCCACACCTTCAATCAGAGCTGCAGAGATAATCATAGACACCCGAATGGCGTTGGCCGCTTCCGGTTGACGTGCTGTCCCTTCCATAGCTGCACTGCCAATTCGTCCAATACCGATACCGGTTGCAATCGCCACAATTGCTGCTCCGATTCCTGCTGCCAAATAAGCTAATCCAAGATCACCCATTCTGTCCTCCTTTAAAAAGTTTAAATTGACTAATAATTAACTAATGTTCCTGATGCATTGCCATTCCGAAAAATAAAGCGGACAGCATTGTAAAAATATAGGCCTGAATAAATGCCACCAGAATTTCCAGCAAATTAATGAACACCGCAAAAACCACCGAAACAGGCGCAATCAATAAAGTGCCAAGCACAATGGTCAGCCCCAGCAGTGCGTATATGACCGAGTGCCCGGCAAGCATGTTTGCAAAGAGTCGCATAGCCAGAGCAAACGGTTTTGTGAATAGTCCGAATATTTCAATGGGGACGACAAAGAGCAGTAAAGGGGCAGGAATTCCATGTGGAACCAGACCTTTAAAATAACCAAAAATTCCGTTTTTGACCATTCCCATTATCTGGGTGACAAAAAATGTTACAATCGCCAGGGATGCCGTTACTGATATATTACTGGTCGCTGTGGTAAACAGGGGTATCAATCCCATTAAATTACAGGTTAGAATAAAAACAAACATGGTGGCGAGAAGCGGGGTCATTCGTTTCCCATCCTTCTGGCCGATATTGGGAATGGATATCTCATCCCGCACAAACAGCACCAGCGATTCCAAAATGGCGGCAAAGCCTGTGGGAACCAGTTTTTTTTTGCGGAAAAGCAACCAGAAAGTCAGGATGAGAAACAGCGAAGCAAACCACATCATTAAAACATGCTGAGTGATGGAGAGATCGATACGCAGCCCCAACACATGTATGGGCGGAAAAGTGGGCAGATGAATGTGATACCCCAGCAGGTTCCATTCATGGGAATCCTGTATGTGATGGATAATGAACTGTCCCAGCCCCGATTCCTGCCCCTGGGCAGAATGTTCAGCGGTATGTGCAACAGCGGTTGTATCTGTCATGAAGCACTACCCCTCGTCAACGACGATTCATGAATAATCAATATTTCCAGAGCCAGAAAACTGAAATACGTTACCAGCAGCGACAACATTAAAGAAACCCTATTCAGGTCAACATATTTAAGCAGAACAAACAGAATTATCAAGATGATCACAAATCTTGCTAACATTCCACTGAAAAAGGCCGCATAAAACAGTTTGTCTGATTTTTTAATTCCCCATGCAACAGTGTACGCACCGGCAAGAAAATTTATATAGGAAATCAGAAGCCCACACCACGCCGCAAGAATGCCTGTTCTGACAAAACCTGTAATCATCAAAAAGGTAAAAAATATCGCAAAAATTGCCAGTAAATAAAAACTTTTTTTAAAAAAAATAGAGAACTTCATTCGTTTATTAATCGGGATAATTCTTTCTTAACAGATGGGCAGAAGACATGGCGGATGTTCGGGATAATAGTTATCAGGATGACTTCCGGTTTTTTTTATCTTCATTCATTACGGTTTTAATAAAATGATAAAATCCCGTCGCAATTCCGAGCAAAGCTCCACTGACGGTTAACCAGGGAACGGTATTCAATTTTTTATCCAGTTCAATCCCCAACCAGGTAAAGAAGAGAACTGCCAGCGCCCAGACCAGCCCAATATTCAGGTAGGGCCCGGCTTTCCGGTATGCCTCAACCAGACTCTCAATATTATTTGAATGATTTTCTTCGGTGGAATTATTGTGCTTTTTCGGCGGAATCTTTTCCACCTCCGCTTTCTCCTTTGGGCTGGAAATCAAGGGGACTAGCGGCAGGTTTTATGGTTTTCGGTGCACCCATATCAGATTTCCCCTGGAAGAGTGCTCCTTCATCAATGACCAGTTTCTTGGCCTTCAGATTCCCGACCAGGGTGGAATTGGCTTCCAGAACCAGTTTCTCATCAACCCTGATGTCACCTTCAATCTTTCCGCCAACCACCGCCATACGGGCATGGACTTCCCCGGAAATTTCACCCTTTGAGCCAATTGTTAATGTGTCCCCGGCCTTAACGGCCCCCTTTACCCGGCCATCTATGCGAAGACTTCCCTTGGTTTCAACCGTCCCTTCCACATACGTCCCCGCACCAATAAAATTCAGTTCATTGGTACTTTTGTAGCTATCATCCGGTTCTTTTGTTTTCAAAGCCATAAATTTAATCTCCTCCAAAGATATTCTATTTGTTTAGATCAGTAACCAAAATTCTGGGATCGACAGGTGCTCCATCCTTCCAGATCTCAAAATGAAGATGGGGACCAAACGATTTTTGACCTGAATTCCCTAAATAGCCGATCACTTCACCCTGCGAAACCAGTTGATTTTCATAAACCACATTTCTCAGATTGTGTTTGTAGTAGCTGTAATAACCCCCCTGATGCCCCATGACTATGGTGTTGCCGCCGTCAACGGTCCAGCCGGAGAAAAGCACAATACCACTTCCGGCGGCTACAATGGGTGTTCCTTCTGGTGCGACGATATCCACCCCGTTGTGCAGGTTCGGACTGAAGTCCTGACTTATAAAGCCGGTCACGGGAGCTGTCACCGGAATAGAGGTAAAGATTGAAAAGACAGACTGGTTGGATGATTCTTTACTGGCGAGCGGTTCCACATTTTCAAGCTCACTCTGAAGATTCACATACCCCATCAGGCTGCTGCGGACTTTGCGCCCATAGTTTTTCAGATTATCCAGCTCGCTGCTCAATTCATTGATCTTCTGTAGTTGCTGAGTCAATTGTTCGTTTTGCTGACGCAGGCTGATATTTTCATATGCTTTCTGAAGAAGCTTGCCATAGGTCACGGCTCCGATAACCACACCTGCAAAGATAAATATGAACAGTAGCAACCCGGCCGTAAGGACCGAATAACGGAATTTGAAATTCCTGGGTTGAGATTTGTCATCGGGTATGAGCACGATATTTAAAAATTTCTTCTTATGTCTTTTATGGCTCAAGATTATTCCTTTATAATTAACCTAAATGACAATCTTTATACCTTAATTTCATCAAACAGTTCTAATAATCGGTCAAGATCTTCCCGGGAATAGAAAAAAATTTCAATACTGCCCCCATCTTTCTTGGTGCGCAGTTTAACCTGGGTGCCGAATTTTTCCCGCAGATTTCCTTCCGTCCGTGACACGAAGGGTGATTTTTTACGCGCCTGTTTCTGCAGCATCACATGAGGTGAAGCACTGCGTAATTTTTTAACTTCCTCCTCCACTTTGCGCACTGAATATCCGTGTTTTACCGATTTTTTCCACAGCTCAATCTGCTGTGAGATATCGATGAGTCCCAACATTGCCCGGGCATGACCTTCCCTGATTTCTCCTTTTTTAAGGCTGTCCTGTATCTTGTCAGGAAGTTTAAGCAGGCGGATCATATTGGCTACCGTAGCACGGTCCTTACCAATCTTTTCCGCTATTTCCTCCTGGGTCAATTTCAGTTCATCAATCAGCCGTTGATATCCGTTTGCCAGATCGATAGGATTCAGATGCTCACGCTGTACATTTTCAATAAGCGCCATTTCCAGCATATCTTCATCGCTGGTAACGTTCAGGACATAGGCAGGAATCCATTTCAATCCCACTGCAATGGCAGCCTTCAGGCGCCGCTCCCCAGCAATCAGTTGATATCTTCCGTTAATGCTGCCGCGGATGGCAATGGGTTGAATGATACCCTTCTCACGAACGGATTTTTTTAATTCCTCAAATGCCTCACTGTCCATATCCATCCGCGGCTGGAAAGGATTGGGATCAATCAGACCCACATCCACTTCATGGAGGGTTTTCTTCATGCCGGGAGTAATCTGGTCCACCGGAGTCGATATGAGTGCTTCCAGTCCCTTGCCGAGTCGTGTCTTAGTTTTCATTTGATAACAACTCCTCTGCAAGCTTCATATAGTTAGTTGCCCCTGAGGAGGTAGCGTCATACATGAGTATTGGTAAACCAAAACTCGGGGCTTCACTTAATCTGACATTGCGGGCAATGACCGTATCATATACCTTGTCTTTAAAAAAATTCCGCACTTCTCCGGCCACCTGATTACAGAGATTCAGCCGGTTGTCATACATGGTAAGCAGAACTCCTGAAATAGCCAGATGATCATTAAGGTGTTTCTGCACCAGTCGTACCGTATTCAACAATTGACTCAAACCTTCCAGCGCATAATATTCGCATTGAATGGGGATAATAACGCCATCGGCAGCGGTGAGGGCATTGAGAGTCAGAATACCCAGCGACGGGGGACAATCGATAATGATATAATCAAAATTTTCTTTCAATGGTTTCACTGCTTCTCGTAACAGTTGTTCCCGGGCGATGACCTGCACCAGCTCAACTTCCGCCCCAACCAGATTAATATGAGAAGGTATAAGGTCCAGGTTGGGTACCCGGGTTGAGATAACGGCTGTATCAACTGATTCGCGATTTATAATCACATCATAAATGCTGGTAGAAAGTGAACGGGTATCAATGCCCAGACCGGAAGTCGCATTCGCCTGCGGATCGATATCAATCAGCAAGGTTTTTTTTTCTGCAATTGCCAGGCAGGACGCAAGATTTACTGCAGTAGTAGTCTTTCCTACACCGCCCTTTTGATTTGCAATAGCCAGTGTTTTAGTCATGATTATGAAAGCTATAATAAAGCTATGAAATTTAAAAGACCTCTAAAATAAAATCAAGCCTTTTTAAAGACGAAATTTTAAATTCCATTATCAAAGAGAAACGTGAAATCCGGAGAGCCGTACCGTCCAAATTAATTATTAATTCCGCAAGGTCTTCCAAAGCCGGTCATTCATAACCGCCAGTCCCCGGATTATCCTTTCACTTGGAAAGGACTGATATAATCACCCAGCCTTTTTTGTGCCTGTAACAATCTTTTTCGTTGATTCTCCAGTTCATCAAATACCGTCTGCGGCACATCCAGCATACTATGGTAAATGGTAGTGATCCGGTCTATCTTCTGTAAATTTTCCGGAATGCGGATGGTAAATTGCTTGACATAATCTTCTTCAGAATAGTGTTTATTTAACACCCCTTTAAATAAGGAGCTCAGGTCCTGATACAGAGGAATATATCCGGTGGGGGTCTCAATGACATCCACATCGCCGTTAACCCGCTGTTCCATCCATTTGAACCACACTTTTTTATCATTCTTTTCATTCAGAAATTCCCGGTTCTCATCCAGTAAAAAATAATTTACTGCAAAAATTGCTGGCGGGTGAAGCAGGTCCTTACCAAATTTTAGGTTCGCCCCGATATATTTCCCCACCGGAATGGACAGAAAGTCCAGATTGGACATGGGATTGAACTGACGCACGCCGGATTTACCCAGAGTAGCCGCGGTGGTTTCGGATTCCAGGGCAGCACCCTTGGTCACGATTCCATGGATCCAGTTGAATGCCTGCTCCAGCGGCACCGATGTATCGGCATCCCGGCCACCATAGACAATGCCACCAATTTTCACACCTTCCGGGTCATGGGCAGAAGGATCCAGGTTTTCCATGGCATCCAGTGAAATAGTAAAACGGGCATTGGGATGGGAGGTCGGAATTTCTTTCCCGGAAAGATCGACTTTTCCCTGCCACCACTCCCCCGAATGATTGTTTCCTTTGGCAGGAACTTCTCCGTCCTTTCCTTTCCAGTATGCCTTCTTATCAGGAGTAACCAGGATATTTGAAAAAATGACTTCATTGGGCGAGTGCAGTGCATTCCACTGGATGGGATCATCCACCGAATTTATACCCATAATAATTCCGAAAATTCCTTTTTCCACATTGACCGCCCGCACATATCCGTTTTCGCGTCGCAGGTAGGCAATATCATCTCCAACGATGGTTTCCCCTTCTAGCATAGCAGTGGAAGTCTTACCGCACATGGAGGGATACGCCCCCGTGAAATAGGTTTTCCTGCTTGAGGGGCCGTGTATTGCCATTACCAGCATATGCTCAGTAAGCCATCCTTCCTGCGAACCGCGGTGAATAGCCAGACGCATGGCCAGTTTTTTCAGCCCGATGGTATTACCACCGTACTGGGTATTAGTACTGTAAACAATATCTTCCTCCAGATCGATATATACCCTCCTCTGCTCCAGATTTTTGCAGGTATGCCTTTCATCCAGCTCACCCTGGGAATGAACGAATTTAAAAAATCGGGCTGCGGGTCCCTGCCGTACAAATTCCTCATAACCTCCGCGATAAAGCAGATCTTCACTATGAACAATGTAGGAAGAATCCGTTAACTGAACCGCCGGAATGGAAAAAGGTGAATTGGAGGGTCCCAGACAGAAAAAACGAATATACAACTCTTTCCCCTTCATAATATCCTTGAGGATTTTACGGATATCCTGCAGGCCGGCGTCCCGGTCCATGGTACTGATGAGATCATCAATACGTTTCCCGGCAGGAAGTAATATGGCAGTGTGGTTCTTGTCCCGGGCCTGATCATGATAATTATCAAAATGAACGGTGTGCCCCTCGATGCTCAGGGAGCTTTCCTCACCGTTATCCACGGCCCGCTTCCGGATATAGGCAATATCCTGCCTATCATCGGTACTAACGAAGACCGTCTCCGGCTGGCACAATTCAATGTATTCCAAAATGAATTGATTTAGAGTAGGATTCCCGATTTTCCGTATTTTGGAAAAATTTTGCTTACTTAGAATTTCCTTCAGTTTGCCATCAGTATTCTCATGCATATTTACAACCTCCTCAGGATACCAATAAGAAAAAAGAGGCCTTTCTAACCGGAAGCCGGTTCAGGCTGATAAATGATAAAAAAAGTAATTGGATCATATTATAAAATCAAATTCCGATAAAAAGCAACCGGGAAAAAATATAAGAGAGCCAAGTTTTCTTCTGCTAACCCTCTCCTGCGGAGAAGGACTCTGCAAAAAAGGGTTTCATTTGAACTGAACGATCAGACAAAAGATATTGACTATCCGGCCCGACCCTATATATTTTATGAAAGCATCAATCCGGTTGCTTTAAAAGTACGACTGTCGCT
Organism: uncultured Caldithrix sp.; assembly: GCA_964461135.1. Classification (GTDB taxonomy): domain Bacteria; phylum Calditrichota; class Calditrichia; order RBG-13-44-9; family RBG-13-44-9; genus RQOF01. The sequence continues at coordinate 14,898 of CAYWTB010000005.1, read as the reverse complement.
CCCCAAGATCCACCACTTCCGCCTTCGTGCCGGTAACGGATTACCCGCGAATCCCGATCCAGCACGGAATGTACTGTTCTCCGCAGTGTACCGGTTCCTTTACCATGCACAATCCGTATCTGAAAGATACCCTTCTCCAGGCAGGCACTGATGTATTCCGGAACCAGATCCTTTACATCGCGGGGATGAAAGGTATGCAGATCCAGAGTACCGTCTATGGGATAATCCACCTGATCCATATCTTTTTCCATTTTAGGTGACCTGACCAGGGTGATACAAAATACGTAATACAAGGTGAAAGATTAAGGATTAAAGATGAAGGATTAAGGACAAGACAGACATAGTATATCATTAAATAGTACCTGAAGAAAGAAAAGCCTTGAGCCTTGGGCCTTTGGCCTTTCGCCATTACCCTTTACCCTGTCTTTTCGCCTTGTGCCTTTGTCCTTTAGCCTTGAGTCTCCGGCTTACCTGTCCGAATTAATCGAAACGCACCGACACCACTTTACTGACGCCTGCCTCTTCCATGGTGATGCCATACATAGACTGTGCAGCCTGCATAGTCATCTTATTGTGGGTAACCAGAATGAACTGGGTATTATTGGAGAACTCCTTCAGAGCGTGGGTGTAGCGTGCAATGTTGACATCATCCAGTGGTGCATCCACTTCATCCAGAATACAGAACGGACTGGGTTTGTATAAATAAATGGCGAACAACAGGGAAATGGCGGTCAATGTCTTTTCTCCCGCCGACAAAAGATTCAGGGTAGTGAGGCGACGGCCCTTTATATGAACCGAGATATCGATATTGGATTCCAGCGGATCGTCATTATCAATAAGGAGCAGTTCCGCTTTTCCTCCCTCAAAAAATTTCCCGAATATACTGCGGAAATTTTCATTTATTTTCTCAAATGTCTCCAGAAAAAGCTTTCGGGCGGTTTTATTTAACTTATTGATGGTATCCAGCAACTCTTTTCTGGCCTCCAGCAGATCCGCCTGCTGGGATTTAAGAAAATCCAATCGTTCCTTTTCTTTTTCAAACTCTTTTACCGCCAGCGGATTGACTTCACCCAGTGCTTCTATTTTTTGCCGGATTTTAAGCAGCTCATCCTGGATATCCTGCAGGTGGACGGTATCCGGCACGGGATTTTCCGCAAGCAGTTGTTCCAGCTCCTCCCCATACTGCTCCAGATATAACTCCTTCTGAGATTTGAGTTTGATCTCTATTTCCTGAATTTTCAGTTCCAGTTCCTTCAGGCGCTCCAGAGACTGGTTCCAGTGGCGGTGTAATTTCTTTACCTCATCCTCCCTGGACATGATTAAAGATTTCAGGGCCTGATAATTATTTTCAATTTCCAGTTTCTCTTTTTCCACCACATCCCGGTGTTTATATAAACCCTCCAGTTCCTTCCGGGCAGATTCAATTTCATTCTGCACCGCTTCAACAGTGGTTTTGAAACCGGTAATTTCCTCGAGAGCCGTGGTCATCCGCTGTTCCGTTTCCCGGATTGAACCATTGACGAATTCCAGTTTCTGACCCAGTTCTTTCAAATAATTCTGTTTCTCCAGTAATTCTATATGACGCTGCTGGGTCTCCTGAGAAATCTGACGGTATCTTTGATCCGCAGTTTCCATCTCCCGGGTGATCAGGTCTTCTTCCTTTTGAAATTTCTGCTGCTGTTCATCTCCCTCCCGCACTGCAGGAGACAAATGAAATTCCTGTTCGGATACTTCATCATTTCGATGCGTTAAATCAGAAATATTATTTTCCAATTCCGTCAGCCTTTCCCGCCAGAGTCCGGCTTCATATTGTTCCTGGTGGAGCTGCTGCTCCAGAGCGGAAAATCGACCGGACAGTTCTTTCTGTAACGCCCCGAATTCCTCCAGTCTGGTTCTGAATATCTGCAGACTGTCCAGATTCTCCTTAATATTTTGTTCCTGCTTCTGCTTCTTCCGGGCCAGTTCTTCCGACTCACTGGTCGCCGTATCATATTGGCGTTTACGTCCGGTAAGGTTCATGGAATGATGTGTATTCCCACCGGTGATATGCCCCCACTCTCCCACAAAATCACCTTCAAGGGTCAGAAACCTTAATTCAGGATGCTTCTCACGGTACTGCAAGGCGGTATCGATATCCTTCACCAGTAATATTCTGTTAAACAGGAATCCGAAAAGTTTCTCAAAACGCTTATCATAGCGTACCACATCCTTCAGGAAAACTGCTTCACCATTAAGATCCCCGGCGTTAATTTTTTCATCGGAACTATTGTGCAGCAGGGAGAGAGGAACCAGGGTCAGCCGGCCCTTTTTATTTTCGCGGATTTCGCTCAAAATATCGCGGGCGGTATCCACGCCCTCCACAACCAGATAATTGGCAATTTCCTCCAGGTAGCTTTCCAGAGCGGTGCGGTATTCATCCCGGGTGTCCACCATATTCGCCAGTATATCTATGAGTCCACGGTAGTTCTTTTTCTGGGACATGATATACTGAACACTTTCAGAAAAACCTTCGTAATTTTCGATGAGACTCTGCAGAAATTCGCGGCGGGAATTATTTTTTTCAATTTTGCCCAGCAAAATTGTGCTTTCGTTTTCCAGAGCTTCGGCTTTTTCCCGGATTTCACTTATGGCTGATTGCAACCGCTCCATCTCGCCGGTATTCACTTCAAGGTCTTTTGCTGAAACCTGCAGTTCTTTCTCCGTTTCAACAATTTTACCCCGCCGTGTATCGATCTCCGCCCGGACCGTTTTTTTCTGAACTGCCAGTTTCTCAAGCTGTTGCAGGATATTTTCCCGTTCAATGGTAAGTTTATGATAATTATCCCGCTGCCGGTTTACTTCCTGCATGTAAATAACATTCTTTTCACGGAAATCCTGAAATTTTTTGCGGGTTCCGGAAAGTTGGATCTCTGCCTCTTTCAGGATTTCGCTCTGCTTCTGATAGTTTTGTTCCCGGATTTTCGCCTCCCGGGACATTTCATTTTTTTCCTTCTCAACCGACTCCACCTGCCGGCGGAATTCTTCCAGACGTTCCCGTAAAGCAGCAACCTGTTTCTCCCGGTCGGTGATATTCTGCCGGAGGGATTCCACCTTTTGTTCATTCAGCTGAACCTGTTGCTGAATTTCCCTGACCTTATTATCTTCATGGGCCAGGCGATTGGATACCTCCCGGAACTGGTTTTCCAGATCAATGGATTTTACCTGATGTTTTTCTATACCTGCCTCGGCCTGATTCACCTCTTTGCCCAACCGTTCCCGCGTTTGCCGGACCTGCGCATACTCCTCTTCCAGGGGGCCCAGATCCTGTTCATAATGTTTGGTCTTCAACTGATAGTTATACAATTCATTCTGCTTGAGGTCAGTCTTATACTGGTGATAACGCCGGGCCTTGCCTACCTGTCTGGACAGGGAATTTACGGTCTTCTGAACCTCACCAATCACATCATTCAGCCTTATCAGTTCCTGATCGGTGGTTTCCAGTTTGTGGATGGCTGATTTCCGGCGATATTTGTACTTCTTTATCCCTGCTGCCTCCTCAAATAGACGGCGGCGTTCCTCGGCGTTTTCACTAAGAATCTGTTCCACCATTTTCAGTTCGATTACGGAATAGGCATCCGAACCCATGCCGGTATCTGCAAAAAGATCGATGATATCCTTCAATCTGACCTGCCGGTTATTGATCAGATATTCGCTCTCTCCCGAACGGTACAGGCGACGGGTGATTTTTACCTCGGTAAAGACGGAGGGAAGTATATTCTTGGTGTTCTCAATGAGCAGAGATACATCAACCATACTGAGTGGTTTGCGAACCGCCGTACCATTGAATATAACATTTTCCATGCGGTCCAGACGGAGAAGGGAGGGGCGCTGTTCGCCCAAAACCCAGCGTATGGCATCTACAATATTTGACTTTCCGCACCCATTGGGACCGATAACGGCGGTAATGCCATCGTTGAACTGGAAATTTGCTTTGCGTGCAAAGGATTTGAATCCAAAAATTTCTAATTTTGATAAATACATCCAGCCCGATACAATCTTACTGTTAAATATGATAAAAAAACATTTGAGTCCATACCTTCAAATGAAGGAGTATATTCTCTTTATTTTGCAAATAGAGCAGGACTCCGCCTCCCACTACTAAAATTAAAACCATTGCATAAATAAAAACACGCAGATATGAGGTGGTGGCCATCACCCGCGTCCCATTCAGCCAGCGCAAAGAGTACCAAACGTGAAAATATAATAGAACAACCAGTAAAATCCAATAGGAATTCATTGCCAGCAACAGGCTGTAAAAAAACATGCCGAAGGGCAGCAAAAAAAGAAAGGGTGCTGCTGCCCAGGTGCTGACGGCAACCGCCTGGCGAAATCGAATTCTGGTCCGCCGAAAAAAAGAAAGCAGGTAAATCGGGATGGTCAGTACCAGAAACAGTAAAATTACCGCCAGGGTCAACACAGGCAAAAGCAGATGAGGCTGCCAGATAATCTTACAGAGTAATAATTTCAGGGATGGTTCAGGCAGCCACAGGGAGAGAAAATAATCCATGAAGAGGTTATTGCGGAAAAAGTAAAAAATCCCACCTAGCATGACAGCCGCATTAATGGAAATGATAATCATAAGAAAAAAACTCTGCTCAAAACTTATCAGGCGCCTTTCCATCAGTTCCACAAAAAAACCGTGCGGCCGCCTTAAAGATCTGGATATATTTTTTCGAAATTCCACAAAAGCCCGGTAAATGAAAAGAAACAGGAACAGGTCCAGCAGCCCCACTATGATGAAAAAATAGGTACTGAACTCCCTAACCGGGGCGGATTCAAATTCAGCCGGAAGGACTGACCAGTGATGCTTCAGCAGGTCGTCCACATTCTCTTTCATGGTGCGGTCCAGTGTGAAAATTCCGATGGAATTTAAATTGAAATTTTCAGATGAGTGTAAACCGGCCTGGGTGGACGGGGTTTCCAGCAGATAATCCGAATAGGTAAGCAGAAGCTGCCCGGAAAATTTCTGCTGCCAGGCAGGCTGATTCAGCCTCCTGTACAGTTCTCCCAGCTGTTGAACATCATAGGTCACCCGGCTGGAATCTATGCGATAAGACAGGGGTTTGGAAAAGGCGGACAGCAGAATCGGATATCCGGGAGCAAAGCCTTCACGCAATTTATCCAGGATCTTATCCGGATTGTTTCTATCCAGAATATCCAGGCAGCTGAAATCGTTGAATTCCGGCGAGAATGACCCCGGATCGAACGAACAGGAATATACCAGAAACTGGCCCTTCGCCGATAAAAGATCATAAATGGATTTCAAGGTGGTAGCAGAGGTATGCTTCACACTCGTGTAAAAATTGCCTATTCCCAGGCCTATAAGGGACGGATGGTTAACCGCCATGTTCTGAAAATGCTGAACATATTCGATGAATTTACCCAGCCACAAGGTATCACTTAACATTCCCGGCATCACCAGCGGCAGCGGCAGGTCCTGCAGACAAAGGATTCCCAGTGAATCAGTGAGATCATAAAATTGAGGAGTCTGCGGGAAATATCCTATGCGGATGAGATTAAACCCTTTCTCTTTTATAGTGAGAAGGTCCTTCATTACCAGTTTTTTATCAAACAGGCCCAATCCGCGCTCATCCTGGTAGACATAATTTATTCCGGCAATTTCCAGCAACTCCTGATTGAGGAAAAAATGACTGTTTTTTACAGAAATAGTGCGCACCGCCACATCTTCTGTATATTCATCCACCGGAGTTCCATTTCTCAGGAGCTGCCCCTGCAGGGTATATATCACCGGGTTTTCAGGAGACCATTTATCCGTTCCCGCAATCTGCAGATTCAGGGGAAGCAGGACTGCTGTGGTAAGCGAATCGAGTCTGAAGGGCAGTTGAAAAAGGCCTATCTCATTATCATTCTTTCGCATCCTGAGCACAAGTGTATATTCAGCACTATCGGGACGAGCATAGCCTACATGCACCCCGCCCCAAATATTAATACTGTCACCGGCGGCCACCACCCTCAACCGGAAATCCTTTATGTACCACGGCGGTACTTTTTCCAGAAAGATATTGCCACCAATACCATTATTAATTCGCGGTAAATTTACCGGCAGCCACTGCGGATATAAATCACCGGAAATTCTCCAGGGAGAAATTCCTATCTGCAGTACATTTTCTGCCTCAGTCAGTATATCAGAAGGCAAGATTATATTCTGAGTTAAAAAATTCAGAGACTGTTCATATAAGGAATCCTGATTTAGCTGGACAGAAATATATCCATTGGCCCGTTCGAGATGCAGAATATAGTGGGAACCGGGAGCTACTGCCAGAGACAGCTTCCTTTGGAAAGTGAATGCATGTTTTTCAAAAAAAATAGAGGGGATATTAATCTGTCCCAACAGCTGATGGGTATTCTGATCAAACAATTCAAATTTCCCGGCCAGGGGAATATACTGGCGGTAGGGTGAAATGTTCTTACGGCTATAGGCGGAATTATCTTTTAGCAAGGTTTCCGAAGTAGAATAAAACAATACCTCTCCGGCCAGAACAACCGTATAAAGAATGAAAAGCAAAATAATAAATGATAAAAGAACAGGTCTTCCTGATTGTTTCATTGTGCCTCCATACCATACAATTGCACCAATTTTAATAAATTAACAAAATGAATGCAAAGGATTGGTCAATTGAATTCTTGCCCGGTTAAAATCATAGCTGCAATATTCCGGGCAAATGCATCCGGCTCATATTCCAGTCGACTTCCGAAGCCAATTATAAAGCCCTTGACAGCATTTTCCTCTTTTAGTATATTCGAAGTCTGATTTTTAGAAATAATCATAAAATCACATAAAAAAAGATATTTAACGGAGGTTACCTTTGAAAAACTATACAGGTGAAGAGATTCGAAATATTGGCCTGGGAGCCCACGGGGGTGCCGGAAAAACCTCCCTGGTTGAAGCCATGCTTTATACCATGGGGGTAACGACCCGCATGGGCACAATTGAACAGGGAAACACAGCGTCTGATCACAACGAAGATGAGATTGAACGTCAGATTTCAATAAGCACTTCACTGCTGCATGGAGAATGGAACAAGCATAAAATCAATATTATTGACACTCCCGGGTTTTTTGATTTCTTTGGTGATGTGATCAGTGGTTTACGCAGTGTGGAGAACGTACTGATTCCCATCTCAGCAGCATCCGGCGTGGAAGTGGGGACCGAACAGGTCTGGGGCCTGAGTGAAAAATACGGGAAAGCGGTTACTTTTATTTTTAACAAACTGGATCGCGAGAATGTGAATTTCGATAAGCTCGTATCCGAGCTACAGGAACGTTTCGGCCATAATATTCTGCAGGTGCAGTTCCCGGCTGAAACCGGTCATAATTTTTTTAAAGTGGTTGACATCTTAAAAATGAAACTGCTCACTTTTCCGCAGGATACTTCCGGTAAACCGCAGGAAGAGGAGATTCCGACGGAAATGAAAGCAAAGGCAGAAGAGTTGCGCACCAAACTGATTGAAGCAGTAGCTGAAAGTGATGATCAGTTACTGGAAAAATTCTTTGATGCCGGGGAACTGACTGCAGAGGAATTTGTGGGCGGTTTTAAAAAGGCATACAAATACCGCAAGCTGTTTCCGGTTTTCTGCACCTCCGCCACCCATAATGTGGGAGTAAGCAGTCTGCTGGATTTTATAATTGATTATGCACCTTCTCCGGTGCAGATGCAACCCTTCCATTCCACCGATAACAAAGAACGGAAACCAGCGGACAGTGAACCATTAACGGCGTTCATATTCAAGACTGTTTCTGAAGCACATGTGGGCGAGCTATCGTTTGTAAGAGTATTTTCTGGTATTTTGAAAAGCGGGGATGAGATTCTCAATGTCACCCAGGGAACCACAGAACGGGTAGGACAGATTTTCGACCTTTCAGGCAAAAGTAAACACAATGTGGATGAACTGCACGCAGGAAATATCGGTGCTCTGGTTAAACTAAAAAGTACTCATACCGGAGACACTTTGTGTGCCAAAAATTTTCCTTTCCAGCTGCCAGAGCTGGAATTGCCTGAGCCGCTCATCACACTGGCAATTAAGCCGAAGTCGAAGGGCGATGAAGGAAAAATTTCGCAGGGCTTCCATTCACTGCATGAGGAAGACCCTACCTTCGTCAGCCGGTTTGATCCTGAACTGAAACAGAGTATCATTGCAGGGCAGGGAGAACAGCATCTGGACATTATCGTAAAACGATTGAAACAGAAATTTGGTGTGGAGGTAACCATTAAGGATCCCAAAATACCTTACCGGGAAACCATTAAAGGCAAGGCAGACGCAAAATACCGTCACAAGAAACAGAGCGGCGGCGCCGGGCAGTTTGCGGAAGTCTGGATGCGGCTGGAACCGAAACCGCGCGGTGAAGGAATTGAGTTCGTTAATTCACTGGTGGGTCAGAATGTGGACCGTGTTTATGTTCCTTCAGTTGAGAAAGGTGTGATGTCCGCCTGTGAAGAAGGTGTTCTGGCCGGTTACCGGGTAGTGGATATACAAGTGGATTTCTTTGACGGGAAAATGCATCCGGTAGATTCCAGCGATATTGCTTTCCAGATTGCCGGAAAGGCGGCGTTCAAGGAAGGATTCCTGCAGGCCAGACCGATAATGCTGGAACCCATATATGATATTGAAGTGAAAGTTCCTGAAGAATACATGGGTGATGTAATGGGAGATATTTCAAGCAAACGGGGAAAAATTTCCGGCATGGTGGCCGAGGGTCATTTTCAGGTAATTAAAGCCAAGGTGCCTCTGGCGGAACTGCACAAATATTCCACCACCCTGCGTTCCATGACCCAGGGAAGAGGAATTTTCACCCAGAAATTTTCACACTACGAAGAGGTTCCTCATGAAATGGCCCAAAAAATAATCGATCAGTCCAAAAAGGAAAAAGAGGAAGCCTCATAGCCTTTTGATATCAGATTTGACCATAGGCCCTGTGGAGTTTTTCCATAGGGCTTTTTTTTTGCCTCTCCTGTATTTATTTTAGATGGCATAAATTAAATATTAACCAAAACAGCAGGTCTATCATGGATCATCTCTGGGCCCCCTGGCGAATGGAATATATACTCAAAGAAAAAGAGGATAAAACCGAATCCTGTATATTCTGTGACCGCATCAAACGTCAGGAGGATGAAAAAAATCTGATTCTTTACCGCAGCAGTCATGCCTTTATCATCATGAACCGCTTTCCCTATAATAATGGTCATGTTATGGTGGTGCCGCTGAGGCATACAGGAGATATCATCGACCTTGTGCCGGAGGAAAAAGCCGACCTTTTCGGACTTATCCAGTTGGCTGTGAAAGCACTGGTAGAGGTTATGGAACCTCAGGGTTATAATATAGGAATGAACCTGGGCAGGGTGGCCGGTGCAGGTATAGAAGATCACCTGCACTTCCATCTGGTTCCCCGCTGGAACGGAGACACCAATTTTATGCCGGTATTTGCCAATACCAAGGTGGTATCTGAAGCGCTGGATCAAACCTATGCAAAGTTAAAAACCACCCTTCAGAAAATGCAGAATAAAAAACCATGAAAATGAAAATCCTGAAAAACATCCGGGGAGTCATAACCCCCCGTGCAGATCAGCCATATGGCAAGCTGGAGGTTCGTGAAGGTGTGGCAATCGCCATGGATCCCGAACACATCATCGCCGTTGATTCCGAAGCATTACTGACCGGCCGTTACCCGGAATCCGTCATGCTGGATGGCCGGGGTTACTGGGCTCTTCCGGGTTACGTGGATCCGCACACTCATCCTGTTTTCTATAAGACCCGGGAAGAGGAGTTTGAGATGCGCATCCAGGGGAAATCTTATGAAGAGATTGCCGCAGAAGGAGGCGGAATCCGCAACAGTGTGCGGGCTTTCCGCCAGGCGCCCTTCGATGAGCTGGCTGAACTGACCTGCCGGCGAATCCGGGAATTCATAGCCTGCGGAACCACTACCATTGAAGCTAAAAGCGGATACGGCCTTTCACTGCAGGACGAACTGAAAAGCCTGCGTATTTTAAAAAAAGTGGGCGAAATCCTTCCGGTGACCATTGTGCCCACTTTTCTGGGAGCTCATGAGATTCCCGATGAATACCGCGACCGGCGGAATGACTATATCGAATTGATCATTCAGGAAATGATTCCCGCAGTGGCTGAAGAAAAACTGGCTGAATTCTGTGATGTTTTCACCGAAAAAGGAGTCTTCGACATCAGCGAAAGCGAACGAATACTGCAGGCTGCTCAGGATCACGGTCTTGGATTAAAACTGCATGCGGACGAGCTAAGCCCGATGGGCGGTGCAGAACTGGCCGCCCGGATGGGAGCCGTATCTGCAGATCACCTACTGATGGTTTCCGAACAGGGAATTGCCGCCATGCAAAAAGCCGGTGTTATTCCCGTTCTGCTGCCCGGAACTGCATTCTTTCTGGGCAAATCACGATACGCACCGGCCCGTAAGATGATTGAGGCAGGACTCCAGGTGGCGCTGGCAACCGATTATAATCCGGGAAGTTCATTTACCCAGAATATGAACCTGATACTGTCCATTGCATGCACCCAGATGAAGATGCAGCCAGCAGAAGCTCTATGGTCAGCCACATTAAACAGCGCCCGCGCTATCCGGCGGGAAAACACGCTGGGAAGTCTGGAAGTGGGTAAAATAGCGGATATTTCTCTGTTTGATATACCTAATTTTCAATACATTCCCTATCATTATGGGATCAATCATGTCAGAATGGTTATACGACATGGGGAAATTGTCCATCAAAATTAAATAGATTTGCCATAAGGTTGTCCAGTGATGAAATATTATCCTAGCATTCTTTTATTCATCCTCCTCTTTGCCGTCCGGCTACCTGCCCAGACCGTTTCGGTTCCCCTCACTCACTGGGGCTATGATGCCATGGAACGCTGGGAAATTCTGGGATATGTGAACGTTATATTTAATGGAAGCCGCCCTTTCTCCCGCCAGGAAATGGCTGACTATATTGCCAGGGTATGGAAATACTATAATCGGGAACCGGAAAAATTTTCCCGGATCGACCTGGATCAACTGTATTACCTCACTCTGGAATTCCGGGAAGAACTGGAACGCATAAAAAATTTCGAGCCATCTCAGTCTTATCAGCAGTGGAGACCTCGATTATATTACCTGATGGACATGACCCCTTTTAAATATCTGAATCCCCATCTCTACACCAACAATCGCAACCTGGTCACCATCCGGCATAAAGAGTTCAGCTTATTCGCCGATCCCATCCTGAGTTACAGCATTCAGGATAAAATGGATGAGGAGAAAGGGAAATATCAGTTTACCCGCATAAGCAACGGCCTGCTGTTTTATGGTTTCCTGGGATCCTATTTCGGGTTCTACTTCGATCTGACCGACAACCATGCCAGTGACGGACGCTGGCAGGGAACCCGCCTGCCGTTTCAGGTCCGGGAAGAATCCGGCTGGCCTTTTCTGACCACCCGGAATAATGGTGATTTTGACTTCGATGAAAATATTGCCACAGTCAACTTCAATTATAAATGCTTCAATTTTGTATACGGGCGTGAATATAATCAGTGGGGTGTGGGACATCATGGCAATCCCCTTCTTTCCACCAATGCACCGGTTTATGACCAGTTGAAGTTCATTATCCGTTACTGGCGATTCAAGTTTACCCATCTCACCGCTTTTCTGGAGTATATATCTCCCGAAGGCCGCATCAGCGTCAAAAGCCAGCCCCATATCAACCAGTACTGGTCGGGGAACCGCCTGGAACTGGATGTAGGGAAAGGGGTGCAACTGGGATTGAGCGAAGGTGTGATATACGGGGACCGTTCCCTGCAACTGGGTTATCTCAACCCGCTGAGTTTTTACAAATCGGTGGAACATTATTACGGAGACCGGGACAACGGAGTGCTGGGAATCGATCTGGAATGGCGCATTTTCAATGGTATTAAAATTTACGGGGAATGGTTCATCGATGACATAACCACCACCAAACTGGGCAGCGACTGGTATGGAAATAAATTCGCCTTTCAGGCCGGGACTTTCCTGATTAATCCACTTTTCTTGCGGGATAGTGACATACTAATAGAATACAACCGCATAAAACCGTATGTATACTCTCATTCTGTGGAGGATTATAATAAATACAAACATTATGATACCATCCTGGGCAATTTTATCGGCCCCAACTCAGACGACCTGTTCCTGCGTTTTCGTAAAAGATTTTCCAAATTTCTGATGGTGGGTCTGGAATATGAAAAATACAGGCATGGATCTAATCCGCCAGACCGCAATGTGGGCGGAGATCCCGACCAGCCCTGGCAGGACGGGGATTCTCCCGATGTCACCTTTCTGGACGGCATTCTGCATCAACAGCAATCCTACAGGATGACGATTCAATATGAATTCATCAGAAATCTTTTTGCCGAATTTTATTATAACCGCTTTAAATTCCGGAATTCCGGCTGGGAAAATCTTCTGGCATTCAGACTATCTTTCAATTTCGGTTACCGGCAGGAACCTTTCAGACATATTTTCCCTGTTAATTATTAACCTGTTAATATTTCAGACCTTGCATCCTGGCACCCCGGCGGTTATGAATTATCCGGATTAATATGGTTCTTGCAGTATTCCCAAAAAAATATTAAGCATCTAACAAAAACCGATTCAGGTATCTATTAATCAAAGAGGACAGTTTTTGAGGTGCGGAAAGAATTAACATCAAATGAACAAATTTGATGTTTTCAAAGTAAGTAAGAGTTCACGAAAGGCAAGAGAGATGAAGATATTATTGACCCTGATTTTGACAATGATGGTGGTTGTGAATGGAACCTTCGCACTGCAAGAGGACCAGATAATCCAGGCCCGGTTTATCGCTCCGGTTACCGCATTTGCACCGGGACAGAGCTATCCGCTGGCGGTTCATATTGTCATTAAAAAACTGTATCATATTAATTCCAATATACCGGGCGAAGACTTTCTGATACCGACAAATTTATCCCTGCACTCCACGGAGGGTGTGGCGTTCGGCAAACTGGAATATCCCAAAGCTAAAATGAAAAAGTTCGGGTTTTCCGATACAGCCTTATCGGTGTATAATGAAAGCATTTTTATCTTTACCAACATCAGTATTTCACCGGAGATGGCAACAGAGGAAATTACCCTGGGAGGAACTCTGGAATACCAGGCATGTGATGATCAGACCTGCATGGCTCCGGCGGAGTTTGTGTTCAGTCAGACCTTCCCGCTGGCAACCGACAGTGAACATGTTTCCCTGATCAATCAGGATATTTTCAGTAGTCACCAGCAGCCAACCTCCGTCGAACAGGTAGTAACACCTCCTGCGGAGGACAGTATAGCCAGTACCATTTCACAGAAAGGCTGGATTATCACATTCTTGCTTGTATTTGTGGGCGGATTGGCTCTGAATCTGACCCCGTGTGTCTATCCGCTGATACCCATCACCATCAGTTATTTCGGCGGACAGACCGAGGGCCGGAAGGGCAGTCTTCTCATGCATGCCATTATCTACGTACTGGGGATGGCTATCACCTATTCCATTCTGGGTGTTATTGCCGCCCTCACCGGCAGCTTGTTCGGCGCGGCACTGCAGAATCCTTACGTGCTTATTGTAATAGCGGCCATTCTGGTGGGTTTGGCATTGAGCATGTTCGATGTATACGAAATCCGGATGCCCACATTTCTATCTAACTTTGCGGGAGGAGCAAAAAAAGGGGGGTTCGGCACTTTCTTCATGGGTCTGACGGTAGGAATTGTGGCCGCACCCTGCATTGGTCCTTTCGTGCTGGCCCTGCTCACATTCGTGGGAGAAAAGGGGGATGTGGTCCTGGGTTTCTGGATGTTCTTTACACTGGCGATGGGACTGGGTATACCTTTCGTTTTCCTGGCCATCTTTTCGGGCAGCCTGCATAAACTTCCCCGGTCAGGATCCTGGATGGTATGGGTCAGAACTGTCTTCGGATTCATTCTGGTGGCCATGGCGGTTTATTTTCTGGAGCCATTGTTTCCGGGGTCACTTTCTTACTTTCTGACACTGGCGGTTATTATGCTGGTTGGCGGCATTTATATGGCCTGGCTGGAACCAACACCGGCCAGCGGCGAAATTTTCAAAATTGTCCGAAACCTGGCAGGCGTGGCATTCTTTATTGTGGCCATATTCTTTGCCACCATCGGCATAGATGCTGCCATTAACAATACTGTTGCCAGTAAAACTGCTCATTCTGAGACGGTCACACCCGCCAATGAAATCAACTGGTTACCTTATTCGGAAGAAAAAATCATGCAGGCGGCTAATAATAAAATACCGGTGATCATTGATTTTTATGCCGATTGGTGCATTCCCTGTAAGGAACTGGAGAAGTTTACTTTTTCAGATCAGGAAGTGGTCAAACTGTCCCGCAAATTTGTGATGCTCAAGGTTGATCTCACCAGAACCGCTGATCCTCTTTCCAAAGAACTACTTCAGAAATATGGTATTAAGGGAGTACCTACCCTGGTGTTCCTCTCTGAAGTGGGTTCGGAGCTAAAGGAATTGCGGGTGGTGGGATTTGTCGAAAAAGAAGAATTTCTGCCAGTAATGAGAAAAACCCTGGAATATCCTGATAAATGAGACCGGAAATGACCGCATTTGAATTAACATATTTAATTTATAAACTTTCACACAAGGCCACAAAGGCAGGGAGATTATTTACGTTAGATGGTTATTTCTTTTACTCCGAAAATCTGTATGGTAAGATTAATATTTACAACCAAATAGGTAAATTAAAATGTTGGAGATCATCTAAAAACTTATCGAATTATTTATGGCTCTTCACAATAATGAATACCTGAACTCGTAAAAGATTACAAGTAATCCAT
>CAYWTB010000004.1:0-121020 GCA_964461135.1 uncultured Caldithrix sp. | reverse complement strand
GATTCCTCCTTTCTTTCTTCTGATAAAACTGTCAACCTATTTCAGGACGGGACAGAGCTTCCTTTACCCTTTACCTTAATACTTTTTACTTCTTACTTATAACTTGCCTTTATTCCCTCCTCCCGGTCAACCTCCGGTTGACCTGGCTATCGCGCCGGCGATCCGGCCATTGACGGAGACTAAACCATCCGTGGTTTAGTCAGTATCTAGATGAGATAAATTTTTGTTGGTTTTTAATAAAAAATGGTGTTTATATTTTAAAGAGCGATCAATTTTTTTTAATCCGATCCGATCAATGAAAGAGAAGTATTGTTGAAATCCTGTTGCAAGTGATGATGGATAAACAGATCTGCACACATCTGTGGTGATTTTAAAAAAGGGAGCAAGTAATGAAAGTGGCAGAATTGAAACAGTTGTTGTCGGGGTACCGGGATGATATGGAACTATACATCGTGGCGGAGGAAAAAGTGGGAAACCGCAGAATTTTGTATGGCATTCATGATTTCAGCGATTACCGGGAAAAGGTGTTTCTCAGTGGCCGGCTGTCCAGAACAGTCATATCACGGGAAAAGGAGCGGCGCCTCTCCATCAATTGATGCATCTCTGCTTGCCCCCGGAAATATCTGATTGCGTGGTTGATTATTCTTTGGTGCGGGGCTGGGCTGGAAAACCAATGTGTGATATAAGTATAAGATTACATTGAACCTATAAGGAAATTATCCAGGTAAAAATTGCTTGCGTAAACTGCTCAAATTAAATAACTTTCGGAGCAATATTGCCACTGTAGCTCAGCTGGTAGAGCAGGGGTTTCGTAAACCTCAGGTCAGGAGTTCAAATCTCCTCGGTGGCTCTCCTTTTTAACATCCGGCCATTGCATGTGCGATGGTCATTTTTTATGCTTGCTGGAAATCGAAGAGTAATCAGGTAGGGCTAAAGGCCAAAGGCTAAATACTTCTTAATGTATTTTGTACTTTTTACTTTGTATTTTGTATTTTCCTGGTTCCCGAATCCTGCAACCTGCAGCCTTGCGCCTTTAGCCTTTCCCCATTAGGGATTTTTTTAATCCGGTTTTATTCAACATTAACATAATTGAAAATTAAGAAAAAATCAATCACCAGTTTGATACCGGTTTATACGGGTAGGGACGAACGGCGATATCGGCATTATGGAGATCTATATCGATATACCAGGCTTTGAGGAGTGGATTGTTCTTCTCACCGCTGAAAAATCGTACTCCAGGCGGCAGTGAAACGTTTGAAGTTTGGTCAGTCCAGGTGACGCTCTGTCCCCGGACGGAAAGGGCTCCGGTCAGAAGAAATAACAGGATGAGTCGGTTGAAATATTTTTCGGTCATATCGGCTCCACATTTTCCGTTAACGGTTTTCCACCGCTTTCTTGAGTTCGCGGCTGGTCTGGTAGAATTCCTGCAGAGACATTTCGTTCAAAAATACCAGGCCTCTGGTGGCCCGGATGAGGGGGCTGGGATTTTCATAGAACCATTCCCGGCCTAGACATATTTTAATCTTCTGATATTGTTCAACCTGGATTTTCTGTGCCAGTTCGGAAAATGGACCGTCATGTTCATAACTGGGAAAGGAAGCATCTTTCTGGGAGATGAAAGAGTTCATGAAAGCGCTCTGCATGATGGAAAACATGTTCAGTGAAACCGGTACAAATATATTGGCCTCGCTGGGGTGAAAGCGGTACCACACATTACGGTAACCCCAAATTTTGATGTGACGTGCCTTGTTCTTCGACTCATGCATTTTAATGGCTTCGCTGAGAGACTGCAGCACTTTGTAGTGAGTATCCGGGCCACTGGCCTCAGGATCGAAAGCGACCGCAACCAGGTCAGGAGCTACTTCCTGTAGCAAATTATAAACCGGTATCACGTCCCGGTCAATGGTGGGTTCTTCGGTGAAAATGTCGCCGGTATAAAATCCCAGCCTGAGATTCCTGACGTTGGAACAGCTCCATCCGAAATAGCCCCACAGGCACTCAGCCTCCCATTCCCTGCTCATGCCTTTAAGCCGCTGAATGTAGGATGGGTCCTTTTTTCCCGGATACTGGGTATCAAAATAATGCTCCAGTTCTGATATCCGGTTTTTGATATTACCGAGATCCGATTCTTCAAAAATTTCGATCAGGTTGCGCAATAATCTCCGTGCGCTTCCTTCATTCTTCAGTTCGTCATTATTAGCTGCCACACCATCCAGGTATTGCCATACATCACGGTTTCTACCAATCTCATTATCAGGATCAAAATATCCTTCTTTTTCCATCTCACTGAAAGTACTCTGATCGATGAATTCGCGCAGGGAAGAGAGTTGGCTTTTCATGAAATGGTTGGTTACTGAGGTGAAACCGCTGGTGAGACAGGCAAAATAATGCGTGTTGGTAGCATTCCGGATGTGCCTGACGATGATGGGCAGGCAACCCAGCATTAAATCATCATGATGGGGTTCAGTGTGTAGAAAACGGGTATTGGATAATCCCTCCGATCCCTTCTCAATTTTGGCAATCAGGCGGTTATGGGTCATCTCGCACAGTTTCTTTAGGTTTTCTTTTCGCCGGGTCAGCAGCAATGCAGCGGAACGGTCTGCCTGAAAGTCTTTTTGTGAAAGATCCATGATTTTCTTATTCCGGCATACAGCCAGATCTACAATTATCTTTTCCACAATGTCATCATCAATGGTTTCGCTTCGGTTCAACAGCAGAAATTGCCTTTCACCCAGTTTTTTGGCGGCACCCCTGGTCAGAAAGAAGCGGGCATTGGCAAGTTTGTGAAGTGCCGTGGCGGGATACAGGACGTTCTCCGGTTGCTGAATGGCGTCGGACACCACCTCGGCCTTGGCCTCACCCGCAGCAATGATAATGGCTGTGCATTGGGGATTGCAGGTAATGGTTCCCAGTCCGATGGTGATCACCAGCCTTTCCCGGGCAATTTCAATGCCGCCCAGATCAGTGGCGGCCGCCGCCTGAGTCTCATAATTGGTAGGCGTAAGCCGGATGGTTGAAAAATGATCGGATCCTCTTACATTGAAACCGATATGTCCGTCCGGCCCGATTCCACCCAGAAAAAATCCGATTCCTCCCATTTGCCGAACTTTCTGTTCAAACTCCTGACACCACTCGTCAATCGATTCCAGAATCTTTTTCTGTTTCTCCTCCAGCTTGGAACCGGCACTCCGGAAGCGCAGGGAAAGATCTACTCGGAAATCCGGCCAGACAGACAGCAGCGTCTCACCGGGCGGAATCCCGATTCTCGAACAATCAATCAGCAGGGCATTCTTCGCATCCAGCCCGAATCCCTCCAGGTAAAATTGATTGACATAATAATAGAAACTGTTGTGCTGCTGGGGATTGATGGGATAAAATTCATCTATCTGAATAAAATGCAGGCTTTTCATATCCGGCTTTTGTGCCGTATCGATTCCGTATTTTTCAAGTTCCTGTGCAATCTCCCCCTTTTTCCAGTTTTTCAGATAGTGTGAGACCCATTTAATAAAATGTTCGGGAGTTTTACCGGTAGGCAGAGAGATGTTTCCTCCCGGGTTTTTCTGTGCCCATTCTATGAAACGCAGGGCGGTCAGTTTGCCAAGGGCCGGAAAATTATCCACAACAACGGTTTTGATTTTTTCCGCAGGGGAATAGATATAATCATAGGGGGATTGCTTGACAAAAAAATCTTCTACCCGGGAAACTGTGCTGCTTTTTTGGGAGGCCATATCATATTTACCTTGCTTAGTGATGATTATGGGAGATTGTGGAATACTCTTAATCCTCTTCCGTCCCCTGTCTGGTCGCCGGGCAGGCAGGAGTGGGTTAGAAAGGGATAATCTATTGAATCCACATTTTCACCTGATATTCGCTTTGTATACAGTATGAGTTAAAAACTTAATATTAAATGATGATATCAAGATACAGAATTAATCAGTATCCCACTAATTCGAAGTTATTTTGCTCTAATCAGCCCAGACTATAACCATAATTTATTAAATAATTTAAAAACGGATCATGGGGAAACACAATCATTTATGTTAATAAATACCCAGTTTTTTCTCATTTTTTTTACACCGAAAAGGCCAGTATAAATCCCCTGAACCGGCGCCGTAAAATGTTAAGCCAGGTTGTGGCGATTGGCTACCGGTGTATGTATTTGCCGGTACAATTTATGCCGTTTCCGTTACACCGGAATCGGGCTTACCTTAGTCCGATTTTGGAGCAAAGGGCGTAATAATTTTTTTATTATTGTTTATAGTTTTCGAAAGTATTTCATTTAGCCAATTATCTTCTCATTTAAAGATAAAATACACGCCTGTTAGTGCATTGGTTTTTATTGACCTTTAGAAAAAATCGCCAGAAATTCCGGTACACCGAGCGTAAAAATTCTTTCTGTCTGAGTCCGCACTCAATATATGCAAAGAAACCTTTGCAGCTGTTCTACTATTGAGTGCGGGGGAGTTTAAGAATTTTAGGGAGGTGCACCGTTGAATTTCCAGATTTTTTCTGACAGTCTTGATTTTTTGGTTCTTTTGCATCAAGGCAAAAGAACATCTAAAAAACCATATGTAATGTTGACTACCAGTAAGATGCAGCACAATCCAGGTCAGGAAATCTATTCTGCTCTCGTCATTTAAGGATAAATCCATGTGGTAAGATATGATCGTTTTACCCATCCCTAAATCCCTTCCCTAATATAATAAGGAAGGAACTTTCAGGAAAAATTCACCCCCGGTGTCCAGCAAAATATACGGGAAGTGGTCAGTTATAAAAGGAGGAGGATTATGGCGTAGGTTCATAGAGCAATGATTTCTAAAATATAACCTTCTGGCAGAGCTTAGTGATGTAGACATATAGGTATATTTTATCAAAAAGCTAAGCAAAGGAGATAATCATATTTGATTTTACTGGCACGTGATTTGTCATTTTAATTTGGAAGGAAACAGTAATTAACAGGATAAAATGATAAAAAGAATTATCATGTTTTTATTGACGGTTCTGCCGGTCTGATCAGTCACTATGGAAGTGGGCTGTGCACCCCGTGCTGTTTACGTAAGAACCGCACGGCCGCCGCTGAGAATCGAGGTGAAAAACACTCCTCCCTATCCGCACGCGGTATGGGTTCCCGGGTACTGGGTCTGGAAAAAGCATCGCTATATCTGGAATGGCGGCCACTGGGTTAAACCCCGCCATGGCTTTCACTGGATTCCCGGACACTGGCTGGAAACACCACGGGGCTGGGTGTTTGTTGAGGGCCACTGGAAAAGACAGTGAAAATGTTGAGTTTTTTTACCTGGAAAAGCTATATGATCAGGATCCCGGGTGCCGTTCCTGGTTCTCACTTAATATTTTATCTGTGAGAAAATCCGTGCTGCATTGGTGAATATGCGGTTATCAAAACCCATTTTCCGGATGACCAGGTAATTCTTGTCCAGAGAATTTTTCAGAAACAGGGTTTTGGCCACGAATCGGAGCCAGGTCCAGATATTCTTACTGCGATTGTAGGTCAATTCACTCAACGGGATGGGATAATCACTGCCGAACAGGATTCTGTCCGGCGATATCTTGTCGATGATCTCCCGGATATATGGTGCCCGTAAGGGGGTTGCGATGGCAGAAACGTCGGTATGCAGATTCCATCCTTTTTTATCAGCCTCTGCCATCATGTTGAGAAATTCGCGGTAGTGATCCTGATAGTCTGCATCCAGAAACCAGAAATAGGGCAGGGCACAATGGGGAATAATGACGGTGACACCGGCATCCAGGGCTTTTCTGAGATATTTCGGATTATTATAGGTATCATATGAAGAATCGGAAGTGGGTATGGCATACTCCGGTCCGGCATGGCACAACAGCGGGAGATTCAGGTCGGCCAGCTTGCGGTAAAAGGGGAGGCAGTGATCATCAGCCGGATTGATCATCTGGGAGGAAGGAATCCATTTGCATAAAACCGTCTGGTTTTGAAGTGAAAAATTCAGTTGCTCTTCCCAGTCCTGCCGGAACGGATGGACCGAACAGCCGAATAGTACCCGTTCCTCCTGCTGTGCCCACTGGGCCAGGTAGCTGTTGGGGACGTGCAGATGGGTCCATTCACGGTGTTTCAAACCGGAGGTATCATATACTTCATCCAGGGCCAGTAATACCGTTTCATTAACGAAGCGGGCCGTTTTAATCTGCTTCGACAGATGAGTCCTGACCCGCTGTATATTCATGGTTTTGAACATGGAACCGGTGATAAACAGGATGGCGTAATAAGCGGCAGTTTTTTCAAATTCGGGGGACCAGTAACAACCGCTCTCCGGATCATCCGGAGCGCCGAAGTGAACATGCATATCGATAATCTCACTCATGGAAAATTCCTTATGCCTGGGACAATTGAATTTAACATACAAGGTTGCAGGATTCACTGCACTAATTGCTGGATCCAGAAATCCGTTTTTCTTAAACCTCTGCTGCTTTCTGCTTTCGGTTTTCAGCTTTCTTTATTCTCTGGATTTTGATCTTATCCTTTAGTTACTCCTCGGGTATCGGCCACAGGAAAGATCCCTTCTTTAAAAACTCCTCTACCTGTTGAATACTCTGGAATGATTTGCGTTCTACCGATTCCGCTGTGTTGAAGGCATTATGCGGAGTTAAAATAACATTGGTCATTCCCGCCAGCTGCAGGGCTGCCCGGACTTCCGGGTCATTGCTGATCTTCCCCGAGCGCAGCGATACCGCCAGATCTGCCTCATGATTGTAAACATCCATTCCCACCGCCGCCAGATGCTCCTCTTTCAGAAGCCGCACCAAATCCGCCGAGGGAGCCATTTCTCCCCGGGCAATATTGATGAAAATCACTCCCTTTTTTGTTTTTTTCAGGCGCCGGTAATTAAAATATCCCGTATTCCGGGCAGTCAGGTTCATGGCACATACCAGGATGTCGGCCCGGGGCAAAACCTCCTCCAGAGGGTAATAATCAACAAATGCATGTTTTTTCACCGGGTCCACTCCCATGACTTTCATGCCCAGCCCCAGCCCTATTTTGGCGATTTCCGATCCGATGTGGCCCACACCCACGATTACCAGCGTCTTATGTTCACATTCCAGACCAGTGATTCCGTCCCGTTTAAAAGAGGGGAATTGTGCTCTCTGCATGAGCAACTTTCGCAGCAGTGCCATCCAGAGCAGCATGGCTTGCTCCGCTACAGCCCGGTTACAATACAGCGGCAGGTAACCGCAGGGTACCTCTTGATCAGCCTCATCCAGAAAACGCAGCAGGTGATCATAGCCGGTGCTGCGGGTCAGAATTCCCTTCAGCTGGGAGCTCCACTTTGCCGGTATCTCCGACTGGGTTCTCACACTGATCAGTGGTGAAGGTGGCTCAGAGCTGTTTTCTTCCTGAATGGTCTTCCAACTGAAATCGGCCCTGATATGGTAAGGCAGGTATTTTCTTAACTTCTGTTCTTCTTCTTCAAATGCTTCGTAAAAATAAACATCCATTATCTTCCCTTATTCTTTCAATTAGCATTGCCGCTGCTTCAGGCGGCACCAAAATCCAGCCGGGGGTCAGTCCGTTTGATAATGGCACTCACACTCTGTTGGTTGAATCCCTTGAAGCCTTCATCACGCTGAATATTTTCCAGGTGGCTGCCAATGCCACCTTCCCGGGAAAATGCATGAATCTGATGGTCACTCAACAGGCCTTCTCGGCTTAACTGCTGTAAATTCTCTTCCGGTACCGCCCATCTTTCCCCCTGGGTGAAGGCTTGTTTTAGAAAGGGGAAACTGCTAAAAGGAGGCAGCATGTAAACACCCTCCCTTTCCAGATCATTGCGCGCTTCGCTGAAGGCCAGCCGGCAAGCCAGGTGATGCAACCCGGCTTCCAGAATACTTTCGCCGTGCAGGGCACACCACAATCCCACCGTACCTTTTTCCTTTCGGGGGGATAGGTCCTGTTGCATGAAATCCATTTCCAGTTCTTCGGCGGCCAGATCCACATCGGCAAATACCACCAGTCCACAACCCGGCTGTTCCAGCACCTGGGCTCCCCAGCCGGCCTCTTCCCCCGCATAGAATTTTTCCCGCCTTTCAAATCCCAGAATAGACAACAGGTGCAGCAAAGCGGAAAAGAACTCCCGGGAACTGCGAAATGTATGATGATCGTGGTTGGCCCATCCCAGACCATACACATCCTGCCGTCTCTTCTGAACCTGGCCGGCCCGATTTTTAATCTGCCAGAAATTACGCTCTGCTGCAAATACCACCCAGGCAGCCATATTCTGCCCCAGCTCGCTCACCAGCTCTTCGGCCAGTTTTATGGTGAAATCCAGACCGGCGGCGGGATTGTCAAAGTCTCTTTGACGAAGAAACCATTTTTGAAATCCCTGAAGATAGTGGGCCGGATAATCAGGAGGCATTTCCTGAGAAGTAAATCCCGAGAAAGAACGGCGTTCAACTGCCCATAATTCCCGGTTATTCTCTTCCCATACTTTTACCTTCCGGAAGGGGCTCAGAACGGTACCCTCGATTTCCGAGTGGATGCCCTGCGAGTTTAAAAACACTGCCAGGTCTGCTACCGATATGGCAGCCACCTGCAGTTTTTCCTGAGGAGTGGCGTCTCCGCCGGACAAAATTATAGGTGGGAAAATGGCCCCATCATGAAAAAATACCTTCTCTTTTTCACCTTCCTGAGCATTCCCTTCCTTATATCCCAAACTCAGGAGCTTTTTCATAAGGTTTTTGCCGCCCCGGAAACGAAGATGATCAATGAAATCACTCCAGCGTGTACTGGTACCTGTGAGCAGAGATTCTTTTAAGGTACCAATAATGTGAAAACTATCGGTAAATGCCTGCAGAGAATCGAGAAGAAATTGATCTGTTTCCGGAAAACGATTCCAGGTAATGTGCCGGGAATGATCTGTCATGTTATATCACTACTTGAAAATGAGAAAAACCCACCTTAGAAATTTAGGAACTATTTGGTCTTTTATCAATACATTATATATGTTATTAGCGGAGGGAAAAGAACAATTATCTTTGTTCTTTAAGATCAGGAGAGGTTATTCATTCGAAGGAAAATACAGTGGTTGATTTTATTCATAAATTTTTTCACCCGGAGGTTGGTTCAGACCAGAAATCAGAACAGAAAGCCGTACGGTATGATCTCTATGTGGCCACCTGCGCCCTGCTCATGGAAATGGCCCATATCGACGGGACATTCAGCAAAAAAGAGCAGGAAACCATCACAGAATTATTAAAAAATGAATATAATTTATCGGAAGATTATATCCGGGAAATCACTCAAACTACCGAGCGGGAACTGGAAAACAGTCATGATTTGTGGACGTTCACCAGTTTGATTAATGAAAATTACCCGCGGGAAGAAAAAATCCGCATTATTGAGCTGATTTGGGAAATTATCTATTCCGACGGTAAGCTTAACCAATATGAAGACTATCTGATTCACAAACTGGCCCGATTACTGAATCTGCAGCACAGTGAACTCATTGATGCCAAATTAGCCGTATTGTATAAGAAGCAATAATCATCAGAAACAAAAATCCGAAAGGAAAATTCCCTGTGAAAAAAATTATCATATATATAACTGCCGGTTTAATGCTCCTGTTCTTTGCAGGTCTGATCTTCCTTCCGGCAGCAGGGAGTGCCGGACAGCAGCAGGATCCCGCTAATAAAGCAACATATTGTGGAAGCCAATCAGAGGAGGATAATCATATGACCGGTAAGATAAATAAAAGTAATCAGAAGTGGAAAGAGGAATTGAGTGAAGAGCAATACCGGGTGTTACGGCAAAAAGGGACAGAACGGCCCTTCACCGGTAAATATAATGAATTTAAAGGTAAGGGAGTGTACCTGTGTGCCGCCTGCGGTAATGAGCTGTTCAGTTCGGATACCAAATATAATTCGGGTTCCGGATGGCCGAGTTTCTATGCCCCGGTAAACAAAGACAACATCGATGTGGAGGAAGACAAGAGTCTGTTCATGAAGCGTACGGAAGTACTGTGCAGTAGCTGTGGAGGTCACCTCGGTCATGTTTTCGATGATGGCCCCGCACCTACCCATCTTCGGTATTGTATTAATTCCGCCGCCCTGCAGTTTGAGGAACACAAAAATTCGGAGAAGGACAGCACAAGATGAGGAAGGTCAGAATCATTGTGCTCGCAGGTGTTATTTTGATCATAATCTCATTTTTACTGCAGATAGGTGCGGGAAAATGTCTCGTACCATAGCCGGATATAGCGGAATGATTTTTTCTCAGGTCATAAAACCGGCACAGATATGCCGGTTTATTTATACCCGGATATGAGTTATCAGGTACTCCAGATAGTGGGATTTAATCTGCCGGGTGGCCAGTGCCTGCTTAAGGGGCGGAAGGCGTAAAATCACTCCCAGAATGGCCGCCATGGCCCGGTGACTCCGGAATGCCTGGTTGTCAAATATCAGATTTTGTAATTTGCCTCTTTCAATGGCCATCATCACTGTCCGGTGAACGGAATTGAGTGGTGTAATCACCCGTTCAACGCGCTGCTTCATGTGAATGGCATCCTGCCCGCAAACCCGCGCACATACCCCGCAGCCCAGGCAGATTTCTTGGTCCAGTTTAGCCGTTTTGGCTTTAGGCCGGTGCGGATCGTTGTCAGATACCAGCGTCATGGCTTCCACCGGGCAGATTTGAACGCATTTTGCACAACCGTTGCAGTTATCCCGGGAAATTTCCGGAAGAAAATTGGTGGTGTGTATGGGATGCATGGTACTGAAACGGCGCTGTGCAATCAATGCTTCACAGCAGCACCCGCAGCAATTGCAGATAAAACTGACCCGGTTACGAACATTCTCACCGAATTGTACCAGGTTATAGTCATAAGCCTGCTGCAGAAGATCCAGGCCTTCCGGGACATCCACTTCCCGTGCAAATCCATGGGAGATCAGGGAAGCGGCAACCCCGTTAAAAGTCATGCAGATGTCCAGCGGTGCGGTGCAAGCCTTATTGATATGTATCATCTTGTGGCGGCAATAACAAACCCCTATACCGCGGTGTGAAGCGTCGCGAATCACCTGGGAGGCCCTTTCATAATCCAGTACATAAAGAGCTTCCTCTTTGGGAATCACAGTTTCATTGACAAATGCCCTCCCGAGCTGGGTTTCCCCACGAGTGAAGAGGGATTTTATAAAATCCTCTTCCACATTCATATATTGATAAAAGAGTTCTGACAGTAATTTCTGATCGATGTCTTCCCGCATCCTCATGAGGGAAAATTCAAAAAATCCGGCCATGGGTGGAGGCAGTGTGTAAAAACGTTCCCCTTCTTGCTCGCTGTCCAGCAGCAGTGCCCTGTCGGCCATCTCATCCAGAATTATCTGTGCAGCATCCGGTTTCATCTTCCAGATTTTCCCAGCTTTTACCGCATTAAATGGTTTAATGGGCAGCAGGGCCACCAGCGCAGCCTCTTTTTCCGAAAAAAGCAGAGAAAGGATTTTATAGAGAAGGTCGGAAGGCGGGGCTCCCTGGGGAAATCTGTTGAGACGTGCAGTGAGTGAGGCATAGCCATTTTTTAAAGTATGATGTGCCAGAGAATGTTCCTTTCGGATTTGTCTTATTTTCAATATGAGAAAATTATTCTTAAAATTCAATAGCAGAATCTCTCTAGGCAAAAGGCTCAAGGCTAAATGTGCCAGGTCTCAGGTACCAGGAAACAGGATTCAGTGTGTCAGGAGCCAGGAAAGGGGAAAGGGGATAAGGGAGAAAGGATAAGGGCTTCCTGTCTTCCGCTCTGCGCTTTGCGCTGTGTAATTCGTGGACAAAAAAACAGTTGGTAGTCTGCAGTCTTTAGTTGGCAAAAAGCAAGATTCCCGAAAAATACGTTTTCCTCCGGAAAACAAATCGGGATGAAATCTTCCAGGATTTCACAAAGATCAAAAAAAACTAAAAACAAAACGTCTGTGACGCGGATGTCCCATCCATGTATTAAAAATTGAGTTATTCGTGAACCAAACCCCAGAAGGGCGACATGTTTATATAAAAAGGTGATACCGCACCACCATCTAAATCCTGTAGGGATGACATGTAAGTAAAGTCGAATGGTAATGCCGAGGACAGAAGGGCAAGATTATTATATAGTGGTCGCCATGCGAAAGATTCCCGCCTCCCTGTCAACCTCCGGTTGACCCGTCGGGACTAAACCGTCCCTGGTTTAGCCAGCATCCAGTATCCAGCCCATTACATTTTGCATTTTGGGTAAGGTTTTGTTAATATATTTCATATCAGGTCGGTTTGAAGCATCTTTAGATTCCAGGTCAAACAAATTTTAGGAGAATAAATGACTAATAACAAAGTAAAAACAGCTTCCATCAGTGATGCGGCCGTGGAAAAAAGTACCGGCAAAAAGTGGAATGAATGGTTTGCAATTATAGATAAGGAAGGAAGTACATCCAGATCCCATAAGGAAATTGTGACCTTCCTGAAAGAACACTATAGCCTCAGTCCCTGGTATCAGCAGATGATTACCGTAGGTTATGAACAGGTCCGGGGAAAGCGGAAAATACATGAGATGCCTGATGGGTTCCAGATCAGTAAGACCCGGACATTTCCGTGGGGTACATCCGAACTTCGTGATACCTGGCTGAATGAGAAAATGCGGCGGAAATGGCTGGAAGATTCGAACATACAAATTACTAACACAAAGGGTGAGAGCTCCCTACGCTTTATTCGGGGTGGTGATTCCAGTCGATATGAAGTCCGGTTCTATCCACTGGAGGGGACCAGAACGCGGCTTACCGTCCAGCAAAATAAAATACCGGATGCCCGAACGGCCGGGGAGATGAAAAAGTACTGGGAACGGCAATTGCAGAATTTGTTTGAATACCTGCAAAAAGAATATCCGCGGCTCTGAAGATTTTCTTTCGGGATTAATTCCGCCGGTATTGGGCTGATGTGGGAAGTTGGGTGTTCCGGTGCTTTCAAAAATAGTCATCCATTATTTCAGGGAAACAAATAAATTTTATGTAATTGAATAATATTTCACTTGATGTTATATTCTGGCTCATTTATCTGTATTTAAACACCAATCAGGACTAATCCATGAATAAAATCAAAGTCAAGAAGAAACAGTGGGAACAGGAAGTTGTTGATAAGGTCATTTCGAAATTTCCGGAACGGAAATCTGAATTTGTTACGGATACCGGCATTGACATAGAACGGATCTATCTTCCTGATCCGGCTTTTGATTATATGGAAAAGCTGGGTTTTCCGGGCCAGTATCCCTTTACGCGTGGAGTGCAGCCTACCGCTTACCGTGGTCGCCTGTGGACCATGCGCCAGTATGCAGGCTTTGCTACCGCCCGAGAGTCCAACCGTCGCTATCGTTATCTGCTGGAAAGCGGCACCACCGGATTATCGGTGGCGTTTGACCTGCCCACACAGATCGGATACGATTCCGATGATCCCCTGGCACAAGGAGAAGTGGGAAAAGTGGGTGTGGCGATTGATTCTCTGGAAGACATGGAAATCCTGTTTCACCAAATACCCCTGGAAAAAGTGTCCACTTCCATGACCATTAATTCCACCGCCGGTATCCTTCTGAGTATGTATATAGCCATTGCCAAGAAACAGGGAGCCGATCTCAGTAAAATATCCGGAACCATCCAGAATGATATTCTGAAAGAATATATTGCGCGGGGTACTTATATTTTCCCGCCGGAATCCTCCATGCGGATCATTAACGATATTTTCCGTTATTGCCAGACCAGCATGCCGCGCTGGAATACCATCTCCATCAGCGGCTATCACATCCGGGAGGCAGGGGCCACCGCAGTCCAGGAAGTAGCTT
Source organism: uncultured Caldithrix sp. (assembly GCA_964461135.1). Classification (GTDB taxonomy): domain Bacteria; phylum Calditrichota; class Calditrichia; order RBG-13-44-9; family RBG-13-44-9; genus RQOF01. Next base: position 107,191 of record CAYWTB010000004.1, on the reverse strand, counting down.
TCACTTTTGCCAATGCCATTGCCTATGTTCAAGCCGCCATAGATGCCGGACTGGATGTGGATGATTTTGCCGGCAGGCTCTCCTTTTTCTTTAATTCACATAACAATTTATTTCAGGAAATCGCCAAGTTCAGGGCTGCTCGGCGCATGTGGGCAAAAATAATGAAAGAACGCTTCGGGGCGAAAGATCCCAAAAGCATGATGCTGCGTTTTCATACTCAGACTGCCGGCAGTACTCTCACCGCCCAGCAGCCGGATAACAATATTGTGCGTACCACTATTCAGGCACTAGCGGCCGTTCTGGGTGGTACCCAGTCCCTTCATACCAATTCCAGGGATGAAGCCTTCAGTCTTCCCACAGAGGAATCTGCCATGATCGCCATCCGGACCCAGCAGATTATCGCCCATGAAAGCGGATCGGCAGATACCGTGGATCCACTGGCAGGTGCCTATTTCATTGAGAGTCTGACTGATGAAATTGAACAACGGGCATTTGAGTATATTGAAAAAATTGATAAGATGGGAGGTGCCGTGGCGGCTGTTAAAAATAAATATTTTCAGAATGAAATTGCCGCAAGCGCCTATAAATTCCAGCAGAAAGTTGAAAAGGAACAGGAAATCATCGTAGGTGTCAATAAATTCAGGATCGGGCAGGAACCGCCCCGGACCCTTCTGAAGGTGGATGAAAAACTGGTGGCTAAACAGGTGGAAAGATTAAAACAATTGCGTCATAAACGTAATAATAATGCAGTTCAGACCTCTTTACAAAAACTGGAAAATGCTGCCGCCGGTTCTGACAATGTGATGCCGTTTATTATTGAGTGTGTTGAACAGTATGCCACCGTGGGGGAGATCTCCCATTCCTTAAGAAAAATATTCGGAGAGTACCGGGAATAAATTACAGTGAATATATATCTCTTGCCTGAAACATTCCAGATGTTGAGTAACCTGCTTTGATTTGAATTTTGAACCACACAGAATCATGGTTATATTTTCCGGTAAATTCTAGTAATACGATGGAACAAAAACAATGGCAAATTCCGGTGGAGGGGAGTCAGCAGGTTAAAATTCTTTTTTACCCCTCATTAGGTAGTACCAATACCGAGGCGGCTCAACTGGCTAAAAGGGGGGAATCTGCCTGGACGGTGGTTTATGCGGCAGAACAAACCAGTGGAAAGGGACGCCACAACCGGCCATGGTGGAGTCCGGCGGGACTGGGTCTGTGGTTTTCTGTCATTCTTCGTCCTGCTATCGGTGCTAAATCGATCAACCTGGTAAATCTAACCTCTGCTCTCATTATGCGTCAATTTCTGGAACATAAAATCGCCACAGCTGAAAAGGTTTTAAAACCGCAGGTTCAACTGAAGTGGCCTAATGATATTCTGGTTGATGGCCGGAAGATTTGCGGGATTTTACTGGAAAGTGATACTGTAAAAAATAAAATACAACATATCATTGCAGGTATTGGCATTAACATAAACCAGGTATCTGCGGATTTCCCGCCGGAATTACGGAAATCTGCCATATCCTTAAAAATGTGCACCGGTTCGCAGCTGGAGATATCTCAGGTTCTGAATGAATTGATAAAATATTATTATCACAATTTTAATGAAACGGTGCAAAGGAATTTCGATAATATTATTACTGAATATGAAAAATTTCTGGTTTATCAGGGGCGGGAAGTGAAGATATTTCTCAAAAATGAAGTTAAAACCGGCGTTCAGGATGGCATCGATAACTATGGAAATTTGATTTTAAGCCAGGATGGGAGGAAGATAACAGTGTCTGCCGGGGATTTGTGGCTTATAAATAATGAAAGGACGGTATGATTCTTACCATAGATATCGGTAATACCCAGATAGAAATAGGTGTTTTCCGGGATGATAAACTTTTCCGCAGTTGGAGGATCTCTTCAAATGCTGACCGGACGGAAGACGAATACATGGTCTATATAACCCATTTTCTGAATCATGAAGGAATCCTCTTTAATGATATCAGGGGCGTGGGCCTTGCTTCCGTGGTTCCTAATAAAACCTTCATTTTTGAAAAAATCTGTGAGAAATATCTGGAAATTACTCCGGTTATTGTAAGTCATGAATTAAATCTGGGAATCAAAATTCTTTATACCGATCCGTCTACCGTGGGTGCAGACAGAATTTGTACGGCGGTCGCTGCTTATCAAAAATACCGGCAGGCTGTAGTGGTTGTGGATCTGGGAACGGCCACCACCTTCGATGTGGTTAACGGGAAGGGAGAGTATCTGGGCGGAATTATTTCCCCCGGTATTGAAACTACCGCCTGGGCACTTTACGAGAGGGCAGCAAAACTTCCCAAGATTGCGCTGGATTTTCCGCCCCAGGTTATTGGTCGGACCACTGAACATAGTATGCAGGCGGGAATTATGATTGGTACCATTAAAATTGTAGATGGCCTGCTGGAAGACATTATTCAGGAACTGGGAGAGAAGCCGAGAATTATAGCAACCGGTGGGCTGGCACGCCTCATTCAACCCAAAACCAGATATATCGAGGCTTTTTATCCTCATCTGGTACTGGAAGGGTTATACCGGATCTACCAAATGAATTCTTTAAACAAAACTCGTTAAAGGCTTTGAATCTATGAGCATCTATACCTAAATTACATGAAAATTATACTTTTACATGGTTGAAGAGAAATACCTAAAACTTGTTATCCATGCTCCTGACCGGGAGCTTTTTTCCTATCTTCAGCAGAATATCGTGCATGAAGATGTTGAAATGTTTTATTTCCCGGATCTTCTGGAAATTGAAGAATTTATAAAGAAAATCCGTCCTCATCTCTTAATTGCCCATATTCATTCCGAACTCCTGATGAATGAGAAGGTGCTGGTGCTGTTTAAATCACCTATCCTGCAGGATACCGGTATTATCTTCATTCTTTCGGATCAAATTCCCCTTAGCCGTTTGCAGAGCCTGGGAGATCTAAACAAATCCATTGTGCTGCAGAATAATACGCCGGCTGAGATTATTGCCCATAATATTAAAGCTGTTCTGCGCAGAGAAAAAACGGATCTGGAACAGTTCAGCAGCCGTGAATATTCTGAAAATTTATTAAAATGTACCAAAATCATCAATAAAGAAAACCGGGTAAGTACACTTTTTGAGAGACTGATCAACTTTCTGCCCAAAATATTACCGTATGATTATATCTCCCTGTTTTCTTTTGATCCCGAATTGACTCAGATCAAGTATTTTAGTCAATTTATCCCTCCTCATCATAGAACCAGTGCAATTCTAACCCCTAACCTGGAAAAACTGGCCGCCGTCTGGATGAAACAGCAACGGATGTTTCAGGTATCTACTACTGAAGATCCGACCCTCTTCCGGAAACTGTCCGAATGGGGATGGGGAGTTAAACAGATTTACTTTTTCCCCATTATCAATCAGAACCTGCCTCTGGGTGGAATGATTCTGGGACAGGTTAACCTGCTGCGCAAAAGTAAAAGCGGAACCAATTTTCTAAGGGAAATCAATGATTTAATAGGGTTGAAACTGTACAATCTCATGCTGATGGGGAAAAGTGTGGAACCGCGTGATGATTTCACGGAACAACTGGTCTACAACCGGTTTTCGGAAGATTCCATTCTGCAGCTTTCCTGCAAAAAAATAAATACAATTTCCAAAGCCGATAATACTATTTTCTGGCAGATTAATAGAGGATTTGGATTCCTGTTTCCCAAGTTCAGCTATGGGACGGAAGAGAAAGCATCCTGGAAATCCCTGGAAAAAACAGTTCTTTACTTGTCCCGCAACTCTAAATTTAATCAGACGATCACCAATAACAAGGTGGTTATAATTGATAATGTTTATGAAAATTCTCAGTTTGATAAATCCACCCTGGATACCTTTAAAAAACTGGATTACCAGCAGCTGATTATTGCTCCCATCTGCCTGCAGAGAGAAGAAATCGGTGTTTTTATCGTTAACCGGGGTATTGGTAAGTCCCCGTTTACCTCCTGGGAAGTCAACCAGATTTCTCTTCTGGTGGACAGGATCAGAAAGGTTTTGGAAGATACCTACATTGTAAAGGAAGCGAATCTTAAGCTTCGCCAACTTGCGCGTATTTTCGAACTGGGGAATGAACTTAAACTGGAACTGAGCCTTCAGGCAATTCTGGAAAGAATTACCCGGAGCATCCGGAAGACCCTGGGCTGGAATGATGTGGCCGTCCTGCGGATAAATGAGTATCAGAAGAGATACAAAACCATCAGCAGATTGGGATTCGACAAGACGGAAGATATCCCCATCAATTTGAAGGAATCTGCCGAACAGAAAACTGTTGAAAAATTTCTGCTGGATTGCCGCAAAATAAGTCATTCCTATTTTTATGACACTAATCCTCTGGATATCGGGCAAAGCGAGAATGGATTTCTGGATAATGTGGTCACCGAATGGAAAAACCAGGACCTCTTGCTGATCCCCATTGAATCCCGCCAGAACACCCATGGTTTTCTGGTGGTGAGAGATCCGGTGGACAGAATGAAGCCCAATGAAGACAAGGTTATTTCGTTGGAATATTTTGCCAACCAGGCTGCTGTGGCCATTGAAAATTCATCTTTGTATGAGAGTCTTCAGATTTCGGAAGAGCGGTACCGGACGCTGGCGGAAACCATGACTCTTGCTCTGGTAACCGCTTCAACCGGACATCAGATCCTTTATGTGAATCCCGCTTTTGAAAAGCTGGTGGGATTCAGCAGGAAAAACCTGCTCAATAAACCCCTTATTCAGCATTTTTCTGATGAAAGCAAAACCAAACTGGTGGAAATATCCCGGCAGGTAACAGACGTCCAGGAACAAAAGAAGAAAAATATAGAAAATGTCGAGCTTGAGCTGATTTCCTCCGGCGGAGAAGTCATTCCGGTTTCCACTTATATATTTCCTTTTCGGCAGCAGAAAGGAAGTCAGGGATATTTTCTGGTTCTGAATGATCTGCGCGTCATTAAAAAACTGGAAAGATTGAAGGCCGATTTCAATTCCATGATTGTTCATGATCTCCGTTCTCCCTTGAATGTAATTCAGGGATTCATTGAATTAATCAGAACCCGGGTGGTGGGGGATATAAATGTTGAACAGGAAGAACTCCTTGATATTGCCAAAGAAAATGTCAAAAAAGTTCTGAACCTGGTGGATAATTTTTTGGTGGCATCCAAACTGGAAGTGGGAAAATTCGGAATTGAACCGAAGGTTGGAGAAATAAATTCCATTATAGAGAGAATTGTGGAAAATCATCGCGTTCTGCTCAAGAACAAAAAGATCTCAATGGAGACCAAATTGAATTCCAACCTGCCGCTATTATATTTTGACGGCCTGCGCATCGAACAGGTCATGAACAACCTGCTGAGTAATGCCATAAAGCACACACCGGAAGAGACCGGTATTATTATTTCCAGTGATATATATTCCCAGGAAATCAAGGGAGAAAACAAACTTTTTGCCCGCATCGGGGTGCGGGACAGTGGACCGGGCATTGATCCTGATAAGTTGCAGACAGTTTTTGAAAAATACGAACAGGTGGATTCGGAAATGACTCCCAAATCTTCCGGAACCGGTCTGGGACTTGCAATCTGTAAAGAAATAATCAATTTGCATGGTGGAGACATCTGGGTGGAGAGCGAGAAGAAAAAGGGAAGTGTTTTTTATTTCACGTTACCAATCGAACCCTCAATTGATAAAGTCTTAAAATAGACATTCCTGAACATCTTTGATCGATTTACGTATTGATTGACGAACGCCGTGTTTCACCATTTGAATTGGCGGGAAATAATATGTATTTTACCGTTTGCCGTTTTCTAACCGGGATTTGATGTGAAAGACACAGGAAAGAAAAAAAACAATACCACGCCTTTAATGGAGCAGTATTTAAAAATAAAGGCCAAACACCAGGACAAAATACTTCTCTATCGCATGGGGGATTTTTATGAAACTTTTTATGAGGACGCAAAAATTATCAGTAAAGTCCTGGGAATCGCCCTCACCAAACGGTCTCATGGCAAAACCGCTCAGGTTCCGCTGGCCGGATTTCCTTATCATGCACTGGAATCTTATTTGCCCAAATTAATACAATCGGGAAAAAAAGTGGCTATCTGTGAGCAGGTTGAGGATCCAAAACTGGCCAAAACGGTGGTAAAAAGAGAAGTCATTGAAATTGTAACTCCCGGCACCACCTTATCCGATAAACTTCTGGATGGAAAAAACAATAATTTTCTGGCAGCGGTTGTGGTGGATGGACAAAGGGCCGGCATCAGTTATTGTGATGTCTCGACGGGAGAATTTTATGTGAGCGAAGTGTCCCTGGAAAGAATGCTGGACTATTTCCGCCAGATTTCTCCCCGGGAAATCCTGGTTAATTCCCGCGAATATGAGCAGTTTCAGCAACTCTTTGATAAACGGGTGAACGGCACCCTTACCAAACTGGATGAATGGATATTCCACAAATCCTACGGTTATGAGTCGCTCTTGCAACACTTCAGAACTCCCAACCTGAAAGGATTCGGCCTGAAAGACCTTCCACTGGGTATCACCGCCGCCGGCGCAATCCTGCACTATGTAAAGGAAAATTATCTCAGTAAGATTTCTCATATCAGCAAAATCTCTTACCTTCATCTGGATGATTATATGGTTCTGGATACCACCACCCGGCGAAATCTGGAGATAACCAGCAGTATTATGGGTGATCATAGTGAAGGTACCCTGATATCCATCATGGATCACACGGTTACCCCAATGGGCGGACGGCTGCTAAGGCGCTGGTTGTATCATCCCCTGGTGCGCCTGCCGGCTATAGAAGAGCGTCTTAATCGGGTGGAGGCGTTTTTTCTGAACAGTAAAGTCCGTACCGGGATCCGTAATATTCTGGGAGATGTTTCCGATCTGGAACGGTTGATGGGCCGTATTTCCACTGGCCGCGCCAATCCACGAGACCTGATTGCCCTGAAAAATTCTCTGGAACTGGTAAAACCGTTGATTGAGATCCTGCAATCTCAGGATCATACCGCTCTCCATTATTATGCACACAACCTTCAAAATCCCGATGATGTCATAAACCTGGTGAAGACCGCCATTGCGGATAATCCTCCGCTGACCATCACGGAGGGAGGCATTATTAAAGAAGGTTATCATCAGGAACTGGATGAATTGCGTACTATCAGCCGGGAAGGGAAGAACTGGCTGATCCGGCTGCAGAAGGAAGAGCGCGAAAAATCTCAGATATCGTCATTAAAACTGGGTTACAATAAGGTATTCGGATACTATTTCGAGGTGACGAAAAGTCACCTGGATAAAGTCCCGGATTATTTTATTCGCAAGCAGACCCTGGTAAATGCTGAACGTTATATTACCCCGGATTTGAAGGAGTACGAAGAAAAAATTCTGGGAGCTGAGGAGAAGATTTATGAACTGGAGTACCGCTTATTCCAGGAAATTCGGGAGAAGTTAAGCACCTATGGAGAAACTGTTCAGCAGAATGCCGCACTGATTGCCGAATTGGACTGCCTGGCTGACCTGGCAGAAGTGGCCGTGGGGAATAATTATGTAAAACCGGAGATGGGGGAGGGAGATCAAATCAGCATTTCGGGAGGCAGACACCCGGTGGTGGAGAAACTTCTGCCGCCTGACCAGCCGTTTATTGCCAATGATACCTGGCTGGATAATCAGACTACCCAGTTAATGATACTTACCGGTCCCAATATGGCCGGAAAATCCACTTACCTGCGGCAGGTTGGTTTGATCTGTTTGATGGCACAGCTCGGCAGTTTTGTGCCGGCAGATGCCGCCAGTCTGGGAATTGTTGACCGTATATTCACCCGGGTAGGTGCTTCTGATAACCTGGCTTTCGGAGAGAGCACTTTTCTGGTTGAAATGCTGGAAACAGCAAATATCCTCAATAATGCAACTCCAGGGAGCCTGATCATTCTGGATGAAATTGGCAGAGGTACCTCAACCTACGACGGGCTCTCGCTGGCCTGGGCGGTTACTGAATTTCTTCATAATAGCAAAAAAGTAGCGGCAAAAACGTTGTTTGCCACACATTATCACGAATTAACGGAACTTGAGAAGCTCTATCCGAGAATAAAAAATTACCGGGTCACGGTAAAGGAAGTGGAAGATTCGGTAATCTTTCTGAGGAAAATTGAAAAAGGGGGTATTGATAACAGTTATGGTATCCATGTGGCAAAAATGGCAGGACTGCCGCGGGAGGTGATCGAACGCGCCAAGGAGGTGCTGCACAACCTGGAAGCCAATGAGTTATCCCCAAACCGTTTGCCCCGCCTGGCTGCCCGGAGATCAGGAAGTGCGGCAGACCGTAACCAGCTCAGTCTGTTGGATGTGATGCGTAAATCTGAGGTGGAAAAAGAATTGGAAGAAATGGAAATTGAAAATATTACACCGCTGGAAGCCCTTTTAAAATTAAATGAATTAAAAAAGTTGGTTTTAACCAAATCCCAGAAATGAAAAATCGCAGCATAAAATTACTACTTGTTTTTATTATCATCTGCGTTGCGCCCTTATTCAATCCTATCAATGCATTCCCTCAGAAAACACTGGTAGAATCGGCGAAAAAAGATTATCTGTGCGGAGATTATTCTGATTTTTCAGATAAAATGAAGCTGATTCTGAACGGAAATGCAGAAGATCCGACCGTCAGAATTCTGGAAGGACTTTTTTTTCTGGAAGAAAACAATCTTGATATGCGGCTGAGAGCCGGGGATCTCATCAAAAAGAACGTTCATTATCTGAACAACGATCCTTTTTCCGATTTTGCCCTCGGTATCCTGTACAAAAAGCAGAACAATTTTGACCATGCCCGTAAATATTTTGAAAAAGCCGTTGAAAAGGACGATCAAATGGTGGCCGCCCTCATTCAGCTAGGCGAATTTCATTTTCAGCAGATGCTCAAATATTATAACCGGTTTACGGATACTCATATCGCTCTCTCTTTTCGGGATTATGCCCTGGAGGATTATGATTATGCCATCAGTTATCTGCGGAAAGCATTGCGTCTTGAACCGGATAACCGCCAGGTAGCCTATCTGCTGGGAAGTCTGTATTATGAAATGGAAGAATTTACATTAATGATTCAGCTATTCACGGAAATGAGTGAATTCTATCCCCGGGATAAAGACCTGAATCTCTTTCTGGGACTGGCATATCTGGCTCAGCACGATTACGAGAATGCCTCCAGTTTTTTTTCACGTGCTTTTGATCAGTTAACGGAAGAGGAAAAAGATGAATTTCTCAACCCTGAATACTTACTGAAACGGCCGAAGAAAAACCTGTCAGATTCGCTAGTTGCGGATTTCTGGGACCAGCGAGATCCCCTGTTCATTACAGCGGACAATGAAAGACTGCTGGAGCATTTTGGCCGCTTTGCCTATGCCAATTTGCGTTTTGGTGCCCCCAAACTTGGCATTGAAGGATCTAAAACCGACCGGGGTAAAACCTATATCCGTTATGGCAAACCTCTTTATATTATTGAATATGGGAAATCCATGGAGATCACTGCCATTTACCCTCCCATGCAATACTGGATCTATCCGACTTTCCAATTGGCCTTTTCAGACGAATTCTGGAACGGGCTGTTTCAGTTTACCCAGCCGGGATTGAGCCAGAAATCTGTTTTCAAGGAAAGAACCAATGTCAACTACTCACTGGTTGCAGAAAATGTATTCAACACCATTCCGGAAAAATTCGATTTTAGTCTGCCGGGGGGTCTTTTCAGGGCACCGTATCAGATTAAATTTTTCAAAGGACGGAAAAATACCGAGGGTTTCCTGGCGTTCGGACTGATGCCTGAGGATCAATTATATCATCCGGAGCAGGATTTCCGGGCAGGCCTTTTTCTGCTGGGTGATCAAAAAACACCGGTAGCCCGATATGAAGAGAATTTTCATCTGAATTTTGCCAAAAGCAGCCGGCAGATGAAACGTCATCACAGGATTAATGCTCTTGTATTTGACCATGCAAATGGTCATTTTCCTTATTCGTTTGAAATCGTGAATAATACGCTGGAAAAGAATTTCGTTGACCGCCGGGAACTGGAAATTCCTGACTTCTCCGCGGATACCCTGTTGATTTCCGATCTGCTCCTGGCCGATGAGATAGTACCCGGCGCTGACAGTTCCTCTTTTTACCGCAACGGTCTGGCCATCCTGCCCAATATAATCCAGACATTTGACCAGAAAGATACTCTGCTGGTGTATTTCGAGATTTATAATTTACTGCCGGATGCCAACGGTCAGGTTAATTTTACTGTGGAAAGTACACTCCGTAAAAAGAACAAGGGTGGAATCTTCAGAGCCATTTTCGGGAAAGATGATGAGAGAATGAGTATTGTTAATGAATATTCCGGAAAACGGCAATCGGAATACGTGGTTCAGTCAATTCAGCTGAACAATCTGCAGGCCGGTGATTATTTTTTTGAAATAACCGTGAGGGACACCAGGGCAGGACAGGAGATCAGTAAAAAATCTGATATTACCGTAATAGAGACTCTTAATAATTAATAATCCTGTATTTAACATTTTTTTTCTTGCAAAACACATTTTATGCGATTAAATTTTACAAAAATAACAAGTTATTGAAATTATTAGTTAATAAAGGGAAAGTATGATGAAAACCGTTACCAAGAAAGAGGTTTCTAAACGGGTTGCCAAAAAACTGGGACAGAAAATATATATCACGGAAGATTTCGTGAATGCTGTCTTCGAGGCGCTACGGGAAATTTTAAGCGAAGCAAATCCTGAAGTCAGGATAGAAATCAGAGATTTTGGTGTTTTCGAAATCAAGGAAACTAAACCTAAGCCAAAGGCCCGAAATCCAAGAACAGGTGAAATCATCTATGTTCCCGCCCGGCGTAAGACTCATTTTAAACCTGGCAAATTATTGAAAGATATCTTGAAACAACCCATAAAGAATAAATAATCGACATCAGAAATATAATTCAATTGACATAAATTATTTATTTTTTTTAATTACCGCTCTTTATTAAATGAGCGGTTTTTTTATCTATGACCAGATATTTAGGAATTGATTACGGAGAGAAAAGAGTTGGGTTGGCAATCAGTGATCCGTCTCTGACTATCGCTCAGCCCCTCAGAACCATTGTCTACTCCTCGCAGCAGCAGTTGATGCAGGAATTGAGGTCGTTGGTCGGGCAGTATGCGGTCACAAAAATAATTTGCGGGCTTCCGCTGAGCATGAAGGGAAGCGATTCGCGTAAAACGCTGGAAGTACGCGAATTTGCAAAAATGTTGGAAGATAAAATCAAAATCCCGGTTTCACTTTTTGATGAGAGAATGACAACCCTGCAGGCGGAGCTTACCCTGCACCAGCTGGGGAAAAAACCCAGCAGAAACCGGGATAAAATAGATCAACTGGCGGCACAATTTATTTTACAGACATATTTAGACCTTGAAAAATCCAGGATAAAACATGAATAATGGTAAAAAAACGGGTCTTCCGGTAAAAACGGGTGTAGTGGGTTGTGGAGGAATCGCCCAGGTTATACATATCCCGGCCTTGCAAAAACACCCTGATGTTAATGTGCAGGCATTATGTGATTCGGATACCTCGAAAGTGGCGGTTCTGGCGGATAAATTCAATGTGCCCCATGTTTATGAAGATATTGCAGATATGTTGATGAAAGAAGATCTGGATGCCTTATTCATTCTCACACCTAATAATTTACATCTGCCCATGGCTCTGCTGGCGCTGGAACACGGTCTGCACCTGTTTATCGAGAAACCGGCAGGTAGGAATGGCGCGGAAGTCCGGCGAATAAAGGACCGTGCGGTGATGGCAAGTAAAATTGTGATGGTGGGTATGCAAAACAGGTTCCGTCCGGATATACTGGCACTTCGAAAATTTATACATGCTGAGGAACTGGGGAAATTGTTTTTCATCAAGGCAGGCTGGCTACAGGCCTATCATCAGTCAATCAAGCAACCGTGGCTGTTAAATAAACCGGTATCAGGTGGCGGTGTGGTTCTGGATCTGGGCGTCCAGTTGATTGACCTGGTATGGTGGCTCCTGGGAAAACCGGCCCCGCAGTCAGTCAAGTCTTTTGCCTACCGGATCAACGAAAATCTCTCACTGGAAGATTTTTGTGTGGTTTGTATTACTTTTGCAGATAGCCTTACTTTTTCGCTGGAAATCAGCTGGAATTTCCCGCTGGCCAGTGACCATTTGTATCTGGAAATTGCCGGGCGGGAAGGCACGGCCACCCTGGATCCCTTGCGCCTCCAGAAGATAATGCACGGACAGATGATGAATATTACACCGGAACTCAAGGAAAGTAAAATCGGTAACTTTAAACTCGCCTACCAGAATGAAGTGAATCATTTTCTTGATTATCTGACCGGTCGCACTGACCAGCTTGAATCCGGAATTGATGATGCCGTCACAATTTTCAGTATCATCGACGGGGTTTATGAGTCAATGAAGGAACAGCATGAAATACGTCTGTAAAATACCTCATGACCCCAGTTCAGAAACATATGTCAGAAAGTAAATTGAATTTAAATGGATAGCCGTGACTTAAAATATGTTTTTTTGAGCTCAATATTACTGACCTTGAGTTTTCCGCCATTCCCGCTGGGTTTCCTGGCACCGCTTGCTCTGGCTCTGTTCCTATGGTTTTTGAAAGATAAATCGGGCCGGGATGCCTTTCGCCTTGGGTATTGGCTGGGTCTGATTTGGGGCGCCATGACGCTGTTCTGGATTGCTTCCAGTACGCTGGTGGGTGCCTTGCTGGCTATTACCATTAATTCCCTGCATTATGCCTTTCTGTGGTGGTTATATACAATATTCCGCCGCAGATCGGAAGTTCTGGCCCTGTTCAGTCTGCCCTTTTTATGGACAGGCTTGGAATTTCTGCGGTTATTTACCGATATTCGTTTTAACTGGTTAACACTGGCCTATACCCAGACCTATTATCTCCCCTTTGTTCAATTTATCGAGTGGACCGGTTATCTGGGGGTGTCTTTTATATTGGTTGTAATGGCGGTATCCATATATGTGGTATTCCGTTATGCACACCGGGAACGCTGGCTTGTTCCGCTGGGTTCACTGATTTTAATACTGTGTGCCTTTCTCTATGGCAAATATCGTATGCATCAGATTGATATTACAGATCATTACCTTATCAAAGCAGGACTTGTTCAACCCAATGTTGATCCTTATGAAAAATGGGATCCCGAGTTCCAGCAGAACGCCTTTAACATGCTCATGGATGCTTCACGCCAAATGATGAATGAAAAACCTGAACTGGTAGTATGGCCTGAAACAGCCACACCATTTTATTTAAGAACACATATTAATGAAATTAACCGGATTGCCGCTTTTACGGATTCCAATGATGTGTATTTATTAACCGGAACGCCGGACTACCAGTATTCTCCGGATAAAAGTGATGTGTATACCTATAATGCCGCCTTCTTTTTCCGGCCAGGAGATCCCTCATATCAGAGCTATTATAAAATAGCGTTGGTCCCCGGTTCGGAAACCATGCCTTTTAAAAAATATTTTCCTTTTTTGCGCGATTGGGATGTCGGCGGCGGAGATTTTTTTCCGGGACATAAATATGCTGTTTTTGACTTTAAAATTGCTGTTCGCCGGGGTAATTTCCGTGACAAACTGTACCAGGAAAATGAGTTCGAATCGTCAGACAGCGTCATGACCGCCCTTTCTGCAGCCATTTGTTATGAATCCGTATTCCCCCACATGATCAGGAATTTTATTAGCAATGGAGCAAATCTCCTGACTATAATTACTAACGATGGCTGGTTTGGAACCACCAGCGGCCCTTACCAGCATGCCCGCTATGCGGTGTATCGTGCCATCGAAAACCGGGTAAGTATCATCAGATGTGCCAATACCGGTATTTCCTGTTTCATTGACCCGACTGGCAGGGTCTTAAAAAAAGCAGGCCTGAATACCCGCAAGGATCTTCTCGCACAGGTACCGCTGAAACTCGAAGCCACATATTACAGCCAAAGTGGTGAATGGTTTGGTAAATTAATGCTTATTCTATCGGGATTATTTATTTTTTTCATTTTACTTGGGAAGATTTTTTTTCGATTTTAACTGTCTATATAAAATATTAAAGTATATGAAGTTCAATAAAAACATAATTTTCGGAATATTTTTTAGTCTTTGGGCTATTTTTCAAACAGCTAACGCTCAAACGGAAACTAATCTGGAGATACTTACGGATCTGTTGGTAAAGCCTGTCATTTCTGCGGTCGATTCACTGTATTCCGGAACAGGGCCGTTTTATTTAATTTCTGAAGATAATAATGATGTCAGCCAATGGCTGGAAGGAAAATTGCGGGGGGAATTACTGAACCTAAATGTCAGCCTGAAAACAGAATTCACAGACAGTACTTCAAAGACTCACTACAGGCTGATCATCGATAAAATTGATGCGAAAATCACTTATCGAGGGCTTGACCGGGACCTGTTATTCCGGTACGGTCACTACCAGCGTAATATCAATACACTTTTCACATTTTATGTAATTAATCCGCATGAATCTATTAGTTATTCTTACAGTAGAACTATAAGTCATTCGGATACTTTAAACAGATCTGAAACGAACAAAGTTGAAAATGATTTTTATGAGTTTAGCCAGGGAGAAAAAACAGGCTCTCGTTTTTCTCAGAAATTTATTGAACCCGCATTGGTAACTGTTGCTACTATTGGGGTTGTATACTTATTTTTTTCATTAAGGAGTGGTTCATAATGCTAAAAAAGGTGATTTATTTCCCGCTGATAATCGTTTTTATTGTCATCAGTCTTTCATCCTGCGGGAAAAAAGTGCACAAAGATACTTTCGATGCCCAGAGATATTTTGAATATGCAAAGAAGCAATTTGATAAAGGTAAATATCTGGACGCCATCACCGAATTCACAGTCATAACCTTGAAATTCAGCGGTAACCCGGTGGTGGATGATGCCCAGTTTTATCTGGCTGAATCCCATTATATGAATGAGGAATATCTTATTGCCGTGGCGGAATATCAGAAACTGATAAACGATTATCCTGAAAGCCCCTATGTTCAGGAGGCTTTTTATAAAGTGGGTATGAGCTTTTATAATCTGTCCCAGAGACCGGAACTGGATCAGGAATATACGCTGAAAGCATTGCGACAATTTCAGAATTTCATTGAAGCTTATCCGGAAAGCAGTTACCGGGAGCGTGCTGAAAAACAACTGTTTGGATTACGTTCAAAGTTGGCCAGAAAGCAGCTGCTGGGTGGTAATGTCTACCGGAAGATGGGAATTTATGATTCGGCAATCATCTATTATAACATCCTTCTGGAAAAATATTATGACACGTCTGCCGCCGAAAAAGCTTTATACTGGAAGGCGGATTGTCAGTACAAACTAAAATTGTATGATGAGGCGCTTACTACCTTCACCGTATTTGTGGAGAAGTATCCCAAGAGCAATTTTACGCGTGAAGCCACCTCAAGAATTAGTGAGATTCAGAGAAGACTTGCCAATAATTAGCGGCAGTACCTCTTATAAAAGTGACGCCATGAAAAAAATCGGCCTTCTTGGAGGAACTTTCGATCCCATTCACAATGGACACCTGATCATTTCCGAATTTCTGCGTGATGATCTGAAGCTGGATGAAATCTGGTTTATTCCGGTTGGAATTCACCCCCTGAAAGACAATGTGGGGATATCAAAAGCCGGGGAACGCCTGAAGATGCTGGAACTGGCGGTAGCGGATAATCCTTATTTCAAAACCTGTAAAATCGAACTTTCCCGTGAAGGTGTTTCCTATACCGTCGATACCCTGCATCTTCTGGAACAGACCTACCGGAATATTTCACCCTGGTTTTATTATTTTATCGGGATGGATAATGTCAATGAATTACCGCGCTGGAAAGAACCTCTGGAAATTCTTAAAATTTGTCAGTTAGTAGCATTCGGGCGCCCCGGCTTCAAACCTGCAGATTCCGTTAAGGAATTCATCCCTCATATCCGTTTTGTCAATGTCCCCCTGCTTGAGATTTCCTCCACCATCATTCGCCGGCGGGTAAGGGAAGGGCGTTCAATTAAATATCTGGTTCCTGATGATGTGTCGGCTTATATTGAGGAACAGGATCTCTACCGGCAGACTGGAAAATAAATCTTGCAAAAAAATTAGCAACCATTTAAATTGGTAAACTAATGATAAAATCACTGGAGGATGGATGAAATTTAGTGAAATAAAGCAACTTATCAAGGTTGTGGAACAGAGTGATATTGGTGAAATTGAAATTGTGGAGGAAGGAAGCCGAATCCGTATTTCCAAGAACAGCAGTATGAAACAGCCTTCAGTTGTCACTTACAGTGAAGCTTCGAATCCCCCCCAGGTTACCATGGAAACGCTCCCCGTCAATGAAGGTGTCGTTCCGGGTTCTCCGGTACCTGCTGGGGAAGAAGCCGCCGAAAATCTTGATAAAGTATCCTCTCCAATGGTGGGAACGTTTTACCGAGCTCCGGCACCTGATGCCGATCCCTATGTAGAGGTGGGAGATCACGTAAAAGTGGGTCAAACACTATGTATTATTGAAGCGATGAAATTAATGAATGAAATTCAGTCTGAACTTGGTGGAACAGTGAAAAAAATATTGGTGGAAAATGCGCAACCCGTGGAATATGATCAGGTCTTATTTTTGATTGAAAAAGATTGAGGAAAAACGTTCTTGTTTAAAAAAATTCTGATTGCAAACCGGGGTGAGATCGCAATCCGGATAATCCGGGCCTGCAAGGAACTGGGAATCCAGACCGTGGCGGTTTATTCAACCCAGGATGAAAATGCCCTTCATACAGTATTTGCTGATGAAGCGGTGTGTATAGGCCCGGCTTCCAGTTCACAGAGTTACCTGAATGCTACTCGTATAATTTCTGCTGCAGAAATCACCGGTGCTGATGCTGTCCACCCGGGATACGGATTCCTGGCGGAAAATTCCGAGTTTGCCGAAATGTGCAATTCCTGTGAGATATCCTTCATTGGACCTTCTCCGGAAAATATTCGCCGTATGGGTGATAAAGCCGAAGCAAAAAAATACATGACTGAAGCGGGAGTACCGGTTGTTCCCGGCAGTGAAGGCGTGATAAAAAAAGAAAGCGAAGCCGTTCAGCTGGCTGATGAGGTGGGATATCCAGTAATGCTGAAAGCTGTGGCCGGCGGCGGTGGTAAGGGCATGCGAATTGTCAAGGAAGCTAAAAATCTGGAAAACAGCTTTATGATGGCCCGCGCCGAGGCGGAAGCAGCCTTTGGTAATCCCGATCTCTACCTGGAAAAATATATCGAAGGTCCCCGGCACATCGAGATACAGCTTCTGGGTGATCAGCAGGGGAATATGGTGTACCTGGGTGAGCGGGAATGTTCAATTCAGAGAAGGCACCAGAAACTCATTGAAGAATGCCCGTCTCCCATCGTTACAGAAAAAATCAGAAAAGCTATGGGGGAATCGGCCGTAAAGGGAGCACTCCATGTGGGATATTACAGCGCCGGTACTATTGAATTTCTGGTAGATGTGGATTTAAATTTCTATTTCATGGAGATGAATACGCGGATTCAGGTTGAACATCCCGTTACTGAGATGGTATACCATGTGGATCTGATAAAAGAACAGATTATGGTTGCTACAGGTCGCACTCTGGAATTGAAACAAAACCAGCTAAAACCACTGGGTCATTCCATTGAGTGCCGGATCAACGCGGAAGACCCAGCCAATAATTTTATTCCTTCTCCGGGTGAGGTTACCTCGGTGTATCAGCCGGGAGGACCCGGAACACGAGTGGATACACACATCTACGGATCTTATAAAATTCCTCCCTTTTACGATTCACTTATTGCCAAATTGATCGTCTGGGGAAAAGACCGGGAAGAAGCCATCAACCGGATGCGGCGGGCGCTTGATGAATTCGTAGTGGAAGGTATAAAAACCACCATTCCATTTCATAAATATGTTATTGAAACAGAGGAATTTAAATCTGGTAATTTTGATACTAATTTCATCGAGAAAATATACAGAAAAGAATTAATCGAAACCTGATTGGAGGGCAAAAATGCAAATTCCGGAAGATCTCAAGTATACTAAAGACCATGAATGGGCACGGATTGAGGGCGATGTGGCCACTATTGGAATTACCGACTATGCTCAAAGCGAACTGGGTGACATTGTCTATGTGGAATTGCCGGAAAAAGGACTTAAAACCAAACAATCCGAAAGCTTCGGAACCATAGAAGCAGTGAAAGCCGTCTCCGACCTTTTTGCTCCCTTCAGCGGCGAAGTTACCGATATTAATTCCAAACTCTCCGATGAACCTGAAATCATTAATAAGGATCCCTACGGTGAGGGGTGGATGATTAAAATAAAATTGTCAGATAAGAATGAGGTAAACCAACTGCTGGATAAATCCGGATATGAAGAACTGATTTAAAAACGGATCACCTGAAAATAGTGAAATTTTCTCCCGAACGGGTATCACAACCCGTGGAATTCAATTGTGCCAGAGGGAGGCGGGTGAATCAAAGTACAACAAAATATAAATAAACATCTTAAGCGTTTTAAATGGAAGGACGAGTTTATCGATGTCCAAAGTGTTGATTGTTGACGATAATGAAGACATGCTTGATACTCTGGATCATCTGCTGCGCTTTTATGAGTTTACTGTCTTCAGAGCTGTAAATGGTAAGGAAGGTGTCAGCGTGGCGGAAAAAGAGCAACCGGACATCATTATTCTGGATGCATTGATGCCTGTGATGAATGGCTTTGAGGCCTGTAAAATTCTGAAGGAAAATCCTCAGACTAAGGATATCCCGGTGGTTTTTCTTTCAGCCAATTATGTGGAGGATGAGCACCGCATTATGGGTATTGAACTGGGGGCGGATGATTATATTTTAAAACCTTTCAATGCCAAGGAACTGGTCGCCAGAGTTAAGTCCATCCTGCACAAAAAGGAACTCGTGAATAATCTGAGACAGCATAATAAAAGTCTGATAGCTGAGAAATCGGATGCACTGAAAGAAATCGAACAGCTGCAGAAGAAAACGGTGGAGCTGGAGGGAACCCAGATCACCGACCCCCTGACCGGCCTGTATAATAGAACCTTTCTTCATAAACGGCTCAAGGAAGAACTGGCCAGGGCTAAACGATATAAACATCAGTTGTCCCTGGTTCTTATTGATGTGGATCTTTTTCATAATGTCAATGAGGTGTTCGGGGAAAAAACCGGCGATTATATTCTGATGCGTGTTGCCAATGTCATACTAAACAATACACGCACAACAGATGTTGTTTTCAGATTTGAGGCCAACCGTTTTGCTGTCGTGTTGCCCATCACCAATGAAGCGGGTGCATTTTATGAAGCGGAAAGAATTCGTTCCGCCGTGGCCCAGACTAAGTTTTTTGATCAGAATTTTTATGAACTCAAGAAACTTTCTCCCAAACGAAAGCATGATTATCAGAAACTGACAGTGAGTATTGGTCTGTTGGAAATTGATCTTGCCGAGAGTAAGAAGACAGAACACTTTCTGGAATATACCAATAAGGCCTTACAGCAGGCTAAAGCCAGCGGACGAAATAAAACCATTCGTTTTTCAAAATTGAAGAATGTCTCCTGAGAATCCTGTTGGTTACTAAGAATCCCGGGGATAATTCTTAATTATAAATTCAATGTGATCTGTAATGGCACAAAAAGAAAAAATACTGATTGTTGATGATAATCCGCATGTCCTGAAGCTGTTGAGCATCAGTATTCAGAAGGCCGGTTATGAGGTTTATACGGCTGAAAACGGAGATGAAGGGATTGAGAAGGTAAATTCAGTTAAGCCGGATCTGGTTATTTCCGATGTGATGATGCCCCAGACTGATGGTATCGAATTCTGCTGGATGGTGCGGGAAAATTCGGAAATACCCATGGTGCCCTTCATTTTTCTCACCAGTCTTAGTGACCAGGATATGGAAATCCGGGGTTTCAGGGCGGGTGCTGATGAATACCTGGTAAAACCTGTAGATCGTAAAATTCTACTGGAAAAGGTTGGAACCCTGTTGGGCAGGGCTAAACGTGTTAAAACAGTGGAAAATGAACAAGTTTCACAGATGAAAGGTTTCGAAGGAAATCTGGCCGATCTGTCACTGGTGGAGATGGTACAGCTGCTTAATCTGAATAAGCGCAGCGGAAGAATGGAAGTGACGGCCGACGACAAAGGGGAGATTGTCTTTGACAAGGGTGATATGATTTACGC
Source organism: uncultured Caldithrix sp. (assembly GCA_964461135.1). GTDB lineage: Bacteria > Calditrichota > Calditrichia > RBG-13-44-9 > RBG-13-44-9 > RQOF01. The sequence goes on along the minus strand of CAYWTB010000004.1, from coordinate 86,903 downwards.
CCGGGTTGCGGATAATATCCTGGGTAAGGATGCCGTCAACAAAATGGTCGCATTTAAGGAAGGAATTTTTAAATTTGAACCGACGGTGGACAAAAAGGTAGAACGGAATATCCAGGGATCCACCATGAATGTGCTTCTGGAAGCCTGCAGGCTGATGGATGAGGCCGATTCCAGGAAATGAATTCCAACAGAGCCAGAGTCGTCGGGAATAATGATGCTGGGTGCTAGCTGCTGGGTAGGGGCTAAATCATGGCTGATTTAGTCCCGATTTGTTTTCCGGAGGAAAACGTATTTTTCGGGAATCTTGTTTTTTTGCCAACTAAAGACTGCAGACTGCCAACTGTTTTTTTTGTCCACGAATTACACGAATTATTACGAAATTTCCCTATTTATACAGTTTTTTCTGGTACCTTAATTTAAGTCTTTAACCTTGAAACTTTCTGCCTACTGCCAACTGGATTCTAGATGCTGGTTACTGTCCACTGCCATATTTTCCCTTATCCCTGTTATCCTCTTTAATCTTTCGCATAGCGACCACTTTGTGGTAATCTTCGATCTTTGATCTTGTACTTCCTGTGACTCCTGATTCCTGAAGCCTGTCCTCTTTGTCCTTTACCCTATTCCCTTTACCCTGTTTTCACATAATAAATTCACAATTGTTTTGATACCTCCCGCATGCTACATTTTACGGGTATTAAATCAATTATCTGTTTAAATTAAAGAAGGTGATTATTATGTCCAGAATTAACCTTTTGATATGTTTGCTTTTATTACTAACCGTTTCTGTGATGTACGGCTATCCGGGAAAAATTATTAAAGAATTTCCGGCACCGGCTTTACATTCTACCGGAATGACCTTCGACGGAAAATATCTCTGGGTGGCGGATCATAAAGAGGATAAAATTTATAGTATCGATCCGGAAACCGGAAAAGTTCAACATTCCATTCCTTCACCCGGTTTCTGGCCGATGGGACTGGCCTGGGACGGGTCACACTTGTGGAATGTGGATTCCAGGCAGAAAAAGATCTTTAAAATTGATCCCCGAAATGGATCCATTCTGGCGGCAATAGATGCTCCGAGTGATAATCCTGAAGGCCTGGCCTGGGACGGCAAGACGCTATGGGTAAGCGATTCCAAAGAGAACAGTATCATGAAAATTGATCTGAGTGATGGAACCGCCCTGAAGACTTTCACAGCTCCGGCCCGCACCGTTCAGGGTCTCACCTTCGACGGCCGCTACCTGTGGAGCTCCGATCGCCTGGCCAATGAATTGTATATGATTGATCCGGCCAATGGGGAAGTTATCATCATGTGTGACTCTCCTGCCCCCTATCCGCGGGGAATAACCTGGGATGGAACCACTCTCTGGAATGTGGATTACCAGACAGATGCCATGTATCAGCTGGTACGCAAAGATCAGGACCTGTTCCATCTGGACAATACCCGTAAGGCTCTGATAACCTTGATCCATGAGGTAAAAACAACCGGCACCGGAAAGCTTCAGAACCTGGATGTGTATTTTGCCGTACCGGAAAATTTAAATCAGCAGAAAATACTTTCCGTGAAATTTAATCCCACGGATTACCAAACGGTTGAAGACCACTGGAAGCAGAAGTTTGCCCATTTTAATTATAAGAACCTGATCTCCGAAAGCAAGAGCACTTTGGTAATGACCGTGGAGGCGGAGATTTCGGAAATCCGTTACTTTATTTTCCCTGATCAATGCGGAATCCTCTCGGATATTCCGTCCAATATCCGCGGGAGATATACCGCGGATGGCAGTAAGTATGAGATTAATGACCCCTATATCCGGGATATTGTCCAGAAGGAAGTGAGCGCAGAAAAAAATCCCTACTGGATTGCCCGTAAAATATTTGATTATGTACGCAATACCCTGGAATATAAGCTGGAAGGTGGCTGGAATGTGGCTCCCTTTGTTCTGAAAAGAGGCACCGGTTCCTGTTCAGAATACACGTTCAGTTTCATATCTCTGTGCCGGGCAGCCGGTCTGCCGGCGCGATATGTGGGTGCGGTAATGGTGCGGGGTGATGATGCCAGCCTGGATGAGGTTTTTCATCGCTGGCCGGAAGTTTATCTTCCCAACTATGGCTGGATACCAATCGATCCACAGGGCGGTGACAAACTGGAACCCCGTGATCGTTTAGACAACATCGGGCATCTCTCCAATCGCCCCCTGATCACCACCCAGAATGGAGGTGATTCGGAATATATGGGCTGGTATTATAATACCTTCGAAAAATATGAAACTGATCCGCAGATCCAGGTTAATATCGAAACCTTCGGAGAATGGCAGCCTCTGGAAAAATAAGAATGCAAGCATGGCAATAATAACAGATACCTTGTTAACTCTGGTATCAAACATTGAATGATACAGCATTTAAATTTCAGACAGAGGTGACCTGTGGGTAGAGAAACGTATAAGATTATTATTGCCGGTGCCGGTGGAATCGGGCGGGCGGCCGGTTTGTTACTGCGGGAGCTGGGTGAATTCAGCAGCCATATCTATCTGGGAGACCGTTATGAAGCGGCGGCTAAGGAAGCTGCAGGATGGATTCTCACCAGCTCGTTCCGCCAGGGAGAAGTGGAATATTTTGTAATGCCGAAAGAAGGCAGCGATGCCGGGTTTGACCACCTGCTGGATCAGGCGGATATCATCCTGGATTGTCTTCCCGGAAACCAGGCGCCACGGATAGCACGGCTGGCCAAAAAACACCGTTTGCATTACGTAAATCTTACCGAATATGTAAAAGAGACCAATGAGGTGATTGAGATTGCCCGGGATGCCAAAATGGGCTATATCCTGCAGGCAGGTCTGGCTCCGGGTTTCATTAATGTCCTGGCCAACGGCCTTTATCACCAGTTCTGCAAGGATTATAAAGTGGAAAAAGTGAATACCATTCATATGAAGGTTGGCGCACTGACCCAGAATGCCTATCCCCCGTATTTTTATGGATTTACCTGGAGCCCGGTGGGAGTAGCCACGCTGTATGTCAAACCGGCCAGAATTATACGGAATTATGAAACCACCATAAAAGCCTCTCTTACCGAGCGTTCCAGAATTATTCTCTATGGAATAGAATATGAAGAGGATCTTACCTCCGGCGGTGCGGCCGACCTTACAGAAGCACTGGCAGGGAAAACCCGGGAACTGGATTACAAGACACTTCGTTATCCGGGACATTATGACTGGATTGAAGGCATCCTGCGCCATATTCCCCATGGTGAGGACCGGGTACAGAAACTTCAGCAGCGCATGGAAGAATCAATTCCGGCGGTGGAACACGATGTGGTGGTTATTTATGCCTCGGTCAGTGGAAAAGATCAGCGGGGGAGATTGAGAATCCTGGAAAGCTATTATATGATACACCCATTTCACATTGCCGGTAAGGTATTGCGTGCCATCCAGGCTACTACCGCGGCGGGGTTGTGTGAATGTGCCCGGATGCTGCTGATGGGCGGGTATTTCGGTTGCATCCTGCAAAGCCAGATTGATCCGCAGGATTACCTGCAGGGTCCATTTGTATCAGCGGTTTATCAATCTCGGGATTGAGTATAGAACCCGTACAATTACATTGTGTGCTTGATGCTGGTTTCTGGATGATTTTATCTCCGCCAGCGGACGAATCCGCCTACCTGCTGACCGATGAGACCACCGCAGGGAGTCAGAGTCGCCGGGAATGTTGGTTACTGCTCTCTTCTTTCAGCTATCTTTAATCTTTTATTTTATCCTTCTGTTTTTCCGACAGCAGGATGCCCGAATTCCCAAGAATAATTCTTTGACAACCCGTCTCCATTACGTAATTTATGAGTGATGGGAACATATAAACAGATTGACCATACCGCGGATGTCGCCGTACGACTGGAGGGGGACAATTATGAAGATCTGATCCGGACTGCGGCGGCAGCCTGGCGGGAGGTGGTGTTGGAAAATTCGCAAGGTGCTCCCGTTGAAAAAAAACAGCTCACTTTTGAGACATCATCCCTGGAAGAACTTCTGGTGAACTGTATCGATGAACTGAATTATTTGCTAACGGTAAAAAGATGGGTATTTTACACATTTGAATATCTGAAGGTGGAAAAATCAGAAGAGATTTGGAAACTTAATGCAGAGATTGCAGGTGAACTACTGGACCCACAGAGACATTCGATCGAAATTGAAATAAAAGCGGTAACTTTCCATCAGTTGAATATTGAAAAAGAAAACGGCGTATACCGGACCCTGTTGGTTTTTGACATATAGGAGTGGATACTTCACAACCAGGAAGACGCCGGACAGAAGGTTCAAAATAATAATAGTTTTTAAGAAATGTAATTTGAGAAACGAGTGAAAATGACACTTTCCTGTTCAGAACCTTAAAATTCTTAATGTCTCGGGGTCTTCAGGATGAAATTTGTCAATTAACAGCAAAGGGAAGTTGTTCAAATATACAGGGGAAACGATAATGCATGTGAGCGGTTATGAATTGCATCCCATCCATGACTATTTATGGGAAATTCCGGCACAGGGAGGAATGAGGGTTCCCGGCCGCATTTACAGTTCCCGCAAAATGATAGAGAAATACCTGCAAAATGATGAAAGCATTAAACAGGTAGTTAATGTGGCTCATCTTCCCGGAATTCAGAAATACAGCCTTGCCATGCCCGACATACACTGGGGATATGGTTTCCCGATCGGCGGTGTGGCTGCCACCGATGTACAGAATGGAGTGGTCTCACCCGGAGGTGTGGGATATGATATTAATTGCGGCGTCAGGCTGATCCGTACAAATCTGCATGCCCGGCAGGTGGAACCCCAAATGCAAAAGCTGGTCGAAACCCTTTTCCATAATATCCCCACCGGCGTTGGATCATCCGGAGCCATCCGGAAATTATCTCCCGGGGAGATTAAACAAATTCTTCTGAAGGGAGCGGGCTGGGCTGTGGAAAATGATTTCGGGGAGGAAGAGGATCTGCTGTTTACTGAAGAAAACGGCTGTTTGAAACAGGCTGATCCGGAGGCAGTCAGCTCCCGTGCCATTGAGCGGGGACAGGATCAGGCCGGTACACTCGGTTCAGGGAATCATTTCCTGGAGGTGCAGATGGTGGATGAAGTGTATGATGAGGAAATTGCCGGAATTTTTGGATTATTCCCGGGGCAGCTTACCATTTCTATTCATACCGGATCACGTGGCCTGGGGTACCAGGTTTGCGATGATTATCTGAAGATCCTGGTAAAAGCCATTCCCAGATACGGGATAATGCTTCCCGACAGGCAACTGGCCTGTGCGCCTGTTCAGTCACCGGAAGGCAGGGATTACCTGGGTGCCATGGCGGCGGCGGCCAATTTTGCCTGGAACAACCGGCAGATTATTATGGCGATCACCCGTAGAACCATGTTAAAAATGTTTAATATGTCCTCTGATGACTTCGGTTTCCGGCTGGTCTATGATGTCTGCCATAATGTGGCCAAGATTGAAGAGCATGATATAGATGGCAGTAGAAAAAAAGTGTGTGTGCACCGCAAGGGAGCCACCCGCGCATTTCCCCCGCAGAATTCAGAAATACCTCAAAAATACCGGGAAGTGGGTCAACCGGTGCTGGTGCCGGGAGACATGGGACGATATTCGTTCGTGGCTGTGGGGACCAATCAGGCCATGAAGGATACCTTTGGCAGCACCTGTCATGGAGCGGGACGCGTCCAGAGTCGTACCCAGGCTTTAAAAGCCGGAAAGGGACGAAATCTTGTCCAGGAACTTAAAAGGCGTGGCGTTATAATACGGGCAAAAGGTATGAAAACCATTGCGGGAGAAATGCCACAGGCTTATAAAGATGTGGCAGATGTAGTGGAGGTTATGCATAAAGCCGGCATCAGCTGTAAAGTGGCACGCCTGAAGCCTCTGGGCGTAATTAAGGGATAGCAATGGCCAGCAGCATTTCTTTTCAGCATCGGGCGGAATTCCAGGGATTTCATCTGGTAGAAAAACTGGTGGGTTCTCTTCCGGACAGCACATTGCCTGCTGCAGCCCGTCTGTTTGCTTTTTTGGCATTCCATGTTTTACGAATCCGCCGCAAGGTTGCCCTGGATAATTTAGGGTTGGCTTTTCCGGAAAAACCGTCAAAATGGCGGAAGAGAACCGCCTATTCTTCTTATCTCCATTTTTCCCTGGTGATTCTGGAATTCATGAAAATGCAAAAATGGAGTAAACGGCATCTGGAAGAACGTGTATACCGGGCCAGAATCGAAAATGTCGTCCGGCCGGTTAAAAACGATCGTGGGGCGATTGTTGTTTCCGGACATTATGGAAACTGGGAGGTTGCCGTTAATTATTTTTATGTCCGGGGTATTCGATCGGCAGTTATCCAGCAGCGGCAAAAAAATGTCCTGGTCAACAAAAGAATGAAAGAATGGCGTGAAAATTGGGGTCTGCAGATTATCTATCCTCGCGGGGCGGTTCAGAATTGTGAAAAAGCGTTAAGGGCCGGCAGAATGATAGCACTATTGGGAGATCAGGATGCCGGAGATCGTGGGATATTCGTTTCATTCTTTAATCGCCCGTCATCAACTCATACCGGCGCGGCTATTCTTCACATGAAAACCGCTGCACCCCTGTTTCTGGGATTGTCCACGCGAGTAGGCATATACCAGTTCGACGTTGATATGATACCGGTTAAGGATCGCTCGGGGCAGGTTTTCTCCAGGGATAATCTGCAAATTCTGACGGCTGACCTGATGAGACTGCTGGAGAGGGCCATCCGTAAACATCCCCAACAATATTTCTGGATGCACCGCCGCTGGAAGACCTCGCCACCCGATTCTCACTAAAATTACATCTCTGCCAGGGAAATCTTTTGTTGCTGGATGCCGGCACTCATTTTTAAATTTATCCGTCACGCTGCTTCCACGAAATATCCGCCCATCCGGTTGGCGTAATTCGCCCGTCCGGTCGAGCAGTAAGTACCTTCATCTCTGCACATCATCGTTATAAGTCTAATATAAACATCATATAAGCAAGGTCTGGTTCTCCATTGGCACGACAATTGAGGCAATATTGGTTGTGTTACAACAAAAACCTTAACCAAGGAGGAAGTATCATGAAACGCATCTCTCAATTCACTCTGATCCTGGGATTAACCCTTGCTTTCAGTCTGCAGGCATTTGCACAGGACTCACTGAAAACAAGAACCAAGACCCAGGCGAAGACCCAAACCAAAGCACAGCTTCACAACCAGGTCCAGAATCAGACAAAAAATCAGGCACAGGACCAGCCGAAAGTGCAGCAGCAGAATCAGACCCAATATCAGAACAAGCTGCAATCAAGCACCAGCAACCAGATCCGGATAAAAAACCAGTCCGGGGCAGCCTCCATGAGTCAGAACATGTTCCAGAATCGTTTTGAATACCGTTTCCAGTTCCGGGATATGAATGGCGACGGAATAGATGACCGCTTTCAACTCCGTTCGCTGAAGGGCAATGATAATGCAGCCGGGCACTATGGTCCCGGAGATGGCACCGGCAACCAGGGCGTTGGTCCCAAGGATGAAACCGGCTATGGTCCGGGTTCCACCCAGGGTACCAGAAAAGGCGGATACGGACCCGGTGACGGCACCGGTAACCAGGGTGTAGGACCGAAGGATGGTACCGGTTATGGTCTGGGTAGTGGTACCCCTTCAGGCGGTTCCAAAACCCAGAATCGCAATGGCGGATCCACCGGCGGGAAATAAATGACCCATCTACATAAATGCCTCCAGGTAAAAGCCTCCTGTCGTTACGGAGGCTTTTTACCATTTAATAATTCAATTTTAGTATTGAAGTTAAGACGACTGTTCGATACAGGTATGAAATCACTTCAGACTTTATTGAAATCTTGCCCTGCATAAATGGATAATGTAATTTATGATCATGAAAAGAATCTTCAGACAGGCACAGTTCATACGTCCTAAAAATTTGTTATTCATATTCCTGGTACTGGCAGCCCTGATGATCAGTTCGGCTATTATAGAATTACGCCAGAGCAAGAAAGAGCTGGTTGAACTCATGACTGAACAGGCACATACTTTATCGGAAACAGTCATCAGTGCCTCCCGCAATACGCTGATGACAAATATGTTGATTGAAGAGCTTATTGATGAAAGACTTTTAAATAATGCCAATATGGTAAAAGATCTCTATAACAAAGGTCGGGTCAGTAATGCCTTCCTGCAGAAGTTTGCCCGCGAAAATAATCTGTACAGGATAAATATTTTTACACCCGATGGAAAAAAGATATACAGCAGTCATCAGCAGATACACAATTATTCCGAATCCGGGAATGAACCGGAAGACATTTTAACACCCATATTCACCGGAAAGACGGATACTTTGTTGCTGGGATTAAAGGCGGCACGCTATGAAAAGGGCTTCCGCTATGCAGTGGCGGTGGCCGGAAAAGCCCAAAGTGCCATAGTCGTTAACCTGAATGCGGCGCAGCTGCTGGAATTTCGCAAGGAGGTGGGGATTGGCAGCCTTCTTCAAAGCCTTAGCGGGAATCCCGGAATCCTGTATGCAGCCATTCAGGATACCTCCGGCATTCTCGCCGCCTCCGGAAATATAGTGGACCTGGAACGGATTAATACTTCACCGTTTCTCAGTAAAGCTTTATCTGACTCCGTTTTACGTGTTCGTACCCTTGATTTTAAAGGGCAGGAAGTTTTTGAAGCCGTTCATTCTTTCAACTATCAGGGAGAGCCGGTCGGCATATTCAGGCTGGGTATTTCAATGGCACCTCTTACTGTGATCAACAGCCGTATATATCGCCGCATCACAATCATCAGCCTTCTGCTGCTGGTAATCGGTTTTTTCATGTTCACTTTCATAATGATGAGGCAAAATCTCGATTTTACCCGGAAACAGTACCAGTCTGTGGAAACCTATTCCCGCAATATTATCCAAAACGTGAGTGATGCGATTATTGTCTTCGAATCGGGAGAGAAAATCAGAATCGTCAATCAATCCGCCGAAAAATTATTCGAACTAAAAGCTGATGAAGTGGTGGGAAAGGAAATCAGGAGCGTTTTCCCTGGCATGAACTGGCTACATATCCTGGATGATCGCTTCAGCATGCAGGAGTTTCCGATGACAATTAAAGGAAAAACCAGGCATATTTTAATGTCAAAGAGTCATTATACGGATGAGAATAATCAGCTGGTATATATTCTGGTGGCACGGGATCTGACCGATCAGAAACGGCTGGAAGGGCAGATTCAGAGACGGGAACGGTTAACAGCACTGGGCCAGCTGGCATCCGGTGTGGCTCATGAGATACGTAACCCCCTCAATGCCATCGGAACCGTCATCCAGCAACTGGACAGGGATTTTGAACCTCGCCGGCAACAGGACGAATATCATCAACTTTCCCGCATGGTCTATAATGAAGTGAAACGGATTAACCAAACCATAGAAAATTTCCTGAGATTTGCCCGGCCTGAGCCGTTGCAAACAGAGGTTTTTTCGCTGCAGGATTTTTTCGACGAATTGCAAAAACAATATCAGCCATTACTGGAAACAAAGAATATCAGTCTTCACATAGATTCGGAGTGGTCGGAAACGGTGGAATGGGACCGCCGCAAAATGAAACAGGTTTTCACAAACCTGATTCAGAATGCCATGGAGGCCTTGAATTCCGGTGGACGCATCGATATCCACATCAGAAAAACAAAAAGGGACTTCATTGAAATGAATGTGGCTGATGATGGTCCGGGAATCCCGGAAGATATACAGAAAAAAATATTCAATATTTATTTCACCACCAAAGATAGCGGAACCGGCATCGGGTTAAGTATTGTTCAGCAAATTGTTGATCAACACAATGGCACTATTTTCCTGGAAAGCAGGGAAGGACAGGGAACACAATTTTCCATACAAATACCCGGGAAAATCTTAAACGGAATCAGAAATTAAGACGGAATAAACGGCAGGAAAATAACAAAACAGCTAAACATAAATATCGATAAAAGCCGGTTTAAATCAATAAAACTGAAGAAAAACAGGAAACACCAGATGAGACCTTTTACCTTGCTATTAATCGATGACGAGGAAACGCAGCTGAAAGCCCTGAAAAGCTACCTGGAACGCCGGGATTATCAGGTATATACTGCAGTTAATGGTGAAGAGGGGTTTAAGATAGCCCGGAAACATTTTATAGATCTGGTACTTACTGATTACCGCATGCCGGGTTGGAACGGACTGGTGGTTTTACGCAAAATAAAGGAATTAAATCCTGAAATCGATGTGGTAGTGATAACCGCGTACGGGAGTATTGAAGATGCAGTGGAATTAATGAAAGCAGGCGCATATGATTATCTCAGCAAACCAATAGATCTGAATGAACTGGAAAACCTGATTGAGAGGGTCAAAGAAAAACGGCTGTTGATGGAAGAAAACAAGCAACTCCGCGAGCAACTGGAAGCGAAATTTAAGTTTGAGTCTATCATTTCTCAAAGCGGGGAGATGGAGAATGTCCTTAATACTGCCGGCAGGGTGGCCAACAGTAAAGCTTCGGTGCTTATCCGCGGAGAAAGCGGTACCGGAAAAGAGCTGATTGCCAGGGCTATTCATTACTCCAGTCCTCGTAAGGACAAACCGTTTGTGGTTGTAAATATAGCGGCGTTATCGGAGAATTTAATTGAATCGGAACTTTTCGGGCACGAAAAAGGGGCTTTCACCGGTGCTTCACAACAGCGGATCGGGCGTTTTGAGCAGGCGAATGGCGGTACCCTTTTCATCGATGAAGTAGGTGATATTCCTCTTCCTATCCAAATAAAACTGTTGCGGGCCATACAATTTGGTGAAATAGAACGGGTTGGAAGCTCGGCCCCTATCAAAGTGGACGTCCGCATTATTGCCGCCACCCATCGCCAGCTGGAAGATAAGATGCACCTGGGTGAATTCAGGGATGATCTGTATTACCGTCTGAATGTGGTCACTATTTTTGTGCCGCCTCTTCGCCAGCGAAAAACGGATATTCCGGTTCTGGCCGAACATTTTATAAACAAATACAGCAGCGAAAATCAGAAGGAAATGAAGGGCATATCGGGTGAGGCCCTGGACCGTCTGATGAAATATGATTTTCCCGGAAATGTCCGGGAACTGGAAAATATTCTGGAACGGGCAGTGGTTCTTAGTCGCACCAATATCATTTCCATGACGGACCTGCCGGGCCATACTCAGCCGCCAACCGAAAAAAAGGTACTGGATCCCTATAATTATGGGGATGGTTATGAAGACAAAGTGCGGGCCTTTGAAAAGGAGATGATTGGTTCAGCCCTGGAACAGACACGGGGAAATCAAAGTGCAGCGGCGCGCCTGTTGGGAATAACGGAGAGACACCTCCGCTCACGGCTGGAAAAACTGGGATTAAAGTAGGTAATTCCAGTACTGAATTATAGCGAAACAGTGTTATATCATGTAAGTATAGTTATCTGTTAGTTTCATATTTTCGGTACTTCATAATAATGAATACCCAAACAAAATATTCTGAAAGGATTTCATATATCACTCCTGCAGAGTTCATGTCTTTCGATTCTATCTTTTCTTTAAACATTTCATCCCTGCCGGGATTAGTAATTGAGCAAGGTTTTCTTTAATTCATTACTAACCCAACCACTTAGGGTGGGAGGTGTAAAGGATCGTTAAGAGTCGAAATGCCAAAACCACCGCGTACCTGCCTGACAGCAGGCAGCGCTGACATGTTTTCTCAGGAGATCAGGTAAGTTTAGCAGTCACGTATTAATGCGAAGAATCCTATTTTCAGGCGGAATTTATCAGAAAATTGACCCGAACACTTGGGTATCGACTGGCAGGTCGATTTATACGACCAACCGGGCGAAGACAAGTCTCCGACGTCAGGTTAATAAAATTTACAAGTCTATTATTATTATAAACTTAAAAATTATTACTAATCCTGGCACGAGGTTTGTAAAGAAATATAACAAATGAACGAAAACCTGATAACAAAACATAATAAGGAGAATAAAAAATGAAAAGGTTATATCTGTTCGTTTTCGTTGTATTTCTGTCCCTGTCTCTGACCGCAGGGATCAGCAGGGCCCAGGACAATTCCAGCAAGCAGAAAGAAAAAACAAATCAGGAACTCCAGCTGAAGGATCAGAATCAGAACCAGGGAACTACTCAAAACACTGAGCAGAACCGGGTAATCCACGGACCGAACTTTGTTGATAAGAACGGCGATGGTTTTAATGATAACGCGCCGGATCATGACAAGGATGGTATTCCCAACGGCCAGGATCCCGATTACCAGGGAGCCGGTAAGGGTAAACGCCAGCAGCAGTTTGTGGATACAGACGGTGATGGTATAGCCGATAATATGAATCAGGGCCAAGGAAAAGCCTCTGCCATACATAAAACCCGCAGGGGTGGTTATGGTCCCGGTGATGGCACCGGTAACCGGGGTGTCTGCCCTCAGAACGGAATGGGGTATGGAACCGGAGCGGCTTCAGGAAATTGTGACGGAACCGGACCAAAAGGAAAAACAAACAGAGGTCCACGTAGATGACATCCGGGCAGGGTGAAAAGCGCTCTTCCCATAAAGGAAGAGCGCTGCATATTATTCGAAAGAGGTTAAAAAATGGACGGAAGTAAAAACATCATCTTCATACCCGCTCTCATCATTTTTACTTTAATTTTAACCGTCTGTTCTGCATACGGCCAGTGGTATTATTCACTCTACCTGGAACAGGAATATAATTCCAATCCATTCGGATATCCTGAATCCCAGGAGGATCAGATTACACGAATTGCCATGGGGTTCCAGAAAGACTGGGAGAAAGTATCCATGCAGTACTACGGAAGTTTCATGAACTACTACCAGAATCCCGGCCGGAATCTATACTGGCACCAGTTTCATCTGGGAGGTGGAGAGAAAACCAGCTGGAGTATTTCTGCGGAAAACAGAATCGATCGTCCGGAATATAATCTTTATGATTACATAACTTTGCGTGCCGGTTTTAACCATAACGAACAGGTAGACAATTTCACCTGGCGATTAGGAGCCAATGGGTCAATGAACCGCTTCCTGCAGTTAACAAATCTGAACAATATTCTTTTAAGTGCTTATACCTCATTACACCGATCCTTTCCGATGCGATCAACCATTATCGGGGCAGTCACGTTTAATTATAAATATTACCTGGAACCCGAGGTTTCGCCTGCGCTTCCCGCAGATTCATCTATGGGAATTCTGCAGTCCGTGAGCAGCGTGGAACAGGGTGGAGGTGGTCCGGGCAATGATCATGGCCCCGGAAGTGGATATTACATCTATTCGTCTTCCGGAGAAACACCATCGTCTGCGCAGATTGTGTTGTCACTGCGTATGGCGCAGTCGCTTATGAAATACAGCGGCCTTGCATTTCAATATCATCAGCGCATTAATCTGTTAAACTATGACCGTAATATTGCCGGCCTGCTTCCCGGGTATGCCACTGAGTCACAGATTTTTGATGATATGATGGGTTATGAAGCGCAAATATTTGGAGTGGAACTGACTCAACTGCTTCCTTTCAGAATGTCCGCCAGGCTGGCCGGGTATTATCACCGGAAGAACTATGTGATGCAGGGTATTTATGTGGATGCGGAAAACTTTGATGAAACGGTTCTTCGTAAAGATACGCTCAGAACGTTCCGGATTACCTTGGAAAAGCGTTTGGATCTGCCACTGACGGCATCCACCAGCCTGGCTCTGCAGATGAATTATCAATGGATGAATAACAGCTCCAACAGCTACTGGTATAATTATGACAGCCAGTTTGTTTCGCTGGGACTGCAACTGGATATGTAAGAGGTAGAATGATGATGCGTCCGGCTAAATTCAATAGGAAAGCGTTTTTCAGTTTTATGGTGGTTTTCGCCTGGCTGATTTTAATTCTTACCGGTATAGTTCTTTATTTCTCACCTCCAGGACGGGTAGCAAACTGGGTGATCTGGAGGTTTATGGGATTAACCAAAACCGGCTGGCAGGCTGTCCATACTGTTTTTGCCCTGGCATTTATCATCGTGGGTGCATTTCATTTATATTATAACTGGATAGTTTTCTGGAGCTATCTGAAATCGAAACTCCAGGCGGGTATTAAAATGAAGCAGGAACTGGCCTTATCTTCATTCTTGACTGTAACCATACTGGTTCTAATGATTCTGCAGGTTCCCCCCTTTCAGACTGTAATGGATTTTGGAGAATATCTGAGCAATTCCTGGAGCAATCCGTCAAGCGAACCACCCATTCCTCATGCGGAACTGCTTACCCTGTCTCAATATGCTCAGAAAACCGGCACCAATATGGAGAATCTTTTGCAAAGCCTGAAACATGAAGGGATTCAGCATGTTGATTCCACGACCACAATTGAGGAGCTGGCAGAGATGAATAATACGTCTCCCAGCGAATTGATACAGAGAGTTTCCGATAATGACGCCAAAAAAACTCTGTATACCGGTTATGGTAGAAAAACCGTGGAAGAAGTGGCGGCGGAACTGGGAATCCCTGTTCAGGTAACTTTAAAAAGACTGGATAATCATAAAATAATATATAATAAAGATGAATTTATTAAAGACATCGCCGAACAAAATGATATTCTTCCGGTAGATATAATATCTGTCATTAAGGGAGAAAAAATTTCTTCGGAGGAGTAAAGCCATGAAAAACTATTATATTATCATTCTGAGCCTGTTCATTGGAATATCAGGTGTTGTGGGACAGAATGCGGATTCCACAAAAACGGAAAAGAAAAAAGAGCAGGTAAAGACAAAGTCGACCGAGCAACAACAAAAAAAGACCGGCGAACAAAAGCAGAAACAGGCACAGGAAAGGGAACAGGTTCAGAAAGATCAGCAGAATCCGGAAGGCCAGCAGCAGGGGGTAGAGCCGGCTGGAACTGAACAGCCCTTGGAAGGCTTTGTCGATGCTAATGGCAATGGTATTGATGACCATCTGGAACAGGGGGGAAAGGGTTATCGCAAAGGGAAAAATCCTCCCCGGGACAGATTCATTGATACGGATGGAGATGGAATCTGTGACGGGAAGGAATCCGCCATCGGGTTGAGAAAGCTTTACCGGAAACACAAAGGAAATCCCGGCAATAAATAATTTACCTCACTTTTTTTCAGCAAATACCGGCATTTCCAAAAAATATATTGGCTGGAAATATCGGCCCGCCTCCCCTATATTTTCCTGTATAAATTATGATGACAAGATAAACAGCGATTTTCAGAAGGGAGCAAACCATGAAATACCGCATGGAGACCGAGATTGTCCATGGAGTAGAGCAGTCGGATCCGCATACTGGTGCGTTGTCCATGCCAATTTACCAGACCTCCACCTTTGTGTTTAAAAATTCCGAACAGGGTGCCCGTCGTTTCAAAGGCCAGGAACCGGGTTATATCTATTCCCGCCTCGGGAATCCTAATGCGGATGTACTGGGTAAAAAAATGGCACTTCTGGAAGGTTATGAGGCAGGAATGACCACCAGCTCAGGCATGGCGGCCGTAGCCAACGTGGTCTTTGCCACCGCCAGAGCCGGTGATCACATTATTGTGGATGATACGGTGTACGGCGGAACTCATTATCTTCTGGAAGATGAGATCAAAAATATCGGCATAGAGGTGAGCCGGGTAGATGCTTCCAGCCTTGAGAAAGTGGAAGAGGCCATGCGGAAGAATACCACCCTTATCCTCATTGAAACCCCGGCCAATCCTACCCTTAAACTCATCGATATTGCCGCTGTGGTAGATATCGCGCATACCGGTAATGCACTGGTCTGTGTGGATAACACATTTTTGACTCCCTTATATCAGCGTCCCAGGGATTTTGGTGCCGACATTGTTCTGCACTCTGCCACCAAATATATCAGCGGACATGGAGATGTGGTGGCTGGTATTGTGGTCGGTGAGCGGGATTTTATTAAACGCGCCTTTAAAATTTCAACTCATTATGGCTGGACAATGTCCCCTTTTAACGCCTGGCTGCTGCTGAGGGGATTAAAGACCATGGCACTGCGGGTGGAAAAAAGTCAGGAAAATGCGCTGACTATTGCCCGGTGGCTGGAGAAGCATCCGACCGTTGGAAGAGTTTATTATCCGTTTCTGGAATCCCATCCTCAATTCGAACTGGCCAGGAGGCAGCAAAGCGGCGGGGGAGGAATCATATCTTTTGAATTGAAAGGCGGCTTTGATGCCGGAAAATACCTGATGGATCATGTGGCGTTGTGTACTCTGGCGGTGAGTCTGGGAGACTGTGACACGCTTATTCAGCATCCCGCCTCCATGACCCACGCCGGAATGAGTAAAGATGCACTGAAGGAAGCTCACATTACGCCGGGACTGGTAAGGTTGTCAGTTGGGGTTGAACATGTACAGGATCTTATCGATGACCTGGACGGTGTGTTAAATAAGATTTAACAAATACCTGCAGAAACCTGTGTAAAGATTAAGCCCCGCTGATGGTTATCCGGGGCTTTTTAATGTCTGTCTGCCGGGTTGTATCAGTTTTTTGTCTCACTGTCTGGTGCCAGGAACCTGTTATAGATCAGCAAGGCCAGAATGGTGGCCACCCCGATACCGCTGAAAATAAGCCAAAGCGTCTTTGGCTGATTCAGATTATCCACAAAATGAACATACAGCCTGGCTCCCATGATACCCCCTATAGAACTGCCGAATACTCCATAAAGAAACAGATAACCCATGTACATGGCCTTTTTATCGGAGGGGGCAATGAGACCCACATAACTGATAAATTTAGGATGAGCCGTCATTTCACCGATAGAAAATAAAATAATTCCCGTCACAAAGATCCATATATCGGTGGAAACAGCAAGAATGGCCATTCCGATGGTGGCGATTCCGATACCTGAAATCATTGTCGGGAGTGCCTTTCTGTGCTTTACAATATTGGAAATGAGCAGCTGCAGCAGAATGATAGTGCCGGCGTTAATAACGGTTACATGTTCCACATCAAAGAACCACTGGATATGAATACCAAACGTTCCCAAAAAACTATTTACTGCATTATTAAGGGAAGTTGCATTCACATAGGCCTGAACATACCACAGGACTGAATCGAACATCTGGAAATACAGAATCCAGAAACCCGAATACAGGAAAATCATAAGCAGAAATTTGGCATGATCCCTGAATTTTGCCGGTTCGGATTTATCAATAATAAAAAGAGAAGTCACGGTAAAAAATATCACATAGGAAATAATCCGTCCCAGAATCGTTAATCCCGGCAGAAACCACAGAATCAGCCCGGCTGCCGTGACAATAAAAAAGGGTATTTTGTAGGAGGGTCGAGTGTCTGACGATTTGGCATTCCCGTTCTTCCTGCGGCTGTATGCGGTCACCAGCAGAGCCACGATAATGAGCCCGATGACATACAGAAAGAAAAAAGATCTGCCTCTGCTGGCGGCGTAAAGTTTCTGGATGTCTTCAGGAGTCAGTCCTCTCAGAACCGGATATTGTTCCAGGCTCATATATACCTCTGATCGATAATTCTGAAAAGATTCCGGTTTGTTCAGAACAACCTGAAACTGATCCGGTCCGGTTTGTTTTATTTCGAAGTTTTTCTCATTACCGCTGCCCGGAACAAATAATAACTCCACCTTGCGGTCCGAACGGTTCATCAAGTCCCTGATATCATTTTCATTGAGAAATGCCAGGTCCGGAAATGCCTTCAATGAATCATGAAGAACCGGTGCAAACTGATCCAGTTGGCGTGGCTTATAAATTGTGAGAGCCACCCGGGATGAATCGGCATTGAGAACCCTGATTCGAAATTCTTCCGGGGCCAGCATGTTCCGGTCCACTTTGAAAATGAGGGTGGTGGTATTCTTTAAAACACCCACAGTGGAAAATTTTTCGCTGGCCACCGGAGCCTGGAGGTAGCTGTATATCGCGTAAAGAAAAAGAATGGCCAGAACCATAATAATGATGGTTCTCCGTGCTGCAGATTTTTTCATGGAATTGTAAATCAATACCACCGGGCTGTAGATTATTTCGAACGCATTGGCCAGGGTCTGTATAATGTTGAATTGTCTTTCCTGTGTTTTCTTCTCCCGTTTTACCGGATCTTTATAAAAAAAGATGGTGGGTATCAGCATGCTGGCGGTACCGATGGCAGAGGCGAGAATTACATAGGTCCAGTCCATTTTTTTCAGGATCGGAACCAGTATCAGGGGAAACAGAAAAGCCCCCAGATTGATGGACCAGTAATACACTCCGAATCCAAGTGTACTGTTTTTTTCATCGGTTACTTTGGCGATGGAACCGGAAATAATCGGTTTAAAGGTTCCCGCTCCAAAGCCCATTACTACCAGGGCACCGAAAACCAGGGCGTAACTGGTGGCCTGTGCCGTAAGAAAATATCCTAATCCCAGCAGGGAAAAAGCAATCATCAGCATTTTCCGGTACCCGAAACGGTCTGCCAGGGCACCGCTGATTATGGGAAGAAAATAGAGCAGGGGTTGAATGGTACCTTTAATAATCCCTACGCTCTCCTTGGCAAAGTGCAGATTTTCGGTAAGATATACGGATAGAATGCTCATCATGCCATAATAAGATCCCCGTTCAAAAAACTCGAAAATGATCACCAGCCAGAATATGGCAGGGAAACTGCCTACACCTTTTTTCTCTGAATTCGGTTTTTCCATGATGTCCCTTTTGTGTTTCTGAATGATGGTATTTTAAAGTCATTAAAATAAGGCCGTGAATCCCTCACGCAAAACAGAATTCCTTAAAAAATATGCGGAGGTAGAATTGGGCTGGCCGCGAGATTCTAGACAACCCACTATGATTATGTACCTGGCTCAGAATATTGAAATAAAAACCAGAAGGTCCAATACCTTCCTTTTTGTATTCTCATTCTGTAAACAGTTACTTTTATTTGAAGGAAAAGGTTGAAGGATTCACCGAGTTGATAAAATGTCTGCGAATCCGGTAGGCCATTTACAAAATATAACATCTGAAAAGAATCTCTGTGTTTGTCCCCATTTTGCCAGGGCCTTCATTAAAAATAATTGACTTAGCGGGGATTAACCGCCCTAACCAGGACCTTCCCGGAAGTGGGTGGAATAGAAATTTCTCCCTGGCTGATCCATTCGAAAGGCTTTTCTGAAGCCTGTGACTGATCTGCCAGGATCCCCCATCGACCTTCCGGCAGGGTAAAGCTATGAGAAAGATCAGGGTTGCCATTCAGAAACACCAGATATTGTCCGGATTCATGATTTATTTCATAGGTAAGAAAGAGCGAATCCCGAACCGGAAAGAATTTGAAATTCTCCGGTGGTGAAGATCGGAATGCCGGATGATTCAGGCGCATGCGTATGAGGCCACGGTAATAATGCAACAGGTCTGCATTCAGAGCAGCATGTTTAAAATTGAGCCAGTTGGTTTCATTATCCTTATTGTAACTGTTATGGTCAATTTTGCCGACATCCGGATCCGGTGCCTCAGTGGGGGCTATTACCTTGGAGCGCGCAAATTCCTGTCCCTCATGAATCATAACCGGTCCCTGTGTGGTCAGCAGGAAGAGAACGGCGAGTTTATTAATTTTTATCTGTTTGGCAGAGAGCAGAGCATGAGCGTCAGGATTGGTAATCACATCATCTTTTTTAACATCGCCCAGACCAATCCGGATGAAATCCCCCAGTGTGTAATCATCATGCGATGCCAGATAATTAACAGAATGGATGCTGGAAAGGTACTGTCCTCCAAAAATCCGGAGAGATCCCATGACATAACGCTGCATAGATTCATAATTGTTATTACCCCGCCATTTCCCAAAGATGAAACCCAGCCCGTCATGCGGATTTTGTCCTTTCACCCCGTTTCGAAACTGATCGTTCCAGGATGCCCAATCATGGTCGGAAAAGCCGCTGGGATCGTATCCACCTCCCCAGGGTTCGGCAATCAATACGACCTCCGGATTCACTTTTCTGGCTTCCTGCCGTATTCGGTCAATGGTCTTCCAGTCCAGTAACAGGGCCAGATCGAAGCGGAATCCATCGATGTGATATTTTTTCATCCAATAAAGAACACTTTCCACGATTAACCGCCGGGCCATGGGACGTTCCGTTTTGAAATCGTTTCCGCACCCGCTGGTGGAAGTAAAGGAACAATCGTCATTCAGCCGAAAATAGTAGAATTTATCTATATATTTGAATGGATTATAATCGTACTGCGAGACGTGATTATACACCACGTCCATTAATACCGCCATTCCGTTGTCGTGAAATGCTTCCACCATCTGTTCGAACTCACGCATCTGCCTTCCGTCCATTCCATTATATTGTCCCTCCTGCATGGTTCCACCACTCTCATAATAAGATTCGGGGGCAAAAAAGTAGCTGGTCATATATCCCCAGTGGTTACGGGCATAGGGATTCCAGGTGTTAAAGACCGGAGCAGCTGCATCGCGGTAAGGGACCTCGATATTGCCGAAATCCTGGCTGGGAAGTAGTTCAACGGCATTGACACCCAGGGATGTAATATAAGGAAGGCCTCCCCGCTGCCGGGTTTTCAGCAGACTGATGTAGCTGCCTCTTTCACCCTCTGCCAGCCCGGAGGAAGGGTGAGCGGTGAGATCGCGGATATGCATTTCATAAATAATTAAATCCTGCACGGGGATATGTTGCCAGCTGTCATCTTCCTGTAGAAAATAGTTCCCTGACATGATAACGGTTTTTGCTGGGTGTGTGTAGTAATTCTGGCTGGCGGTTGCAGGGCTGTAAGGATCCGCCGCCACCACGGTGGAATCAAACATTTCTCCATCTCCCGGCGGACCCCATACCCGGTAACCGTAATACCTGCCGGAAAGATTTTCTTCTATACTGAATTCCCATACCCCGTCAAGGTCCCTCTCCATCCGATATTCCTGCCCGTCTGTGTCCTGGTAGCTGTTGTAAAGTACCAGACGGACCCAGCGGGCACGGGGTGCAAAAACCCGAAAGGTGGTACTTTCCGTATGGAGCTCATAACCCAGGGGTTTATCCGAATAAAGTGAATCAAGAATACCATCCGGAATCAGAAATAGCCTCCGCCCCTGTTCATCAATCAGATAATAATGTTTCTCCAGTGCGAATGGTTCACCGGTATGTATTGTGAATTTGAACTGATTTTTGCTGATATGTTCAATTGGCAGAGGTGGATCCGTATGCCAGCCGGCCAGGTTTTCTGCTGCAATGGAATCGTCCAGTACAATCTCAGCCTGGTGGAATCCCTGTATTTTGGCCGATTTTATAGTTGCCGAATATCCCTGGACGGTGATACATGCAAGGAGAATCAAAATAACAGGTGGCTTTTTTAAAAAATGTTGCATTAAACGACCCTTTTCTGATATAATTTGATAATATAATAAAAATATTCACTTAAACATTAAAAAAGCAAAATTTTGTACTTGGCCCGAAACCGTAAATGTTAGTATTTTATACGACTGTTGAAATAGTGAAGCAGGAAATGAGGATATACCGTCTTGTATGAACTGATTATCATTTTGGTGACACTGCTGATGACGTTTTATTTTTCCGGTACGGAAACCGCCTTTATTTCCGTAAACCGTGTCCGCATTGAGCTGTGGCGCCGGCAGAAAAACAGAACAGCTGAAATTATTGCTGAATTCCTCAGAAAACCGGAAAATTTCATTTATACTACTCTGGTTGGGAATAACCTGGCTAATGTAGCATTCGCTTCTTATGCAACTCTCTATCTCCACCGTTACATGGATGAAAAACTTACCTGGCTGCTTATCACCGGCATTACCATCCTGTTTGGTGAAATTATTCCAAAGACCCTGTTTCGCAGCCTGGCAGACTGGATTATCCGTAAAGTGGCTTACCTTTTGAAATTTTTCTATTATCTGTTTCGGCCCATTATCTGGATTGTTAGTTTCCTGAGCGGACTAATCCTGAAACTGTTTAATTATCCATCCACTGAAATCACCGATTTTTTTTCCAAAAGAGATGTGGAAGTTCTCATTAAGGAAAGCCAGAACTATGTCAGTCTGGATGAACGGGAAAATCTGATTATAACCCGGTTGCTTGATTTACGGCAGCTACATGTCAGAGATGCCATGATACCCCGAACTGAAATCATTGCTGTTGAGCAGGATGCTTCCATCGAAAAATTGGCGACGATATTTCAGAAATCGGGATTTACCAAAATTCCGGTGTATCGGGACAATCTGGATGATATTATAGGGGTGGTATTTCTGAAAGACCTTTTCCTTCAACCCAATTCCATTCAGGACATCATTCGGGAGGTACTTTTCGTGCCCGAAACCAAGCGAAGCCTGTCACTGATGCGTAATTTCCGGCAGAAAAATACCTCAATTGCCATCATAATTGATGAGTATGGAGGTACAGCCGGACTGGTAACCACGGAAGATATCATTGAAGAGTTGGTGGGGGAAATAATTGATGAATATGATGCCACTGAAATCCACGTCCGTAAAATTGAGGATCGGATTTTCAGTGTAAGTGCCCGGATCGAGCTTGAGCAACTGAATGAAGAGACCGGAATCTCAATTCCGGAAGGAGAATATGACACCCTGGCCGGTTTCATTCTAAACTATCTCGGACATATTCCCAAGCGGGACGAGAGCTTTGAATATAACGGCGTTAAATTTGTAATAACACGTGCAACCCGCCGCAAGGTGGACTGGGTGCGCCTGATACTTCCCTGAAACCCGGACCGGGAATATCCCATTTTTAAAAACTACTGATAAAACTTGTTACAAAACACTTACTCCGGAGGGATTTCATGCACATTATTGCCTTTTTAATCATCGGCCTCCTTGCCGGCTGGCTGGCGGGTAAAATCATGAAGGGCAGGGGGTTCGGCCTGCTTGGAAATATTGTTGTGGGTTGGATTGGTGCCTTTATTGGCGGGTTTTTGTTTGATCTGGTGGGAGTCACTGCCTACGGATTCATCGGGTCCGTGATTACCGCAACGGTCGGTGCGATAGTCTTATTGTGGCTTATCGGATTGTTTAAAAAAATGTAATGAGTTGGCATCCATTGCTCAGCCTCCTGGATCCAGGTGGCAGCAAAACAGGTATCCGGAAAGTTAATAGCTGAAAGCTGAAAGCAGGAAGTAGGTTTTCAGAATTCAGGTATTTGTGACCCGTCCTGAAGATGCTGGTTCCATGATATGAAGTGAGAATCGTTCCGGCAATTTAAAAAGGATCCGGGGTTTAGGGAGCTGGACCGGAGATTCAAGGTGCAATAAAAAAAGGGTTTCATGTTTTATGAATCCGGGGAGATAAAATCCAAAATACAAATTACACAAAAAAATCTCACACACTGGATATGTAATCCGTTCCCTTTTCTCCCTTTACCGTTTATCCTTTACCCTCTCGCTCAACTGTCAAATGTTTATTTCCTTCATCTTTAATCCTTCATCTTCGATACTCTGCCCCTTCACCCATTAATGTGCCTTCCTGAAATATGGTAACGGTAAATTTAGAAGGAAATATTATTTAGCATTTGAAGATAAACGGTAGATTTCAGCTGATACATCCTGTTGAATATGATAAATTTTAAATTGAATTCCACACCGATAGCGAGGTATTTATGAGTTAAATTCGGACCTTCCGTTATGGTAATATCATTGCCATCAGATTGACTTTTAATATAATAGCGGAAGTTCCCCTCCTTATATTTAATGTTTTCATTTCCAAATGTATGTCTGTTTAATTTTAAGACGGGATGCAGGGAGATATTCAGTGTATCCCCGCTATTATTTATTGCCGTAATATCATGGGGCCCTGCGTTTAATAATTCACGGATGGAATTAATTTTAACCGACATGTCTCTTGATATGACCGACAGTTGATTTTCGATTTCAACTTTCCTTTGCCATTTTATCATAAGCGAGGATGCAAACAGATAGCTCAAATAAACCATGCTTATCAGCAGTAAGGAAAGCTGTAAAGCGATCATTAACTCAATGGCAGTATAACCGTTTTTATTAATTAGGACAGATTTAATGTTTAATCGTCCTTTCGACTACAGCAGGTTATGAAATGTATTATTACCCTGTTTTTTCGCAGTGAATATATCTTCACCTCCACCAAAACCAGATTCCGGTCCGTCTTTATTTGCCGGAGGATCTTATATTTTTTTCTATTGATTTCTGTGGTATAGCTAATCTCAGAAAAATTGTTCTTTAAAACAGCCAGCTCCATTTCACTTTCAGCCAGGTTTATCGCATTCAGGATATCCAAATTGTGGGAATCGCAGTAGAAAAAACTGATCAATTGATGAAGGGGAAAAATCAGAAGAAAAAATAGGCTGAAAGCAGTCAATACTTCTATGAGCGTGTATCCTTCGTCTTTTTCCAGATTTTTTTTCATAGGAATTTCAAAGGTAACATGGAGAAATTTGTATTTTTCATAAAAACAGGGAGAGTAAATTTTTTCGGGAGTTTATCCCGGTTTATATGCCCGTCCTTAATCCAGTTGATGTATTTCGAGGGAGGATCCTCCAGCAAAAAGCGATCGGTAATAATGATTCCATTCACTGTTCCGGAAATTGCCGTAAAATCATCACAATAGACCAGACCGGTTACAGTCGAATTCTCGGAAATCAGAATGTTAGCCTGAACCGCTCCGGGCGCCTCTGCTCGATGCGGAGAGGTATAATAGAACCAGCCATTAACGGCTGCATGAGGTTTTATATTAATATATCCATTATTAAATTCGGAATAAACCAGAAATAGACTGGGAAGATCTATCCGAACATTCTGATCGAAACCGATACTTTTTTCAGAAAAAATCTGGCCTTCGAAGCTCCCTGTTTTTTTTATCCTGATTGAGTCCGGGGAGTACAGAATCACATCTGAAAGAATGGAATTACCTGACAGCGTGATCGATTTTTCGCATAATATCTGCACAAAATTCTCGATCCGGAGAGAACATTGTATATTCAATTTTTCTTTTGCTATTAAAACGGCAGGACCTTTAAGATGCCAGTTTCTCCTGTTTATTTCTTCATTGTCCACAGAGAGAATTATGATGTTTGCGTTTTCCGGTGATGCAGGATTAATCACATCACAATTTTCATGGATAAAATCGGAAAATTTCTGTGCCGGTAAGGTGAAAAACTTCCGCCAGTCATGAAAAATCTGTTTAATATATAGTCTGTCTATTTGAGGGCGGTTATCTTTTTCTGATTTTATAATTTTTCCAAAAACCAGTCTGTTCCCGCGATAAGCCAGACCGGATAAAGATCCTTTCCTCAAACCGGACAGTCCAGTATAGACGTCTCCCCAAATTTGAGTCTCCCCTGATATCACCAAAGTTTCCGAAAACGGATTTACTACAATGGCTGGATTGTAAAATTCTGTGGATACGATTCCCCAAATAGACCGAAGAGAATAAGATTGATCTTTTTTACAGGACTTGGACAACATGTGAAGAAATCCTCCCCAGCGTTTGGTGCTTACCATGCAACTGTCACGGGGGGACAGGTAAATACACTGGTTAATAGAAAGCGTCCAGTCCTGTATGGAATTTTCATTTTCCAGCTCAATAATTTTAAGGTTTAATCCACCCCGGGCACAATATTTGGCTTTAAGAAAATTGGCTTTCCGGTAAATGAGATGCTGGTGTACAGACAGGTAAAGAAATACTGCAAGAATAGTGGACGAAAGAATTACGGATATTATCATGGTAAAAATAAGAGAAAATCCATCTTCATTTTTAAGGCCGCAGTTCATTGAATCACCTTATGATCCTATTATGATTAGCAGATTTGATAATTTGATCATCCCGCAATTGTTTTTTGAGCAAAAATATTGCCATATGTGCGACCCGTTTATTGACACTCTTCAGATCATATATATTTTGGAATTTTTCAGTTCCGATTACTAATCAAATCCTGTTCTGATAATACTTCCTATTCATACCGATGCTTCTTCCCTAGTGATTTTGTCCTGAATAGACTTTCCGGAGATTTGAGGGCAGCAGTGCAAGGACTTTTTTCTATTTTTTGCCTGGTTTTATTCAACCATTGCCAACCCACAATCCATTCGTAACTGCAAAAATTTTTGCACCTCTAAGCGCTTTCATTTTTTCGTACCGCTGAAAATATAATGATTATTACTTATTATATACATATGTATACGCAAATATGACCTTTATAATTCCAGTAGATATATTATAATTACTTGTAAATATATGGCTTATGATTCTAGCATGATTTATGCTGGATTCCTGATGAGCCAAAAAAAGGAGTGGGAGATGGAAAAGATAAAACTTCTGTTTTATGGATTTATTATTATCAGTTTTGTGAAAGGTCAGTTGTGTAGCCAGGTAGTGAATAATAACCGGTTGATTGGCCCGGAAAACCGTCAGAAAGAAACTCATCTTGAAAACAGCGTTGCAGATTATTCGGTTATGGTGGATTGCAAAGGTGATTTAAATCTGAAAATTCCCTTGCTTGAGTTGCCGGGCAAAAATATATCCTATCCTTTAATGTTGCGATATCAGAACGGAATTCACTGGGCACAGGCAGCTTCGGAAGTAGGATTAGGATTCAGTCTGAACCTTCCCTGTATTGAACGGGTGGTCAATACGTTCCCGGATGATAAAAATCATCATGGGCTGTATTCTGAACTGCAGAAAGGTTACTTCCTTTCACCCAGATCAAATCCCCTGGATAATCCTGACACCTGGACCTTACAGCTGCCTGATTTTTCAGCTAAATTATATTATTTGAAATCCGCTGATCTGTTTGTATCATCCCAAAATTCGAGAACACTGACTATTGAGTACGATCCTTACGATACAACTGCTGTGGTCCATACGAATCCTAACAATACTTACAGTCGGAGCAATTTTAATCCTGCTAATCTGAATAATCCCGGATGGCTTAAAGAAAATGAGCATCTGAATAACTCTTGCCATTATTATAACAGTGGTATTGAAAGATTTGTTGTCATTAATCAATTGACGGGAATGAAATATGTGTTTGGAGCACCTCTGAGGATTTTTGGGGAAGTCATTCTTCCGTATATGACCGCGGATCCGCACGGGGATAATATTATCCCTTTCGAGTATTATTATAAATGGAATCTGCTATATATCCTGGGTCCTGATTATGTCAGTTCTACCGCAGACCCTTTTGGCGAGCCGGATGATGACTGCCGTGGAGGCTGGATTAAATTTGAATATTCTGATGTTTCTTTAATGGAATTTTATTACCCGGGTGGCACCACCGACTCAAGATTCAAACAATCGGTAATGGAACCTGCCTATGCCATGGGGACAATCTATAATTCCGATGTATCCTCCACGAGTGTCACTGATCTGACGGCCTATTATAAGGAAAAAACATTTGTAACAAAAATTGTGAGCAACAGTCATGAACTGGTTTTCCATTTCACCGACCGGGAAGATGATAACGGACAGTTCGGTTATTATTTCGCACGCGATAATTTCAATATTCAGGCCGATCCGGATTTTTATCGAATCTCCAGATTTAAAAAGATTTCCAGGATATCGTTACGACTTAAGAATACTGATCCGCTAAATATTATGAGGGAATATGCCTTTCTGTATGATTACTCGCTGTGGGGACTGGGTACAAATAATACCGGTTTGATAAAACAGGGCAGATTAACACTTAGGAAAATGTATACCATGGAAAATAATAAGGCAGCCGGGAATAATATCAGCAGTCAGAAGCAGACATCATTCTCTATCGATGGAATCACTTATTATACATCTCACCCTCCTATAGTGTTTGATTATAATGGAATTAATGGCTCCGGCTGGATTACCTATGATGTAGATGAACAGAACATTACCCATTATTATTATAATCCGGATATGTTCTCCACCAGTCATTTCTGGGAACCGGTGATGAAACAGTCCTGGACTGATTATCGCAACGACCGAAACGGTTATGTCTGGTTTAATTCCTCCACCCCCCCGAATCCTAATCAGTGGGCCTGGTCTCTGAAGAGCATTTCAGCATCGCTGGGTTTAAAGACATTATTCCGGTACGAATCCGACCAGATAAATTATGACTATTATTTCAATTCCTCACAGGCCAGCTATCAAAAAATTTCCAGTACAAAATACGGAGATGGAGCGAGAATCAAAGAAATCGTTTATGAAAACGGTGATCTCAAATACTTTGAAGATTATTCCTATGGAGATGGTTATGTTCACATTCTGGGTACCGGGAGTCAAACTGGCAGCGGATCCTCCTGCGGTGGATGGTACGTCAGTTATGATCAGGTAAAAAAAGAGAAAAAATCCCTGGTGGAAGATAGAAATTCTCCCGGGTCTTTTATCAGAGTATCTTCCGGCTCCACTGTAGCCTATTACTATCAACCTCATTCTGGAAATGACAGTATCGCTGCTGTTTATCCGCGTTTTGTCACAGAATTTAAAAATTTTTATTTGGGCCTGGACACGAAAAAAGATTTTATATATGCCCATGACACATGGGAAAATTACTTCGACGCAAAATTCAGGGAAGAAAACTTTGATTCTGCAGGAAAACTTATGGACAGAACAGAGTATCAATATGATTATTCAAATCATATTGGATTTTCTATTCCGTCCTTCCACGGAACCAGTTCGGTTACTCCTACGAACAGCATTACCCCTGCAGATCCCGATCTGCTGCAAACCGTAAAAATTTATGTTCCCAGATTAGTCAGACAAAATTTTTATGAACAAAATCCCGGCTATTTAACCAATCCGGCAGATCCACCGGATGTTCTGCTGGTTAAATCTGTAATTTTTGATGATTACAGTATGATCAATGAAAAACCGCGTATCATCAGGGAAAAAATATTCGATTCCAGACGGGCCGGAAATGTGCACCGTCAAAAAACGGTTATTTTCGGATTTGAAGACCCGGTTTATGGCCAGGCTTCAAATAATTTATTTCAATCGGCGTATGATCTCAGCACTGTTACCGTGGAAACCATCTACGACACTTTAATTTCAGGTGATATGCCAGATCAGCAAAAAATCAATCATCTGCTGAATAAAAACACTTATGTCTATCAAAATTATTATCAGAATGACAGACCGCAGGTTTACCTGCAAACCCTGAAGCAGTGGGTGGATAAATCCGGAAAGCAAATTACACTAAATAATTACCTGATAAGGGATAAATGCGGCAGAGTATTAAAAGAACAGGATGCCAATGGAAATATCACAATTTATTTTTACGGGGATAATCAGCAGCCGTTTAACAATACTGCGCCAGGTTTGAATAATTATTTTTTAACGGGGGAACAGCATGTAAACGGTATACCTGATAATGTCAGCAGTCTGCTGAGCAGAGCTGGTGATGATCTGGCACGGGAATTTCAGTATGATCCTGCAACGGGTAAAATTTTATCTGAAATTGATGAGAATGGTGTTGCGCGCTTTTTTGACTACTATCCGGGAGGAAAAATAAAAACCATCCGCCGCTTTGATCATAAATTGATTAAAGCGTATGAATACGGATTCAGTTTTTTTCCCGGAAATATGATAAATTATATTGCCGAAAAAATATATAATGATAATGGCACTGTTCAGAAATTTAACCTTCAATATTTCGACGGTTGTGGAAATCTTGTCCAAAAACAGAATATTCCGGCTTTATCGTCCGCACCAAGACTTCTCTCAGCTTTTGAATTTTCGCCCTTTAATGAGGTGACAAAGGTTTACCGGACCTGTTCCAGGGTGATCCTCTCACCGGAATTCGGCCAGTGCTTCGATTCTGATTATCAGAATTTTGACTGGTTAACCGAATTTGAATACTGGAAAAATCCGAGAAGACAATTAAAAATTCAAACATTTAACAAAGGCGTTGGAAATTTTTCACAAAAACAGTATAACTATGTTTTTGCGGGAAACGGCTGTTATTATACCTGTATCACAGATGAAACTGGAAACCAGACCATTGAATACCGGGATTTCGATGATAATGTGGTCAAAACATTTAATAAACATCTGGACACCCCGTTGAAAGATCTGAATGACGGGCGTGGATACACAACAGTCAGGGAGTACGATCCTCTGGGACATTTGTTGAAATCGGAATCGGGGATGGTTGGATTAGAACAGTTTTGCGAATATCTGAATAATCCGGTCTGGACACCTGATGCATCAGACTGGTTTCCGGAATATTTATTTCTGGGAACCGATTACTTAAAGATTGATCCACGAAAAACCCGTTTTGAGGGTAGATGGGAGGTCGTTTCAATTGATAGTCTACCGGCTTTTTCCCAGGGTGGCTTGAAAATTTCTAATCCACAGGGGAGCACAGCCTCCCGGAATTTCTGGATTTCCCCCTTCGAATTTCCGGGAGAAGTTTCATTCAGAATCAATTTTTCCGATTACCGCGAATTTCCGAATTTCTGTTTTAGTATCGGAGAGCTGATTCCCAACGTTTTTTATCCTAAAATCAGTGTCGGATTCTCAAATAACTTCGATGAGCCATTGCATTCTTCTTCCGGATCAACAGGCTTTTTCCTTTATTTTAAAAATTTCAATGAATCATCTCTCAATATAGGTGAAAAAATATTTCTGCGGGATTGTGATAATTGCATATACTCTTCCAGGGATAATATAATTTATCAGCTGCCCCCGGAAACCGAGAACCAATGGATAAATTTAACCTTTAGTTTTACTCACAATAATTTGAGGATCAAAATAAATGAAAAAGAATTTCTTGTCCCCTCCAGTTACGACCTGTCACAATTTGGTATTACTATGCCTGTGGATTTTCAGAATCCCGACATTTCAAAAATGAACATGATCCGTATTGAGGCAAGTGATTTAAACACTGTATGCGGATTATATGTTGATGATATAAAGGTGCAGGATGGGCCCGGAAATGAACATCTTTATAGTTATGATCTGATGGGAAGGATTATTTCACAGAAAAATACCACCACCGGTTTAAAGCAACTGTGCTATGATCCCAAGGGAAATCTCAGGTTCTCTCAGGATCAGAAAATGGCAAAAAACGGTATGGTTTATTTTACTAATTACGATTTTTATGATAGACCTGTGGGTGATGGGTTGGCGGCAACTGATTTCAGTACACTGGATGGAGAAGTAAAGTGCTATCCCTTTGAACAGACACCGGCTAATAAGGTCACCATCTGCCAATTTGATGCAATTCCTGATCTTACGGTTTTTCCATGGAATCAGTTCACCATTTCAATAAATGCAGCGGATTTTCACTGTTTGAAAGGCAGATTAGCAGCACGCTGTTTTAATAATAACCAGGTTGAACTGATTAGTTACACCGAGGGGGGATTGGTTGAGAAAAAATTTATCATTACTGCCGGATTAAGCAACACCTGGATTTACAACTATTACAATTTGCAGAATCAACTGATAAAACAGGCTGTAATTGTCGGTAGTAAGTCGTTTTATCACTTTTATGAATATGACGATTTAGGCCGATTGTCAAGAGTATATACTTCGGAAAGTAAATATAAACCCAAATTGTGTGAGGCCTGTTATATTTACTCAGGGAAGGGTTTGCTGGACTCTCTTAAAATTGGTGAAATGGCGGATAATTCGTTCCGGAGTAGTATCTCATATTCGTACAATGCCAGAAACTGGTTAACTGATATTAATCGGGTGGGAGATAATGCCCGTCCTTTTGCAGCGCACTATGAATATCTCGATGATGGTAATATTGAAATGGCAGAGTATTATAACCAGTTGATCTCCGGTGTCCATTCACCAAGATATTGTTATCAGTACAGCTATGATTTCATGAAACGCCTGGTGGAGGCAAATTATTCCCAGTTTACCACCCGCTGGGAGGTAACGGATAATTTTGATGTGATGGATGTTAAATATGATGCCGCAGGAAATATGAAATCCTTGCGGCGTTACAATTCAACCTCAGATATTGCTGATGAGCTGGTTTATACATATGACTCCCGTAACCGGCTGGATTTTATTGCCGACCAAATTGACCATGAAAGGCATATCTGGGATATTGACAGTAGCAATTTTGCTTATGATGAAAACGGTAATTCCACGCTTCTCTGGAATGTTCCGGAAAAATCGGGTCTGGTTGATATTCATTACGATCATCGGAATCTGCCGCTGTCACTGAAAAAAGTGGGTTTTCAACTGAACAGTTCCATTACTTACCGCTATAATGCGGAAGGCCAGAGGATCTATAAAAAAATTGACGATGATCCCGCTGAACATTATATTGTGGATGGCAGCAGGGTGTTGGGTGTTTTTTCCGGAAATGGACGTCTGAAATATTGGAATATCTTTGGGAAAGATCTGCTGGGAAGATACGAGTTCATCGGAATTGACGAACGAAGTGAAGGTAGTATTCCGGTAAGCACTGATGAAGTGTTTCAGATTGATGATGCTCTTAATGAGGATGAAACCGTACTCACTGAGAAATCTTGGGAAGTGGATGGGCTAAAGGTCTCCCAGGAATCTTACACTTTCGAATCCGAAGGTATGCACGATGTGAAATTGTTTATCGCCCGGGCGGACAGCAGTTCGGACACACTTTCCATGATGGTGAAAGCAGTGGCTCCGATTCCGGAGCCCATACCCGAACCACTGGGAGAGATGCAGAAATTCTTTTATATAAAAGATCATCTGGGATCCATACGCGTGGTAATGGATCAGGCCGGACATGGAATAGAGGGTTATGATTATTATCCGTTTGGTTTGAAGATGCCCGGCCGGGTATTGATATCGGGGCAAGGGCAAAGCAGGGATTTCTTTACAGGCAAGGAAAGGGACGCGGAAACCGTCCTGGATTATTTTGGCGCCCGATACTATGATGCCAGGATAGCAAGATGGTTGAGTGTTGATCTCCTGAATCAATATTCATCGCCATATTTATACTGTGGCAATAATCCGATATTATTAAAGGATTCCAATGGTCTGTTTGGAGAGGATGTCCATTTCGATTTAACATTATATATGGCCGTAATGATAATGGGAGTGTCAGCTGAAGAGGCAGCTTCAATTGCATTCGCAGACAACTATACTGATTTTAACCCGGACACAAATCCTATGAGGATTGCAAATTGGTCTAATAAAAACAGCCGGCACTTTGAATCTGCAGCATCAAGAAATGCCATTAATGCTCTTGAAGGGCATCCTGCTGGATTATCGAGTGAAAAATTCGGCGAATATCTGCATTCGTATCAGGATGTGAATTTTGCCCACCACGGATATAAAGCTCTGGGGGGTAAAGGAATAATTGGACATTCGATTTTCTTGCATGAACCCGATCGCGCTGTATCTGGGAATGAGCTAAAGGATTACACAGTTGAGATGATCAAGGGGGTTTATGAGTTGATGAAGGTCCGCAACGGAGGGGTGGCCAATATCACCCTGGAGGAGCTTCTCAGAATTCTGGAAGAATATGTTGCGGAAAAAGGAACCCTTGCCGGAATACAACGTACGGTTGGAGGTCGTTCCTACCAGTTTTATGATCTTATTAATAAATTAGGAAGCATTAAGCCGAAGGGAGCCGGGAAAAATAAAATTGCAGATTTTTTCTATGCGCTGTATCCGCAATACATGATTGTTGTGGATGGCATAAGATATTATTAAAATGATAACACTGAAATCTGCAAATATTACAGTAATTACCAGAATGAACCATTTAAATGAGAAGGTTATTGTGCTAACCAGAAGGACGAGCAACCGGTGAAATAAAACTTAAAGGATTTTTTTGATCCGCCGTTCGGAAGAGAATGCTGTTGACATTATAAAAATGGGCAAAGGTTTTATAATAATTGAATAAGATAATTACCGTCAGATGAAAGGAGCAGATATGAAGAACTATCTTTTTGGATTTTTTTTTCTGCTGATTTTACCGATCATTTTCATCATTGATGTGCATACGGCTAAATCCTTTCCGCCAGACAGCAGCAGAAATGAAGAAAAGTTGAAAAAATTAAATCAGGCTAATGCGGAATTAAACAGGTACTATTCCAAAAAATCCTGGGACAAGGTCTACGATAAATTATTGGAATCCAGGCAAAAGGGGGCTACAAATTATGTTCTCCAGAACCGGAGTACTTTTATAGTCGAGCTAAAAAGAGTGTATGTCTGGCCGATTTCATATAAAGTGAAAACATTATCAGCCTGGATAGACGGAGTTGATGGTTTGACATCCAATATTGTAAACATGAAAATAAAATTTTTCCCTTTTAAAACTTATAAAGATACGACCTATCATTATTGGAAATATCATAATGATGATTGGTATCTTATTGACTTTGGAAATGATATTTCTAAGAAATGGAAAAATAAAATAGGAGGGTAATAATCAGCTCTTATCTATTTATTATGTGTGGTCTAAGGGTTTGAAATCTTTCTAAGATTGGGTGATATATACCCCACCCAGTCCGTTTATTGTTTTGGGCTGATGTTATAAGTTTCAGAGGGATGGTACCCCCAGATGGTACAGGCCAAAAAGTCTAAGATCCGATTTTGAGGCAGGGCGTTTTTAATTTATGAAATGGAATATATTTTTGTTTTTGGCCGGAGTATAATACCTGTATTCAATTGAACAACAGAAATTCGTTATACCGGAATATTATTCCCCCTGCAATGAAATCAGTTTTGCTCTTAATTCTTTCAATTCCGTGAAATAAATGGCATTGATCTGCTGCAGGGTCTGTTGGTAAGATTTTGCAGCCGCACCTCCGGCAATAATGGTAATGTTGTCAGGACGCAGGCGATCTAGTCGTAATAATTCTGCGTGCGGGTGCGGATCATCGGCAGGGTAGAGAATGCTCAGAAGGATAAGCCTGGCCCTTTTTTCCTGTGCGGCTGCCGCAATTTCCTCTGCAGGTAAATTGGAACCCAGGTAAAGAACCCGCCAACCCATGGCTGCAGCGGTAAGTGCAATGACCAGGTCTCCAATTTCATGCAACTGTCCGGCCGGTGTGGTGACGAGGAGGGTGCGGGCATGTTCCGGGGTAAGTATACTGCCAAGCAAATCTGCCAAAAACTTGTGCACCACGGTGGATACAAGATGTTCATGATATATTCGCATGGTTCCTTCCTGCCATAATTTTCCAACCTCCTGCATGAAAGGCGTAATGAAATTTTCCAGTAGTGCAGGTTGGCTCATCTCCAGAGAGGCGCGCAACAAAATGTCCTCCAGATTTTTTGAATCCAATTCCTGTACTGCTCCCATAGCCTTGCTTAATAACAGATTAATGTTTTTTACTTTTCCCTGCCCCGGCAGTGGATATTACCCTCACTGATGGTACCGTCATATTCGGAAATAAGTCGTTTAAGGAGTATACCGATTTTACGCCATTGAATACCGGAAGGTATGATCTGCAGGTGAGAGCAGCTGGTTCTAGTACTGTAGTGCTGGATCTGCCAGGAATTTCGCTGGCTGATGGCAAAATCTATACAGTTTTTGCCAAAGGTTTCCTCAACAGTGAGAGTGAAACTGCTCTTGGCGCGGAAATAATTGTCAATAATTAACCACATTTAAAATTGGTTAAATAAAAAATTGGCTATCAGAAAAATAATAAGGTTCGTCAACAGGAGCCCCGGAGATTTCCCGGGGCTCTTTTTTTATAATTAATCGCAGAATGCCGTACCAGCACCAAATCAGTTGTGATTAGAGAAAATTCATAAATTATACCTAAATGGTTTTATTTGTACTGAATATTCTATGTGGCAAAAATAAGATTTAGTGGATGTTAATCTGGTTTTGATTATAAAAAATGTATTTTTTCAAATACAATGGAATATATTCACAAATAGAGATTAATTTTTCCTGCATTATTTACTTGTCACCTTTTGTTAAAAAGTATATATTTACGCATCAATTTTAAAAACTGAATTCGCATATAGTAAGATGAACCATTTAAAGTATTGTTCTGAACATTAATTCAAGCGGACGTAATTAGCTTATCACCTAAAAAAAACTGGAAAAAATGGCTATTTATCTGGGAATAGATGTTGGAACGGTCAGTGTTAAGATGGCCGCAGTAATGGATGAGACCGATAATTCATTGTTTTGGGAAGTGCCGGGAAAGGATTCACTATTTTACTATCCTTCCCGTGAGGATCATTACATGGTTTCCTTGCCGGTTCTGGTCAGCCGTTATCACCGTATCAGGGGAAATCCTCTGGAAAGTACCATACAGTTGCTCAATTCCTTTAAAAATTTGTTTTCTGTAAAACAGGTTGCCGGTATACGGGTCTGTGGTTCGGGAGGCCGTCTGATTGGTGAGCATCTTGGTATACCGTATGAAAATGAATTCCGGGCAATTGCCAGGGGAGTGGGTACCTGTTATCCCGGATTTTCCACCGTGTTTGAAATGGGCGGACAAAATGCCAAATTTCTGTCTCTCCAGCAGAATGAAGAAGACAGGCATGTTGGTTTGAAGGATTATGAAAAAAGCGGAGACTGTGCTGCAGGAACCGGCTCATTTCTGGATCAGCAGGCCCTGCGGTTGAAATACCGGGTAGAAGAAATTGGGGATATTGTACAGGAAGCTTCTCGTAGCGCCAAGATTGCGGGAAGATGTTCGGTGTTTGCCAAATCCGACATGATTCACGCCCAACAGAAAGGTTACCAACCGCCCGAGGTTTTGAAAGGTTTATGTGAAGCAGTAGCCAGAAATTTTAAGAGTGGCATAGTAAAAGGCAAAAAATTTGAAAAGCCGGTACTCTTTACCGGTGGAGTCGCCCTGAACAGTGGTGTGGTACAGGCCCTGAAAGACGTTTTTAACCTGAAAGATGATGAACTGATTGTTCCCTCATATTACGCCTGGATGGGTGCCGTTGGTGCAGCGGTTGCCGCCCGTAAATCCACCACTTCTGACCAACCCTGGAATTTTTCAGATTTTTCCGGAATAGATTCGGTAAATAGGACTTCCTTTCCGGTAGGTCAGCCCCTTTCCATGGAGAAAGTTCTGCTGCTGCGGGACCGCGTCAAACCCAGGGATATTTCGATGGAACGCCAAACGGTGGATGTCTTTATGGGTCTTGATATCGGTTCGGTCAGTACGAATCTGGTATTACTGGATGAACAGGGGAATATGATCAAGGAAATCTATACCCGTACCGACGGCCGCCCCATAGAGGTAGTGCAGCGTTGCCTGGATGAGATCCGGGAGGAATTTGCGGACAAAATTACGATTCGTGGAGTGGGGTCAACCGGCTCGGGGAGGGAACTGATTGGTGAACTGGTTGGTGCCGATACCATAAATGATGAAATTACGGCACATAAAACAGGAGCTGAATTTCTCGCCCGTACCATGTTGAATACATCGCCCGATACCATTTTTGAAATCGGTGGGCAAGATTCCAAGTTCATCAGCCTGGAGAAAGGTGTTGTTGTGGATTTTGCCATGAATGAGGCATGTGCCGCCGGCACCGGCTCTTTTCTGGAAGAAAGGGCTGAAGAACTTGGGGTCGCTATCAAGGATGAATTTGCCCGACTGGCTTTATCCTCGAATGCACCCATCAAGCTGGGAGAGCGGTGTACGGTTTTTATGCAACAGGATGTAGCAGCCTACCAACAACGGGGAGCCGGTAAACAGGATCTTACTGCAGGCCTGGCGTATTCCATTGTATATAATTATCTCAATCGGGTAGTGCGGGACCGAAAAATTGGGAAGGTCATTTTTTTTCAGGGTGGTACCGCCTATAATAATGCGATCGCCAGCGCCTTCGCCAGTGTTTTGGACCGGGAAATAATAGTTCCCCCTTACAATGGCGTTGTGGGCGCGGTAGGGGCGGCCTTGCTGGCCCGGGAAAAAGCCGCCATTACCGGAAATGTCAGCAAATTTCGTGGATTCAGTTTGGAAAAGGTGAATTATACCCTGCGGGAGTTTATCTGCAAGGCCTGCTCCAATTTTTGCCAGATGCAGGAGTTTACGGTGGAAGGTGAAAAAACCTACTGGGGTGATCAATGCTCCGACAAATTCCGCCGCCACCGGGTTGATCAGCAAAAACCCGTAATTGAAGATCTCATCTCTTACCGCCGCCGGATTTTTTTCACCAACGATGATCCTGATCTCACAGGAAAAGCCAGAATTGGATTACCCCGCGGTATGTACATTTATGAACAGTTTCCATTCTGGAATACCTTTTTCCGGGAATTGAACTATTCTGTTATCTTATCCGATGAAACCAACGGCCGAACTGTGAAAACCGGCATAGAAGCATCGGTGGCAGAACCATGTTTACCCATACAGGCCTATCATGGCCATGTTCAGAATCTCCTGGACAAAGGAATTGAGCGGATTTTTATTCCAAATACCATAAATGCGGAAACCCCCTTTCCAAAGGTTAACAGCTATTATTGTCCCTGGGGACAGACCTTACCTTTTGTAGTTAGATCCTCCCCTTATTTTGAACAGGATCATTCTCGTTTTATCATTCCTACTATACGATTTCGTGACGGGAAATCATCAGTCTTAAAATCTTTAGTTAAAGTACTTTCACCGCTGGGAGAAACGAAACGTTCCATAGAAGCGGCTCTGGAAGCTGCTTATTATAGACAGTATGAAGTTGAGGAAATGTTATTAACAGCCGGACAGGAAGCCCTGGAGAAACTCCGCAGGAGCGGGGAAATCGGTATTGTTCTGGTGGGCAGGACCTATAATATTCATGATCGGGGGATGACTCTGGATATCGGGAGCAAGCTCCGGAATTATTATGGTATCAATGTGATTCCCATGGATTTTCTCCCGGTGGATCGAATCGATATTTCCGATATCAATGCAAATATGTACTGGAATTACGGTCGCAAAATTTTGGCGGCAGCCAAACTTGTGGGAAAATATCCCAATCTCCATATCATTTATATGACAAATTTCAAGTGTGGACCGGATTCTTACATCAAACATTACATAACACAAGCCTCCGGCAAGCCGTTCCTGACTTTACAGTTTGACGGCCACGGCAATGATGCCGGGTATATCACCCGTTGTGAAGCCTATCTGGACAGTAAAGGAGCTCTGCGCAGATGGCAGAGCGGGGATCATAATTTCAGTGAGGCTCAACTTCTGGAAGTCAACTGATTTCAGGAATAACAAGATGGGAAATATTCAGAATAAAAACGGGACGCTGCAGGGAAAAAAATTATATATTCCCCGCATGAGTATTGAAGGAGCAGCGGTTATGGCAGCCTCATACCGCTATATAGGTGTTGATGGAATGATGTTGCCCGAATCGGATGCAAGAACATTGGAACTGGGTCGCAAATATACTATCGGTGAAGAATGTTATCCCGAAATAGTAACCCTGGGCGGATTTTTACAAGTTCTTGAGAGTCCCGATTTTGATCCTGAAAAAACCGCTTTTCTAATGCCCACTGCGAGCGGTCCATGCCGTTTTGGACAGTATAAAAATCTTTTGGAAAAAATTCTTTCCGATAAGGACCTGTCCCGGGTGCTGGTTTTAGCTCCCAGCAGCGCCAACGGATATGAAGGAATTGGCGGGAATGCCGGGGATCTGTTGAGGCTGGGGTGGTGGGCGGTTATCTGTGCCGATGCCCTCCGTAAGCTTCTGCTGCAAACGCGTCCCTACGAATTGAATCCGGGTGACACCGACCGCGTTCATGCTGAATGCCTTCAATTGCTTTGTGATACCATCCAGCGTCAGGATGAGACATTACCTGAAAAATTTAAGGCTCTGCTGGCTGTTATGAAAAGTATAAAACAGAAATTCAGTTCCATAAGCGCCACCTACCATAGGGATAAACCCCTGCTGGGCATTGTGGGTGAAATATACTGCCGGCTGGATGATTTTACCAATGCCCATCTGATACGGATAATCGAACGTCATGGAGGAGAAACCTGGCTGGCTTCCATCTCTGAATGGGTGTTCTATGCTAACTTTATGCAGAAGACCGATCTGGTTATTCAGGGACAGCGTTTTTCCAAATCCATGCTGGGAAGTATTGTACGAAATCGCATCCAGCGCCAGGATGAACATCTCCTTACCACTTCACTTCATGACCACTTCCACGGTTATGAAGAGCCATATGGTATTAAAGAAATAGTAGACTATGCCCGTCCATATCTGCCTTATGACGGGGCATTGGGAGAAATGCTTCTGAACATAGGAGGGAGTATCCATTATTACCAGAAAGGAACAGATGGAATTGTTGATATCAGTCCTTTTACATGCATGAACGGTATCATCAGTGAAGCCATATACCCGCGTGTGAGTCGGGACCATGATATGATTCCAATTCGTAATTTCTATTTTGACGGCACCGAATCCGAATTGGACAGTGATGTTGAAATTTTTCTGGAACTGGCGGACAGTTATCGCAGGCGGAAAAAAGTGAAGAGAGTTTATCCGGACCGTTTTTAAAGAATTTTCAGTTATCTATCCCATAAAAATTTTCCCCATTAATAGTTCTGCAAAGAATATAACCTGGAAAATTCCTGACCACTGAATACCAGGCATAATACTAAAAATAACAGCAAGTTAGAATTAATACAGATTTCCAGACGGATAACTGTGATTAAACCTGCTTCTTCCTTAAAATCTGCCGATTCTTTGAGCCAGGGGGGAAACGTTTATGAATTAATCAGATTAGCTAGTCTTCCGATATTTTTCATAGCGGGAGTGCTCAGTCAAAAAATTCATGGGGTTATGACCTCCCGGTTCATGAATATTAAATATTGTTTGAATTTCCCGGTCTGATAATTTATTATTTACAGGGTTCCGAATTTTGAGCGAATTAAATTTATCAGGAGGTAATATGTTTAAACGCATGACCATTGAATATTGTGTGGAATGAAACTACTATCCGAACGCAGCCAGTTTGGCTGACGCAATAGAGAAAGAATATGGGATTAAACCTGATTTGATAAAATCCAGAGGGGGAGTTTTTGAGATTGAGGTGGACGGCAAGTTAATTTTTTCTAAAAAGAAAGAGTTTCGTTTCCCGGAAAACAGTGAGATTATTAATTTGCTTAAATCACATTAAATAAAGCATTACTCCTGTTCTAAAATTCAGTAACCGGTTACTGAAAATTCAGTAACCGGTTTTTCTCTTTTATTGCACCATTTCTTCTTTTGAGTCTACGAATCCAAGTTCTTCCAGATAATGCTGGGCGTCCAGTGCTGCCTTACAACCCGATCCGGCGGCAGTAACGGCCTGACGGTAAATAGCATCCTGCACATCTCCGGCAGCAAACACTCCTTCAATATTTGTCCGGGTCCCTTTTTCTCTGCTAACCAGATATCCCTTATCGTCCATCTCCAGTTGGTTCTGAAAAATTTCGGTATTGGGAACGTGGCCAATGGCCAGGAACGCACCCTGACATTTAAAAACGCTTTCTTCACCGCTATTGGTATCTTTAAGTCTCACTCCTTCAAGCCCTTTTTCCCTGCTGCCTATGAATTCTGTCACAATCTTATTCCACAAAAAATCGATCTTTGGATTCCTTTTTGCCCGTTGGACCATAATGGGAGATGCCCGTAGTTCATCCCGCCTGTGAATAATGGTCACCTTTGAGGCAAATTTTGTCAGGAACGTGCCCTCTTCCATTGCAGAATCGCCTCCACCGATGACAACTATTTCTTTTTCTTTAAAAAAGAACCCATCACAGGTCGCACATGCAGAAACGCCATGTCCCATGAGTTTACTTTCAGATTCCAGACCCAGCAATTTGGCGCTGGCACCGGAAGCAATAATCAGTGCATCGCAGGTGAATCTTTTACCTTCCACCTCAAGCTCGATGGGCTTTTTACTCAGGTCTGCTTTGGTCACGGTGCCATAATAAAATTTTGTTCCGAATTTTTCAGCCTGTTTATGTGTCCGGTCCATTAATTCCGGGCCCAGTATTCCTTCCGGGAACCCGGGAAAATTTTCGACTTCGGTGGTGATGGTTAATTGTCCACCCGGCTGTATTCCTTCAATTACCAGAGGATTCAAATCAGCCCGGGAGGTATATAATGCAGCTGTCAGACCGGCTACTCCGGAACCGATGATGATAACCTTATAATGTTGTACATTTTCCATATCTTTCTCCTGGATCCTGTTCATGTATTTTCGAATATCTGATGAAACTCTTACCTCTAAGTTACACTTTAAGATAAATAATAATTTCAGAAGGTGAAATTATTTCTTACTTTTTGGAGAAACTTCGGGAAAAGATGGTGCAAAAGGACGAGACAAACATTCAGAAGTATCTCCAGCCGGAGGTTGTGTCCGGGCTGCGGAATCTTGAATTCGTGGCAAAAATGATTGTGGAAGGTTTCCTGGTAGGTTTGCATAAAAGTCCCTATCATGGTTTCAGTGTGGAATTCAGTGAACACCGGCAATATATGCCCGGGGATAATATTCGCAGTATAGACTGGAAGGTCTATGGTCGTACAAATCGCTATTATATCAAACAATATGAAGAAGAAACTAATCTGCGTGCCTATTTGTTGTTGGATATTTCGGGTTCCATGAACTATGCCAGCGGTCAAATTACTAAAATTCAATATGCATCCTATTTGTCAGCAGCACTGGCATATCTCCTGATTAAACAACGGGATGCTGTCGGGCTGGTGACTTTTTCGGACAAAATTGAACGGATTCTGCCACCCAAATCATCGCAGAGTTATTTTCACTTTATCCTGAAGGAATTAGACAATATACGGATTATTCAGAAAAAAACAGTGGTGAGCGAAATGCTCCATATCATGGCGGAAAAAATTCAAAGGAAAAGTCTGATTATTCTGCTTACTGATTTTCTGTATGAAGAACCCGCAATTATTCTGGAAGGATTAAGACATTTTCGTCATTATAAGCATGACATGCTGGTTTTTAATATTATGGATCCGAATGATAAATATTTTGATTTCACGGATGATGCTACCTTCGCGGATATGGAAACCGGAGAAAAGTTGAAAACACAACCGTATTTTTTACGGGAACGTTATCGGGAAAGAATCGATGAATTCTACGGTTATCTGCAGACTGAATGCCTCAA
Source organism: uncultured Caldithrix sp. (assembly GCA_964461135.1). Classification (GTDB taxonomy): domain Bacteria; phylum Calditrichota; class Calditrichia; order RBG-13-44-9; family RBG-13-44-9; genus RQOF01. Next base: position 43,926 of record CAYWTB010000004.1, on the reverse strand, counting down.
ATACCACATTGATTTTCAAAATATTCTCAGTGATGATCCCTTCGATAAGGCCTTATTACGATATCTGCTCAAACGTAAAAGACTATTCTGAAATTCCTGTAGCTGTAATTTCTGACTATAATTTGATGAAAATTGATTTTTCCTGGTGTTCCACAGCCAACTGGCCGCAGGCGGCGGTAATGTCCTCGCCTCGGTTTTTCCGGACTGTAACAGTAAATGGTGCATCCATCATTATGGAAACAAATTTTTCAAGATCTTCCTGCGGTGGGGGGGAATAACCCAGGAAATTCTGGTTACAGGGAATAAGATTCAATTTGCAGCGGAATTGAGACAACAGGCTGATCAGTTCTCGTGCCTCGGCAGGAGTATCGTTTATACCATGGAGCAGTACATACTCAAAAGTCACGCGGTTACGTTTCTTGGCCTGCATATAATATCGGACACCGGACATCAGTTGCTCAAGAGGAAATTTATGAGCAATGGGCATAATTTTTTCACGCAGTGCCTGGTTGGGTGCATGAAGTGATATGGCCAATCCGAACGGAAGCCCTTCATCAGTATACTGATGAATTTTAGGAACAATCCCACTGGTGGAAATGGTAATTCTTTTAGTAGCGATAGCCAGGCCTTCCGGATCTCCCATAATGCGGGAAGCCTGAATGGAGCGGTTATAATTGATAAATGGTTCACCCATACCCATGAATACTATGTTGGTGATCCCATGACTACTGAGTTTTTTTACCTGCAGAACCTGTTCAATAATCTCTCCTGCCGTAAGATTCCGTACAAGCCCCATGGAGCCTGTGGCACAAAAAGTACAAGCCAGCGAACAGCCAACCTGCGATGAGATACAAATGGTATTTCGCCGGATCTCCGGAATAACTACACTCTCCACAAACCTGTTATCCTGCAGTCTCCATAAATATTTTTCGGTACCGTCCCGAGCAATGGTTTTCTTTTCCAGTCTCATGGTTTTAATGCAAAACTGTTCTGTTAATTTGTTGTGAAGAGATTTGGGCAGGTTAGTCATTTCCTCAAATGAGTCCGCATTATGATAATGTATCCATTTGTATATCTGATTAGTTCGGTATTGCGGTTCCCCCAGCGGTTCCATCAATTCATGAATATCCTCAGTTGTCCGTCCCAGCAGGGAATCCTTCTTATCTTGAAAATGGGTTGTTTTTGAGTCCATAAATATTTATTAAATTAACATTGACAGTTAAATTACACATAAAATAATGACTATTCAAATGCGAAACTATGAAACCGGTTCCAGGAATTTTGATTTTAAAAATTAATGTATCAAAGTAAAATAGGGAGAAAATATGAATCGGGAAACTCCGGAGAATAAGACCAAAGCACTGTTTATCACATTGATTCAGCAATTTCAGATGCAGGGATGGGTGAGTCTTGGTCGAATCAAAAATCCAGCCACGGATAAAATTGAACGAAATCTGAATATGGCTGTATATACTATTGATACCCTGGATATGCTGAAGGAGAAAACCATAGGGAATCTTGATGAGGACGAATCACGACTTCTGGAGCAGACTATTTCTGATCTCCGGATCAGCTTGGCGTCAGAGAAAACGGACAGTGATAAAACATCCGGTAAAGCCGAACAGGAATAGCCAGCTGCGATTAAATCAGATATACTGACCCGCTTTTCGTTTTTCCGCCAGGGAAGGAGATGTAGATTATTTTGGTCTTGATTTGCCTGTAATTAATGAAGATATTTCACCCTTTTTTATTACTGAAAGAATAAACCTATGGTTGTTGCAAAAGGATGTTATCTGAAAAAATGAATCAGACGTCTCATAACCCCTTGGTTTCCTTTATTACCGTCAATTATAATGGTAAGAAATATTTAAGGGATCTCTACGATTCATTAGGGAGAATTACCTATCCCCGTACCGAGCTAATTTTAGTAGATAATGCCTCGGCAGATGATAGTGTAAACTTTGTTCGGGAGAATTATCCAAGGGTTAAAATTGTGCAAAATCCTGCTAATTACATGTTTGCCCGGGGTAATAATGAAGGAATAAAAGCTGCAACCGGTGAAATAATCTGTTTAATAAATAATGATGTAAAAGTCGATCCGGCTTTTCTAACAGTTATTGTCAATGCGTTTAATAATAAGCCGGAATTGGCGGCCTGTCAACCTAAAGTTCTGGATCTGAACCAGCCGGACCATTTTGAATATGCTGGTGCCGCCGGAGGATTTATTGATAAGTACGGTTATCCTTTCATGCGCGGACGGATGTTCTTCGATCTGGAAACAGACCAGGGGCAGTATGATGATAATATGGAAATCTTCTGGTCGACCGGTGCCTGTTTTTTTATTCGCAAATCAGTTCTGGATGACCTCGGAATTCTGGATGAGGATTTTCAGATGCATATGGAAGAGATAGATCTCTGCTGGCGGCTGCATCTCCATAGGTATCACATCTATTGCATTCCTGCCGCTAAAGTCTGGCACCAGGGAGGCGGTACCCTCTCCAGCGAGAATCCCCGCAAGAACTACTGGAATTTCAGGAACAACATTTTTCTATTGGTTAAAAATCTGCAAATGATTAACTTAGCCAGAATAATTATTTTCAGACTGTTCATGGATGGAATTGCCCTGACGCGTGAGCTGTTCAGGGGAAAATTTAAGAACGGATTTTCAATCGGGAAAGCATATGTCTGGATTCTGTTACATCTCCCTCTGCTATTGCGAAAACGGAGGGAAATCCAGCAAAAAAGACGGGCCGGGGATAAGGAAATTTTCAGATTGGTATATCCCGGCAGCATTGTGTGGGAATATTTTATCCGTGGCAGGAAAAAATTTTCGCAGTTAACTAAACTTAATTCCTTACATATGTTAAAGGATAAGGAGCCTGAAGTCGAATGGAAAATGGGAAGTTAAACAAAATTTTAGCCGCTTTCGTTTTTATTTTTAGTTTCATTATTTATTATCTGACCATCGCGCCCACTGTTTCGTTCTGGGACTGTGGAGAGTTTATTGCCTGTTCTTTTCGAATGGGAGTACCCCATCCTCCGGGGGCCCCGCTCTATCTGCTGGTTGGACGCATATTCAGTATGATACCGATCTTTCCGGATATTGCAAAGCGGGTAAACCTTATATCTACCATCTCCAGTGCATTTACTGTAATGTTCCTCTATCTGATTATCGTGATGTTTATCAGGCAATATCTGGAAAATGAAAAAGAGGGGTTTTTAAAATATGTGCCGTATGTCGGAGGAATTATCGGCTCTCTGACCTTTGCCTTTACTACCAGTTTCTGGTTCAATGCGGTTGAAGCCGAAGTCTATGCGCCTTCCATGCTCTTTACATCCCTGGTGGTTTGGCTGATTCTGCTCTGGAGTGAACGATCCGAACAAAAAGGAAATGAAAAGTATCTGCTTTTTATCATGTATCTTGTTGGGTTGGCAATTGGAGTACATCTGTTGAATGTTCTCGCTCTTCCCATGGTATTCATGATCATTTATTATAAGAAGTATCCTTTGAACAGTACAACTTTTGTTCTCCTGGTTCTATTCGGTGGCGCATTAACCCTGATGATTTATCCCGGTCTGGTGCAGGGTATTCCGGAAGCTGCTGAACATGTTGGATTTATCGGTTTATTATTTTCCATTTTATTGCTCATCATTCTTCTGGTCTACACGATTCAGAGGAAGAAAGAATTGGCTTCTCTTTTGCTGATGTCAGTTTTACTGGTTGTTCTCGGATATTCAACCTACGCAACTATCTATATCCGGTCGAATCTGAATCCCAATATTGATGAAAATAATCCCGAGACCATTCAAAAATTTGTCAGCTACATGAATCGTGAACAGTACGGTGAGCACACGCTGGACAGGAGCAAGATGCTGGCAGAATCTCCTAACGGACGGAAATACTCCAGTGTATGGGATTTTTTCTGGAATTACCAGGTTCAGAAAATGTATACTCGTTATTTTTTGTGGAATTTTATGGGAAAAGATAATGCTACAGATAATTTCAGCTGGTCTAAATTTTTGGCTATCCCGCTGCTTCTGGGTTTAATGGGTGCATGGTACCAGTTTCTTAAGGACTGGAAGAGTGGATTGGTGGTGCTGGTTTTGTTTTTTATGACCGGCCTGGCCGTAATTTTGTATCTTAATCAACCCGATCCCCAACCCAGGGAACGGGATTACAGTTATGTGGGATCTTTTTTCGCTTTTTCGGTATGGATTGGAATCGGTGCGGCTGCCATTGTTGAATATTTTGCCCGAACTACCCGCAAATCTGCTATCTCAAATGTGATGCCGCTGGCCATAGCGGTAATTTTATTCTTAGTATCACCGATTCATGTTCTGATGGCCAATTATCACAGCCACGATAGAAGCGGAAATTATGTGGCATGGGATTATTCATACAATATGCTGATGACCTGTGATGAAAGCGGAATTATTTATACCAATGGCGATAATGATACCTTTCCGGTGTGGTATCTGCAGGAAGTTGACTATATCCGAACCGATGTAAGGGTGGCAAATCTGAGTCTTCTGAATACCAACTGGTATATAGAACAGTTAAAATACCATGAACCTACGGTTCCCATATCTCTCTCCGATGCGGAAATTACCAATATTGCCCCGGTACCATGGTCTCAGAAGAAAACTATCGAAATTGACATTCCGGAAACTTTTCTGAATGACGAGATAGCCGGCTATAAAGCCACTATGTCTTTTAATGAGCCAAGGGTAAGTGATAAAATGACCTTTTCTCTGGGGCCGAAATTTTATGGACGTTATCTCAGAGTACAGGACTACATGATTCTCAATACCCTCTATGCCAACCGCTTCCAAAAACCACTCTATTTTGCAGTAACCGTGTCACGGGATAATATGATGGATGATTTACAGAAGTACCTGCGGATGGATGGCCTGGCCTTTAAGATCACGGCAGTTCCGGAGTGGCAGATTGATCCTGATACACTCTATGATAACCTGATGAATAAATATCTTTTTCGCAATCTGAATAATCCCAATGTGTATTATGATGATAATGTCATCGCGCTGCTGCAGAATTACCGGTCGGCATTCATTCAATTATCCAATTATTATGCTAATTTTGATGAAAAAGAAAAAATCAGAGCCTTGATGACCAAGGCAAAAGAGGTAATGCCGTCCTCCGTCATACCTTATACCAATGCCATGCTCAAATATTGGATGGAGTCCTATGAAATATATTCCGGAATCCAAAAAATGGACAGTTTAAACCTTGGGAATTATCAGTCGGGAGAACTGGAGAATATGGGGAGAATACTGTTTAATCTGAGAGATTACAATGATGCAGGAATGGCATTCCAACAGATCCTGGACCGCGATCCCAACAATATTCAGGCAAAAGCCTTTCTGGTAGATGTTTACGCCAGCCAGAAGAAATATGACAAATCGATTGAAATATTGGAAAACTGGCTGAAAGAAAATCCACAGGACCAGGGGGCAAAAAAACGGCTGGAAGAATTCCGTAGGAAGGTGAAAACCGAAGGCGATAAAACTCCGTAATTTTCATTCGAATTCCTGAATCGGGAATTCAAAGAGTGAAAATACTTTTTGTCTCGCTAATCAAGGAGGGAAAACCCCTCCTTGATTTTTTTATACACATTTTTAATTATTGACAAATTTTATTAGATTTCATATTTGTAAACGTCCAGTAATTTCAATTTTTGATAATGAGAAAAGTAATTTTAAATATTATCCGGATTGTGATCAGCCTGGGATTGATCGCATATCTCATCTATATCTCTGATGTTCCTGAAATTTTAAAATTGATGAGCAGTCTGAAACTTCTGGGTATAATCCTGGCTTTTGCAACTTTTTTTCTGTCCATGATTTTTCTGGCCCTGCGCTGGCATTTGCTGAATATCTCTTACGGTATTAATACTCCCCTGAATCATTTGTTCAAATTTTATCTAATCGGCCTGTTTTTTAACAATTTCCTTCCCACCAGTATGGGGGGAGATCTGGCCCGGGCTTACTATCTTGCCAGGGAAAGTCAGCAGAAATCTGCCAGTATAGGAACCGTATTTCTGGAACGTCTTATCGGGTTACTGGCAACTCTTTCCCTTGCATTTATTTCCCTCTTCTGGGTAATGCAGTATTTTCATACCCGGCGAATTATTTATATAACCTTATTTGTTATTATATTTATCTCGATTTTCATGATGAGCATCATGAGCAGAAGAATGTACAGAAGATTTAATGTTTTATTATCCTTTATTACTTTTTATAATATCGGAGACCGAATCATAAAGGTGCTGGATACGCTTCATTATTACCGTGATAAAAAAAGGATCTTAATGGGTACATACCTGTATTCCCTGGTCGCACAGTTTGTCCTGATTCTAATGAATTTTATTCTGGCAAGAGCACTGGGTCTGGATAGTATTACCTTCGGTTACCTGGTTCTGGTGGTGCCGATTACATTTATCATAGGACTGCTGCCTTCTATCAATGGAATTGGCGTGAGAGATACGGGTTATATTTTATTATTGAGCCGCCTGGGATTACAGCCGTCCCAGATTCTCTCGCTTTCTTTTTCTGTAACCATTATTCCTATAGTTGTTAGTCTCATTGGAGGTATATACTTTCTCATATACCGTCATAAAGGTATTGAAGCCCCCATATTAAAGGAGGATCAAATCTCATGAAAAAGAAATATTATATGCTTTACTTACTCATTTTCCTATTCACTTTGGCAACTTTCTGGAACTGCAGCACAAAGGGAAAATCCTTTGGTGAAGATGACGAGGTGTATGTATTTGCCGATTCCGCAGACTGGGTCCAATATCGGGGACCGCTCAATTCAATTTTCGGACAATATATTCAAACGCCAATCATGGAAAGAGAATTTATATTGATCTGGAAACCATTTGATAAATTTAGACAATACCAGAACTTTAAAAATATTTTTATTCTGGGAAGACTCAATTCCCAGGATCCAGTCTCCCTGAATGTAAGAAATTTACTGAATCCTGAAATAATCGAGGGTGTGAAAAAGGGACAATACTTTTATATTCCTAAGAACAATGTGTGGGCCGAAAATCAATATGTGCTTATTTTTGTAGCCAATTCAGTGAATGATATGGTTCAAAAAATTTATGATTTGGGGGATCTGTCCTACAATGATTTCACCCGCTATTTCTATAAGAGACTCCGTCAGGAGATGTTCAAGCGGATGGAGCAGAAAGATCTGGAAAAATATATAGCCGATCATTTTCCTTTCACTATGCGGATTCAGCATGATTATTTTATTGCCAATGAAAACCTGGAAAATAATTATGTGTGGATTCGTCGTTTTGATCCGGATCGTTCCATTTTAATTCACTGGCAGCCATATGCGGGAGAATTTCAGTTAACTTCCCGCTGGGTTATCGATGAAAGAAATCGACTGGCCAAAGAGGTATTTTCCGGAGATGTTGTGGTGGAGGAAGAAACGAAAGCCTATGTTACCCAGTTCAAACGCTGGAATAGCATTAAACTGGAAGGTACCTGGAAAAATGATAGTCTGATGGTAGGTGGCCCATTCCGTAATTTTACATTTGTGGACAGCACAACTCAGCGCCTTTATATGCTGGATTATTATGTGCAGGCAATAGGTAAAAGAAAGGTTCCCTTCCTGCAGCAACTGAAAGTCATAGTCTATACGTTTGAAGTGCTGCAGGAACCCAGGGATTTGGAGGCATCTTGAAATTTCTTTTTATCCCGGATGAAACAGGAAGATAACTATGACAGGACTGACTAAAAATACACTGAACGAATATAATTAGGAATAATCCATGGCCAAAGTAGCCGTTATTATGGGTAGTGAGTCTGACCGGCCGGTAGTTAAAGAGGCGCTGCCGTATTTGGAATATTTTCAGATCGAATATCAGATTGAAGTCATGTCGGCCCATCGTACCCCCGACTTGGTTCAGAAATTCTCACAGTCTGCACAAAAGAATGGATTTGAAGTTCTAATTGCCTGTGCCGGCATGGCGGCGCATTTGCCGGGTGTTATAGCCGCTTATACGACTCTCCCCGTAATAGGCGTTCCGCTTGCAACCGGTGCCTTAAATGGTGTAGATTCACTTTATTCTATCGTTCAGATGCCGGCCGGTGTACCTGTAGCTACAATGGCAATTGGCAAAGCGGGTATGAGGAATGCAGCCATTTTTGCTGCGCAAATCATTGCCCGAGCCGATAAGAATGTTGCGAATTTGCTGAAGGAATTTAAAAAAAATAAATGTCGGATTTCCTGATGAAAATAGTTGTTATCGGTACCATTAACAAAGATATCATTCTGCCTTTCGAAGGAGCACCCATTCAGAGCTTTGGAGGAATTTATTATACCATCACAACCCTTTCAACACTGGCAAATTCTTCCCTGGAGATTATGCCTGTATCTTTCATGGGAAAGGACGTGTTTCCTCATTTTACTGCCTTACTGGCAAATTTTGAGAATGTTGAAAAATCAGGGCTGATCCCCATTGATCAGAAAAATCATGAGGTCATTTTAGAATATCATTCTCCCGAAGAACGTACCGAAAAAGCCTTGTTTAATTTTCCGTCCCTGGAATGGAAAAATATTAAGAAAAATCTGAAAGGTGATTTTTATATTATCAACATGATAACGGGCTGGGATTTATCTCTGAAAGCTTTTCAGAAATTGAGTAAAAAACATTTCAGCAGGATGTATCTCGATGTACATTTTCTGGTAATGGGAATGGATAAATTAGGGAAACGAAAACCTCAGTATCCGGAGAACATCAGGCAGTGGCTGAAGGGAGCAAAATTTCTCCAGATGAATGCCAGAGAATTCAGCATCATCAACGAAGATAATCTTCATGAGAGTGATTTTTTTGGGCAGTATCTGAAGCCCGACCAGGTTTTGATAATCACGCAGGGAAGCGCAGGCGCACAGCTGGTATTCAGTAAAAATGGAATGGTCCGCAATAAGCATTTTCCTGCATACCACGTTGATAAGATAATCGATGTAACCGGTTGTGGCGATGTTTTTGGAGCCGCCTTTATTTTAAATTATCTTCAATCACAGAATATTTACGATTCTATTGAATTTGCCAATCGTAGCGCTGCGGCAAAGTGCATGCTGAAAGGTACTAATGAAATGGATTTATTGATTCTCAAATTTAAAAACGTTAAACATTGAATCTTTATGAAGAAAGTATTAATAACTGGAGCAAATGGGCTTTTAGGGCAGGCATTAGTAAACGTATTTTATAAAAAATACCAGATCATGACCACAGGCCAGGAAGACCAACCGATTATAACGGCGGGAGATGAGCCGTATGCTCAACTGGATATTACCAATCCTGCACGATCCAAGAAAATAATCAATCAGTTTGCACCAGATGTGGTAATGAATGCAGCGTCCTATACGCACGTCGATGATTGTGAACGCAACAAGGAATTTTGCTGGCAGGTAAATGTTAAGGGTGTTGAAAATTTGGCAAACCTGGCCAGGCGATATGATTTTCATTTGATTCATTATTCCACCGATTATGTGTTTGATGGAAAACAAGGCCCCTATGGCGAAGAAGATCGACCGGTCCCTCTGGGTTATTATGGTAAATCAAAACTTGCATCTGAGAATGTTTTACGCCAAATTGGATGTCATTTTACCATTGTGCGTACCTGTGTTCTCTATGGCACAGGGAAAGAGGTGAAAAAGAATTTTTTTCTGTGGGTGCTTGAAAGTTTAATGAATGATAAAAAAATAAAAGTTGTGACGGATCAGTATAATAATCCCACACTGGTTGAAGATCTTGCCCTTGGCAGTTCTTCGGTGGTGGAACAGGCAGCCTTGGGTTTGTATAATCTGGCTGGGAAAGATTATCTTAACCGATTCGATTTTGCCGCAGCAATTGCTGATACCTTTAATTTTAATGCGGATCTAATCTCTCCGGTTAAAACCGCGCAGTTGAAACAGCTGGCGGAGCGTCCTCTTTACGGTGGTCTGAAAATAGATCTTGCCAGAAATAAATTAGGATATAATCCCCGGTCTATAAATGAGTCCTTAATATTCCTCAACTGGAAGATGAAAAAAAATGACTGAAAAAACCGATAAGGCGCTGGTAATAATTCCCACCTATAACGAGAAAGATAATATTCTTAAGGTGCTTGATTACGTAAGGGGATTAAATATCCCCAATCTGGATGTTCTTATTATTGATGATAATTCTCCTGACGGGACGGCGGCCATTGTAAAAGAATACATGAAAGGGCACACGAAAATTGCCCTGATGGAGCGGGAAGGTAAAATGGGTCTGGGTACTGCCTATATAGCAGGATTTGAGTATGCGATTGACAGAAAATATGATTATATTTTTGAAATGGATGCCGACCTGTCCCATGATCCCAAGGTAATTCCTGCTTTTCTGGAGGCGATTGAAGATGCTGATCTTGTTATCGGTTCGCGTTATCTCACCGGTGTTAATGTCATCAACTGGCCTCTGATGCGATTGTTTATCAGTGTTATGGCCAGCAAATATACCCGGATAATCACCGGTATGCCCATTAAAGACTGTACCAGTGGTTTCAAATGTTTCCGCAGAGCCGTTCTGGAAAATATCCCATTTGATGAAGTGAGCAGTAACGGATATTCATTCCAGATAGAAATGAACTTCAAAGCCTGGAAAAGGGGTTTCCGCGTTAAGGAAATTCCAATAATTTTTCATGACCGGACGGTAGGTTTCTCCAAAATGTCCAAGAAAATTATTATGGAAGCAATGTTTGTGGTCTGGAAACTCAAAATTTTCAGTCTTTTTGGCCGTTATTAGATTGGGGATAACTTATGTTGAAGAAAAATTTCAAGATGATCCTTGATTTTGAGAAACCCATAATTGAACTGGAAAAGAAAATATCCGAAATGGAGATTTATGCCCGGGATACCGGACTGGATCTTTCTGAAGATATAAAACGATTATCTAAAAAAGCCGAAAGTCTTCAAAGAGATATTTATTCAAAATTGACTCCCTGGCAGCGGGTTCAGCTGGCACGGCATCCGGACCGTCCCTATACTCTTGATTACATAAAAAACATGATGTCCGATTTCGTGGAGTTACACGGAGATCGCAATTTTGCAGATGATCCGGCCATAGTAGCCGGATTAGCCATGATTGATGATCAACGTGTTGCAATTATAGGGCACCAGAAAGGCCGTGATGTCAAAGAAAATCTTTTCCGTAACTTTGGAATGGCACACCCCGAAGGTTATCGTAAGGCCAGGAGAATCATGAACCTGGCAGCTAAATATCATATACCGGTTGTATCCCTTCTGGATACCCCCGGTGCTTATCCGGGAATAGGAGCCGAGGAAAGGGGACAGGCTGAAGCCATCGCAAAAAATCTGATGGAAATGTCACATCTGCCGGTGCCTATTATCATTGCCATAATTGGTGAAGGTGCGTCCGGCGGGGCTTTGGGCATTGGTGTGGGTGATGTAATTCTTATGCTGGAAAATTGCTGGTATTCAGTTATCTCTCCGGAAGGCTGCGCGGCTATTCTGTGGCGGGACAATGCCAAGGCCTCTCTGGCGGCCGAGGTAATGAAACTGACTGCCCGTGATTTGCTGGAATTGAAAATAATTGATAAAATAGTTAAAGAACCTCATGGAGGAGCTCACTGGGATCATGAGGAAGCGGCCAAAATCCTGAAAAAACATCTTTTGGAGGAACTTGTTCGCCTGAAAAAAATTCCTCCCGGGGAACTTGTAAATAAACGGATAGAGAAATTTTCTCAAATGGGTTTCTGGACAAATGAGAAAAAGTAATAGTCATTAATGATAAATAAGGATAATGAAAATGCTGGATAAACAATTACTCGAAATTCTGGCCTGTCCGAAATGCAAAGGAGATCTGGAATACCAGCCCGATAAGGAAAATGATAAAAATGGCAAGCTTATTTGCCGGCACTGTCAGCTGGTCTATCGCGTGGAAGATGACATTCCCGTCATGCTCATTGATGAGGCGGAAAAACTTAAGCCTTAATTTTATAATAAAACTGCAAAAGATATCAGGACTGGGCGCCAGCTTTTAGTTGTGCACCTGCCGGCAGTGTTTCCCATCTCTTTTCATTTGTGCGGGTTACATAAATAGCCGGAGCTCCCGGCAAGGGACATTTCTCTTCGCAAATTCCGCATCCTATACACAGCTCTCTGACCACATAAGGATATTTTACCTTCTTGCGTGAACCGTCAGAAAAAACGGCCTCTTTCACATCAAATTTTATGGCCTTATCCGGTGTAGGGCAATGTTCCTCGCAAACTAGGCAGTCTTCATTCCGTTCATAAGGGATGCATATATTTTTATCAAAGTAAGCCAGTCCGATTGGTGTCTTTTGTTTTACCTCCAACGTCAGAGGCAGGATGGCATCGGTGGGACATATCAGGCCGCAAAGATTACAGTTATATTCACAATAACCCTCACGCATGATGGCCACCGGAGTCCATAAATTCAGTAAACTGACTCCAAAATCACCCGGCTGCAAACAGCGACCATTAGAGGAACAGATTCTGACACACTCCAGGCATCGAATACAGCGGTCCAGAAATTCATTTTCGGGAAGTGAACCTGGTGGTCTGAGAAATCTGTCCGAAGATGTCTTATGGCTTAATCCGACGCTAAAAAATCCCAATGTCACCAGGCCCGCGGCACCGGAAGCCAAAAATTGTCTTCTCAAAAAATCCGGTTGAGTGTGGTAAGGATTGAGTCGGAGGCGAAATGTAATAGATTTTGCTTCCGGTGGACATTTTTCACCACAGTTGAAACATTCGATACATTCAACTTTGTTTGTTTCCTTTACATTTCCGGCTGGAATGGCGTTCATTTTACAATCCGTCTGGCAGCGGTTACAAACCGGACATGGATCCCCTACCACCCGTTCATACAACCTGAACTGCGAAAGGATACCCAGAAGGGCACCGGCCGGACATACGTTGCGGCACCAGAATCTCCTGGACAGTTTTTCCAGAGTGAGGATTCCAACCAGCAAAAGCAGTGTCCAGAAAACCGACTGGTAAAAGGACTGACTCTCTGGCATGATCATAGACTTGAATCCATCGTAGACAGGATACACAGCAGATTCCAGAAAAGATAAATTGGCGCCCAGTACTAAAATTTTTTCTGAAAAAAATGTGCTCACGGGATAAATAATAACAGTAGTAATCCGAGTAAAAATGGCCAGTGGATCAAAAAATCCCCAGACGTTATATGAAAAAATTGCCAGAAAAATTGCCGAGGTCAGGATACCGAATTTTACCCAACGCATTTTCAGCCATTTTCCATTTGTCCTGTTTGATGGGGCTTTAATTATTCTGTCCCAAATATCCAGAGTTGTACCCAGGGGACAGATCCAGCCGCAAAAAAATCTTCCCAGAAAAATGGTGAGGAACAGAATGAGCAGCGCCGGCCAGAACATCAGGGAAAGAGAAAGGTTATCAATTAAATAAAAAACGGGAATGAGCGGCGAAAAACGCAGAAAAACATCACTGGACAGGTTTACCTCGTAAGGATAACGTGCTCGGAGAAAAAGAAATATAAAGAAAAATAAAAACAGGATCTGTACGATGCGGCGAAATCTGGCCATATTTATGACAGTTGTATACGTTTTACATTAAGGTCCTGGATTTTATACTTGTTCAAACCCCGGCTTACCGCTTCCTGCAGATAGGGGATTTCATTTATTTTGAGATTGAAAAGTTCCAATGCCAGAACATCCGCACTTACCATGCATGGGCTCATTACTAATGTCTTTGTCAGTTTAACATCATTCAGATTACCTCCACTGGGTCCGTTGCGAATCAGAATGCGGTAGCCATCGATGATGGTTAAACCGGGTAATATGCGGGAACAAATATCATTAATCTTTGTGCTGAAACGGTTATGAATCTCCCCCCGGTTTCCACCCATCACACCCATCAGGTTTTTCATACCCAGCGTTACACGGGACATGGAGTGGTGCTTGGCTATGGGCATATTAATCACTTTATCAGCTTCCAGATAATCCTGGTAAATGGGCCACTCTTTTAGTAATTTTCCTTCCGGGAGACTGAATTTTTTAAATTTGAAATCCCGAACATGCTCCACTTCAGCCCCATATTTTTCAGCCGTTTCCTGAATGGTACTGTTTTTATAACATCTCTGAGGATTATTACAGGTACGGTCAAATATTTTAACTTTTTTTGCACCGGTTTCATAACAGGCTTTTACAATTTCCGCTACCAGAGTAGGATTGGTATTCGCAGCAAACTGCGGTGCACGGTCCCAACCGATATTTGGTTTGATAACGACAACATCCCCCCTGGAAATGAATGCATTTATTCCCCCAAAACTACGAAGGGCGGCAGAGAGAAGATCGGCCGGTTCTCCTCCGCTTACCCACACCACATCAGGAGTTGCTGCCCGTAGTTGCAGTGGATTACCCCAAATGATGGTTCCTGCACCAACGGCTGCAGTATACTTTAAAAATTTTCTCCGATCCATTTTGATCTCTAGCTTTTATTTTCAAATATATTATTCATATAATAAATAAAAAATATTTTTATAAGAAATTTTAAAGATGTTTGAATTTATCCAAATAAGTTAAAATAAAATATTTAATGTAGAATTATATTTCAGTTGAAAAATCTGTTGACTTCGTTTGAATATTATTTAAATTTGAATTAGAGGGTATCCTGAAGAATGTCAGATTATAAGAATACTTCCATACTTTTATCCATAAAAATAATATTAATGCGGTTTTTTCCGGAGGTGAAGGGATCTTTTATAATCAGATAACGTTTGAATTTGGCATTAATTCACAGAACTGGTACCGGTTGGTAATGTTTCTTTATCAAATCAGCCCTGGTACACAGATTCTAGAGGAGAAAGTACTAATAATTCCTAATGAACGATTGAGATGAGTGAAAAAACGAAAAAATTAATTATTGTCGAATCCCCCGCCAAAGCAAAAACGATAAACAAAATTCTTGGAAAAGATTATAAGGTTGCAGCATCGATTGGCCATATTATAGATCTTCCCAAAACCAAGTTTGGGGTGGATATTGATAAGGGCTTTCGCCCGGATTATGTCACCATCAAGGGTAAAAGTAAAATTATCAGCGAATTAAAAAAAGAGGCGGCTAAAGCCAGCGAAGTCCTGCTGGCTACAGATCCGGACCGGGAAGGGGAAGCTATTGCATATCATATAGCTACTGCTATCAATTCTTCCAATCAACGGATCTCCCGGGTGGAATTTAATGAAATCACACAGAATGCGGTATTAAATGCGGTTCAGCACCCCAGACGTATAGATGAATCTCGGGTGAATGCCCAGCAGGCCCGGCGGGTGATGGACAGAATAGTAGGTTATCAGGTTAGTCCGTTTCTTTGGGAAACTATCTACCGGGGTTTGAGTGCAGGGCGTGTTCAGTCCGTCGCTCTGCGTTTGATTGTTGAGCGGGAAGAAGAAATAGACCGTTTTAACCCGGTGGAATACTGGACGGTAGATGCTGTTTTAGAAACAGGTGCGAAAGAGCGGTTCGAAGCCCGCCTGATAAAAATTGACGGTAACAGTCTGGATCCGGCCAGATTCAGGATTGCCACTCAGCAAGAAGCAGAGAATCATAAAAAAGCATTTAAAAATGAAGAATACCGGGTGGCTTCCATTCAGAAAAAACTTCAATCGAGGAATCCGGCACCGCCATTTATTACCAGCACTCTCCAACAGGAAGCCTCCCGAAGATTTCGGCTGACTACCTCCAGGGTGATGAGCATCGCTCAGCAGCTTTATGAAGGCGTTGATCTGGGGCCCGGTGGTAATGTGGGTCTGATTACATATATGCGAACCGATTCCACACGTGTGAGTGAGGAGGCAATTCAGAAAGTGCGTAACTACATAAGCGGTTCTTATGGCACAGATTACCTTCCGGCGAAGGTGTCCCGATATTCCCGCCGCAAAGGTTCGCAGGATGCCCATGAAGCTATCCGGCCAACCTATATTCAGCCCCAGTATGAACCCAAAAAGCTGAGAAAATATCTCACCACAGATCAGATGAAAATCTATGAACTGATCTGGCGCCGTTTTGTGGCAAGTCAAATGAAGCCTGCCGAGGTTGAAAAAACCTTGGTATTTATTCAGGCCGGTCGTTATGAATTTAAGGCTGAAGGTGAAATTATACTTTTCAGGGGTTACCTGGTTGCTTATGAGGAAGAACCGGCGGATCCGGAAGATTCAAACGAAACCCCGGAACAGGCGGAAAATATTCCCAAAGATTTGAAGGAAAAACAAATACTCTCCTTATATGAACTGATTATCGATCAGAAGTTTACCCAGCCTCCTCCCAGATACACGGAAAGTACCCTGGTAAAAACGCTGGATAAATTGGGGATTGGTCGACCCAGTACATATGCTCAGATAATTTCTACCTTATTTGTCAGAAAGTATGTGGATCGTCTGAACAGGGCCATCCAACCTACAGACCTGGGTAGAACCGTAGCTAAACTTCTGGTGGAGCATTTCCCAGAAATTTTCAATGTAAAGTTCACTGCGGAAATGGAAGAAAATCTTGATAAAATTGAACGCGGGAAGACCACCTATGAGGATACCCTGGAAGGTTTTTACCATCCCTTTCACGATTCCCTGCTGCGGGTCAGAAAAAAGAAAAAAGAAATTAAGCAGAGATTGCAGGAAGAGACTGAAATAATCTGCGATGTGTGTGGACGTCCCATGGTAATTAAATGGGGACGTAACGGGAGGTTCTATGCCTGCACAGGCTTCCCGGAGTGTAAAAATACCCGGCCCATTGAAGAACCAGAGCCACGGGAAGTTCAGGAAATCTGTGGATTTTGTGGTTCCCCCATGCAGATTAAACGGGGACGATATGGTGAATTCCTGGCCTGTACAAACTATCCGGCCTGTAAAAATACCAGGCCCATCAGTACCGGTGTGGATTGTCCGGAAAATGGATGTGATGGCAAAATCGTGCAGCGGCAATCAAAAAAAGGAAAGATTTTTTATTCCTGCAGCAATTATCCGAAATGTAAATTTGCTTTGTGGGATAAACCTGTAAATCTTACCTGTCCGAAATGCGATTATCCCATAATGGTTGAGAAAACAAACCGTTCCAGTGGGACGTTTTTACAGTGCCCATCCTGTAAATTTAAAAAGAATGAAAATAATGCGGACTGATGTGGGAAAATCTTGAGCGCTTCGTTCAATATCTGAAACAGGAAAGAAGATATTCCTCCTATACGGTGAGGTCATATCAGATCGA
Organism: uncultured Caldithrix sp.; assembly: GCA_964461135.1. Lineage (GTDB taxonomy): Bacteria > Calditrichota > Calditrichia > RBG-13-44-9 > RBG-13-44-9 > RQOF01. The sequence goes on along the minus strand of CAYWTB010000004.1, from coordinate 26,645 downwards.
TCTCTGCCAATTTATTGAATATCTGGAAGAAGAGATATTTAAACAGCATAAAGTTCCGGCAAAATCAGTCGATAAAGAGAATATAAGAACCTTTATCGAAGAATTGTTTCTCTATGGTCTTAACAAAAGAAGCATTTCCCGTAAATTGTCTGCCATTAAATCTTTCTTTAAATATCTTCAGCGAATAAATGTGATTCAGCAGAATCCCGTGATTCATATACATACTCCTAAACTGGACAAAACCCTTCCAACTGTACTGGATGAGGATGAGATCAGAAAAGTAATGGATCTTCCGGCAGCAGACAATTTTGAAGGATTGCGCGACCGGGCCATACTTGAGCTCTTTTATGGATGTGGGATACGTCTGGGAGAATTAATTCATTTAAGAATGAAACAAATCTACCTCGAAGACCATAAAATTATTGTAGAAGGAAAAAGAAACAAGGAAAGAATGTTGCCGCTGGGGCAATATGCAATAAATGCTGTAACCGCGTATTTCATGGTGAGAAAAGAAATTCTTCAACATTCGGGTGATTCCCCTTTCGTCTTTATAAATAAAAAAGGCAAGCCTCTTTACCCTTTGATTGTTCAAAGCATGGTAAAAAAATACTTACAAAAAGTCTCTGAGCAGGACCATTTGAGTCCGCATGTACTGAGACATACGTATGCAACACATCTTCTGGACCGTGGAGCGGATTTGCTGGCGGTAAAGGAATTACTGGGTCACTCCAGTTTATCTACCACCCAGATATACACTCATGTGAGCATGGATCGTCTGAAAAGTGTATATCGCAAGGCACACCCGCGATCGAAAAGAGATGTGTAAAGATAAATCATAACTCATAAGGAGGATTTTATGAATTTCAAAATCACTGCCCGGCATTTCAAGATGAAGGATGATTTGAAAAATTATGTTGAGGAAAAAGTAAAAAAACTGGACCGGTTTTATGATAATATTCTGGATATGGATGTGATTCTGGGCTGGGAAAAATTAAACCGTTATACCGAGATACGAATCAATGTTTTCAATAAACAGATTGTTATCAAAGAAGTGTCGGATGAAATTCGTAAATCTTTTGATTTAGCATTAGAGAGAGCGGAACGACAATTGAAAAGATATAAGGATAGGTTGCGTAAACCTGCAAAACAGAAGGCTGTGACGGTATAAGATTGCATAAAATTTTTATCTGAATAATGGCTCCCGCAGAACTGCGGGAGCTTTTTTTATCTTCATTTACCCTTTATTTTATTGATAAGGCACTTTTAATATACTGAAGTATCAATATACCATTAGAGACAATTCTAAATCTTCAGCCGCCTCTACTCCTCCTGCCAGGGCTGAAAGGACTGACTGGGCAGGGGATCAGAGAGGGGTGTGACCTCAGAATTGCATTTTTCCGATAGGATTTTGTCAGCCAATTCCCTTTGGAAAGGATGGAATCAAGCGGTAAAGGTGACTATGGCATATCCTTGAAACATTACCATTTTTTGTTTTTGCTTGCAGAGTTAAGGATATAATCATATTCTTTTATTCTATATTGAGTTCATATAAATATTTTTCTCCTATCAATTAACAAATTGTCGTTGCATCCGTTGTGAAAACTTTTAAATTTCCTTATATAAATCAGAGGATGGCTATGCTCAGACGCACTTTAACTGTTGGTACCCTGTATTCTGATAACCGCAGGAAATTAAAAATGCAGCTGTTGAATACCAAACAAGGATTTGGCCGTAATATAACCACTCCACAACTCCACCGGCCCGGGCTGGCTCTCACCGGATTTCTTGATCTTTTTACCAGTGACCGTATTCAGATATTTGGTAACACAGAAGTACAATACCTGTGCAGTTTGTCAGAAAAGGAACGTGAAGCCAGCCTCGGCAAAGTATTAGGATTTGAACTGCCCTGTATCGTGATTACCGATAATAACACTGTGCCGAAAGAACTTCTTCCCATTGCGGATAAGCGGAAAATTTGTGTTTTTCGCACAAAATATCCCACAATGGAATTTTTTCATTATCTGGGGGATTACCTCAATAACGAGTTTGCACCCAAAACCACCGTGCATGGATCCCTGGTAGATGTATATGGAATTGGAGTTCTCTTCACCGGACGCAGCGGTATTGGTAAAAGTGAAATCGCACTGGACCTGATTGAAAGGGGACATCGCCTGGTGGCCGATGATGTGGTAATTATTACCCAAAAAGCAGATGAGATCCTGATGGGAGAAGGGCGGGAACTGGCCGAACATCATCTGGAAATCCGGGGACTCGGGCTCATCGATACACGCAGTACCTTTGGGATCCGGGCCGTACGTGTCCACAAGCGTATTGAAGTAGAGGTGCAGCTAGTAGACTTCGATCCCAAATCTGACTATGACCGCACAGGTCTCGATGAACATTATACCACCATTCTTGAAGTAAAAATACCTCTGGTTGTTTTACCGATTAATCCCGGGAAGAACATTACGGTTATTGCTGAAACGATCGCATTAAACCAGCTTTTAAAGATTTATGGCCATCATACACCTAATGAATTTAACAAAAAGTTAATTGCCAAAATGAGAGAGCAGGAAAGAAAGCATCTGTTGGATTTGAAAACGCGGGATTTCCTGGATAAGGATTTTGAATAGAATGATCAGCATTGTTATTTGCCATGGCTCTCTGGCTTTTGAACTGGTAGAGGCCGCATACAAGATACTGGGACATAAGGATGATGTATATCCGTTCAGTAATGAGAAATTTACCACGGAAGAAGTGGTTCACAAGATCAGTTCATTAATCGAATCCAAAGGGCAACCAGAGAATGTGGTTCTTATGGTGGATTTACGTGGGGGAAACTGCTGGACAGTCGCGCGTCTCCTTGCCCGCTCCCATCCAGGTTACTATGTACTATCAGGAGTAAATATGCCTATGCTGTTATCCTTTTTTACCAAGAGGGACCAGCTGAATATTTTTCAGCTGGTGCAGACAATGGAGAACGATGCTCATCGCGGGATTGCACTGGAACAGTAAATAATATATGCCTGTAATCAATAGCAGGCGGGATGACCCGCTGTTTAAACCGGTCGGAGTAAGGAATGGCTGAAATTTCCTCCCGTAAAAGAGAGATTGAATTATTCTTCCGTGACCTCCAGCAAAAGGTGATTAAAAAGACGGAAGCCGGTCTTTCACCACTTGCGGTTCGCAGCCATCAGGCCATCAGGAAATTTAAGGAACCAGAAGATCCCAGAAGTCCCTTTGCTCTGGATCGAGATCGCATCCTCTACAGTGGGGCTTTTCGGCGCTATTCAGGCAAAACCCAGGTGATTTACTTTGCATCACAATTGGATGAGATGCTTTCCTCCCGCAGTATTCATACCTTGAGTGTCGCCCAGATTTCCAGAACCATTGGACGTTTTCTCGGATTAAATCAGGATCTGATAGAAGCCACTGCTCTGGCACATGATCTGGGGCATGCTCCTTTCGGCCACGATGGTGAAAAATTCCTCTCCGTATTGTGTGTTGAACATGCAATTGGAGAGTATCATCATCATATTCAGAGCCTTCATATTGTCGATCATGTAGCAAAACACGGTCGGGGATTAAATCTGACTTTTCAGGTAAGAGATGGGATTCTTTCCCATGACGGAGAAGTTCACAATCAAAAGCTGAGTCCGGAACCCCATAAAACCGATGAGGATCTGGAACGGTATATTTCAGCGAGAAAAAACGGGGAAGAGGTGGAAATGATGCCGGCTACCCTGGAAGGCTGTGTAGTAAGGATCTCAGATACTATTGCCTATATAGGTCAGGACATTGAGGACGCTATCCGTATCGGTCTGATAAAACGTAATGATATACCGCAGGACCTCAGGGAAGAACTTGGTGAAACCAATGGTGAAATCATTGACACACTGGTCAAGGATGTGGTATATAACAGTCACGATAAATCGCAGATCTGTTTCAGTGAACAGATTTCCAGTAAGCTACTCAGACTCAAAAAATTTAATTATAGTTCAATTTATCATAGTAAGTATCTCAAAAAGGATCATAGTAAAATTGAAAGAGGATTTCAGATTTTATTCGATATGTTCTTGAAAGATCTGCAAACTCATCATCAGAGTTCCAGGATTTATAAACATTTTTTACTTTCTAACCATGAATCTTACCTTAATTCAACTAATGAAGCTGAGAAAGTCCGCGATTTCATAGGTGGAATGACGGACCGTTATTTTGTGGAGGTACTTAAAGATATTGTAATTCCGGAAATTAGTCTGAATAAATTTGAAAACTCGTTTAATATATGATCTTTAAACGGACAACGACTGTTATCATTCTTCTATTGAGTTCATACTTTCTGGGCTTAGGTGGTAAAAGTGACTTTCCCTACCTTAATTGGACTGTCGGAGAAGAACTCACATATCATGTCAAATGGTCTTTTATAAAATTGGGAGAGTTAACATTGACGGTAATTGAGCCGGATACCATGCATAATCGCCTGGTATATCGCTGCCGGATAAATATTGATTCAAGTCCCGGTCTGCCTTTTATTACTCTTCACGATGTTTATGAAAGCTGGATTGATGCAGATTCTTTTTACTCTCATTATTTCAAAAGTGTGGAGAGTGATAGAAGTAATACATTATTAACAATCTATGATTTTCAATACGATCAGAAGAGGGTTGCTATCCATATCGAGCAGATAAAAAACGGGAAGGGAACAGTGAAGGCGGACTGTACGGTCACCATCCCCGAAAAGGTATTTGACAGTTTATCTCTACTATATTATGCCAGGGCTATGGCCCGTACTGAAGGTAAAATGAATGTACCTGTGTTTGTATACAGTGAATTCAAACATACAGATATAAATTTCACCGGCCAGCTGCAGCGGATTGATTTGGAAAATAAAAAGCTTTACAGCTATTTTCTGGATGGACGCCTGAAATTTATTGGAATTGCCGGAGTAAAGGAAGATTTTGAGGGTTGGTTCTCTTATGATGTCCAAAATGTTCCCCTGAAAGCGGCCATGAAAGCCTTTATCGGGAGTGTAAAGATACAGTTATTACATTGGAAAAATTGGAAGGAGGGGCTCGTACTTTTTAAACAATAACCTTTGGGAGAGGGAGGTCATTATGTTTAGAAATCTTAATGGAACACTTGTTGCGGTGTTTAGGAATCTTGGCTCTAAGATAGTTTCTTATCTGATTGTATCAAATACGTTGTTCCCTGTCTTATCAATACTCCATGCTCAGATCATTCTTACCGAAATTATGTTCGATCCGGATACGCTGGAAAGTCATAATGAATATGTGGAAATATTTAATCCGGGTTTGGATTCCGTTAATCTTTCCAATTGGACGATAGGAGATGCCGATGAACCGGATCTGCTGATGGATGCCGGTTCCGGTCTCGTTATCCAACCCTCGCAGTATGGTATTATCCTGGATGCCAGTTATTTCGACAACTCATCACTTTATGATTCATTAATACCGGAGGCAGCCCTGGTACTTACCATTGAAGATGGAAGTTTCGGGCGTTACGGATGGTCAAATACCGCCAGTGAGCCGGTTATTCTGATCTCCTCTGAAGGGGATACCGTCCAGGTTTACCTTTATACGCCGGATAATCTGCCGGGATATTCCGATGAAAAAATATTTCTTACCCCTGATAATGCTATTTTAAACTGGAAAAATTCACAGAATTTGCACGGAACACCCGGGTTTGAGAATTCGGTTTCGCCCAGGATAACAGATATGGGAATAGATTCCGTCTGGACCGACCCTGAATATCCCCTAGAGAACGGCAGCTTCATTCTGCATGCTGCATTAAAAAATTACGGCAAAAACCTGGTCACAGACTGCCGGCTCACCGTTTTTAGCGATAAAAATCGAGATGGTTTTCCGGATCAGGATGAAATATTATCTGTGAATAATTATAACATGGAATTGAATTATGGAGACTCATTGATACTGGATTGGGAACTGAGCGGGTTGAAGGGGGGTGTCTATTCTCTGGCAGTACTGGTGGAATGTACCGGAGACAATTACACTGAAAATGATTTCATTGCTATTCTGCTGACAATCGAGAACGGTGACAATCCGGTTATTATCAATGAAATTATGTACCAGCCCTCGGCAGGCCAGGCGGAATGGGTTGAGTTATTCAATCCGGGATCATCCGCAATCAACCTCCGGAACTGGAAGATTTCGGACATGCGTGATACTGTTTTAATCACAGATAAGGCAATCTCAATTCCACCATTGGATTATGCTGTGATTAGTAAGGATTCAACCGTAACTGGTGAATTTAATTTGCCCCTTTCAAAAGTAATTGTACTGAAATCTCTGCCGACCCTTAATAATGATGAGGATGATTTAAAGATATTCAGTGCTTCCGGCAGAATGGTGGAGCGGGTAAATTATTTTCACTCCTGGATGGGAAGGGAAACAACCACAGGAACGTCGCTGGAAAGAATTCGTCCGGATATATCATCAGCTCTGGCGGATAACTGGGCAGCTTGTGTGGATATTTCCGGTGCAACACCCGGCCGGCAGAATTCCATATTTGTAACAAAAGTGGAAGAACAGGCTGAATTTTCTATTCACCCCAATCCCTTTTCTCCGGATCAGGATGGTTTTGAGGATTATTCAGTCATTGATTATAAACTTCCCTTTGCCACCGGCTATATGACGGTTGATATATATGATATCACAGGAAGAAGAATCAGACGGCTGGCAGACTATCAACCCATCGGCCAGAGCGGTAGTTTTGTCTGGAATGGGCAGGATTCCAGGGGACGAATTGCCCGCATGGGAATTTATATCATCCTGTGCCGAATCTTCAATCCTGAGCAGGATATCTACCGCGAATTTAAAAAAACCGTGGTCCTGGTGAAAAGAAACTAACTTGAATAATTCATAGCATAAACCGGTCACAAAGGCATAACATATTGTAAAAATATTAATAACGAAATAAACTTCAAAATTCATATTATGTAAAAAACGCAACTTTTATAGATATTGGGACCCCGATTTTTTATGGCCAGGATACTGAGTTGTAAAATGGATTAAAAAGGCGTCTAAATAATCTGCAAGAATATTAATAAGGGGAATATTAGAGTTTGATTTGCAGGCCCTCCCGGGCTGCCAGGCACTTCATAGCCTTGCCGGCATTTTTTATTAACTTTCGACTATGAGATAAAATTTGATCGATCATGGCATCATCATGATCGGGATCGTGATGAAACAACACCAATTGTTTTACACGACTTTTGAGTGCAAGATTTACTGTGTAATTAAAAGGAGAGTGCCCCCAGGTTTTTTTCTCTTCATATTCTTCAGGCAGGAATTGGGTATCATGAATGAGAATATCTGCCTGCTGACAAAATTGTATTAATTTATCTTCCTTGTTCTCGATAAATGTATCGAACACTTCCTCCACTTTGTTCCCTTGCGTACCTGTTCCGCCGGTTTTAAAAGAACTGTTCTCATAATAAAACGGCTCGTTATCACTGATGTATACGATACAATGATTGTTATATTTTAATCGATATCCCAGCGCATAACCCGGATGATTCAGATAAAGGGTTTCAATATTCACACCTTGCAGGGAAAACTCTTCCTCCCGGATGGATTTGAATTCAATTGCAGCTTTCATATCTTCAATGGTAATGGGGAAATAGGTTGGGTCCATTTGAAAAGATATAATTTTATCCAGTTTCAATGCAGCGTCATCGCTTCCCAGGATAATAAATTTATTCTCCGGATTATAGGCGGGTCTGAAAAAAGGAAGACCCTGAATATGATCCCAATGAAAATGACTGATCAGAATATAGGCTGAAACCGGTATATTTTTTCTTATGAGGTGGTTCCCCAGCTCACGAATTCCGGTACCGGCATCCAGTATAAAGTGTGCCCCGTTTTTAACCCGGATTTCAACACAGGACGTATTGCCTCCGTATCGGATAGTTGAATGTCCGGGTGTTGGAATGGACCCCCTTACTCCCCAGAATTTAATATGGAATGCTTTCATTGACGAGCGGACGTATTAAGCTGCGGATTGAATCCAGTAACACATGTGATTTGGTGGGCTTTGTCAGGAACAGATCCGCACCCAGCATCATGGCTTTGCGCCGGTCGGAGTCATACAGTTTACCCGAATAAATTATGATCTTTATATCTGATGTTTCAGGATTCTCTTTTAACATTTTGCAGAGTTTCAAACCATCGATTTCCGGCATCATCAAATCCAGGATAACCAGTCTGGGTTTATGTCGGATGATACTCTGATAGGCGAGCCTGCTGCTGGTTGAAAATTTTGTCCTGAATCCATATTGTTCAATCAGCAGTTTCATGATGTTTGCCTGATCAAAATTGTCGTCTACAACCATTACATCATATTTATCTTTTACCAGTTTCATTTTCTTAATCCGAAGTCTCTTCTTTTTCTTTTCTTACAGGATTTATCTGCTCTCAAACCTTCAGGTAACTTGTATTTTCTAAAGATATATTACGTTCTTTCAGTTGCGAATGGGTGACTAATGTCACAACGGATATGAGTAAATTTTAGTGCATATGAATAAAAAGTGTTTATTGATGAGTGTAAACCTGAAACAGGGAAAAATTTTGCATGAGCGGTAGGGATTTAAACAGAAATGAATTTAATGGAAGGGTTAATACTATTTTGTAGCAAAAATTTTACGGATTTTCTGTATTTTCATTAAATTATCATTGACCTCTTTGAGTATTTCCGGATATTCGGGATCCTGAAGTTCCGTTTGCCTCAGCCTCTGGCGCAATTGGTCAACTTTATACTGGCAACGGGTAATTTTTACTTTCTGAATACAATCATTCAAGTAACGGTCTGGATTCTGAATGTCCGAAAAAAGATCCGCTGTCAACATACTGGTAATTTTATCGTTATTAATCTGGCTGAGCAGCCAGTGCAGCAGGTCATCTTTGTGCCGCTCGCCCTGGTCCCGTAGCAGGGTGAAAATCTGTCGGAATTCATCATTAAGAAAATCTTCCTCTTCAACCATTTGAAATATTATAGTTTTGACGTGGTTAAAATGCTTCAATAGTATTATAATCATATCTTTTTCGGCGTTCCACGCACCCGTAAGAATCGGTTTAGCCTCTGAACCAGTTTTTTCAGAGTTGTATGCAACGGATATTTTAATTTCCCGGGAACGTATTGCTTTGCTCTTTTTCTTTATTTGATCCAGAATAGTAGTCTCCTGCAGATTAAATTTCTGAGCGAGTGTATTGGCATAAAAATTCTGTTTCAGGGGATCAGTGTGAGCCGCTACTGCATCAATCATTTCTTCCAGCACTTTTGACTTTTTTGATACGTCATTAAAACCAATGCTTTTCTGCAACTGTTCCAGCTTAAAGTCCAGATAATCTCCAGCCTGGTCAATTAATGCAAAAAATTCTGATTTTCCATGAGTCCGGACGAAGCTGTCAGGATCTTCCTCAGGAGGAAGGATGAGTACACGGACATCCAGATTTTCCTGAAACAGGATCTGTCCGCCGCGTATTGCCGCCTGAATTCCGGCGCTATCTGCATCGTAACACAGAACGATATTTTTGGTATATCTCCGGATGATCCTGGCATGATCTGCCGTTAAAGCAGTGCCACTGGTGGCCGCCACATTTTGGATACCATTCTGGAAAAGCTGCAGATAATCCATATAACCTTCCACCATAATTACAAATTCCTCCTGACGGATCCAGTCCTTCGAATAGAAAAGGCCATAAAGAATTTGACTCTTTTTGTAAATCGGGGATTCCGGGGAATTCAGGTACTTTGGAGTATCCTCTTCTACGGAAAGCGTCCTCCCCCCGAAGGCAACCACTCTTCCTGATAAGTTGTGAATGGGAAACATCAGGCGGTTTCGGAAACGGTCATATTTACGGCTCCGATCTTTTTCACTTTCCAGGATAAGCCCTGCTTTTAAAAACGGCTCCAGCGGATACTTTTTGCGACTGATTTCCTGATACAGGGCATCCCATACATCCGGTACAAATCCTACTTTAAAATTTTGAATGGTTTCGTCCTTGATTTTGCGCTGTTCCAGATAATCTTTAAGAGCAGGTAAATTGGACTTTAATTGGTCGTTATAAAAATCGGCCGCAAGCTGATTGGCCCGGTATAATCGATCATATTCACTGGAGGTCTTTTCATCTTCACGATATTTGGGCAGCTCGATACCAATCTCAGCTGACAGTTTCTGGACAGCTTCGATGAAGGAAATTTTTTCATATCTCATGATGAAATTGTAGACATTTCCTCCCGCACCGCAACCGAAGCAGTAGAAGATTTGTTTATCGGGACTCACCGTAAAGGAAGGAGTCTTTTCCGTATGAAATGGACATATTGCCTTATAATTTTTACCCGTTTTCCGAAGATTTAGATAACGTGAAATATATTCCACTATATCAACAGACTCCCGAATCCGGTCGATGATGTGATCAGGTATTTGTGCCATTTTTCGAGGAATTACAGTTTGCTTGACTTATTTTTATTAATATCTTAAATTTAAGGCTTATAATTTTCAAACCATAATAAAATGGATGTACAATGGAACCTAAAGACCAACGACAGAATCAACCTCAACAAATTAATATTGAATTAAGTCCCGAGCAAGGAGAGGGTATTTATTCGAACCTTGCACTTATTACCCATTCACCGGCCGAATTCGTATTTGATTTTACCCGCGTTCTGCCCGGTGTCCCCAAGACGAAAGTGTATGCAAGGATCATAATGACACCTCAGCATGCCAAAAGTTTTTTAAAGGCTCTGGAAGACAATGTCCAAAAGTATGAAGCACAGTACGGGGAGATAAAATTACACGGAATGCCGGATTCGACCAAACAGATTGGATTTAAACCACCCACGGTCACCGGCAAAGAGGAATGAACAGACTCATTCAGGTATCATCAAGGATCAATAACAAGAACGTCGTGATATCAATAAAAGACAATTTGCAAAAGTGTCGGGAACGGATTGGCAAAGCCGCTGGTAGAACTGGACGGGATATCTCTGATATCACTCTGGTAGCGGTAACCAAAACTATTGAACCTCAGCGCATAAATGAGGCAATTGAGGCGGGAATCCGGAACATTGGGGAGAATAAAATACAGGAAGCCCGGGCAAAACACGGGAAAATATTGCCCGCCATTTGGCATATGGTAGGTCATCTTCAGACAAATAAGGTAAAATATTCGATTGATTTGTTCGATACTGTTCAATCCCTGGATTCGTTTCATCTGGCACAGGAAATAGACAAACGCTGTGCAGATGGGGAAAAAATAATGCCGGTTCTGGTGGAAGTAAATACCAGTGGTGAAAGCTCTAAGTATGGCTGTGATCCTGACTATGCACCTGAGTTGGTTTCATTGCTCAGTGACTTATCCCACATCAGGGTTAAAGGATTGATGACCATCGGATTATTCAGCGATGATATGGATTTGGTGCGTCCCTGTTTTATCCGATTGCGAAAATTGTCAGAAAAAATAAAAGCCCTGGATCTGGCGGCTATTGAAATGGATGTTTTGTCTATGGGAATGTCCTCCGATTTTGAAGTGGCCATTGAAGAAGGTTCTACAATGGTACGGATTGGAACTGCTGTGTTCGGTCCCAGAAATTATGATAATTAAGATATTTAATTATTGAATAAACAAGAATACTGGTAACCCTCCATAACAGAGGAGAGGGAATATGAAATTAACACCGTTGGATATACGCAAACAGGAATTTAAAAAGACACTGCGAGGTTTCGATCCTATTGAAGTACAGACATTCCTGGAAATGGTCGGGGAGGAATATGAACAGATTCTAGAGAAGAACAAGCAGTTGAATAACCGGTTAATTGAACTGGAGACCAAGCTGCAAGACTATCAGGAAAATGAAAAAAACCTGCGGGAGACTCTGTATAATGTGCAGGAAGTGAAAAAACAGTCTGAAGAAAGCAGCCGGAAACAGGCTGATCTGGTTATCAAAGAAGCAGAGTTAAAAGCACTTGAGATCATTGAAATGGCCAGGAAACAAGCCAGACAGATGAGAGACGAAGTCAGTATGCTTAAGACCCAGAAGGAATCATTCATCAATCGGTTGCGACAAATTCTCATTTCTCAGATCGAATTACTTTCTGTGCTGGAAATTGATGATGCTCTGCCGGAAGAGGCTTTCAGGTTTCTGGAAAATGCACGCAGTAGAAAAAAAATAGCCCTGCAGGCCAGAGAAGATTTAAAGGATAAGAAGCCTCCCCAGGCTGATGAACCTACAGATATTGAATTTGCCGTGGAAGACTCTGAAGTTTCCGGGGAAAAACCTGGGGAGAAAGATAGCAAAAAAAATGTTTCAGATGAAAAGAAAAAGCCCCAGAAATCCGAAGTTGAAAAATCCGGACCGGAAAAAGAAACTGCAGATGCACAGGAAGAAGATATCAGTAAAAAAGTAGATGATGAAATCAATGAATTTTTCAAAAAAGAAATTCAGATAGATGATCTGATGAAGGATTTGCAGAAAAAAAATAAAAAAGAAAGGTAGATGAATGCCCTCTTTGAAAAAAGTAGTTTTTCTGTTTAGTGTTATTGCCATGGCATTTACAGCCTGCAGCGGGAGTAAAAACTTTACCGTCACTAATATAAAAAATGACCTGGCAGTTAAGTTTTATTTAAACGATGGATCTACCGACAGTGGTATAATCCTCCAGAACCAAAACAATATTATTACTTATGTTTCGGAAACGGATCATGAACGTACAACAGTAAATACTGCAGACATACGGCGGGTCGAAAAGCTTGATATTATTTATGACTATAAGGCCAATGAAATCAGTAAAGCTGAAATTGACAAAACCAAAAGCAGCCGCAACACCTGGGGGTACGCGATCGGCGGTGCTTTTATAGGAGCAGCCGGTGGATTGGCGGTAGGTCTGCCTTTATGGTATGCGGACGTGGACCAGATACCTCCATATTTCTATGCCGGTGCCGGAGCAGTTGCCGGGAGTATCTTCTTTGCCGTGCGGGGCCAGGAAAAAGACCGCCAGGATGCCATCAGAGAAATCCGTATTCAACGGTTAACGGATCAGAATCTTCAGAAAGAACTTGACAGTGAGAAGCAGAAACTGGATGAAATTGAGAAAGAGAAGGAAAAATTAGAGAAAGAGTTGAAAAAAAAGGAAAAAGATAACTGAGAATATGAGTGAATCAAGAGACCGAATTGAGGAAACGCTAGGTTTTATTCGTTCCCATTCCAGGCAGGAATGTGAGGTGGGGATCGTACTGGGTACAGGCCTGGGAGATCTGGTAAGGGAAATTGATATATCGGTGGAATTATCCTATCAGGATATTCCCCACTTTCCCGTCTCGACAGTGGAAACTCACGCGGGAAAACTGATTTTCGGGTCGCTGGCCGGAAAACCGGTGATAGCCATGCAGGGACGCTTCCATTATTATGAAGGATATACCATGCAGCAAATCACCTTTCCGATCCGGGTGATGAAGTTCCTGGGGATCAGGACTCTGGTCATCTCCAACGCAGCAGGGGGTATGAATCCTCTCTACCACAAAGGGGATATTATGCTCATGGACGATCATATCAATCTGCTGGGAGATAATCCACTTATCGGCCCCAATGATGATGAACTGGGACCCCGCTTTCCGGACATGTCCGAGCCCTACAGTAAGAGACTGATCCGGTTAGCTGAGGAAATTGCCTTACAGGAAAAAATGAAAATCCAGCGGGGTGTCTATGTGGCGGTTTCCGGTCCCAACCTGGAAACGCGGGCTGAATACCGGTTTTTAAGGGGTATTGGTGCAGATGTGGTCGGTATGTCTACCATTCCGGAGGTAATTGTTGCAAGACATATGAATATTGAAGTGTTTGGAATCTCGGTTGTCACGGATGAATGTTTTCCGGATGCACTTCAGCCGGCTGATGTGCCTGATATTATAAAGACGGCAAATGATGCACAACCCCGGTTAACATTGCTCATGAAGCGTCTGGTAGAGAAATTATAAATGATATGGTTCAGTTTCATACATTAGGAAAGATACTGATAATTACCGGCGCTGTACTTGTTGTGGCAGGCATTGTAGTGATATTCGGCAATAAAATACCATTTATCGGACGACTACCGGGAGATATCATCATACAGCGAAAGAACTTCACATTTTATTTTCCGATAACGACTCTGATTATTCTGAATGTTATTATATTGCTGATCATGTATGTATTTAAAAGGTAGAAATTTGGTGAAGGGAAATGTTCAAAGAACGCATCGGTAAAGTAAATATTGCTGAAATTGAGAAAGAAATCCTGGATTTCTGGGAAAAAGAGAATATTTTTCATAAAAGTCTGAAGATTCGGGAAAATTCGCCACACTTCGTATTTTATGAAGGTCCTCCTACTGCCAATGGCAGACCGGGAATTCATCATGTTATCAGTCGTACCATAAAGGATGTGGTCTGCCGTTATAAAACCATGAAGGGATTTATGGTTACCCGTAAAGCCGGGTGGGATACTCACGGTTTGCCGGTAGAAATAGAAGTCGAGAAAATGTTGAACATTGAGGGTAAAGAGGGGATTGAAGAGTACGGCATCAGCAAATTCAATGAAAAGTGCCGGGAGAGCGTATTTAATTATAAAAAAGAATGGGATGATCTCACCAGACGAATGGGATACTGGCTGGATCTGGATGATCCTTATATTACCTTTGAAAATGATTATATTGAAAGTGTTTGGTGGATATTAAAGAATTTCTACGATCGTGATCTCATTTACAAAGGGTTTAAAATTTTACCGTATTGCCCGCGTTGTGAGACACCCTTATCCAGCCATGAGGTTTCCCAGGGATACCGGGAAGTTAAGGATCCTTCAGTTTACATCAAATTCAGGCTGTCAGATGAACCTGACACCTATTTCCTGGTATGGACCACCACACCATGGACCCTGATATCCAATGTGGCTTTGGCCGTGCATCCGGAGGTGGAATATTTGAAAATTAATCATGACGGGGACAAACTGATTATTGCCGAACCGCGCGCAACCACGGTACTGGGAGATGATCTGGACATCATAGAGAGAATTAAAGGCTGGCAACTTGAGCATAAAAAATATGAACAACTTTTTACCTTTGTAAAACCGGAAAAAGATGCTTTCTACGTTGTTCCGGGAGATTTTGTGACTACCGAGGATGGTACCGGAATTGTACACATTGCCCCGGCTTTTGGTGAAGATGACTACACGGTAGGTCAAAAATATAATTTACCGGTGGTTCGTCCGGTCAACCGGAGTGGAGAATTTGAAGATGAAATTACGGATTACAAGGGTAAATTTGTTAAGGATGCCGATCCTGAAATTATCCTGGACCTGAAAAAAAGGAAACTCCTGTTTAGGACCGAGGTAGTGGAGCACAGTTACCCCCATTGCTGGCGGTGTGATTCGCCGCTACTTTATTATGCCAGAGATTCCTGGTATATAGGAACCACACAGTTCAAAAATCAAATGTTAAAAAATAATCAGGAGATAGCCTGGTATCCCCCCGAAGTGGGGGAGGGACGCTTCGGAGAGTGGCTGAAAAATAATGTGGACTGGGCTTTGTCGCGTGACCGGTACTGGGGAACTCCCCTGAATATATGGATATGTGAAGACTGTGAGAACACTACCGCTATTGGCAGTATTCAGGAATTGAAAGAGAAGGGAAAGAATGTTCAGGATGACATCGATCTGCATAAACCCTTTGTGGACAATATCGTTATTTCCTGCTCTCAATGCGGGCACGACATGAAGCGTGTCCCGGAGGTCATTGATGCCTGGTTTGACTCCGGCAGCATGCCTTATGCACAATGGCATTATCCTTTTGAGAACAGGGATATTTTTGATAAAAATTTCCCGGCTGATTTCATCTGCGAAGGTGTGGACCAGACCAGGGGATGGTTTTATTCACTCCTCGCCATATCCACCTTATTATTCGATAAACCGGCGTTTAAAAATATCGTGGTTAACGAGCTCATCCTGGACAAGGAGGGTCAGAAGATGAGTAAATCCAAGGGTAATGTCGTGGTTCCGCAGGAGGTTATATCCCGGTATGGGGTGGATCCGCTTCGCTGGTATTTTGTGACGGTAAGCGCTCCCTGGGTTCCCAAAAGATTTGATGTGGAAGGCATAATTGATGTTTACCGTAAATTTTTTGACACACTTTACAATACGTATGGATTTTTTGCATTGTATGCCAATATCGATAACTATAATCCGGATTCAAAACAAGTACCATTTGACAGGCGCCCGGAGATTGACCGGTGGATATTGTCTCTTCTCTATTCGACTGTTCAACAGGTTAACGAAAAATTAGAATTATATGATATGACCAGGGCGGCCCGGCTCATGTCCGATTTTCTGCTGGATGATGTATCCAACTGGTACGTTCGACGGAACCGGCGCCGATTCTGGAAAGGGGAAATGAACGAAGATAAACTGGCAGCATATCAAACCTTATATGAAGTTTTACTGACCCTGTGCAAATTAACTGCACCCATAACGCCGTTTGTTTCCGATGAAATTTACCGAAATCTGAGGTTGAGGGACATGTCTGAGTCCGTCCATCTGGTCAATTATCCTGAAGTAACCGCAGACATGAAAGATAAACAGGATACTGATCTGGAAAACCGGATGAGAATTGCTCAACAGGTAGTCAGACTGGCCAGATCTCTTCGTAATGATGCAAAACTAAAAGTACGTCAGCCACTGCAGGAAGTAATTGTGGCAACACCCGGTAAGTCTGTTCGCGAATCGGTCAATATAATGGCAGACCTTATCAAAGAAGAGATTAATGTCAAGTCCATTACCACCATTGGAAAAACAACCGACATAGTTACCAAAAAGGCAAAACCGCTTTACAAACAGCTTGGTCCCAGGGTTGGGAAACTGATGAAAAAAGTAGCTGAAATTGTGGATAATCTGAACGAAGATAGCATAATGAGACTGGAGACAAATGGAGAAATAGTATTGGACGTGGAAAGAACCCAGATTCATGTTTTGAGAGAAGATGTTGAAATCTTCGAAGAAATTAAAAAGGACAATCTTATTGTTGCCAGAGAGGGAAATATTCTGGTCGCTCTGAATACGGAAATTACACCTGAGCTTGAGATAGAGGGGATCGCCCGTGAATTTATCAATCGGATACAAAATGTAAGAAAGGAAGCGGGATTTGAGGTTACGGACAGGATTGAAATTTCTTTTGAAGCACCAGAAAAAATTAGTAATGCAATTAATAGGATGTCCGATTATATTATGTCTGAAACCCTGGCCATTGAACTTAAAACAGGCTTAGATGGGATAAAAAATAAGAAGGAATTGACAATTAACGGTATTAATTTAGTTGTCTCGGTTGAAAAAAAAATTAAAGATAAATGATTTAAATGGGGAGTTGTTCATGGACGCGGAAAGATTAGCATATTTCAAGAAATTACTGTTGGAGAAGCGCAAGGAAGTGCAGGAAAGGATTGAACATCTTCGGGAGGTAGCAATGGAAAGTCCAGCAGCCACCGGAAACAATTCGAGTTACTCATTTCATATGGCGGATCAGGGAACGGATGCAATGGAACGTGAAAAGGCATTCCTTTTTCTATCGCGCGAAGAGAAATTTTTTCAACAGATCGAAAGGTCTTTAACTGCTATTGAACTGGGTGAGTATGGTATCTGCAGAGTTTGCGGAAAGGAAATTGATGAGGAACGTCTGAAAGCGGTACCCACCACCCGGATCTGTGTCCCATGCAAGCAGGCAGAATCCCGGAGAAAGTAGTTGCTTGGAAAAATAGTCGATAAGAATCCGCATTATAAACTGGTTTTAGGAATTATTATTGTTGTGCTGATCCTGGATCAGATAACCAAATATCTGGCCAGGATTTTTTTAAAACCGGTCTATTCCGTGTCGGTTTTGGGAAATTTTTTTAGATTGACTTATGTGGAAAACCCGGGAATCGCATTTGGTCTGCGGATTGAAAATAAACTGTTTTTTACCATTTTATCCATCGTGGCAATTGTTGTTATATTTTATTATCTTTTTACTTTAAGAGATCATAAAATGTTACGGGTGGCATTCGCCTTCATCCTGGGTGGTGCATTCGGCAATTTAATTGACCGTTTTCTCTATGGCCGGGTAGTCGATTTTCTGGATTTTGAATTTTTTAATCTGCATATTTCCCCCTTTAAATTTTTATTTTTTAATTTCAGAGGCTACTCTATGGATCGCTGGCCGGTATTTAATATTGCTGACGTTGCTGTGACCGTAGGCATGTTTATTATCATTTTTAATGCCCTTTTTGATCGTCATATTAAAAACCCAACCTCCAATGATACATCAGAAGGTGATTGAATTCATCGTGAATCCAGATGAAGACGGACAAAGGCTCGATAAATTTGTCCATAACCACTTACCTGAATATTCGCGAACCTTTTTCCAGAAACTGATTGATGATGGCTCTGTTGCTGTAGATAATTCAGCAGTAAAACCATCCTTCCGACTATCTGCAGGTGAGAAGGTGGACATTGTTATTCCTCCGGCTGGCGACACAGCACTCCGGGCTGAGAAAATTCCCCTTCATATAGTTTTCGAAGATCATGACATCGTGGTAATTGATAAACCGGCGGGCATGGTGGTACACCCCGGGGCAGGAGTGAAATCGGGAACAATGGTAAATGCGCTGCTCTTTCATTGTACAGATCTGTCTGGGGTGGGGGGGCGTTTACGACCAGGTATTGTCCACCGGCTGGATAAAAATACCTCAGGGCTGCTGGTAGTTGCTAAGACGGATCGCGCTCATTATCATCTTGCCCGGCAGTTGGTAGAGAGGACTATGGTACGAGAGTACCAGGCTATTGTCTGGCATAAATTCTTATCGGCAGAAGGTACTATAGAGTCCTTTGTAGCCCGCAGTAAAAAAAACCGCAAAATTTTTACCGTATCCGATTCGGGCAGAAAGGCAGTCACTCACTTTAAAGTGAATCAGTCTTTCGATTTTCTAACCCTGCTGACCATTAAACTTGATACCGGCCGGACTCATCAGATCCGGATTCATTTGAATCATATTCATCACCCGGTATTCGGGGATCCCGAATATAACGGGCGACTCAAGCAAATCGGACAACTGGGATCACAAAAGAACCGTAACTATGCAAAAATGTTGCTGCAAATGATTTCCAGACAGGCACTGCACGCCAAAAAATTACAATTTTTCCACCCTTTAAGTGAAAAACATATGATATTTGAAAGTGATTTACCGCAAGATATCATGTCTGTACTGGATGAATTAAAAAATGATGGATCAAATTCAATTGTTTTATGATATAAAATCTTTGTAAAGTATCTTTATTATTTGTTTTGGAAATCAGGAGAAAATTATGATCAGGAAATCAGCCTCTATTGCCGCAGTGTTACTCTTCTTTGTTATTCAATCCTTTGCCCAGAAGTTTGAATTGTTATCCCCACCCATTGTGGATCTCGGTACTGTGGTGGAAGATACCATAGCGCAGGGTACCATAAAATTTATAAATGCAGGTGACAGTACATTAATCATCGGACGAATACAAACCAGCTGTGGCTGTACGGTGGCTGAACTCGAAAAACGTGAATATGCACCGGGAGACAAAGGCGAAATTACAATGCAATTCAATACCAAAGGATATTCCGGAATGGCAAGGAAATCCGTGATGATCAATATCGATAAGGGTTCTCCCGCCCGGGTAAGAGTGGAACTGCAAACCAATGTAAAACCACTTTTAGAAGTTGATCCGTCTTTTGTCAATTTTCAGGAGGCCTCATTAAATGATAAAGAAATTCAGCAGAATTTAAAATTGCAAAATAACTATACCGATACTCTGAAAGTAAGCGATATGGAAACAAATATTCCCGGCCTGGAAATTTTTCCTAAAAATTTCCTGCTTCTACCAGGTGCTTCAGAAAACATCCATCTTATATTTGTTCCGGATAAGGAGCAGCGCCTTAATGGATATATAGATGTAAAAGTTGAGCAACCGGTGAGTCGCTTAAAAAGAATTCCGGTTTTTATAAATGTAAATCCCTAATTATTTTCTTTCTGCTCTAAATAAAGTTTGTTTACATCTTAACGAATACCATGAAAACATTTTCCAGAATTGTGCAGGTTATTATTTTCTCTCTTATTGCAGGGATAGTCATCAATCAGTTTCATTCTCAGGGGATGAGCTGGAGAACCCTGATATTACCAGCATTTTCAAAATACGGCCTGGTTGAGACTAATATGATAATCGTATCGGCGGATTCGGCCCTGGTTTTGTTTAATAACAAATCCACCATATTCATTGATGTCCGTAAGAACGAAGATTTTCAGATAGACCACATTCCGCTCGCACATAATATTCCTTCGAGTTCTATTATGAGAGCTGATTTCTCGGATTTTGACCAGGTAATTTTTAAAAACAATGTTCTTTTATATGATCAGGAGGGTGATCTGGAACGCCTAAAGCTGATTTCAAACGTGTGGCCGTCACAGGGAGAGAAAAGGGTC
This sequence comes from uncultured Caldithrix sp., assembly GCA_964461135.1. Lineage (GTDB taxonomy): Bacteria > Calditrichota > Calditrichia > RBG-13-44-9 > RBG-13-44-9 > RQOF01. The sequence goes on along the minus strand of CAYWTB010000004.1, from coordinate 6,111 downwards.
TATATTCTTTTCGGTGGTTATTTATCCTGGCTGCAAAACCAAAATCCGGTGGAATTCGATGGATAAGAGCACAAGGGGGAAAAATATCCTTTTGTTGATTCTACGTCTGTTTTTCGGATGTTTGTTCATATACTCGGGATTTGTTAAAATTGCCGATCCCCAGAATTTTGCTGAATCAATAGAAAATTACCAGATTTTCGGTACCTGGCTTTCCCAGTGGGGGGCGGTCTTGATTCCCGCACTGGAGATAGTCCTCGGACTCATGCTCCTGCTGGGTTTCTGGATGAAGGAAGCTCTGCTGCTTACTGCAGGCCTGTTTGTAATATTTGATGTTATGGTTATTCAGGCAGCTGCCAGGGGACTGAATATAGCCTGTGGCTGCTTTAGTTCATCACAGAACGGGCTGATAGACCTGTGGAAAATTCTGGCAAATTCTGTTCTTACCGTCCTGATTTTTACTGCCTATTTTCTTTTTCCAAAAAAGTCTCAATCTGCGAATTGATATTGATCTCCGGCTACTTTCGCCTTTTTAGTCCTCCCCTTTTTGCTGCTTAATCATCTGCCGCAGGACGGTTTGTAAAATGCCTCCATTCTTATAATACAGAACATCAACCGGTGTATCCAACCTGGCTTTCACATTGAATGTATATTTTATATTTTCCTCAGTAATTGCAATAATGGTCAGTTCCTGGCTGGGTGAAATTCCCTCTTCAATACCGCGGATACTATACACCTCACGGCCGGTGAGGCCAAGTTTTTGAGCGGTATCGCCTGCAAGGAACTGAAGAGGCAGGACTCCCATACCCACCAGATTGCTGCGGTGGATTCTTTCAAAACTTTCGGCAATAATTGCTTTTATTCCGAGTAGAAAGGTCCCTTTTGCAGCCCAGTCACGTGAACTGCCTGTACCGTATTCTTTTCCGGCAATAACCAACAGTGGAACATTGATTTTTTTATAGGCCATGGCAGCATCATAAATAGCCATTTGTTCTCCGGTGGGGAAATAGACCGTGTATCCACCTTCCACTCCTTCCAGCAATTTATTCCTTATCCGTATATTGGCAAATGTACCCCTCATCATAACTTCATGATTTCCCCGTCTTGAACCATAGGAGTTAAAATCTTTTATTTGAACACCGTTATTTATGAGGTATTTGCCGGCCGGACTGTTGGGTTGAATCGTTCCGGCTGGGGAAATATGATCTGTGGTCACGGAATCACCCAGAAGTGCCAGCACTCTGGCCCCTTCAATTTCGGATAACTTTCCGGTATCCAGTGTCATTTCACTTAAAAAGGGCGGATTTTTAATATAGGTGGATTGTTTATCCCAATGATAAAGCGTACCACCCTCGATCTTCATGGAACTCCAGTGTTCGTCTCCTTTGAAAACTTCGCTGTATTTCTCCCGGAACATTACGGGATCAAGAGATGACTTTAAAGTTTGAGAAATTTCCTGCTGATGCGGCCAGATGTCTTTCAGGTATACCGGATTTCCCGCTTTATCGGTACCCAGCGGTTCAAGATCCCAATCTATATCTGCCCTACCTGCCAGGGCGTAAGCCACAACCAGAGGCGGAGAAGCCAGATAATTGGCCTTTACGGAAGGATGAATTCTACCCTCAAAATTCCGGTTACCGCTCAGTACCGCTGCTGCCACCAGATCCTTATTTTTAATAGCCCTTTCCACCTCTTCCGGTAACGGACCACTGTTACCGATGCAGGTGGTGCAACCATATCCGACAATATTAAAACCTTGTGCATCCAGACTCTTCATGAGCCCGGATTTTTCCAAATAGTCGGAAACCACGCGGCTACCAGGAGCCAGGCTGGTCTTTACCCAGGGTTTGGATTTGATTCCCTTCTGTAGCGCATTCCTGGCCAACAGACCGGCTGCTATCATGACCGAAGGGTTTGAAGTATTGGTGCAACTGGTAATAGCAGCAATTACCACAGATCCGTCCTTTATAGTTCCGTTTCCTGACCCAGTTTCTTTTTCGGTAACATATTGGCCGTCCTTTTCCCGAATATTTGCCGGTAACGGTTTTCCGAATGTCTGGGTCAGTGATTTGTAAAAATTTTGCTTCATTTTGTTTAAGGGAATCCGATCCTGCGGGCGTTTGGGACCTGCCATGCTGGGTTCCACAGTGGTAAGGTCCATTTCCAGCATGGTACTGTACAATGGATCGGGCATTTCCTCCTTATGAAATAAACCCTGCTCTTTGGTGTATCTTTCAACCAGGTCTATCTGTTCCTGTGGTCTGGCTGTTTTTTTCAGGTAGCCGATCAGCTGTTCATCAATGGGAAAAAACCCCATGGTAGCACCATACTCGGGGGCCATGTTGGCAATGGTGGCCCTGTCTGGAAGAGTAAGATTGGTTAAACCCGGTCCGAAATATTCAACAAATTTTCCCACCACCCCCAGCCTACGCAGCATTTCAGTTAAGGTAAGCACCAGATCGGTGGCCGTTGCACCTTCGCGTAAAGTACCGCTCAGCTTTACACCGACCACTTCCGGCAATACCATGTAGTATGGTTGTCCCAGCAGCACAGCCTCGGCTTCAATACCTCCAACTCCCCACCCCAGAACACTCAAACTATTGATCATGGTCGTATGAGAATCGGTTCCAACCAGAGTGTCGGGAAAGGCCAGCTTTTCCCGGTTTTCTATTTTTGTCATAACCACCCTACCCAGATATTCCAGGTTAACCTGGTGAACTATACCGGTTCCCGGCGGCACCACCCTGAAATTTTTAAAACTTTTCTGAGCCCATTTCAGCAGGCTGTAACGTTCCATATTCCGTTCATATTCTTTCCGGACATTTTTCTGATATGCATCCTCTGTTCCAAACACATCCACCTGAACAGAATGATCGATGACCAGATCAGCAGGAACCACCGGATTAATCCTCTCAGCGTTGCCACCGAATCTTTTCAGGGCATCTCGCAGGGCCGCCAGATCTACAACGGCAGGTACCCCGGTAAAATCCTGGAGAATCACCCGGGCCGGCATGAAAGGGATTTCCTGCATCCCCGCCTCGTTTGGCTTATAATTTGCCACTTTTTCTATATCTTTAGCTGTAATTATACGTCCGTCTTCATTGCGCAGCATATTCTCCAGCAGAATGCGGATTGAAAATGGCAGGCGAGTGATATTGGGGAATCCGTGTTTCTCCAGTTCCGGAAGACTGAAAAAACTGAAGGGGCCTTCTTTGGCAGAAAGTTTCCTTAAGGTATTATAACTGTTATTTTTTTGAGATGACATGTCTTCTCCTTTCTCAAACCTGATGTATTCTGTCTGTTTTTCTACTGGTTCTTCTTAAAATCAAAATTCAACCTTTGAAATTATGATAATTTAAGGAAAAATAATGTTCCCGGCTATAGCCGTCTTAATTTATTCCTTCGCTTATAATTGAAATTGATAGTGTTACGGGACTTTATTTCAAAGATGCATGACACTTCCGTCCCGACAGCGGATTTTGAGGTATTTTAACATGCCTCTGACCCGGATATCGCATTTTCCAGAGGGGATAATATCGTTTGTAAATCTAGCTGGTATCAGCAGGTTTGTGCAGAGATATTCTGTAAATTAGCTGAGATATTTCCATTCATTCCTTTCAATAAGGGAGATGTGAGAAAGAAAAAGGGACATCCTGAAGATGTCCCTTTAATGACAGTGGGGCCAAAACTATTTTAATTTGGGAGGGAGGATTTTTGAGGGGAGAGCCCCACCGTCAGTTAGAATATAAAAGCGACATTTTTAAAAATCAAGAGATTTTTTTGGCAAGGATCAGATTAATAATTATAAATTATCAATTGATGTAATTTTTCGAAACATTGGGATAAATAAATTGAACCTCCAGTATTTCCCAGTCATTTGCACGTTTGATAATACTGGCATGTACAATGTCGCCCCGGTTAACTTTAAAGAATGCAGAGGAATGGAACTTTAGACTAAAACTTTGCAAATGATTTGTAATACTTTGCACTTCTATCAGCCGATGGTGGCGATCTTTAACATTCAGTATTTCAAAATATCCCACTTTTTGTTCGATTTCATCCTGTTCAGAGATCAGCACGGCTTCAAGTAGATTGTAGTCAGAGATGAAGGCATTAGTGGCCTGTATCACTCGTGGAAGATCAACCTTAAGTGAGTCATACAATTTTAGAAATTCACGCTTCATGTTGATGTTATAATGATGATAGAGAAATGTGATAAAGCGGGCGGTAGCTCTGAAAATATGGGAAATGGCTTTTACATCTGCCATAATGAACTCTCTTGCCAGCCACGTGGACATAAATTCAGCCAAATGGTAATGATCAAATTCGGAAATTTTATCAATTTTTGCATGTTCTTTGAGATATTTACTCAAATACTCAATATCGTGGGCAAGAGAATTATCTGCTATTTTAGGATTATAATGTTCATCTCCCAGGAATTGAATGAATACTTCATCCAGCGGTTTCTGAATTTTTTCCCAGTCCTGAGTTTCTTGTGGATATTTCCAATCCGTATTATCTTCAAACCATTCTTTATCATGTTTTTCTTCGCTCTCGCTTTGCAGGAGATCCTCGAAATATTCCAGTGCAATATCGAATGGTTTATTGAGCAGGGGTTGACCTTCGAAACGGATATAATAGAGGATTACGTCTTCGATGAATTCAGCCAGTTCCAGCAGTATAAGATTATTTTCATCAAATTCCATGTTTAGTTCTTCACTGTAAAACTGTAGCAGGGTGTCCAGAATTACATGGTTCATCAGATCAATCCGCAAGCACTGTTCCTTGTCCAGTTTTCCAACCAGAAATGATTGCAGAATTTCCAGTTTTCTTTTGATCTTCTCCTCAAGTTTCATGGCGTCACTGTTAATTTGACCATCAAGATCGCGCAAACAGTTTATGGGGCAGGAACCCAGGCAATTTTCTTCCAGGAAGTATTCAAAAGAATCGCCCAGATTGAAGCATAGAGTACCGATCTGATCGAATTCCAGGAACAGATCCGATTGGCGCCGGCTTTCTATAAAAAATCTCTTCTCCAACTGATTTCCCAGATGATTTATCATTAAAAAGACAAAAAAATCCAGATTATTCAGTTCATAGAGTTCTTTATCCCAGCTTTCAATAAATTCTCTTATTGAAATAAATGTTTTCTGATGATGTTCTGACAAAACTATTAATCCAACTTTTTAGCAAAATTTAATGGTTGTGTCCATATGAGTCAATAGGAAATATGACTCATAAAGTGGACTTTCATTATTAAATTATTTTTCTTACTAATTTTTAGGGAAGTGGTTCACCAGTGTTTATATTTTTGGCTCTTCACAATAATGAATACCTGAACACGTAAAAGATTACAAGTAATCCATCTTTATACATGAATATTTCATCAAATTTAATGAAACGTATCTGGCTGTTCGGTAAAAATAAGTTACCTTTCTTGCCTTCCTCAAAAATTTATTTGATACCCTTTGATGTCACACTCGAATTGAAGACAATCATTTGTTTCCTATACAGAAAACGTCTTTTCTCTGTTACTTTTTGACAGACCAAAAAGTAACCAAAAAGTCCTCCGGCGAAATAAACTCGCCCAGGTCTTAAACAATAGTATTGTTAGTCAGTGCTCAAACAGAATTTCGCCGGTTGAAAAACATAATCGTTTACCTAATTTTGTAGGTACTCATTTTTGTGATGAACCATATTTTTATGGTTCTTCTAAAAAAGAGTTGCTAAAGTAATGAACTTATGAAAGAAATGGACATCAATTAACCCTTTAGTTATTTTATTTTTATACAAAATAAGAATTAAAGCTAAAGGAGAAAACTGATGTCCACCCAAAATATACAATCTTTTTTTCAATTTAAACGGGTAAAAATCCATTCATTTGGAATTTCCAGGAATGCAAATATCACATCCATACCGGAAAGCTTGAAGGCATTAATAACAAAATCAAAGTGATAAAACGAAAAGCGTATGGCTACAATGACATGCAGTATTTTGCACTGAAAATCATGGCGGCTACTGCAACTAATTCTTAGAAGAACCATTTTTATTGATTCTTCAGCTCATCTTCGACAGTAGTAGGTGTAGAAAGAACGGGATAAACCCATAGAATAT
>CAYWTB010000003.1:0-124002 GCA_964461135.1 uncultured Caldithrix sp. | reverse complement strand
TATCAGTAAAATAAGGGACTACAGCAGATTTTTTTGAAGCGTGCGGAAAACAGGATAGTTTTATCCCCGGCGGGGGTGCAATGTAACCATTATCCATCATGGTCTGGGTTTCATCACGAGATTTTTTGATAATCTTTTCCGCTGTCCGGAAAAGTTCTTCCCGGCTCATTTTCAGGCGTGCCACCCCCTATTCAATGGCCAACATTCTCACAGCAGCAGCTTCCCGCGGAAATACTTCCCAGTCTTCCATTGTGGGAATCAGATAATCTTCATGCAGTCCTTTATCTTCAGCCGTTTTAGCCAGTTCCCTGGCCGCTGCAATACACATCTCATCAGTTATGGTTTTGGCCATAACATCCAGCGTTCCTCTGAAAATACCGGGAAAATCCAGGGAATTATTTACCTGATTTGGAAAATCAGATCTTCCGGTTGCCACAATATGCGCCCCGGCATCTTTAGCTTCCCAGGGCCAGATCTCGGGAATGGGATTAGCACAGACAAAAAACACCGCATCCCCGGCCATCCTTGAAATCCACTCTTTCTTAATCACATCAGGTCCCGGACGGGAGAGGGCTATTAATACGTCAGCACCTTCCATTGCGTCGGGAACATTACCTTTTTTCTGCTTCCCGTTACTGATCTGGCACATATGCCATTTTCCCTTGAAATTACCCTTTTTCAGATCATCGCGATCCCGGTTGAGAATTCCCTTGGAATCCACCATAATAATATTCTTAGGATTCACGCCAGCCTTGATTATAACCCAAGAAATCGCAATATTTGACGTTTCTGCACCACCCATGGCAATTTTAGCTTCATTTATTTTTTTATTGGCCATTTTTAGAGCATTAATCAATCCGGCAGCAGTCACTGCGGCGGTGCCCTGCTGATCATCATGTCATACCGGTATCCGTGCTTTCTTACGCAGTGTATCCAGCACATAAAAACATTTGGGTTGAGAAATATCTTCCAGGTTCACACCACCCAGTCCCGGTTGAAGAATCAGGACGGTCTTAATGATTTCGTCCGGATCTTTGGTGTCAAGGGTCAGTGGAAAAGCATCCACACCGCCCAGATATTTGAACAGCAGGGCCTTGCCCTCCATCACCCGCAGACCGGCTTCCGGACCAATGGCATCCAGACCCAGAACCCGGGTTCCATCCGAAATTACGGCAACAGTGTTCCATTTGTTGGTATGCTGAAATATCATCTCCGGATTGGCCTGGATATCTTTACAGGGAGCGGCAACGCCAGGAGTGTATCAAACTCCGAAATTTTCCATTCCCCACACATGAGACTTAGGAATAATTTCAATTTTTCGGCGATAGAATGGATGCAACCTCATAGCATCTTCCGCAGGTTTTTGTGCTTTCTTAAGTAATTCCTCTTTATTCAACTTTTTTTCTTGCATAATTCCTACGAGCTATATGATTCGATTCATTAAGTGATTGATGATTTAGCTTCCCCGTTAACTTCTTAATAATCTCATTGATGCCTGCACTAATGTTCATGTGGTTGGTTATTTAACTATGTCTTGTTGTTGTTAACGTTCCCGGAACGCGGTATATCAATAGTAACCGTAGTACCTTTTCCTACCGTACTTAAAATATTTATTCTTCCTTTATGATCTTTTACAATCTGATGAACCACTGCCAGGCCCAGGCCGGTGCCTTCGCTTTTGGTGGTAAAAAAAGGATCATAAATCTTCTCCAGATCAGTTTTAGGAATCCCCTTGCCGGTGTCCCTGATCTGGACATGAACGAAATCGGGATCACAAGCGGTCCGGATAGTAAGGGTACACACTCTGCTCATGGCTTCTATGGCATTTTTTATCACATTTAAAATGGCCTGAAATATCTGCTTTTCATCTCCCTTCACCATGGATTCTCGGCAGTTTAGCTGCAAGTCCAGTTTAATATTCCGTCTCTGGAAAAGCTCGTCCATCATCATCAATACCTGATGTATCAACCGGTGCAGATCGAAGGAGCCGTAATGGGGTTTTCTGGGATTGGCAATTCCCAGAATATTGTTCAGGATAGATTCGAGGTGATCCACCTGGGAAATGATAATGGATGTATACTTATTCATGTCTTCATTCTGTGGCATTTTCTTCTCCAGCAGACGGGCAAACCCGCCGATGGATACCAGCGGATTACGGATTTCGTGCGCTACGGAAGCCGCCACTTTACCGATAGCCGCCAGGCGTTCAGCTCTTACCAGCCTGTCCGCATTCGTTTCCAGCTTTTTGTAAGCACCCTGCAATTCGGCAATCCGGTCTTCCAGCCGGTCATAAAGTATGGCATTCTCTATAGCCAAACTGGCCTGGTTGGCAAAAAATCGCACAGTTTCGATATCTTCTTCACTGATATCCCGTCGGGTGAACTTGTTGTCAGTAATCATGACACCTAGCACTTCTTTTTTGGTAAACAGGGGGATAACCAGAAAGGTGTCATTACCAAGGAGATCAGCTAAATTCGAACCATTAACATCCAAAGTGAGGTTTTCTCCGCCCGGAATATCACCCTGGATGACATAATAAGACACGCGTTTGTTTAATGCGTCCACCAGTAAATTGTCTGGCTGGGTTAATGGAACCGTTATTTTTCTGACCAGATCATTTATTTCCCGGTCACTGCCGGGAAGATTTACTTCATATTCGTTAACAATATCCTTTAAGGAGCGGATTTTTTTCTGCAGAGTCATCCAGATACGGTGTGCTTCCATTTCATTGGCGGGACCAATGGCAATATGACCTTTGAGAACATTTTCAGTACTATCCTTTAAAATCAAAAATGCGCGGTTAAACTTTAATCCTTCCCCGGCAGTTACGGCAATCAGTATAATCCGTAAAATGTCATCAAGCACATTGGTCGCATAAAGTATTTCGTTCAATTCATTCAGTTTGGACAACTCCTGAATGGTGCGGCGCAGTTCAATTTCCAGTTCTTTCCTGGCGGATATGTCTTTAACCATCACCGAGCGGCCTATGGATATATCCTGTTCATTCCGCAACACGGAGCTGATAAGATCTACATGGATAATCCGTCCGCTTTTGTGCACCCGTTGGGTTTCATAATTACGAATATATCCTTTTTCCGATAATTCCTTGCGGACATAATAAACTTCGCCCAGTTCCATCAATTCTTTTGGTATTAGTGATATAACGGATTTCCCGATAATTTCCTGAGGGGTATAGCCAAATATATCCTGCGCACCCTGATTCCAGCTGATTATATCATCATTGTCATCCAGCATAAATATCCCATCGGAAGACGTATCAATGATTGAAATCAGCAGTTTCTCTTTTTCCCGAAGTTCCCTTTGTTTTTTTTCAATTGAGGTTACATCCAGGCCAATTTTCAGATAGGCTTCGATGGCCTGTTCATCATTCAGCACCGGGAGTGAAATAATTTCCAGAAAGCTTTCCCCTTCATCCCCGGGCAGCTGACGCTGCAGAATGGTTCTGTGAATACCTCCGTGGTAATCCCCGGTAAAATTGGGACACTCCGGGCAGGGATCATCATAGCCCCAGAATACCTGATAACAGGTCGAAACCGCCGCTGTATTGTTCAGATGAAATTTATCACGTGCATAACTATTGTACCAGATTAAACGGTATTCCGAATCGATCAGGTAAATATATATTGCATAATTCTTTATAACGTTATTTAAGGAATTAAGAATTTCAAGCAGGCTAACAATATTTGCGGAATCAGTGACCATTTATCTTGTTAAATTAATCCCATAGATAATACGAAAGGCCACCGAGAAAATCAATAAAATTAAAAAGTCCTGGCAAACAGCAGAACAGCAGAGAATAATCTCTGCTGTTCCGATAGATTACGGGAATTGAAATAAAACCGCACAGCAATAAAACTGAGGGAAGATTTATTTTCCACCCTTCATAAAGTGGGTGAAAAAGTCAATAGGAACGGGGAATATGATGGTGGAATTATTCTCGGAAGCTACTTCCGTTAGAGTTTGCAGAAAGCGCAGTTGTAAGGCTATCGGATATTCATTAATTATCTTAGCGGCCATTTGTAATTTAGTAGCGGCCTGATATTCACCTTCCGCACTAATCACACGGGATCGCCTTTCACGTTCTGCTTCCGCCTGCCTGGCCATGGCTCTTTTCATCTCAATGGGTAAATCAATGTGCTTGATCTCCACCAGGGAGACTTTTACTCCCCATGGATCGGAATGCTTGTCAATTATCTGCTGTAAGTCTTTATTGATTTTGTCCCGCTGGGCCAGCAATTCATCCAGTTCAACCTGGCCGACGATACTGCGCAATGTGGTCTGAGACAGTTGTGATGTGGCAAACAGAAAATTTTCAACTTCCACTACCGACTTTTCCGGGTTCAGCACACGGAAATAAATAACCGCATTCACCTGAATACTCACGTTATCCCGGGTAATAACATCCTGGGGAGGGACGTCCATCACAACCGTCCGTAGACTGACCTTGACCATCCGGTCAATCAGGGGAATTAATATGATGATGCCCGGACCTTTTGCGCCGATCAGCCTCCCTAATCTGAAAATGACACCTCTTTCATACTCCCTGAGAATCCTGATAGCACTGGCCAGTAAAAGAAAAAATAATACCACAATGGTGGCGAGATAAGGCATAAAATAGTCCTCCGCAATTATGTAATCTTTTTAATTATTATTTTGAGATTTTCTATGGAGACAACTGATATTGCGTCACCTTTTTTAATTTTCTCCCCACTGAAAGCGGTCCAAATCTCCCCATGAACCTCTACCTGTCCTTTGCCTTTAATAAAGTCTTCTTTGGCCTCACCCGCCTCACCAACCAGCCCTTCTCTTCCGGTCACCGGCTTGCGGCGCTGGGCACGAATTCCCAAACCAATAGCAAACACAAAAAACAATGTGGTGATAATGGTGGCAAATGCAATTACTTTCCAGGATACCTGGAAAAAGGGAAGCGTATCTTTGAATAACATGACTGATCCCAATACAAGGGAAATAATTCCTCCCACGGTTAACATTCCATAACTGGGTATTTTAATTTCCGCAATAAAGAGAATAATCGCCAGCAATATCAACAATAAGCCGGCATAATTCACAGGAAGTGTATGCAGAGCATAAAATGCCAGAATCAGTGAGATAGCACCAACCACACCCGGTAATATGGCTCCGGGATTATATAATTCAAAGAAAATTCCGTAAATTCCGATGAGCAGCAGAATATAAGCGATATTCGGATCGATAATAACATTTAATAGCTTGAATCGCCATGAAATTTCTATTTTCTCTCTTACCGCATTCTCCGTATGGAGAATTTTGCTGCCATTCAAAACCTCATATTCACGTCCGTTAAGGTAGTGCAAAAGGCTGTCCACATCGGGCGCGATTACATTTATGACCCCCAGCTTGAGAGCTTCACTGGCCGGGATGGACGCACTCTCTCTTACCGCTTCCTCCGCCCACTCCACATTTCGGCCACGTTTTTCGGCAATACTCCGGATAAATGCCACCGCATCGTTGGTGACCTTCTCCATCATGGTGTCACTGCTGTCCGCACCGGACTGCAGTGTAACCGGATGTGCGGCTCCGATATTGGTACCGGGAGCCATGGCAGCCACATTCGCCGCATAGGTTATAAAAACACCAGCAGATCCTGCCCGGGAACCGGGAGGGGCCACATACACCACTACCGGTACGGGAGAAGATAAAATATTTTTAACAATTTCCTGCATGGATTTCATCAGGCCGCCGGGAGTATCCAGCTCAATGATCAGACATTCCCCGTTCTCTTCATACGTCTTGTCGATAGCTGATTTAATGACATCAGCGGCCACAGGATTAATAACACCATCATAGGTCAGGATATAAACCCTTGGTCTGTCCTGTGATAACAAAATGGAAGCTGAGAGGAGAATATAAATGCAAATTGAGCGCATATTTTTGTACACACTTTTTCTATGCTTCATTTTAATATAAAGTGCTAAAAATGTCAAGAATTAATAAATGAGGCCACAGAAATGCAGCAGGTATTGAACACTGCTCCGGTTTGAAGGATTTTTTTTGACTTACTATCAGGATTTATTGGAATTCGGAAATGGCAGGGATGGTGCTAATCTATTGATGGTGCATCATATCTGATCTGTCTTAATGGATGAGTATTTACATCCGGTTTTCGACCTTGGTACCTTCCGCTTTCTTGTCAAAATCCGAGACCTTAACTTTTGGCTGCGAATAAGGCAATACTATTTTAAAAACAGATCCATGACCGGGTTCGCTGACCAGTTCAATTTTCCCCTTCATATCCTCCACAATCTCTTTAACCATGCTTAAACCAATCCCAAGACCGCCACCCATAAAATCTTTCTTGGATGACCGATGATTGACCACATCCTGGATTTCATAGAAACGGTCGAAAATAGCTTTCTGTTTATCAAAAGGAATCCCCACTCCGCTGTCCTTTACCGAATAGTTAATCTGATCATTCTTCAATTCAAGTTTAACCAGGACTTTTCCACGGTCGGGTGTGAATTTGAGTGAATTGTGCAGCAATTCTCTCATGACAAGGCGCACCTGGCGGTAGTCACCATTAATGAAGAGTGGTTTTTTATCCACGATGACCCGCAGTTCAATATTGCGTGCCTTGAACAGACTGGACAGTTCCCGATAAACTTTGCTCAAAATATCCTTCAGATCCAGCGTATCATAACTTTTTGGAATTTCACCCATTTCCAGCGATTTCAACAGATGCATTCTGTCAACCAGCTCATTCAATTCGGTAATGGTATCTTCCAGAATGGTGAGTGTTTCGTTCATTTCCCCGTTAGGATTGGGAATCAAGCCGTTAAGTACTTCGATATAACCTTTAATAATAGTAAGCGGCGTACGAATTTCATGATTGGTTATATACAGGAACTTATCCTTCATTTCATTCAGTTCCATTAACTGGGTATTTGCCTCCCGCAACTCTTCATTCTCCACCTGGGCACGGATTTTGGTAAAACATTTATTAATGGTGAACTGTACATGATCAAAGTTAACCGGCTTCAGAATAAAATCATAGGCACCTAATTTCATGGCTTCTATGGCAGACTCAATTGTAGCATATCCCGTGATCACAATGACCTCCTGGTGGGGCCACTTGGACTTCAGTCTTTTCAGCAGATCCATGCCGTCCATCACCGGCATATTCAGATCCGTGACCACAATATGATAGAATTGATGCTGGCATTTTTCCAGGGCATCCTTCCCGTTTTGGGCGGTCTCCACTTTAAAACCCCAGTTCGAAAAGGACTGCTTGAACATCAGGCGAATGATTTCCTCATCTTCCACCACCAGAATTTTAATCTCATCTCTTACCATAAAAAAATCCCTTGATTTAGATATTTATAAATCTTCGGATAGATTCCATCTCTTCATTAATCTTTTTTAAATATTTCATCGGATCTTTCCGACCTTCATACCAGCAAACCTCCAATAAATAAACCGAAGTGCTGATCACATCCAGACGGCTCCGTAGAAATGAAATAAAATTTTCAAATTCGATATTCGATTCTTCATTGCGGGCAACCGATTCCACCCTGGACTGCTCACCTTTTTTCATATTTCTTCCCTGAAATCCTTATGAGATGGAGATTATACCTTTTCACATCCAGTGACAGCACACTTTGTCCATTAAAAGATGAGCAAATTAAATGCCGTGAATCCGAAACGAACCCGGCTTTTTTAATAATTAGTTGATATTTATATATTTATTAAAATAAGTTTACATAAGATGGAATGATAAATGTGTCGAAGATCACATCATTCTGTTGAAAAACAAACCCCAATTTTCACATTTAATAAGGCAAAAGGAAAAATAATGAAGTTATTTTTCAGGTTAATTCTTAGTGCAGTTCAGGTTTATAAATAGACATCAACCTTTCGAAAACATGGTTTTCAGCATAAATATTACCAGCAGGTACCAAGACATTAAAAATTCGCAAGATGACCCAAACAAAATATTCGGAACTGATTTCACATATCACTCCTCCGGAGTTCATGTCTATTGATACTATCTTTTCTATAAACATTATTTCCCTTCCGGAATTAGTCATTGAGCAAAACCTTTTTTAATGCATTACTAATCCACCCAGGTGTGGTGAGTGGCGCATAGGATCGCTAAGCATCGAAATACCAAAACTTCGCGTAAGTTATATGTAATCTCAGGAGATTATCACCATTAAGCAGGTACACGTTGATGGGAAGAACCTGATGTTTTGGCAGGGATGAATCACTCAGTTATTATTTTGTTTCAAAAAAATCATTTTTAATCAATTTTTCCAGGGCATCCAGCAATTCCTTCTCATCAGGACCGTCCATAGTAACGTCTATGACGCTTCCGGACTCAGCTGCCAGGGTCATCACTCCCATTATACTTTTGCCGTTTACTTCCAGACCATCCTTAGAAATGAAAATATCTGACTTGAATTTGCCGGTGGTTTTAACCAGCATTGCCGCAGGCCGGGCATGCAAGCCGGTTTTATTTTTGATTGTAAATGACTTCTTTATCATGATTACACAGTATTTTCCTTCAAAACATCCGCATTTATTTTTTCACAGAAACAGTATCGCAGCTAACAGAAAAAATATAAAAGATCCTACCGTCACCAGATAGAAATTGTTTGAAATTTTCATGAGAATCATTGTATATATAGCTGATGCCACAAAAAATGCCAGCAGGATATGTTGCATTTGCAGTAAATGATATCCAAAAACTAATATCAATAACATTATGGAAACCGACAGGATATAGACAAAAACTTTTCTCAAAACTTCAAACCGTTGCTGGCTTATAAAATTATAGATATCATACGGATGATTATAACCCTCAATAATCCCCTCGTACCGGTAATACAGATGAGGAATATTATAAATAAGAAAACTGATAACCAGAGCTATTATCCGGGTCAAGACAGTGGGGGCAATAAGAATACCCACCATACCCAGGATCAGGCTGGCGGGTTTTATGGTGGCCCAGAACAGGCGGTCACCCACTGCCCCCAGTGGACTGATCAGCAGGTCCTTCAGGCGATCGATGGTTTCCGGGATATTTGCCTGACCCTCCGCCCGTAGTTCTTCCAGACGGATGGATACCCCCAGAGCAAATGACGCAAAATAGGGATGAGCATTAAAAAATTTGAGATGCCGCTGAAAGAACTCTTTTTTTGCCTCGGGGGTATCACAGAGTTTACTGATTACCGGAAAAAAACAGATGCTGAAGCCAATACTGATGAGGCTGCGGAAATTCCACACCGCCTGCATAAAAAAACTGGCCAGGAATACTTTAAAAAGATCCCATTTGGTAATACGTATGTGTCTAGGACTGTCCGCCAACTCTTTTCCTCTCTTTTTTCGAGAACGCTTCTCGCAGAACCGGATAGAAAGAAGCCAGGCCGATCCCCAAAATCACCGGTTTTACCACAATCAACTGGTTTTCGAAAAGATTTCCCATAACGGGAATAACAAGGGGAAGAAACTGCAGGCTTCCCTTCAATATGATCAAGGTAAACAGGAATACGGAAAGCAGATAAATTACCATACTGCCGATTTCCAGAAACAACAGGACCAGAAAATGTACCTGTTGAATCTCTTTTACCATTAAATTAAATATTTTCCCGTTAATTTTGCGGTAAAAAACTGTCAGCAGAGCCCCCAAATAACTTATGATGATAAGCTCTAAAAAAGCGATGACCAGGGTGGAATTTGGGAATCCTATATCCTGACTCATCAGGATAATAGCCGCCCCAATCATGGTGGCGATATTTCCTTCCGGAACAATATACGCTCCCGCCGGAATCCGACCCAACCATAAAAGCTGGAACAGAAAGCCGATTTCGATACCCAGCCAGACATCTCCCAGTAGCCAGCCGATAACAGGACATGCAAAGATCGGACTGGAAATGAGTACCTGAAAGGCGATGGTAATATCGAGTGATAAAAAACTGATAACCCCGGCAACTATTAAAAGCTCCATGTAAACCACCATTTTTCAGCAGTTAATATAGCTTCCCATCAATTCATTGAATCTTCAGGGGATGATACGTATTCATAACACGCTTTCCCAAGTTTTTCCCCTCCCAGCCGGATAAAAATATCCATCCGGCAGCAGGATATACTGCTCCCGGAATTCCCAATGTTCTTCGTCTGCCAGCTTAACCTATGGTTTCACGCTAGGAGACCAACCGAAATTTAACAAAATAACCATATATATTTGTTATAAACTGAATAAATCCGGAATACCTAACCAGGACTAAAAATAATAAATCCTCCGCGCAATAACAAATCCTCAGACAGCCAGGCGCCTTCATTTAACAATAATAAATTTACCGCTTTTTTCCTCCTGATCAGAAATAATTCTGTACAGATAAACGCCACTTCCTACAAAATTTCCGTATCGTGTTTTGAGATCCCAGCTTATAATTGAAGAAGAAGCCGTCAGAGTATTCAGAAGAAATCCATTACTGCTGAAAATATAGATTTTTGATCCTGCCGGCAGGTTCTGGAAATTCAAAAACGGCTGGTTTTCCGATACCTTTAAAGGCTGGGGATATACCGCAATCTGAGTTTGCTCCGCTATCATCGCCGGCCGGGTGATCAGTTGATACCCTGAATAACTATTTCCCTCCGGCCAGGTATTCACAATTCCAAAATAAAGGTTCTGGTTATTTACCGTAAATGGTAACCTGTAAAAAACCGTAGCCGATACAGAAAACGGGACACCATTCTCCGGGTCAATAAAATGCGAAAAAAGCTCCGCAGCAGGAGTCTTCTCATCAGCTTTCAGAAACACTCCCACAGGCAAGCTATTAGATGCGGCGGTGGAATACCATTGAAATGACAGCCTGGCAAGTGAATCAGATGTCAGAATGGTTTGGGAATCACTGATTTCGGCCGCAGGATAGGTTATTACCGGAGGATAAAGCGCTGCATCGGGAAAATACCGTCCGGAGTCTGCAAAATCAGCAGTGAAATGCATCCAGAGGGCGAACCGCCTCCATTCCGTCCGCAGGTCAGTATCCTTCAATACCAGAACTTTCTGCAGCGCAGGCAGCGCCCGCCGAACCTGGATCTCCGTCCATACCTGCCGCACAATGGTTGCACCAAATAATTTTCCCAGCATGATTTCCAGCACCACCTTGCCATAATCTGAATAACTCCCACTGGACTGATCCAGGGGCAAACGGGTACTATTGAAGTAATCATCAAGATATTGCAGGTAATCATTCACTTCAGGAGCTACAATCTCCTCCATATAGGTTGCTGAGCTTTCAATATACCACAAATCGTAAGATGAATCATTTTCCGGCCATATACGGTAACCGCACTGCAGAGCATGGTTAAATTCATGGGCGGCAGTAATTGCAATTGCCATGCTATCACGGATTGCAGGATCAGGTACTCCCGGATAAGTAACAATGTTATTGAAATTGGTATTGATTTCAATATAGGTGACATAATTGTTGCCCGGAAGAGATGGAATTTCATAATCCAGCCATGTCTGACCATATACACTCAGTCTGCGACAATACACCGGATAAACGGACCGGTCATGTCCGGAAGAATCCGGCGGGGGCTTAAATCCCAGGGAGTCGATCTCTATCAACCAGGCGCGGTCAAAAGAGAAGGCCACAAATTCCAGATAATCCGGGATTCCATTTTCATTGCGGTCATACTGTGGAATTGCATCGAAACCCTCAATTGTATAATGGATTTCAATATGACCGGAAGGAGAATAATAAATCTGATCCAGATTCTGATTGGTAATACTATAGAATTGTAAGCGGTGCAACAGGGGCAGATTTCCCGGAGAGTTGGCCTGCAGTATCACCGGAAAACCGCATTTAACGTTACCTTCTGTGTCAACGTAGCCGGAATACAGCTGGTCCACCGCTGATAAAGGCTGCTGCGCCGATGCCGTATTTTCCCCGCTGAAAAGAATAATTAACAGAAAGATAAATAACACTTTATTTTTACAAACGACCATCCCATGAATCCCAGAATTTGACAAAATAAATAGTCAAAAGTAATTTGCCGTTTTGAATCTCCGATGCAGAAGAAATCAGGACCGCTTTTTGCTTTTTGCCTTGAATACAATGGTAAGCGGAACCCCTTCAAAACCCCAGGTTTCCCGGATTTTTCTCTCCAGAAAGCGACGGTAACTTTCTCCGATTAATTTCGGAAAATTACAAAAAAAGACAATCACCGGGGGACCTGTTTTGACCTGAGTTATATAATTAATTTTAATTTCCTTTCCCTTGATGGCAGGCGGACTGGTTTGTTGAATAAGCGGTAAAAGAATATCATTCAATTCATGAGTTTGAACATAAACATGAAGACTCTCATAAACCCTGGTAGCCACATCCAGTAATTTAAACAATCGTTGTTTTTCCAGCACCGAGGTGAAAACAATAGGAATATAATAAAAGACTCCCAGTTTTTCCTTCAAAGCCTTATTCCAGATGTTCATGGTCTTTTCATCTTTGGGTATCAGGTCCCATTTATTTACGGCAATAACCACACCCTTCTTCTGCCTGGCAGCTTCATGTACAATTCGCATATCCTGCCGGGTGGGACCGTCACCGGCATCCAGAAAATATATAACTACATCCGCCCGGTGGATGCTCCTTAACGTTCTTAGATGGCTGTAGAAGAGGATATTTTCCTTCACCCTGGTTTTCCGTTTCAGGCCGGCAGTATCGATGAGCAGGTACTTTCTTTTCTGATAATTTAATTCGGAGTCAATAGGATCGCGGGTAGTTCCCGGGACGGTAGTGACAATGGAACGTTGTTTACCGATCAGAGTATTGGTAAAGGAGGATTTTCCAACATTTTCACGGCCGATGATGGCCAGTTTAACAGCGTCATCAATACTAGGAGGTTCAGGTACTTTTTTTACTTTTTGCACAAGTAAATCAAGCATATCACCAATAGTGCGCCCCTGCAATGCTGACACACCCACCGGCTCTCCCAATCCCAGATTGTAAAATTGATAAATTTCAGATTCCATCATCTCATTATCAACTTTATTGACAATCAGGATAACCATTTTACCGGCCTTCTTCAATTTGGAAGCGATTTCCACATCCCAGTCGGTCACTCCGGTGGTGCGGTCCGCCACATACAGAATCACATCAGCCTCTTCGATGGCGATTTCCACCTGTTCACGAACGGCCTTTTCCATCTCATCAAACACCTGTGGCAAATATCCGCCGGTATCCACCAGCATAAAGGCCTGTCCCTGCCAGTCCGTTTCGGCATAAAGACGATCCCGCGTTACACCCGGCTGATCATCTACAATAGCTTCACGTTTTTTTATGATGCGGTTAAATAAAGTAGATTTGCCCACATTCGGACGGCCCACAATTGTAACAACCGGTAAACTCATCGATTATCCGTTTTTATTCATTAAATCGCCATTATTCGGTATCCAGTGATCTGGCAAATAATTCTTCACCACTTTTCATGCCTTCTGCCACATATAGGGAAGGACCGCTATGCCTGATACGTCGCGCTTCCTGGTTGATGCCGGCACTCGCTTCCTCACTCATCTTCCGGAATAACAAATTAAAACTTTCTGGAAATATAAAAATCTTCCGATCCAGTTTTCTCTCCAGCTCCTCCGCCGTCCAGTCATCCAGAAAAACCCCGTCATGATTCAGCACCCGTGGCGGGAGAATAATATAATCACCCAACTCCTTGTTTTTTAGGTGATTGTAAATATCACGACCCGTAAGCAAACCTGCCACTACGATAGAAGAGCCATAAAAGTAATTTGTTACCTGGTAAAGTTTGATGTGAAGCTGAGGAATTTTATGCAGTTCGGGAAGTATGTAACGCCGAAGGACAGACGCACCCAGTTTACCACTAACCAGGGTCAGCTTCAGCGGCGGAGCAGTCCGTCTGATTCGGGGCAATTCACTCAGGAAATTGTTAACCAGATCCCTGGTTAATCCAACTCCGTTCTCCAGCTGGTAAAATCCTTCATAGTAATCGGCAGTAGGGACTGTTTTGCCGGTTCGAATATAAAATTCATCAGAAAGATATACAAACGAACTGCCTAATTCTCTTTTCAAGGAATTTCGTTTTTTATCAATAATTTCCATTAAATCCAGAGTGTATTCCTCCGTCACCGGCGTCAGCTCCGGCAAATTGCGGCGGTGTTTAGTCAAACCTACCGGTACAATGGCCACAGATCGCACCCCGGGAAATAACTTTTTCAAATCTCCGATGGTCCTGTCCAGTTGCCGGCCATCATTCAGCCCCGGACAAAGTACGATCTGACTGTTGAGCTCAATCCCGTTTTCGGTGAGGTATTCTATTTTCTGCATCAGGTGATCATCAAACTTTATACCTAGCAGATACTTGCGCATCCCGGGATCCGTGGCATGCACCGAAACGTACAGGGGACTCAACCGCTGGCTGATAATTCGATCCAGATCCTGCTGGCTGGTATTTGACAGGGTAACATAATGACCGTAAAGAAATGAAAACCGGTAATCTTCGTCTTTAAAATAAAGAGTTTTACGCAAACCCTTGGGATTCTGATGAACAAAACAGAAAACGCACTTATTCCCACATTTGCGCATTTTGAGATCTTCCAGAATAAAGCCCAGATCTTCCTGATATTTCTTTTCGATATCAAAGATCACCGATTCCTCGTTCAACTCCACGCACACTTCCAGCTCTTCGCCTGCATTATAAAACCGGTAATCCAGCATATCGGTAATCGGTTCTCCGTTGATACTGATCAACCTATTACCAGGCCGGATACCCAGCTCCTCGGCAATGCTTCCTTTTTCTATGTCCAGAATTTCTATCATGTTATTTCACATTTCAAATTTTAAATTTAACACCTTCAGAAAAAAAGACCTAAGACATTATTGAGTTGCTTAAAAAATTATTACCTGTCTAAATCGCAATTTTTCTCGCCGGACACTAAAAAATCATAACGCCAAATTTACAACATCCTGTTGAATATTCGCGCATCTTTTAATTTGACAACCTGATTTCCATTTTTACAAACTTGTGCACTATTTTAACCCGGTGGCTTTGTTTTGCTCAAATCAGACGTTAATTTTTAGAATACTGAATCGGTCCACATCTGCCCGCCGCTAACACATAAGCATTTATACCATTCAACCTTCAACAATTGTCCCGCTATCCAACACTGCAAAAAAACGGGTAGTAACCGGGCGGAAACGGCCTCAATTTCACTCAACAGATTTAATCCTAATTGAAAACTAAAAAACGAAGGGAATGATCCCGCAGGTTTTATTATGCCCGGTGAAACGGTTTCCTTCCGGTTCGCCTGCCGTAGCGGTAGAAAAAACCGCTATTTTTTCCACAGTGATCCAGATTATCAGATACTGAATAAATGCGGCTTCTAAAAAAAAGAAAGTGAGCTCAGCGGGCCCACTTTCCCTGAAATATTGAAAAAATAATTACAACCATGCGTTAAGTACAAAGCTGATCAGAAAACTTTTTCGCCGGCTCGGATTATTTTCACAAAACTGGCTGCTTCCAGACAGGCACCGCCAATCAGAGCTCCGTCAATATCGGGCTGTGAAAACAGCCCTTCCGCATTGTCCGGTTTGACACTTCCACCGTATAGAATCGTCATATTTACACCGACCTTATCGCCAAAAAGAGCTTCCAGGATTTCCCGCAGAAATGCATGGATCTCCTGGGCCTGGTCAGGAGTAGCGGTTTTGCCTGTACCAATGGCCCAAACCGGCTCATAGGCCACCACAATGTTCTTCAAATCCTGCAGATCCAATTCTTTCAGGCCCCATTCCAGCTGATTGGATACGATGTCTTTGGTCAAATTTTGCTGTCGCAGTTCCAGGGTTTCACCCAGACAGAAGATTACTTTCAGTTTATTCTGCAGTGCCAGTTTTATTTTTTTATTGACGGTCCTCTCATCTTCTTTAAAATACTGTCGTCGCTCGCTGTGTCCGATAATGGTCCATTTGGCGCCGGTGCTCTTGATCATTTGTGGTGAAATTTCTCCGGTATAAGCCCCTTCATTTTCCCAGAAGATGTTTTGGGCTCCCAGTTGAATCCTGCTGGAAGCCAGTTCCTGAGAGACCGGGGAGAGAGCGGTAAACGGTGGACATAAAATAATTGACGACTTTTTTGGCGGTTGTTTGTCCAGCCGGCTTCGGATTTGCCTCACCAGTTTTATGGCCTGCGGATTGGTCTTGTACATTTTCCAATTTCCGGCGATGATCTTGGTTCGCATGAATAACTCCTTCCCGTGGCAGGGAGAAATAGCATTATGATTTCACCATGCCTTAGAGATTTTCTCAGATTTCAGTTAATTATCCGTAAGGGCAGCAACCCCGGGCAGTATCTTGCCTTCAAGAAATTCCAGGGAAGCCCCACCTCCGGTGGATACATGGCTAAGTTGATCCATGAGTTTGAACTTTTTCACCGCTGCAGCCGAGTCACCACCACCAACTATGGTAAGGGCTCCTCTGGCGGTTATTTCAGCTAAAAATCGGGCGATTTCTTCCGTTCCGCGGGCGAAATCGGTAATTTCAAAAACTCCCATGGGTCCATTCCATACTACCGTTCTGGCCTTAGCGAGTACATCCTTAAACCGTTTGATGGTGCGGGGTCCTATGTCCACTCCCTTTCGGTCAGCCGGAATATCTTCCACACTTACCATCTCGGTACTGGCACCTGCTTCCACCTTATCCGCCACCATGACATCTTCGGGAAGTATCAGTTCACAGGAACTGGTTTTAAATTTTTCCAAAAGTTCGCCGGCCATCGCGAGGCGGTCTTCTTCCAGAAGAGAATTTCCAATTTCCTTCCCCTGGGCCTTAAAAAATGTAAATATCATACCACCACCGATTAACAGAGAATCTGCTTTATCCATCAGGTTATGAATTACATCAATTTTTCCGGATATCTTGGCACCTCCCAGAATTGTGACAAACGGCCGCGCCGGATTTTCCAGTGCTCCACCCAGATAGTCCAGCTCTTTCTGCATGAGGTAACCCGCAGCACACCGGGAAAAATGGCGGGTGACACCTTCGGTAGAAGCATGCGCACGATGTGCACTTCCGAAGGCATCGTTCACGTAAAGATCGCATCCTTCAGCTAATTTCCGTGCAAAATCCACATCATTCTTTTCTTCCTGCTCATGAAAACGCAGGTTCTCAAGCAGCAAAACATCACCATCTTTCAGGGATTTTTTCATATCCAGAACACCAGCACCAATACAGTCATTGGCAAATTTCACTTTACGCTTAAGCAGACTTTCCAGCCGCTCTGCTACAGGCTTAAGGCTCATGCTTTCCACCCATTTGCCCTTGGGACGGCCCAGGTGAGAACAGAGAATCGCACGCCCGCCATCACCGGTGATCTTTTTGATGGTTGGCAACGCTTCTTTAATGCGAAAATCATCTTTAACATTCTGATTTTCATCCAGTGGTACATTGAAATCAACCCGTACCAGTATATTTTTGCCTTTTAAACCGAGATCATCAATGGTTAGCTTCGACATATTCTGATGTCCTATTTTTAATTTAAAAAAAAGTCCCCCACTTGCGGGTGGGGGTAATCAATTTAAAATTTTGCCATTTTCTTAAGTATATCCACAGTTCTAACCGAATATCCCCATTCATTGTCATACCAGGAAATAATTTTTGCGAAATTACCATCCATTACCCTGGTAGATAAGGCATCAAATACACTGCTGTGAGAATTACCGACAATATCTCCGGACACCACCGGATCTTCACAGAATTCCAGAATCCCTTTCAAGCTGGTATCAGCTGCTTTTTTCATGGCAGCATTAATTTCTTCAGCCGTTGTGTTTTTTTCCAGTTCCACTACCAGATCCACCAGCGATCCATCAGTTACCGGAACCCGCACAGCCATTCCATCCAGTTTACCTTTCAAATCAGGAATTACCAGGCCGGTGGCTTTGGCAGCGCCGGTTGTAGTGGGAATAATATTAGCCGCTGCGGCCCGCGCGCGACGCAGATCCTTGTGCGGAAGATCCAGAATCCGCTGATCATTCGTATATGCATGAATAGTGGTCATCCAGCCACGCCTGATACCGAAAGTCTCATGAAGTACTTTGGCAACCGGTGCCAGACAGTTGGTGGTACAACTGGCATTGGAAACAATATTATCCCCCGCTTTCAGTGTATTATCATTAACACCCATCACCACCGTGTTATCCAGCTGATCTTTGGCTGGTGCAGTTAAAATGACTTTCCTGGCACCGGCCTGCAGATGCATAGATAATTTAGCCTTATCCCTGAAAATGCCGGTCGATTCCACCACATAATCCACACCCATCTGCTTCCAGGGTAGTTTGGTGGGATCTCTTTCGGACAGAACTTTCACTTTCCGTTTGCCTGCCACCAGATACTCACGGTCTTCCTTCACCGGAAAGGGATAACGGCCATGAACCGAATCGTACTTCAATAAATGAACCAGTGTCTTTACATCGGTAAGATCATTGATGGCCAGAATTTCCACCTCATTATCTTCCTGCATCGCCTTGAACACCAGTCGCCCTATTCTACCGAATCCGTTAATCGCTACTTTAATAGACATGTTATCCTCCTGAGTTAGATATTAGAATATTGATAATTAATTTCCATAATTGAGCTCTTTAATTTAAATACAAGTGAATAATTTAAAGAACTAACGGTAGTTTGAGCAAGTCATTTTAAGAAATAAATGGCAATGTAAACGGTTTATAAAGGACAAAATCATTTATACCATGAATAATTAATTACTTGCGTTAGAAATAAATTTGTCATAATGTATTATTAATCTTCCCGAATTCAAGAAATATGAGGTTAGCAGATGAGTGATAAAAATGCTGGCTTTTCGCGGCAGATAGTGCATCCTGTCACATTACTCTCTGTCTCGGATGGAATAACGGAAAATATAGCTACCATGTCCTGGGTATCATCTGTTTCAAGAACACCACCCCTGATAATGATTGCTGTCCATCCCAAAAGGTATTCTCACGACCTTATTCTAACCAGCGGAGAATTTGCCATCCTGGTGTTATCCAATCTGCAGCGGGAGCTAGCAACACTGGCCGGAACCAAGTCGGGTAGAAGCGCCAATAAGTGGGAATTACCACAATTTCAGCTGGTACGGAAGGATGCCAGGCATATCAAGGCACCCCTTATCAGCGATTGCCGTGCCTGCCTGGAATGCCGGCTGGTCAATCATTTTGAGGCCGGAGATCACACCCTTTTTATCGGTGAAATTATTGACCTGGAGTTCAACCTGAATGTCCAGCCTCTTATTTTATTCAACAGAAAATACTTAAATCCGGGCCAGTATATTGCCAGCTACCCCTGATGTTCTTTCACCTTTATTCCCCTTGAATTCCGCATATGGCCGCATTTTTCCCCGTTTAATGGCCAAACATTCCGGGAATCCGGCCAGTGTGGCAAATTCACTTGATTACGAAAATGTTAACATTTATATTCAAAACTGTTTGCAGTGAGAAATAGTATTTAATGGGTATACTTCTTAAAAACGGATTAATTATTACTCAGAATGCCAACAGGGATGTCATTACCGGAGACATTCTGGTACAGGATGACCTTATTGCCGGGATGGGTGAAAATCTGGCTGAGGAAGATCATAAGGTTTATCATCTGGACCGTATGGTTATCTGTCCTGGCTTTATCCAGTCGCACGTGCACCTTTGTCAGACCCTCTTTCGAAATCTGGCGGATGATCTGGAGCTGCTGGACTGGCTGGAGAACCATATCTGGCCAATGGAAAATGCCCACAGTAAAGAATCGCTGCAGATTTCAGCCCGTCTGGGTCTGGCTGAACTGCTGCTGAGTGGAACCACCAGCATCCTGGATATGGGAAACGGAAATTATCAGGATGTCATTTTCCAGGAAATGGCGGACAGCGGCATAAGGGGATTAAGCGGAATGGTGATGATGGATTCGGGGGATCAGACCTATAAACGCCGGACAGGGGAGATTCTCCGCATCACTGAATCACTGATCAATAAATGGCACAATTCCCGGGATGGGCTGATCCAGTATGCGCTGGCACCACGTTTTGTCCCGTCTTGCAGCCCGGAATTGTGGAGCGGTGTAAAAAAGTTATCGGATGATTATCAGCTGATCATTCACACACATTCCTCCGAGAACAAAAAGGAATGGCAAATAGTCAAGAATCAGACAGGCTACTCTAATATTGAATTTTTTGTTAAAAATGAGCTGGCATCATCCAGGTTATGCCTGGCTCACTGTATCTGGGTAGAAGAACAGGAATTTAAGATGCTCTCCGATTTCGGAATAAATGTATTGCACTGTCCTTCTGCAAATTTAAAATTAGGTTCAGGGATTGCACCCGTCCCCGAGTTTCTGAGCCGGGGAATAAATGTTAGCCTGGGATCCGACGGTGCAGCCTGCAACAACAACCTGGATATATTCCAGGAGATGAGGCTGGCAGCCCTGATTCAAAAACCAAGTGCCGGCGTCAAATCCACCTCTGCCCGTCAGGTTTTTGATATGGCCACGCTGGCGGGAGCCCGGTCCCTGGGTTTAACTGCCCGGATCGGAAGCCTGGAAGAAGGCAAAAAAGCTGACTTGGTGATTATGAACTTAAATAAAGTCCATGCCATTCCTGCCGATGATATTTATTCACAAATTGTCTATTCAGGTAAGGCGTCTGATGTATTGCATGTCATGATAAATGGTAAATGGATTGTAAGGGATGGTCAGTTGCAGACTATCGACTATGATACACTCATCTCAAAAACCTGGCAGGAGGTGGGGGAACTATTTGAAAGACAAAATAATTAATAGATTTTAGTGAAGGAGATTCCTGATGAGACGAACATTTATTTTTATTCTGATTATATTGCCTCTTATTATTTTTTGCGGTAAGAAAGAGGTAAAAGTAAAATCTCTGGACACCATGGAACCACCTGCTCTTCTCGAGAAGGGAAATGCAGCCTTCTTTGAGGGTAACATGGAAGACGCCATCAGCGCATATGAGGTTATCTACAACCGTTATCCTTTGAGCAGAGAATATATCAGTGCCGTCCTGGGAATGGCCCGGGCTTATAACAATATGGGAGATTTCGAAAAAGGATTTAATCTGCTCTATAATCTGATCAGGGAAAACATGGTGCCCAGCCGGGTTCCGGAAATTTATAATGAAATGGCCAGGTATTACGAGGTGACAGCTATATACAGTAAGGAAGCCGGGATCTCGAAAGTGGAAGACGATTATAAAAAAGCCATTGATTATTATCAGAAATCAATTGACTATCCGAACAGTGAAGATCCCCAGGCTAAATCCTACGCTCAATTCCAGATTGGAGAACTGGAATTAAAACTGGAGCAACCCGAGCAGGCGGCGCTGGCCTTTCAGTCTACTATTTACAAATTTCCAAATACTGAATGGGCTACCCTGGCACAGCAGAGAATTGAGCAGATGAAACAACAGGGTCAGACGACTCTCAGCCCTATGAATACCCGACAAACTGTGAAACAAGATAAGGCTTCCCGGGAAAAAAGTGCTCAGGCAGTCCAAGAGGTTACACCGGAACCGGCACCGGAAGACAGCACAGCGAATCCGAATTAATAAAACATCTTAATAAGAACAGACAGGGCCCGGATGGAACTTCCAAAGGAACTTATCCTTGAGCTTCCCAAAACAGATCTGCATGTTCATCTCGACGGATCTTTACGCCTTAATACACTCATAGATCTTGCTAAAGCCCAGAAGGTTGAACTGCCCTTATCCAATCCGGGTAAACTGGAAAAAATGGTGATGAGTGGCAAACACTGCAGGAATCTGAATGAATACCTGCGCGGATTTGATATCACTCTTTCAGTTATGCAGACACCTGACTCACTGTACCGTATCGCTTATGAACTGGCCGAAGATGCCGCCGAAGAAAACGTATGGTATATGGAAGTTCGTTTCTCTCCCATTCTTCACATCAGAAGAGGGCTCAAGTTAACGACCATTGTGAATGCCGTGCTGGAAGGTCTGCAGGAAGCGGAAAAAAAATTCAATATCAAAACAGGAATAATAATATGTGGGATGAGGGATATTAATCCCGAAACATCATTAAAACTGGCAGAACTGTCAGTTGCTTATAAAAATAAGGGCGTTGTGGGATTTGACCTGGCCGGCCAGGAGGAAAATTATCCGGCAAAGGACCATAAGGAAGCCTTTTCCCTGATCCGCAAAAATAATATCAATACCACCGCACATGCCGGAGAAGCATTTGGTCCGGAGAGTATTCATCAGGCCATTCACGACTGCGGTGCCCACCGCATAGGCCATGGTACCCGCCTGTACGAGGACGGTGACCTGCTCAATTATGTAAATGACCATCGTATACCTCTGGAAATATGCATTACCAGCAACATTCAGACCCAGGCCGCCAGGTCCTTCGAAAGTCACCCCTTCCGGTTTTATTACGATTACGGTCTGCGGGTTACCATCAATACCGATAACCGCCTGGTTTCCGACACGACCATCACCAATGAATTTTACCTCGTGGCTAAACATCTCAATCTCAATCTGGATGACATTAAATCCATTATTATTGATGGATTTAAGAGCGCTTTTTTACCTAATCGGGCAAAATCAATTATGCTGAATGTTGTGAATGACCGCTTGAAAAAATACTGAGCCCCCTGTTTTTATTTGCTTTAACGATTCAGATGTGTTATAATTTCTTCCCTTTTTATTTTTTTCGCTAAGAACTATGTTTATAAATTTTAATGCAGCCACAGATTACAGCCTTGGTGTTGAACTGGAAATTCAGACCATCAGTCATCACACCGGCGAATTGATCCCCGCGGCAGGACTCATACTGGCCCATCTCCCGGGCGAAGTTTTGTTCAAGCCGGAGTTATTTAATTCCACCATTGAAATTAATACGCCGGTGTGTAAAACTCTTCCTCAACTGGAAAAATCTTTAAAACAGAATATTAACATTATCCAGGAAATCGGACAAAAACTGGACATCGATATTCTTATTTCCGGATGCCACCCCTTTTCTAACTGGCAGCAACAGCAGATCACCCGTCAGGACCGTTACCAGAATCTGCTGCACCGCATTCAGTGGCCGGTCAGGCAGTTTCTCATTTTCGGCCTGCATGTACATGTGGGTATAGACGACGCCGACAAGGTCATTTATGTAATGAACAGATTGACAAATTACATTCCCCATCTGATTGCCCTTTCTGCCAGCTCTCCGTTCTGGAACGGTTTTGATACCGGCCTGGCCGCTACCCGCATTAAAATATTCGAAGAACTACCCAATGCCGGCATCCCTTATTATTTTAAAAGCTGGAAAATGTACAGCGAACTGGTGGAAAATCTGATTAAAACAAATTCAATTGACACAGTTCGCGATCTGTGGTGGGATATACGCCCTCACCCTATCTTCGGAACTATAGAGGTACGAGTGTGTGATGCCATGCCCACTTTAAAGGAAAATATGGCGTTAACAGCGCTCATCTACCTGCTGGTTATAAGATTTTCACGTGAATTTGAAACTAACGGTAAATTATCACGAATGGATCGCTGGATTCTTGAGGAGAATAAATGGCGGGCCGCCCGTTACGGTATTCAGGGCGAATTCATAGATAAGAAAAAAGGAAAAACCAGGAAAATAAAGGACACCCTGCTGGAATTATATGAAGAATTGAATCACTTTTCCAGAGGGCAGGCCCTGAAGGAAGCCCGGAGTTACCTGTCTGTAATTCCGGAAATGCTCAGTAAAGGTCCCAGCTACCTGAGGCAGCGTCAATGGGCCAGGAAACGTCCGGGTGACTATAAGTATATAATCGATAACCTTCTGCAGGAAACCCGCGAAAATATATTTATTGAATAACAGCTCTTGAGATCAGCTCCTCTCCTTTCCCAATCTTCCGTAATATACTGCCTGAAAATGCCAGCCTATTGTTAATTAAAATTCAACTTTAGGTGCTTCACCGGCCTGGGGTGCCGCTTCAAAGTAAGCTTTTTTCGGGAATCCAAACATCCCGGCCACAATGGTCTGGGGGATTTGCCGGATATAGCTGTTGTATTTCTGAACCTCTTCATTGAAGCGTCGCCGTTCCACAGAAATTCGGTTTTCCGTCCCTTCCAGCTGAGCCTGCAGGGCTAAAAAATTCTGGTTGGACTTCAGATCCGGGTAGCGTTCAATTACCACCAGCAGCCGCTGCAGGGCTGAACCCAGGCCCGCCTGTGCTTCCTGAAAGCGGTTGAACGCCTGAGGATCATTCAGAACTTCGGGTGTAACATTCATTACCCCTCCAGCTCTGGCCCGCGCTTCAGTTACTCCCTGCAGTACCTCTTTTTCCTGCTTGGCATAACCTTTTACCGTCTCAACCAGATTGGGGATGAGGTCATAACGGCGTTGATACTGATTCTGAACCTGCGCCCAACTGGCGTTGACGCTTTCCTCCATGTTCACCATGGTATTGCGAATACTGAATGCCCATCCTAATAATCCCGCCACCACAATGATCAGTACTCCCAGTAGTACCAGTATAGTTATGCTTGTTTTGCTCATATCATAAACCTTTCCTTATAAAACCTTATACCGTATTTAAATTCTTACGAACTTGTCTCAGACCTTGAAATTCATTTACAAAATCACTCTTTTTTGGCTTCACTGAAAATTTCAGCCGAGAAGATAAATATTTTGGTGTGGGGATCCTTCCAGGCATCACGCGGCAGTCCTGCCTTGACACAGGTCTGTTGAAGAAATTCGTCTCTGTCCCATCCCCATTCCACAGCTACCTGGGGCAATAGCAATCCCCGATAAAATTCCTGCTGAATAATGATACCGTGTTTTCCTACCTGAATTTCCCCGGTGTCGGAAATCTGTTTGAGGGGAGAAAGAACCGATATCTCTATTTCCAGATCAGTCACTTCATTTTTTTGTACTGACGGGAAACGCGGATCCTTAAAAGCAGCGGAATTTGCCATTTCCATTACTTCTCTGTATAGCGGTTTTACTCCTTCTATATATCCGATGCAGCCCCTTAACTGCCCATGTTTGTGAAGGGTTACAAACACCCCGAATTTTTCTTCAACTTTTTTTGTGGGTGGTTTTGTGTCAGGAAAAATATCCGAATCCAGTACAGATAAAATCGTTTCCCGGGCTAAGTGCAGGAGATAATTTTTTTCCCGATCGTTCAACCCAACGATCGGTCCGTTGTCAGTCTTTTGCATACTTAATCCTTTCCCAGTGATGAGTAAGGAAATTACGAAATACAAAAAGGTGGTTATCAGGTACGACCTGTAATTTTTATAACTGATGTGCAAAACAGGAAAACGGCTTCGATTGGTTATCATACTTATTTAATGGGGTATTTAAGATCAGTCTTTAATTACCATCATGAGACTCTGGTTTTCGGGTCAGTTAAATTATATAAATCTTTGCTTCCAATCAATATATGATGGCTGCCAGATATCCCACCACTTCATCGAGATTACCGGTGATATCTCCCGAATTGCGATACAGGAGAACCCTGGCTTGTCTGGCACCCATCTGCCGGGCGGTTTTCATGGCCGCAATCACGGGACCGTAACCACACATTTCCGTTCGTCCAGCCTGGATCTCCTGCCATAAGGCTTCCTCATCAAAATCATTGATGGCATCTACCGCCAGCTGGTCCAGGCTGCGTGCTTGATGATCCGAATACATGTGCGATAAATCAGAGCTGGCCACAATCAACGTGTGATCAGGCGAAAGCACCTCTGAAAGAGATTTGCTGAGGTTTTTTATCAGAGCTTCACTCTGTTCTCCCATGGAAATCGGGATCATTTTGAATTTTCCCAGACTCCACTGGAGAAAGGGTAACTGAACTTCCAGGGAATGTTCAGAAGAAGAATGACCCAATTCTGAGTACCGGATATTCGGTGAACTGTCAATTAATCGCTGTGCGATAGATTCATCCAGAGAAATATCGCCCAGGGGTGTGCGATATCCCAGGCCGCTATAGATACTGCAGAAATCGAATGAATCTTTATGACTGGGCGCAATAACCACCACTTTTCGGTAATCGGCATTTAATATCTGGCTGTAGGCGCGTGCAGCCACACCACCCGAATAGAGATAACCTGCATGCGGAACAATCAGTGCTCGGATTCTGCGGGGCAGATTCATTACCGGTGGTGCTTCCAGCAACATGCTCAGTTCACGTTCCAGGATCAGTTTATCCCGGGAGTAGAATAATCCTGCTACTCCGGCTTTCCTGTAATCAGTGGTCCGAGACATTATTTAACCTTAGATACCCGTTTCAATATAAACATAAAAATAAAGTATTGTAAGCGAAATTTTGCACGAGAATCTGGCGGGCTGCGTTCTGCCATTGACCGGCCGGGAATGCAGAGAGCAAGATCAACCACTTGACGGACCGGAAAAGACCCGGATCGGTTCTGCTACCACACCTTAAGGTCTCATTTAAAAGAACTATTTATTTTATAATGGAAGATAGCGCAAGATTACGGAATACACTCTCTTTTATCAGGTTAAATAGGAACCATACTCAATCTTGAGATTAGTGATATGATGTTCCTCCTGATTTTCCAGCCATTTGAAAATCGATTGAACTTCCTCATTTTTTGTGCGGGTCTGCTGCAGTCTGTAAAAATCGCGGTTCATCTGTTCACATTCAATTGCCAGATTAACTAATTCTGAGACCGTACAATTGTTCAATTCAATCTCAAACAGCTGATCACGATTTGGAAAATCCACATCAAGCTCATTCAGGTCCGGCTCGGAAAATTCCCCTCCCGCCTGAAGGAATTTCTCCCTGATTTTCTGCTCGTGATTATGTTCCTCTACAATAAGCCGATGAAGTAGTTCCCGCGCCTGAGCATCAGTAACATGTTTCAACATATGTTCGTAGATCTGGACGGTATCCAGTTCATTCTGCATCGCCATCATCAGCGCATGAAGAGATTCGGGAGACAACTCGGGCATACAATGTCCTTGTGTTTGATATGAGATTATCCTTCCGCCACAACCGTCTCGGATTTTTTACCATTCTGACCGGGCAGAAATTCATCTGTAAAACTATTGGCAATTGTCTGCCGAATTACTGTTACTTTAATCTGGCCCGGGTACTCCATCGTTTCTTTAATCTTGCGGGCAATATCCGAAGCCAGAAGTTTGGTTTCGTTATCCGATAGTTTTTCGGGCATGATCATTACCCGGATTTCCCGTCCCGCAGAGAGTGCATACGTCTTTCCTACACCTTCAAATGAATTAGCCAGTTCTTCCAGTTTGGTAATGCGCTCGGCATATGCTTCCAGAGACTCACGCCGGGCTCCCGGGCGAGCTCCACTGATCCGGTCCGCCGCCGTCACCAGAACCGATATGGGTGAAATGGGTTCCGCCTCCTCATGATGGGCCAGAATTGAATTGATGACCACGGGATGTTCAGCACACCGTGTGGCCACTTCTACCCCGATGGATACATGACTGCCTTCAGAATCGCCGCTTACTGCCTTACCAATATCATGAAATAATCCGGCCCGTTTTGCCAAATTTACATCCAGGCCAAGCTCAGCGGCCATCCCACCGGCCAGCCAGGCAACCTCCCTGGAATGCTGCAATATATTCTGCCCATAACTGGTTCGATATTTTAACCGACCCAGATACTCCCTCATTTCGGGATGCACGTTCTTAATTTTCAGTTCCTGTATTGTATCTTCCGCTGCCTTTTTAACGCTGGCTTCCACTTCTCGAGTCGCTTTTTCAACCTCTGTTTCGATGGCTTTGGGATTAATATTTTTGATTTTAATCAACCTCTCCATGGCAATCCGGGCAATTTCCCTTTTTACCGGATCGAAACTGGACATGACAACCGTCTCCGGAGTATCATCCACAATAACCTTCACGCCGGTGGCAGCTTCAAATGCCTTGATATTGCGGCCTTCCCGCCCTATTATAATTCCCTTCCAGTCATCATTGGGTAATTCAACCGAGATCAGTGTGGATTCCATGGT
This sequence comes from uncultured Caldithrix sp., assembly GCA_964461135.1. Taxonomy (GTDB): domain Bacteria; phylum Calditrichota; class Calditrichia; order RBG-13-44-9; family RBG-13-44-9; genus RQOF01. The sequence goes on along the minus strand of CAYWTB010000003.1, from coordinate 95,967 downwards.
GTATTCAGTCGCCATCCTCTCGATGGCAAAAGCCATTATTTCCTTGGCTTCCCAGCGGGCTCTCTCTTCAGCTTCACGTTTAATATCAATAACTACCTGAGCAGCTTCCGCCCGTGCCTGGGATATCATGGCATCCATCAGCATTTTTTTGGCATCCTCTTTATTCAGTCCGCTCAGTTTCTCCAGATTACTGATCTGCTCTTCCCTGAATCTCTCCGCCTCATTTTCCTTCTCCCGGATATTGTGTTCCCATTTAATCAGCTCCTGTTCCCTTTTACCGATCTGCCATTCCTTTTCCTGATATTTATGCCCGGTTTTCCGTAACTCTTTTTCTTTCTGCCGCAGACGATCTTCCATACTATTGAATTCCGTCTCTTTCTGTTTCATCTGCTTTATAAAGTGGCTTTTTTCCTGATATAATTTTTCTTTGGCAGACAGGTAAGCATCGCGTTCCATTTTTTCCAGTTTGCGTTTTGCTTCACCCAGCATATTGTTTGCCTGCTGTTCCGCCTCTTTTATTTTTTTATTGCGTAGAAAATGATAAATCGTCGCTCCCAGAATTATTCCCAGGATTAGAAAACCCGCTATTATTAATGTATTCATAAGAATATTCCCTTTCTGTCTAGCATTAAATCATCGTTTAATATAAAATGTTATTTATTGTAAAAAAAAGAGTTTTTTTGTGAATATCTATTCCCGCTTTTAAATTTCAGATTTCAGATCAATCCTCCTGTCTTTTTTGCCGGTTTCCTGTAAATCGGTGCAATGGCCTTATGTCCTTCAAAGAATATACTACACCAGCTGTTCCTGGTTTCTTCTTTTCCATTAAACATTTGCTGTAAAAATTATGAATTTCCGGCAGACTGTCCTTGCTGCAACCACCTGTGATAAATTTGCCCCTAAAAAATTACCCGCTTATAAGATGCCCGGATTCACTGCTGATAAAAAACATAACATTTATCGGAATCTGATACATAAAGTATCATATCCTGCCTTCCCATGGGATGCCACAGGGCCACATCGGTGGGATTAATATTTAAGGATGAAAGATCCAGCATATCATAGAATTTTCCCCCTTCCCGGTAAAAAAATATCTTTTGACCCCTGTGATCCGCAATGGTCAATTCTCCCCGCGCGCTTACATGGATACCTTTAGGTTCAAGTAGATCGGGATGAACAATCTCTTTTAAGTAGTTACCCAGAAAATCGAAAACCACAATAACACCCTGCACGGAATCCGAAACGTAAAGAACACTTTTTTGCCCGGTAGTAATCTGATTGGGTCCCAGTAGCTGTCCCAGATTCTCGCTGGACTTTCCAAATGCCACCAACGGTTGATTAAAACGGTTAAATTTTATGATTCTTTTATGCAAATCCTCCAGAATAAATATATCATACTGGTTATTAACAGCTACACTCAGAGGCATTTCAAAATAATAGGGGCTGTCATAGCTGGTTTTAAAATCATTCAGGTAATACATGCGTGAATCCAGCCGGACGACTCGGTTGTTATTAAAATCAGTAATAAAAATGCTCAGAGCCAGATGGGCATCCACATCGCGGGGATTATTAAATTGTTCCGCACCGCTGCCAAATCCACCAACATCCTTGATATAAATACCACTGGGAGAATATTTAAGAAGACGGTTGCGGCCGCTGTCCACTATATACAGATTTCCTTCCGGATCAAGATCTATCGCAGGTACGGACAGAAATATTCCATTGGGCGAGCCTTCCCCGTTAAATACGCGGGCGAGTGTCCACTGCCTTGAGTTTACCCCGGATGAATCCTGAGCCGATACATTCAACAAAAGAATGAGTAGTAAAAGTATGGAATATATACCCACAGGCATTCCGCTAAATTTCACCTGATTCCTTCTTTCTGCTTTTTATGCACAGGCGTGCTGATCTGTATTAAATCGGAAATATGTCGCAATATTTTAATCCTGGAATTGGCCTGAAACGATTTTACAGGTGTTTCCAGACGGGGAATGTAAATAAGATTATAACCAAGTTTCAGAGCCTCTTCCACCCTGCGTTCCAGATGTGATACGCTGCGAATCTCTCCATTCAGACCAAGTTCTCCGATGTAGACCGCTTTATTATTAAGCGGTCGATCTGCAAAGCTTGAATAAACAGCTGCAGATATCCCCACATCTATCCCGGGATCATCTATTTTCAAACCGCCGGCAACTTTTACAAAAACATCAGAGAAAGACAGATTCAGCCCACAATGTTTTTCCATAATAGCCAAAAGCAGTGCCAGCTTTTTCTGGTCGAATCCACTGACAGTCCGCTGAGGTGTGCCATAGCTACTCCTGGAAACCAATGCCTGTATCTCTGCCAAAATCGGTCTGGATCCTTCAAAACTGCAGACGATAGCGGATCCCGGGGTGTTTCCGGAGGTGGTTGAAACAAACAGATTAGAGGGATTATCAACTTCCTTTAATCCATCCTTGTCCATGATGAACAGACCGATTTCATGGGCAGAACCGAAACGATTTTTCAGGGAACGGAGAATCCGGTACTGATAAAAGGAATCGCCTTCGAAATAGATTACCACATCAACCATGTGTTCCAGAATTTTAGGACCGGCGATTCCGCCTTCTTTGGTGATATGACCCACCAGCAGCAGGGACCAGCCCTTCTCCTTGGCCGCCCGGAAGAGCCGGGAAGAACATTCTCTTACCTGACTGATATTTCCAGGTGCTCCCGAGACCTCCGGGGAATAGATGGCCTGAATGGAATCTATAATCACCACCTGCGGCTGCATTTGATCGATCTGATTCAGGATATTTTCCACATCCGTTTCAACCAGGAGGGGAAGAGCCAAGGTATCCACTCCCAGCCGTCGGGAGCGAGCTTTTATCTGCCAGAAAGATTCTTCGGCACTGACATAAAGAACCGGGATATTTTTTTTTATCAGACGCCCCGCCATCTGAAGAAGAAGGGTGGATTTACCTATTCCCGGATCCCCGGCAACAAGGCTTACCGATGCTTGGAAAATACCGCCTCCCAGTACCCGATCAAACTCCCCTATTTCTGTTAGAATACGGGTCTTAGAAATTTCGGTATGCTCGGATAGCAGCAGGGGTTCACTTTGTGAAAAGGTTGCCTGTGTGCGTCTGCTGTCCGGGTAAGATTCCGTCTCTTCGAAACTGTTCCAGTTGTTACAATGAGGACATTTTCCTGCCCACTTAAGACTTTCATACCCGCACTGGCTGCAGACAAAAATGGTTTTAACTTTTGACATTTAGCAGATCTTTTATTGATATCAACTCTCATGAATATACGGCTTTCCGGCCGGGGGAACAAAATTATAATTGGATTTTTTATCAACCATAATTGAGACAAACTATCCTTGATAGTATGAATGAATAAAATAAAAACCGCAAAAAAATAAGCCTGCTAAAAAAACAGGCTCATTGGTATATAAATTTATGTCAGTAATATTTAAAAATTCAAACCCAGAGACCAGTAATAAATCGGATCGTAAGATTTTTTGAGATCATAAGGCCAGGCCACATCAAACCGCACCAGAAAACCGAGGAAATAAATTCGGGCTCCGACTCCGTACCCGCTGATAAGATCACGAAACTGTCCGTCATTAATCCCCTGGAATTCTGACAGGCTCCACCACCTCCTGTCTTCCACATTCCAGGCAGCTCCGATGTCATAAAAAGCAACACCACTAATATTAAATAAACTGACCGGTGGGAATCCCAGCTGTAAATACTGGATAAGCGGGAACCGGAATTCCGAGTTGATCAGGAAAAAACGATTACCCGTTTTTTCATAGTAAAATGCTCCCCTCAGCGGCGTAATAAACTCGGAAAAGAATACATCCTCAATTCTGTAGATTCTTTTTATGGTGGAGTACTTGGGATTAAACCAGTTATCCATGCCACCCAGGAAAAATTGCTGGGCATTCTTTCCAAAACTTGCCCCAAAGGTGGTCCGGAAGGCAAACTGATACTGGGGACTGAGCATAAAATACTTACGGTAATCGATCTTTAAGGTCCGGAAGTCAAGATTAACATCGCTCAGTTTCGGACTCAGGCGCAAGGAGATGTTATATCTGGTACCGCTGACAGGGGAAAAGACCCCCCAGCGGAAACCCCACAGTACATTATCATGAACATATTGTATTTCAGGAAGCAGTGCGCTGATCCTACGCGTTGGTACAACAAAGTCTAGATATTCAAGATTCACATTATACCATGATGCCAGAAAATCAATTCGGTTATAACGGTTCAAGGGATAGGAAGCAATAAAATTCGCACCGTAATTGCGATATCTCAGGATTGAATAGCCATCGGAGAGTAGATAAACCAGATGGAAACCACCTACTCCAAAATTAACTCGCCGTTTAAGATAGAAATAGGTCAGGGCAAAATTGCTGTTACGCAGGTCTGTCCACAATGAAGCATTCAGGTATATCTGATGATCTCCCAGTAAATCGCTGAAAGCAAAAGAGGTATAACCCTCGAAACCAAAAAAGGTATTGTATCCGGCCGCACCCGTTACCAGATCCGGAGAGAATTTAATTTTGTATTTATGAGATTTGTAATTGCCAAATTCATCCTTGAGGTTTACTTCCGGAATAGAAACCTCTTCCAGTGCTTTTCTTTCCTGCCTGGGACGATACTGACCGAACACATAGCGGCTGTAATCTGCCGGCTGTTCGCCCTTCATCTCTTTAGGGGGCTCATCCTCCTCCTTTTTCTCGTCCTGCAAATCTGGCGTCCAGTTTCTGGCATATACCGGGGGATTACCATTACGCATGGCAGCTGCAAATTCTGTTAGTTTCGGTTCCTGCGGTTCCAATTTCAGAGGATTATTAATCATATAAATATCGAATCCGCCCTGATAAAAGGTGGTATAAACAAGTTTATTGGCATCTGCGTCCCAGTCAATCTGAAGTACTCCTGATATGATATTGGTGATGGCATGATACTCACCCGTTTCCAGATCCTGCAGGTAAATATTATTGATGCCACTTTCATCCGAAGTGAATGCCAGTTTTTTACCGTCCGGAGAGAAGATGGGAAAAGATTCTTCCCAGGGTGTATTGGTGACCCGTTTCATTTCTCCGGTCCGGATATCTGCGATATAAATATCCCGGAAATGGTAATCATATCCATCCATCCGAAAATCTTCCGGCAACTCTTCATCCGAAATAAAATTCCCCCGGTCTGAAACAAAAGTAATATACCGGCCGTCAGGAGACCAGGATGGTTCATCATCCGTGAATACATCGTTTGTTATAGAAATTATTTCTTTGGTTTTCAGATCAAAAATAAATATATCGCTTTTTTCATTATTGTTTCCGACAAAAGCTATTTTATCACCCAACGGTGACCAGGAAGCAGTGAAAACACCATTCATTTTAACGGGGTACTTCTCCCGTCTGCCGGTATTGATATCCAGAATATAGATGGCATCCCATTCTCCGATTTTTGCAGTGAATGCCAGTTTGTTTCCGTCCGGAGAAAAACTCATTCCCGGGCGCAGAAAATGAAGTTCTTCAAAGCTTTCCGATTGCTGTCCTTTTACCAGGGTTCTGATTTCCTTACCATCAATGGCAGACATCAGGTAAATATTCTGGTAACCCGACCGGTCGGAAATGTAGGCGATCTTATCCCCCTGTGCAGTAATTACCGGGCTGACATTCAGAAAATTATTCAGTTTCTTATGATTGGTCAGCTGCTCACTGAATTCCTTGGGAATCAGACGGTTGTTCACTTCCGGTGAGTATGCCTTCTGGAGATAGCGGTGCCACTTTTCGGTGAGTCCTTCATAATCCAATCCTATGGAGGATTGCAGCACCTGTTGAAAACCAATACTTCCTCTGGACTTAAGTAAAATCTCTCCTATTTTCTCCCGGCCATAGGTTTGCGAAATGAAACGGAAAACCGAATTGCCCCCCTGATATACCAGAATATATTCCAGATACTGAGCAGGTGGAATATAATCCGAAAGTACGGCATCACGGACAATCATATCCGTTTGCGTATTCCAGCCGGTGGATTCAAATTCTGCCAGGCCTTCGGACACCCACAGCGGTACCGGTACAACTTCTCCCATCAATAATGACTGTATAGAGCCACCGTAAAGCAAATCATTCATCACCCCGTGTACAAGTTCATGATGAATGACGTGTCGGAACTGTTCATAGGAACCTTCAAAGGGTACCACAATCCGGTTCTTATACAATTCGGTAACACCACCGATTCCTTCTTCCAGATAACTCAGCACCACATTGGTCTGTTGCCAATCATTGTGTGACTTATAAATAATAAATACCAACCGCTCTCTGATATCATAGGAAAAATCCCGGCTGAGTTGTTTATAAGCATCTTCAGCCACCTCGGCAGTGAATTCGGCCAGTTTCTCCGCTCCGGGATAAAAATAAATATCAAAATGTTTACTCTGGATAAAGCGCCACTCAAAATTCTGATACTGGATTTTATTTTTCCCGAACTGGGCAAATCCCGTAACATTGGTGAGGAATAGGGAAATAATGGTCACTAAAAAAATTCTTTTCATTCCTGCCCCAAGTTTATTGATTCTTCATTAATACAATTATTTCAAATTTAAGGATGAACTATTGCTAAAACCAGATGTAAATCCTCTTCCCCCGCTGCTAAACTCTCATTTTTCTATACATGAAATATACGATTAAGGTTCCTTTAAATATTCATTTGTTTAATGAATTTTCGAAACAAACATCCATGGGAAAGACATAATCTCAGGAAAACGGAAAAAAATTACGGGCCAACTTCACATCATCGGTAATTATGGCAAATACACCTGCGATGTTTTTTACTTTTTCCAGATCAGGCCTATTATTTACTGTCCAGAAACATAAATATTTAGAATCCGGCGGGCGATTGATTATCTGAGGCAATAAACGGATATCAGGATGAATCACATCAATAAAAGAGCGTTCACTTAGCCAGACAGTGAGCAGATTCCAGTTTTCTATAAGAAAGGCTGTAGGAATATTTTTATTAATTTTTCGCCACCATCCCAGGAACAACAGATCAAAACAGGATATCCAGACGACATCTTGAAGATGAAAATCCCGGATTAAGGAATTCAGTTTTTTCACCAGGATCCTGTAGGAGGTCCATTTTTTCTTGATTTCAATATTATAAACCAGGTCGGATCCAAAGATCTCGAATACTTCAGCCAGAAGCGGTATGCGAACCTGAAATTTTTTATCACTGATCAGTTCCAATTCCTTTATTTCCGAAATTTTTAATTTATCCAGATTCCTCTCCACCCCACATAACCGTTTCAAATTTCTGTCATGGCAGACCACTACTTCACCCTCTTTCGACAAACGGACATCAAGTTCAATCCCGTCTGCTCCAAGCTCGAGGGCTTCCCGGAATGCGGGAATCGAATTTTCCGGAAAATTTTCTTTTAAGAGAGAACCGCGATGTCCCAGCACCAGCGGTCTGCCCGGGTTTTGAAAAAAAGGCAGAAGGGAATTCATGTAATTATCGACTTATGATAACACTTTTTTGTACAAATCCAAATACTGGGGAATAATCTTATTCACATGAAAATTTTCAAATGCATATTTGCGGCTGGTTTGGGACAATTTCTCTTTATATTTCTGATCTTTAAGAATTTTCAGAACAAGTTCGGCCATTTTACCCACATCGCCCACCTCTGCCGTGAAACCTGAAATCCCGTCTTTTACCAGTTCTGTTAATCCCCCGGCATTACTGGTGACGCAGGGAATTCCGCAGGACATGGCCTCCAGGGCAGCCAGTCCGAAGCTTTCCAGATTACTGGGCATCAGAAACACATCGGAACTGTTGAGTAACAGGTAAACATTATCCTGTTTTCCCAGAAAATGAACGTCTTCAAATATGTTAAGCTGCCGTGCGCGTATTTCCGCTTTGGAACGGTCCGGTCCGTCTCCAATCATCATCACTTTAACCGGCAGCTGTTGCTTGACCTGGTATGCTACCTCTATGACATCTTCTACCCGTTTTACGGGACGAAAATTTGAAAGATGTGAAATAATAAATTCACCATTGGGGGCAATCCGATGTCGTAATTCCCCGCAACGATTTTCCTGATCAGGCTGATCTTCAATAAAATTGTAAATGACTTCGATAGGTTTATCTATGGAGAAAATTTCAATGGTTTTGTCACGCAGGTAATTTGAAACAGCCGTCACAGCATCGCTCTTCTCAATGCTGAAGCGGGTAACTTCCATAAAAGAAGGATCCCGCCCCACCAGGGTTATATCAGTACCGTGAAGTGTGGTAATGATTTTCAGAGGGTGATGATCTTTTATCATTTCACGGGCCAGGTAAGCGGATACAGCGTGGGGAATAGCATAATGGACATGAATCAGATCCAGATTCTGATACCGTGCAATTTCAGCCATCCGGCTGGCCAGCGCCAGAGAATAGGGAGGATACTCAAATAAAGGATATTCCATCACCTTAACTTCATGATAAAAAATGTTATTATAGTACTCATTCAGCCGGTATGGGAGTGCATAGGTGATGAAATGAATTTCATGGCCCAGTTTCGCCAGATTTTTCCCCAGTTCTGTTGCCACCACACCGCTGCCTCCATAGGTGGGATAACAAACGATTCCTATCTTCATACGATTATACTCGAGTGTTTTATATAACCCTATTCCGGAGACAATTCAAGAACCGCTCAATGAATATCTTTAAATAATACTACCCGGTTGCGGCCACTTTCTTTTGCATAATACAGAGCACGGTCCGCCGCCACAATTACATCCTCCACCGAAAGTGCATTTTCGGGATAAATGGCAATACCGATACTGATAGTAAGCGTGCCGTTAGGCTGAATCTCCTGGTTCGGGAAATCATTCTTCTCAATCGTCGAGCGGATTCTTTCCCCCAGTTTCGTCGCCCCGTGATGATCGGTTAACGGCGAAATAATAGCAAATTCTTCGCCTCCGTAGCGGGCCACGATATCATTATCCCGTACCGCTTTTTTAAGAATATTGCTTAATTGCCGTAAAACCTCGTCACCGGCCGGATGACCCAGTGCATCATTATAATTTTTAAAGTAATCAACATCTAAAATGAGAAGAGCCAGCGCTGAATCGTTTCGTTTGGACCGGGCAATTTCCTCCTTCAGTCGCATGGTGAAAAAACGGTAATTATGAAGACCGGTCATCTCATCAGTATATGATAATGCTTTAATCTGTTCAAAATTCTGCGCGTTATGCAAGGCAACCGAAAGCATATTTCCCAGAATTCCCAGCATCTCCATGACGTCCAGAGGATATTCCTGGTTGGAAACATTGGGTCCCAGGCAGAGTATGCCGATGATTTCCTCTTCCTGGAAAAGCGGAGCCAGGGCCTGTATCTCCAATTCCTGCAGAGCAGGCATTACGGTCTCAAATTCATATGCGACATCTTTCACCTGTAATGGTTTCTTGATAAATTCAAGATAGCGTAACAGTTTGTCAGAGCGGTGTATTGTAAATTCACTCACCTGGTTATCCAGAAAACCGCGGGATTCTTTTACACTGAACACATCAGGCTCATCGATATCTTTCAGCAGCAACATCACACTCTTGGCAGTAAAAATACCCAGCGCATTCAACAGAGCTGTATTGACTAGCTTATCAATCTCAGTGTGACCCATCACTTTAAAGCTGATCTCAAAGATGTTGTGCATGTCATACACCTTTTTTTTCAGCTCCTTATTGGTCTCACCCAGGATTTGATTCAGGTGGTTTATCTGGATATTGGCCTCATTTAGTTCAGTGGTTCTAATCAGAATTGAATCCTGCAGCTTTTTCAACCGCAGCATGTTATTAATCCGCGCCAATAATTCCTCAAATTCAAATGGTTTGGTGATATAATCGTCTGCTCCGGCGTCCATGGCATGTACCAGGTCCCTGAGGTCAGACCGTGCAGTAACGGCCATAATGGGGAGGTAACCGCTCAGTTTTATTTCCCGGATCTGCCGGATCAAAGAGAAACCATCCAGTTCGGGCATCATTAAATCCATGAGAACCAGATTGGGGAATTCACGTTCAATCATCTGCACGGCATCTCTGCTGTCCAGGCAACTGAATACTTCAAAATCTTTTTTTTCCAATTGAGATTTGATAAGTTTCTGAAAGGCGGGTTCATCATCAACAATCAGGATTTTACGGAGAGCTCTTGTTGAGACAGAATCTGGCATAAAATTATTTCATTAAGGTTAGTGAAATATGAGAAATTTCTTTAAATATATAATAACTTTTTGTAAATTTTAAGTTAATTTTTTATTAATAAAATAACCAGAGATCGTTTATGAAAAATTATATATTTTTTGATTCCTTAAAAATAAGAGTTTTTTTCTTTCTCCTTATTCTGACCTGTACTGTTATTCTGGCGATGTTCACCGGGTGCGGTAAAAAAACCACTACCCCTTCTGAAATAGTATATCCGGATACGAACCTCAGTTTTATTCAGCATATTCACCCCATATTTCTTGATAATTGTGCAGCCAGTGGTTGCCATGAGAGCGCTACCCCGGCAGCAGGATTGGATCTGGAAACCTTAAGTCCCACCTTTAACAGTGTGGACAGACCGGTGGTTATTCCCTTTGATGCGGATCAGAGCCGCCTGTATCGCCTGTTGTTATCTGACTATATGGGAATACCGCGCATGCCCAGAGGACGCGGTCCCCTGCCCGATAATGCAATTAAAGCTATCGGAACCTGGATAAATGAAGGTGCCAGTATAAACAAATAGATATGATTTGGAGGCTTTTTGACCCAAAAATTGAAACCCCGTATATATAAAGGTACCCGGGATTTTCTTCCCGGGCAGATGATCAAACGTCATTTTATCATTGATCTGGTTAAAGAAGTTTTTGAAAAATATGGATTTGAACCCCTGGAAACGCCCACCCTCGAATTGTGGGAAACTCTCGCCGGAAAATACGGGGAGGAGGGGGACCGCCTCACGTACCGCTTTACCGATCGGGGGAAGCGCGAGGTGGGACTTCGCTACGACCTCACGGTACCGTTGTCCAGGGTGGTGGCCATGTATCCCGAAATCCCCAAACCGTTTAAACGTTACCAGATTCAGCCGGTATGGCGCGCCGACAAACCCCAGAAAGGGAGATTCAGAGAATTTTATCAGTGCGATATCGATGTTATCGGCAGTACGTCTATGCTGGCCGAAGCAGAGATTCTTTCCGCCGTATATGAAATCCTCAGGAAACTGGGATTTAATCATTTTACCATGCGGATCAACAGCAGGAAAATTTTAAGCGGTATCAGTGAAATTGCGGGAATATCACCGGAAAAAGAAGCTGACGTGGCACGCGGAATCGACAAACTGGATAAGATTGGTAACGACGGGGTTCGGGATGAATTGCTGGCTTCGGGTATCAAGCAAACCCGGGTAAACAAGATACTGGAAGTGCTGGCCATAACCGGTTCAAATAATGAAAAACTGTCTGAAACAACAACCATTCTGGGAAACAGCGACGCCGGAAGGCAAGGGCTGCAGGAAATAAAAGATCTTTTTGATTTCCTGAAAATGTATGGCATTCCGGAGGAATTCATTTTATTCGATCTGTTTCTGGCACGGGGACTGGATTATTATACCGGTCCTATTTTCGAAACCGTGATCCGGAAACCTCAAATCGGCAGCATTACCGGCGGTGGACGTTATGACCGTTTAATCGGAATGTTTTCGGGGACGGATCAGCCGGCCACCGGGTGCAGTATTGGCCTGGAACGAATCGTAACAGTTATGGATGAATTAAATATGTTCCCCCCCCACCTTGAAACACCTATACAGGTTCTGGTCTCCGTATTTGATGAGAACAGTATCCCCTACTCGGTATCAATTGCCCAAAACCTGCGCCAGGCCGGCATTCGCACGGAATTGTATACCGGACGTTCCAAATTGCGGGGTCAGTTTGGACTGGCTAATGACAAGTCCATACCGCTGGTCATAATTGCCGGACCGGACGAAATCCGGAGTGAATTATTGACGCTGAAAAACATGGTTAATGGAAAACAGCGCACCATTAAATTGGCTGAATCTCTGGAGGAAGTAAAAAAAGAGCTGAATAATCCGAAAGACGAAAACATGTAATTTTTCAGGCAAATAGTTACTTTTATCTCAAAATTTTTCTCTGAATTGGACTATCAATCGATACATACTCACACTAATGCGGATAAATGCAAAAAATATTTATTTTATTCTGGTGGAACCGCAAACTCCCGGTAACATCGGTGCCACAGCGCGGGCCCTGAAAACCATGGGATTTCATAATCTGGTACTGGTAAATCCATGCGATTATGATACACCGGAAGCCCGCTGGATGGCTCATGCTTCCGAAGACATTCTGGAAAATACGGTTGTCTCGGATTCTCTCCAAAAGGCAGTGGCAGATATGAATTTTGTGGCGGCTGCCACCCAGAGAGAAAGAGGTTTTCACCTGCCGTATTTTACACCTAAAACCCTGTCTGATAAAATAATCCCTATTTCCATGGAGAACAAGGTAGCCCTGGTTTTTGGCCGGGAGCAATCCGGCCTCAGTAATGATGAATTGGGACACTGCGACGTAATAACCACCATTCCCGCCAATACCCGTCACCCTTCCCTGAACCTGTCCCAGGCAGTAATGGTTTATTGTTATGAACTTTTTCAGGCCGCTTACAGGGAATTGAACGAATACCACTGGAAACTGGCTACTCATCAGGATCTTGAATCACTGTACATTCATATGCAAAACAGTCTGCGCCGTATAGGTTTTGTTCCTATCGACAGTTGGGAGAACTTCACAATGCGGTTCAGCCGCCTTCTGGGCCGTGCCAGGGCAGAAGTCCGGGACATACGCGTCTGGCACAAGATATTCAAATCCTTCGATGACTATATTGATCAACTGGAAAAAAAATCAGGGACTTCCCGGCATAAATAGTTACCTGCAGATCATTCGGTTTCTAGCCAGCATTGGGTATCATCCTGCATTTATATTGATAGTTTATGTTTCGTTTCATATAATGAGATGGAGGAGAATTACGAAGTACAGATGGTAAAGAACTTCAGGCTTGTGCCTGGGTGATGGTATTTCCGCCGGCTTTTTGAGACTTTTTCAAAGCCTTCTGAACAGTATGAATCAATTTTTCATCATGAACAGAAGACTGGTCAGGTAAAATACTGGCAAATCCGATGCTGATAGTTACCTGGTGAGATTTATAATTGAATGAATCCTTAAAACGGGATCGTGAGATAAGGTTAACAATTTTTTCAGCCACAATCCGGGAGTTGGGCAGGCCGGTGTAAGGCAGAACTACTGCAAATTCATCAGCGCCAAAACGTGCCAAGATATCTGACTGCCGTATATTGTCGCGCACAAGTTCACCCAGTTGCTTCAGGAGTTCATTACCCGCTGGGTAACCAAATTCCTTATTAAACAAATGGAAATTATCGAGATCGAACAAGATCAGAGTCAGAGGATAATCATAACGACTGGCTTCCCTTATTTTATGCAATAGAAATTCCCGCAAATAGGTATGATTATACAGACCGGTCACTGTATCTTTAATAATGCTTTTCTCCAATTGATTTTTCAGTTGCTTTAACTGCCTCTCCTGAACAACTATTCGCTTATGTGCCTTGATAACCTCACTCAGCAGGTCATTATAGGTGAGTAAATCACTGTCAAAAACATTCAGATGATCTCTTAATACTTCAATTATGGTGAGATCAACTAATTTCTGAATGCCAAAACAGGCGGCCTGCCCGGGAAGGATTCGCAAAGTTTCTACCAGCAATTCCTGAAAATCCTTGGCGGCCCGTTCAAATAGCTTCTTGAAAAGATTTTCCAGGTCGGCATATTTTATAACATCTTCACGCTTCAGAATATATTCAGCTACAAAAGGGGAAAAGTAAATTATTCTTTCCGTCAGGTTTGCTGTTTTGCTGATCGTACCGCTTTGAAGGGGCTGAACAAATTTGCCGGGAAATCCCCACCGCTCAAGAATCCAGGCACTTAATTCCCCCGGATTGGTGCCAATAACCTTTTCCTGTTCGGATGGTTCCAAACGCTTGATTCGGGGAAGATTGTTTATCCCTTCATAAATTCTGGGGAAGGTGGCGGATAAGGTCAGGATGCCGATATCTTTAAAATAAGTCAAAAAGAAAATATCATATGGATGATCCTGTAAAAGCATTCTGGCCAGGTACATGGCAAAGTAAGCTGAAACAAAGGCATCTTCCTTCCAATAATCGAAATCAAGGTCATCACTGAATTCTATCGTTTTAGATTCCTGCAACCAGAACAGAAAGAAAAAATTTCTGAGAATATCAGCATTTCCCTTGGCAAGAAATTCCCGGGGATTTGAAGGTAAATGTTTCAGGGCAAAGGTGGGTGATTCAAGACAGTGCGAAAACTGATCCATTCTGGGAATCAGATAGTCCTCCAGCTTGGCGCTGTTTTCTTCCTGAGAATCCGGATGGAAATTTAACCTGATAATCTCCTGCAGGTAGTCAGGGAGTACCGGTATTTTTGCAGAGTTCTGCCACGATTCAAGAATTCGGATTTTATTCATCGTCACAAATGTCTTATAAAAAGAATGAGAGCGTCGCTAAGTTAGGGATAAACCGCTAGCTCAGGATAAACGCTCTCATTCGCGCCGTTTCACATTTAATTAAAATACAAAATACATGCCAGAGACCCAAAAAAAAGAAAGACAGTTTATAATTAATTATTTATAAAACACTTAAATCTGTTCCAGCCTTAACACTTATCACGGTATAACAACTTATCTGATCGATATTTCGACACATATGTGCTGAAATTCCGAACAGTTATAAAGGTGGAGAGAAAAATTTGACTCAACTTTCCGGGTTTTTATTCCGGCTGAAATTCAAAAGTGGTTCCCTCCGGTTTATCAATTAAGGTAATTCCGATTTTTCCCAGTCGTGAACGAATGTCATCTGCCAGTTCAAATTGTTTCTTTTCACGTAAATTACTGCGGATATCAATTGTCATCTGAATTATTTTTTGTACCTCAGCTACAGTCTTTCGCCCATCATCTGTAAGTATGTCTTCAGAAATCAGCCCCAGCACCTTTCCGGCGGTATCCAGGTAGAGGTTTTCAACTGATTCCAGAAATGACTGGTCGAGATCCTTTCCCGAATTGACATAACTGTTACTCTCTCTGGTCAGATCGAACAGCACCGCAACAGCCCGAGGTGTATTAAAATCATCATCCATCACCTCTTCAAAGCGGGACCGGAACTCATCCGGTCGAAAAGGGGCCTCGAATGCAGGGACACTGCGGGCGTTTTCTCTGGCTTTCTTTAGATTTCTTATGGCGGAAATCAATTTATCCGCGCCGGTCTCTGCAGCCTTCAAAGCTTCATCACTAATGTCCAGGCGGCTCCGGTAATGACTGCTGAGAATAAAATAGCGTAAAGTGGTCATGCTGTATTTTTTGAGGGCATCTTTGATAGTAATAAAATTGCCGGTCGACTTGCTCATTTTTGAACCATTTACCGTTACCATGTTATTATGCATCCAGTAATTCACGAAAGGTTTTCCGGTGGCTGCTTCTGACTGGGCAATTTCACATTCATGATGGGGAAAAATATTATCCAGACCACCCCCATGGATATCGAAGGTGTCCCCCAGATACTTCATAGACATAGCCGAGCATTCTATATGCCAGCCGGGATACCCTCCTCCCCACGGGCTGGGCCAGTACATAAGGTGTTCGGGTTCAGCTCTTTTCCACAGTGCAAAATCTGAGGGATGACGTTTCTCAGGATTGATACCGACGCGGGCTCCGGCTTCCAGTTCTTCTACTTTACGTCCACTGAGCTTTCCATAATCTTTGAATTTACTGACATCATAGTAAACGTTACCGTTTACTTCATAGGCGTATCCCTTCTCCAGCAGGGCCGTCACCAGTTGAATTTGTTCTGTAATATGACCGGTGGCGCGGGGATAGATGTTAGCCCGCAGCACCCCCAGATTTCGCATGTCATCAAAATAACTCCAGGCAAAATATTCTGCAATCTCCATGGGATCCAGCTGTTCTTCCCTGGCTTTCTTAATAATTTTATCTTCACCTTCATCCGCATCATCTGTCAAATGCCCCACGTCAGTGATATTCTGAACATATTTTACATTAAAATCCTTATAGCGAAAATATCGAACGATGGCATCGAAGCTGACATAACTTTTGGCATGCCCGATGTGGGGGTGACCATAAACCGTTGGTCCGCACACATAAATATGGACTCTCCCCGGCTGCACGGGAATAAATTCTTCCTTTTTCCGAGTCAAACTGTTATAAAGAATAAGTGCCATCAGATGATCCTTTGTTTATCCATGAATGTTAAAATAAATCAAAAATAATTGTGCAAACAAGCGATTTCAGGAAAGATATCGTAGGAAAACTCGGGTGATTGATTACTTTTTCATTCCGCCGGTCCAAATCGGCTGTTTTTCTTTCCTATCACTTCTTTTCTTACTGAATCTATATTATATTTTTATTCGAATCAGCCTCTTTGCGGAAACAATGAAATGGCGGAAATAAAACGAATTACCGCTTATTAAAACATTATACCATAAATTCCTTCAACTCCGTAATGGGCATGATTCATTCCTTGACGCTTAATGCGGTTTTTACGCTCATCTTGCATGATACAAAATATTAGGTTTAGAGATAAATTTCAGAGTTTTTCGTCCCATGCCCAAAACAAATTTTTTTAAAAAGTACTATCTGATCATTGCCGGCCTCCTGATCGGTTCCACCTATCTGGGCACCCTGATATATATACGCTCCAATTCAGGCGCTTTACTGACACGGGATTCATCAGAATATATCTGTGCAGCTGAAAATCTCAAAAATTATGGCATTTTCTATGCAGGAGATCTGGCGGATTCACTGAATCCGGCATTGTATTCGCGCAGACCTCCCGGTTATCCCTCTTTCATCTTATTTTCCCGTATGTTTGGTAACAGTAATTACTCAACCATTTTTTTTCAGATTTTATTGATGGTTTTGAACACAGTATTATTAAATAAAATACTGTTACATTTGAAGGTAAAATACCGGATCCGCAAACTGATTATTATTTTATACCTGATCTATCCCGCTCAGATTATTTATACCTTTTCTATCATGTCTGAAATATTATTTCAAACACTACTTCTTCTCTCTCTATATTTCATGCTTCTCTTTATATCCAGCAGAGAATGGAAATATTTGTTATTCTATAATATAGGCATCTCTGCAGCAGTACTGACAAAACCGGTGCTGCTCTACTTCTGGATTCCTAATGCCCTGTTTCATATCTGGCTAACTGTCAGGTATCACCGGAAAACAATTCTGATCTTTCCCCTGCTGATAGTTTTGACAATTAGTATCTGGAGTTACCGGAATTATTCGGTTACAGGATATTTTCATTTCAGTTCGATAAAAAATTTTAACCTTCTGTACTATAATACATATTCATTTCTGGTTAACAAATATGGTGAAACCCATGCCGAAAACTTTCTTGAGCATTTAGATGATGAAAACAGAGGTGTCAGTTTTAAGCAGGCGAATCAATATATCGAGAAGGCATGTATGACTGTTTTGAAACAAAATCTGGTTAGCTACGGATTCTATCATCTGCGGGGCAGTATCCTGTTTTTCATCGATCCGGGCCGATATGATCTTTATCATTTTCTACGAATCCGGGAAGAGCATGGCTTCTGGTATTATATATCTCATAATGGCATTCCCGGTATTTTCATTGGGATTAAAAACCTGCCTCTGGTAGTTATTCTTTACCTTGTGGGAATGGCTGTGTTTAATTTACTTTTTATCATTTCGCTCATCCTGTATATCTTCAGCCGGGAAAATTATACCGATTTTAAAATATATTTACTGACTGTTATTTTCTATTTTACTCTCGTCACCGGACCCCTTGGAGCCAGCCGGCACCGTTTACCGGTATTTCCTTACCTTCTCTTGACAGTACCTTCCACACTGATAACCATCAGAAGAAAAGTTACTTTTTTATCCTGAAGCTATCTGTATTTGCATTTTTGCTGTTTTGAAATACATATGAGTTTTCGACCTTTTCCGACATTGCTTACAACCCGCAATAATTCTCAGAAATCAGGGGTACTATAATTTTAAATACTTGACATAATTAG
This sequence comes from uncultured Caldithrix sp., assembly GCA_964461135.1. Taxonomy (GTDB): domain Bacteria; phylum Calditrichota; class Calditrichia; order RBG-13-44-9; family RBG-13-44-9; genus RQOF01. The sequence goes on along the minus strand of CAYWTB010000003.1, from coordinate 77,781 downwards.
AGAAAAATAATAAATTTTTAATTGGTCTTCAGGGCAAGGTGACCCTGGTATGCCAGGGAATTCCTGACCGGCGGTAAAGCCCGCGAGGGAGTGAAAAGGATCTTGAATTTTATGATTAGTTCGATCGATATTCTTCCCCGGATATCTTTCCGAAACAAATCATTACCAGGAAGATTCCTTATGACACTCCCAGAACCGGTGAAATTCCGGTGCCGACGGTAAAGTCCGGATGGGAGAAGATCCACAATATAAATTGCTGTATTCACTGTACCCTGCCCTGAAGATCCTCGGGGCATTTTTATTTTATAACGTTTTACCTGGGAGCAAAGCTTGAATGATAATGATTACATGCGGAGGGTTATGGAGCTGGCAGAAAGAGGCCGGGGAAAGACCTCACCCAATCCTATGGTGGGAACAGTAATCGTTAAGGACGGCAAAGTTATCGGCGAAGGCTATCATCAGGAATACGGAAAAAAACATGCAGAGATTAGTGCCATAGATTCTGCCAGTGAATCCGTAGAAGGAGCCACCCTCTACTGTAACCTGGAACCATGCACCAACGATATTCCCAATAAGAAAACTCCGCCCTGTTCTGAACGAATTATTAAGGAAAAAATCACCCGGGTGGTCATTGCCAGCCTGGATCCCAATCCGTACATCAACGGCCGGGGAATCAAAAAGCTGCAGGAAAATAAGATACGGGTGGATATGGGTATTATGGCTGAAGAATCACGGATTTTAAATCAAAAATATTTTACTTTTATGCGGACTGGCCGGCCTTTCATTCATCTCAAAATTGCTCAGTCGCTGGATGGCAGAATAGCTACCAGTATGGGACATTCCAAGTGGATTACTAATGAAACCGCTCTTAAAAAGGTTCATGAACTGCGAGCAGAATATGATGCATTGCTGGTGGGAACTAATACGGTTATTCAGGATAATCCCTCACTCACTGTTCGCTATGTACGGGGGAAAAATCCTTATCGCATTATCCTGGATGACCAGCTGGTAATTCCCGAAAAGGCTGTTGTTTTGACGGATGAACTGAGAACTAAAACAATTATTTTTACTTCCGTAGCTCCAAAAAACCCCAGAGCGCAGCAGCTGTCCAGGGAGGGAATAAAGGTGATCCATTTAAAATCCGGTCAAACAAAATATCTCGCAATTGATGAAGTGATGTTCCGGCTGGGTGAGATGAATATTTCCTCCGTTCTGGTTGAAGGCGGAGGGGAGACCTTCACCAGTTTTCTCAAAGCAAATCTGTTTGAAAAAATCACCTTTTTTATTTCTCCCATGATCATCGGTACGGGTATTCAGAGTATAGGGCAACTGGGTATTTCATCGCTGGCACAGGCGTACCGGCTTGAACATGTAAAGATTGATATAATTGACAGTCAGGCCATGGTTGAAGGTTACCGTGACTACCAATCAATAATAACATAAAGCAGCTAATAATATGTTTACCGGAATAATTGAAGAAATCGGAATTGTGAACACCGTGAAACCTCTGAGGGATGGTCTCGAACTCTCCATTCAGGCAGAAGATATTCTGAAAAAACTGAAGATAAATGATTCCGTCTCAATTGACGGGGCCTGCCAGACCGTCATCGATAATGATTTACATACCTTCACAGTTCAGGCTGTTGGAGAGACTCTGGAAAAGTCCACACTGGAAAGCTTCAGGCCGGGCAGGAGGGTTAATCTGGAAAGCTCATTGACTCTGAGTACGCCCCTGGGAGGACATCTGGTGCAAGGGCATGTAAACGGAACCGCTCCCATTACCACCTGGAAAAAAAGAGGAGAAAATTATCTGCTGGAACTCCGGCTTGCACCGCACCTTCAAAAATACTGTATTTCAGAAGGTTCCGTCGCTGTTGATGGCATCAGTTTAACTATTGCCCACCTGTGGGAACAAAAAGTGGGAATCAGTATAATACCACACACCGTGCAACACACCACACTTCAAGAAAAAAAGGTTGGAGACACGGTTAATATTGAAACGGATATGATTGCACGATATGTTGAACGTTTTCTAAACAGAGATACGGATTCTTTGTCAGAAGATAAACTAAAAAAATGGGGATACAAATAGTGAACGGCAATTCAACGACAAAAAGAGGCTTCACAAAAATTGAGAGGGCTCTTGAGCACCTGAAACAGGGGAAAATATTAATTGTGATTGATGATGAGGATCGGGAGAATGAAGGCGATTTTATCATGGCAGCAGAAAAGGTAACTCCTGAAGCCATCAATTTCATGACCAAATTCGGGAGGGGCATTGTCTGTCTGGCCCTCACCGAAAAAAGGGCGGAAGAACTGGAACTGGAATATATGGTAAATTATAACACGGCACTCCATGGAACTGCCTTTACAGTTACCATAGATGCGCGAAGCGGCACCACCACCGGGGTATCGGCTTTCGACCGGGCGGTTACCATAAAAAAAGCAATTCACCCCGAAACACAGCCGGAAGACCTGGCAAGACCCGGTCACATTTTTCCATTAATAGGGAAGCCGGGGGGTGTATTACGAAGGGCCGGACACACCGAAGCAGTCATGGATCTCACCCAGCTGGCCGGGTTGCAGCCGGCCGGCGTTTTATGCGAAATTCTGGATGAAGACGGCCAGATGGCAAGGGTACCTCGCCTTAAACAGATTGCCAAGGAACACGATCTCCATATCATTACCATTGCAGATCTCATAGAATACCGTCGACACAAGGAAAAACTGGTAAGACGAATCACCGATGTGAATCTTCCTTCCAATTACGGAAATTTCAGTTTGATTTTGTATGAAAACTCGCTGGACTCCAAAGATCATCATCTGGCACTAATCAAAGGAGATATCAGTAATGGCGAACCGGTACTGGTGCGGGTTCACTCGGAGTGTCTCACCGGAGATACCCTGGGTTCCATGCGTTGTGACTGTGGAGACCAGTTGCATTTTGCCATGCAAAAAATAGAGAAAGAAGGGCGGGGCGCACTCTTATACATGAAGCAGGAAGGACGTGGAATTGGTCTGGCTAATAAAATACTGGCCTATAAACTGCAGGACGATGGTAAGGATACTGTAGAAGCCAATGAAATTTTGGGCTTTAAGGCAGATCTGAGGGATTACGGGCTGGGTGCTCAAATGCTTCTGGATCTTGGCATCAGAAAAATCCGGCTCATGACCAATAATCCTAAAAAACTGGTGGGGCTCCAGGGCTATGGCCTTGAAATTGTGGAGAGGGTTCCGATTGAGATAAAACCCAATCCGCTTAACGAGAATTATCTGAAAACCAAGCAGGAAAAACTGGGCCATCTGCTACTGCTTGAAAAGAAAGAAAACCCATAATTTCAATAAGAATAACTTTAATAAGGGGAGAATCAACACCGTCTATTTATCAGGAATGATTCCAAATAAAGTACTTGTAAATTAATACAAAACTTCAATATTTTGACACCGTGAAGGGAGAGACTTATGCCGCAACACATCCAAGGAATTCTGTCTGCTGAAAACCGTTCATTTGCTATTGTGATCAGCCGCTTTAACGAATTTATTTCTTCCAAATTACTGGAGGGAGCTCTGGACTGTTTAAACCGGCACAAGGCTGCCGATAAAAATATTCAGATATATTGGGTACCCGGCTCCTTCGAGATTCCGGTAATTGCCAGCCGTCTCGCGAAAAGCCGGAAATATGATGCCATTATCTGCCTGGGTGCGGTCATTCGCGGAGCAACTCCCCATTTTGACTATATCGCCTCGGAAGTCGCCAAAGGCACTGCCCAGACAGCGCTGGAAACCGGGGTTCCGGTTATTTTTGGTATAATCACGGCAGACTCTCTGGAACAGGCCATAGAAAGAGCCGGTACTAAAGCCGGAAACAAAGGGTGGGATGCAGCCTTATCCGCTATAGAAATGTCCGATCTTATTACAAAAATTGAATAATTAAATAAGGGGATAACCGCTGCAAAAATTGAACAAAAATCAGTTCCTTGAGTATAGCATAAAATGGTATTAAGCCTTCTTTAACGGGTTATCATTCAGAAAGAATCTTATGAAAAAAAGTCAATTATTTATTATAGTAATCATTCTGGTAGCGTTACATCTACATCAGGTTTTTGCCAACGATATCCACTGGGAAGTGGTTACAAACCTGAATGATGCACTAAAGATTGAAGTGAGGAGTGATACACTCTTTCTGGCAACTACCGGGGGTTTTGTGCTATACTCTCTTAAGAATAATTCCTTTCAAAAATTCACGGCAGAAAACGGGCTGAGTGATAATACCTTTCAAACCCTGACCATCTCGGATAAGGGTATTACCGTTCTGGGTACTCTATACGGCGTGATTACTTTCTTTGATAACCGGACGGGCACCTTTAAAGAAGATTTCAGCCTCAGTGGAAATGAAATAGTATCCATGCAGACGGTGGCCGATACTTTATGGATTGCCTCAAAAAAGATGGTAGCAGTTTATCTCTTTAACAACAATAAAAATATATATGAATTTCGGGACTTCTTTACAAATTTCAACCGGGATTTTGATATATTCAATCAGATTCGCTACTTCGCCGGAAGAATTTGGGTCGCCAGTGATAACGGATTGTTCCATGCCCCAGGAAATTTTCTTCGTAATAACTTAAAATCTGCAGAAAACTGGAAATTCATGACCACTACCGAAGGTCTTCCCAACAATTCCATTCAGTCACTCAATTCTGCCGCTGACACCCTATTTATCGGGACCGCTACCGGACTATCCAAATATTATGCTCAGAATTTCCACAATTTTGGTTCGACCATATTTAAACACATTTATCGTTACCAGGAACAACTCTATCTGGACAATTCAAAAATTATCTACCGGCTGGATAATTCACAGTTCACCGAGATCTACAGTACAACCGTTAATACCATTAATGACTTTACCTTTGATTCAGATGGTTTTTTGTGGGTATCATTCCGGGAAAAAGGACTTCAAAATCCTGCAAATGGAAAAAAGATAAAATTTAATGGTCCGATTGATAATGCTCTCGGGCATATGGTCTTGAACTCACGCGGTGAATTATGGATTGCCAGCGGAATATGGATGGATCAGAGTGGCCGGGGATTTTCCGTACGCGGTGCTGACGGGAAATGGACGAATTACCGCTTCCTGGGTTCGTGGAGATCCACCTCTTCCACCCAAAGGACTTTTGAGGATGCGGAGGGAAATATGTGGGTGGGTTCCTGGAACGGGGGGATGTTTATTGTAACCCCGCAGGGCAAGTTTTACAATTTTAACAATTACCAGACGGAGGGACAACTTTGGATTTCTTCGATTGCGGAAGATGATACGGTGACTTATGGGCCACCTGATTCCGTGAGGCATTTTCTGGGTTATACCACAAATACCCCTAATCTGCTTGTGGTAACCGATTTCATGCTGGACGAAGCCCGCCAATGCATCTGGATTATGACTCCCGCTGTCAGCGATGAAAAGACAATTGTCTGTTATAAGGGTACCTCTTTCAGCAATGCGGCCTTCGACAGCTCTGCCTGGGACAGGATAAGTCTCAGTGAGCATACCACGGCATCAGGTGCTCCGGCCGCAGTTATCACAAAAGATATATTCAATAATCTCTGGATCGGTACCGATAAAAATGGGGTTGTTGCTATCCGTTCAAATGATGGTACAACCGAGTGGGCACAATATACCGAGAATAATAATCTGAAGAATAATTCCTGCTTTGCCATAGCCGGGGATCAGGACGGATATGTATGGCTGGGCACCATTTCCGGTTTAAATGCCTATTTCAACGGAACAATTTATGATTTCAGGGAAGATTATCAACCCATCGGATTAAATATTAATGCCATTTATGTGGACTCTGAAAATAACAAGTGGTTTGCTACAGACCGTGGTCTCAGCCTTCTTCTGTCCCGCGGTTCCCCCTGGGATGCCCACAGCTGGAGACATTTTGTCCCCAAAAGCAGTGATCTGGTGGGGTACAACATTTATCCCACCAATCTTCCCCATCAATATATCCGCAGCGTTTTTGTGGATAATTATACCGGTGATGTATACTGCAGCACCTTGGGTGGTCTTGCCATTCTGAGAGGAAATCCTTTTACGACACCTCTTGAAAAATTAGACAAGATTAAAGTGGGTCCAAATCCTTTTCTGATTTCTGATGGAAAAGACAATTACATTTATTTCCGGAATCTGACCGCCAATAGTGAATTGAAAATACTGACAGCGACCGGCCGGCTGGTGCGTTCGATGGATCTAAAAAACAGTGTTGATTTTCTGGGAAGCCTGGCCCGCTGGAATTGCCGGAACGCCGAGGGTCGGCTGGTCTCCTCCGGTGTCTACCTTTATCTGATTACCGATGAGAACGGAAACTCCAGCTCCGGCAAGTTTATGATTATCAGGGAGTAAATAAATTTTTAACATCACTGATTATCATGGCGGAACCATATTAACATTGATATGATATAAAAAACAGTCCTTGAAAATTCCCTCCCACTGTATTTAAATTTTCATTCAACTGTAAAGTGCATTATTATGCTCAAATCCATTTACATTCAGAATTTTGCTCTGGCCCAGCAACTGCATATCGATTTTCAGGAAGGTTTGAATATCCTGACCGGAGAAACAGGCACCGGAAAATCCATTCTGATTGGAGCCATTTCAGCCGTTCTGGGAGGCCGGGTGTATACCGATGTGGTGCGATCCGGTGAAGAGAAAGCTCTGGTTGAGGCTATTTTTGAAATATCAATGTTGCCCGGCGTCAAAGATCTGCTCAAAGAAAAGGGCCTGGAAAACAGTAACGAGATTATTCTGCGCCGGGAAATACCGGTAAAAGGGTCTTCCCGGGCTTTTATCAACGATATTCCCGTTACCATCACCACCCTCTCAGAAATCGGAGACCTTCTGGTGGATATTCACAGCCAGCACGAACATCAGAGTTTGTTGAGAAAAGAAACTCATCGCTATTTTATTGATGCACTTGGCAAACTGGAGGACGTTCTGATGGTGGTCAGCAGGACTTATCATGAAGTCCGCAAGGCTGAACATCAGTTGCGTGACCTGCAACAGAACCGTCAGTCCATGGACGAAAAATATGACTTTTACCAGTTTCAGGTACAGGAAATCGAAAAAGCCCGGTTACAGGCCGGTGAAGCTGAACAACTGGAAGCTGAACGAAAGTTATTAACCAATGCGGAAAAAATATATTCCCTTGCCTCGCAATTCAATGAGCTGACCGAGGGCAATGAAAACGGCCTGTCCCTGCTTTTGAATCAGGCAATTCAAATCCTGCGTGAATTATCAGAATTTTCATCCGAAATTAAGACCATCAGTGAAGAATATTCATCTGCTAAAATCATAATGGAAGAAGCCTCACGAAGTGTGGAGGAATTCCAGAATAAAATAGAATATAATCCGGCCCGCCTGGAGGAAATCGAACAGCGACTGGCCACCATTTCATTACTAAAAAAAAAGTATGGAAAATCTATCGAAGAAATATTGAACCATCTGGAATTCCTGAAATCAGAATTGAACCTGAGGGAAAACATCGACGAAGCAATTCACAGGGCATCTCAACAGCTTACTGTACAGATGGAGAAATATTCCGCCGATGCCTTAAAATTGTCAGCCAGACGCAAAGAGGTAGCCGGAAAATGTGAACAGCAGGTGGAAAAACTACTAAAAGAAATAGGGATGTCAAAAATACGATTCAGAGTTGATTTTAACCGGACTGAATCACCCGAGGGCATTGCATTTGTCGATGGGAAGACCTATTCAGGCGACGAATTCGGTATGGACCAAATTGAATTTTATATCTCCCCTAATCTAGGGGAAGATTTTAAACCGCTGGCAAAAATTGCTTCCGGGGGTGAAATTTCGCGTATAATGCTTGCACTAAAAAACATTCTGGCCGAGTCCGATCGTATTCCGCTTCTCATTTTTGATGAAATTGATGCCGGAGTTTCCGGCCAGACAGCTCTGGCAGTAGGAAAAAATATCCATAATCTTTCATTCACTCATCAGGTCCTCTGCATAACTCACCTGCCACAAATTGCATCATTCGGAGCTGCTCATTTCCGGGTAGAAAAATATGTCGATTCTGGCAGAACCTTTACCCGGGTTAATCACCTCAGCGGGGAAGAACGGATAAAAGAGATCGCCAGTTTGATGGCGGGAAAGAAATTAACCGATGAAATTTTGACAAGTGCGCGCCAGCTCATTTCTGAAGCGGAAGAACAATCGGTTCCACGATAAAAATAATCTGAAATATTTAATAATAAAACAGGAACAAGACCTTTGGATAAATTTGTAATCTATGGTGGAAAACCATTAAAGGGTGAAATAGAAATAAGCGGATCAAAAAACGCTGCCCTTCCTATCATGGTTGCTACCCTGCTTTCACCGGGTAAATATATCATTAATAATGTGCCCCGTTTGCGGGACGTGCGGACCATGGCTCATCTTTTGCGCATCATCGGAGCAAAAATTGAATTTGAAAATCATACTCTGGTTATAGATACAACCCAGGCAGATTTTCCGGAAGCTCCCTATGAGCTGGTGAAGACCATGCGCGCATCCATATATGTATTGGGGCCCCTCCTGGCCCGCTTCAAACAGGCTAGAGTATCATTGCCGGGAGGATGTGCCTGGGGTCCCAGACCAGTGGATCTGCATATTAAAGGTATGCAAAGCCTGGGGGCCCGGCTGGATCTGGATGGAGGCTATATTGTAGCTAGGGGTACTAAATTGACAGGAACTCATATTTATTTTGATGTTTCCAGTGTGGGTGCTACTGGGAATGTGATGATGGCTGCGGTACTGGCAGATGGAACCACCACTCTGGAAAACGCCGCTACGGAACCGGAAATTATAGATCTGGGCAATTTTTTAATCTCCATGGGCGCACGCATTGAAGGGCTGGGTTCTAAAATTATCCAGATTGAAGGTGTGCCAGGGCTGCACCCCTCTGATTACACCGTAATTCCCGATCGCATAGAAACCGGAACGTTTCTCGTCGGGGGCTTAATAAGCGCCGGAAATATAAATCTCAAAAAATGTCAGCCCAGACACGTCATGAAGATTCTGGAAAAAATGAAGGAAGCCGGAGCCACCATATCGGTAAGCGAAAATGAAATCCATCTCAGCAGTGAAAAGGGTATCCAGCCGGTAAATGTGACTACCGATGTTTATCCCGGTTTTCCTACCGATATGCAGGCCCAGTGGATTGCCCTCATGAGTATCGCCCGGGGAAGCAGCGTCGTTACCGATAACATTTTTCAGGACCGATTTACGCATGTGCCGGAACTGAACCGGCTGGGAGCACAGATTGTTCAGAAAAATAATTCAGTATTTATCACCGGGGTTAAGAAACTGAACGGAGCACCTGTCATGAGTACGGATCTGAGAGCATCTGCTTCCCTGGTGCTGGCGGCACTGGCCGCCCAGGGCAAAAGTGATGTATTACGGGTATATCATATAGATCGCGGGTACGAAACAATTGAAATAAAACTACAGAAACTGGGCGCGGATATCGTACGTGAAGATTCGGGAGAAGTGACCTCCTAGATAACCCGGACTTCCCTGATACCGCAAATAGCAGAAATTGGAGTTATAACCTGGCTAATGGTATATTTGAAAAAAAATTTGTATTAAGATTGAGATCTGAAAGATTAAATATATTATTTAATATGTGGGGGAAAAAGGAAACGCAGGGTCATCATATCCCTGCGACCTGAAATCTCAATGAAACCCTCATTTTTAGTCATACAATAGGCCAGAAAAGAGATATCCAGGCCATCTATTTGTTGTCTGGCGATCCAGTAGGCATCCCCCTGCAGGTCAAACGGAAAGCGGATATTCACATCCGCCGGTATTTGAAAATTTCCCAGAAAATTTAAATAAAAACCGATCTTCTGATCTTCAGAAAATGTCTCTGCCTGGAGAAGATATTCCTGATCATCAAAAATAAATTTGCGGAAAAAATAGTAGAATTCATTCAGAATTCCGCTTAAAGAAGAATAAAACGTTCTGCCCTTTGGAATATGAGGATTAAATTTGATATTGCGTGTAATCTGGTGCTTAAAAAACAGATCGGACTGCAGAAAAATAAATTCCTCTTTCAGGAATTCATTGAGATCAATGAATACAGGTTGTGACTGCCGTTCATTGGTCATTTTATAACTGACATTTTTCAGGGATTTCTGTATACGTTGAGTAATTTTAAGCAGCTCATCGAATTCCCGGTATTGCGGATATTTATTTTTCAGGAGTTCAATTCGTCCGGATATAGTGCCCAGGGGGCCGAATACATTGTGAATAAGACCAGGCAACGGTTCAGCAAGAAACAGCTTATGTTTTTCCTGCGGAAGAATTTCCAGTTTCTCAGAGTGGGAATTTATTTTAATAAATGCCATAACCATATTTAACAGTCCACGGTCTCTCTTCAGACGGAAGTATGTTTCAAATGGTCCGTTTACATGACGATTGGCATCCCGCCAGTAATAATTTCTAATAAGGTAGTTTTTTTGTTGGAAATGTCCCAGAAATTCGGGGAGTTCAAGTGAATTAGGTTGGAGGAAATTCTGATCGAAGTGGAATGACTGAAAATCAGCTTCATCCCATCCCAAAAATGTACGATGATTCGGGTGCAATTCTACCAGTTTCCAGTCTGAAGAAAAAATCAGTAAATGCATTCCGGAAAAATGTAAGAGACTATCTAGCTGTGTAATTCCCAACTGATTTATCATATTCTATCGGAGATCCTGCTTATCAATTCACATGTACTAACCCTCACATGCCGGCGTTGTACATAACACCGCTAAAATTTATCCGAATTTAATGATAATACTTGCCGGAGAGAGGTATTGAAAATGTTAATAGACCTAAAGAACTAAAAGAATTTACAAATAAAACAAATGAAATAAAAACAGATAGACGAAATTTCAGCCGCAATTCATTAAACTTCTGTTTCTCCTTATCTTACCCATAATTATTAGCTGCTCTTCCCGGGAAAAAGTTCTTTTAATTCCTCTGCAGAAGGAGGTTTGGTGAGGTAGCTGAAGACAATAAGGCTGATAATTGAGAACAGAAGCGCCGGATAAATTAGCGGTATTCCCCACGGATCTCCGTTGGGATCACCCATGGGTACCATGATTGACGGCCAGATATAACCAGCTATTTTAAGGAAGATGGTAATTAACGCACCACCTACGATGGATACCAGCCCGCCCAGCTTCGTTGCCCGTTTCCAGGCCAGTGCCGCCAGCAGAGCCGGAGTGATTGATACGCCGTAAATGGTGTAGGCAAAATAACTCATTTCCAGAACCGAGGTTAAGTTAGTGGCCAAATAAAAAGCAATAAGACCTAGGATTACAATCATAACTTTCTGGATAACCACCATCGAGCGTTGAGATGCATCAGGATTGATGAACTTCTGGTATATATCCCGCATGATATTGGTTGTGGGTGACAGCAGATAATTCATCCCGGTGGAAATGACCACTGCCACCGCCGCCGCCAGTAGGAGTATTCCAATAATTATCAGAATTCCCCCCCTTTCGGTAATGGTTTGGGCCGCCTGAAGAACAATGGAGGCAGGATCAATACTTTTCTCCCTGATCATGTCATCGATCTGTTCCACACTTTGAATTCCACCCGGTACCAGCAGACTGCTTTCAATCTGATCTTTCTGTTGGGTATTAATATTACCATTCATGTATTCCCGGGCAATCATACTTTCCAGTGTCGGTTGCGCTTGACTGATACTGATTTCATGTGCAGTGATCTGCTTTTTTAGTTTGGTCAGAATTTCAAAGTCCTGGATGGGTTCCCAGTAGTAACTGGCGGCAAAAATAGCGATCACCACTACCACGGTTTCCACCACAACGGTGCCCACCACCCATAAGGCCACGGCCTGCCTGGCATCTGTGGGGGTCCGTGCACTATAGAATTTCTGATACATACTCTGCACACCCAACAGCAGGAACATGGTGGCCAGAAAATAACTACCGGCTTTTAACAGGGGATGTACTCCGAAATCTTTATTGAAAACGGCAAAATGTTCTGCCGGAAGATTATGAACCGCGGCTTCCCAGCCGCCTGCAATGTGATACATTACCGGCGCTGCCAGAATCGAGGCGGTAAGAATAATGATTCCGTTGGGCAAATCCGTATAGGCAACAGCCATCATGCCGGCAGCGGCCGTAAACAGAATAACAAAAGCAGCGGTAATGGCCTGCCCCTGCTCTACTGTAATGACCCCTTTGCTCACCACATTCAGGATATATCCACCAGCCCGGAATTGATAACTGACTATCGCTGTAAAACTGATAATCAAGGCCAGGGCACCAAAAAACCGGGCAAATTTACCATATCGTACTTCCAGGATATCCCCAATAGTATATTTTCCGAAAGTCCTGATTTTTTCCGCCAGAAAATAAATGATAATGATTCCGACCCAGGCACCGGCCGGCAGCCAGAGACTGGACCAGCCTGCTCTGGCCGCATATTCTGCACCTGCAATGAAGGTGCCCGAACCAATCCAGGTACATATCAGTGTAAACACCATTACCCGCAAGGAAAGAGTGCGTCCTGCCACCATCATTTCATCCTGGGTCTTAACCTTAAACGATCGGTAGAAATTAAATCCCATCAAAATGAACAGATAAGCCAGTATAAGATAAAGATACCAGTGCATAGACGCTCCTTTTCATGGCAAGGCTGAGATTTATCAGAACAAATAATACACAGTAAACCATAAATTGTCAACAGGGAAAGATTATAAATCATTGGTTGAAGTGATGGGATAGTTTAATTTTTGATTTCATCAAAGGTTTTAAAAAATTACCTTTTTGAATAGATGGAATCTGTCAAACAACAAAGTATGTACCGATTTCTTGCCCTGCTTACGATAGCATCTTATGTGGGACTCCAGGGATGGCGGACACTTCTAAATAATTTTGCAGTTGAGGTGGCCCATCTTCAGGGAGACCAGATCGGGTTTATCCAGTCTGTGAGGGAGATTCCCGGTTTTTTATCTCTTTTGGTGGTTTTTATACTCCTGGTGATGAAGGAACACAAACTGTCTGCTGTTTCTGTACTCATGCTGGGAGTTGGGGTAGGTTGTACCGGACTTTTTCCCAGCTATTCCGGCATTATGGTTTCCACTTTCATCATGAGTTTTGGTTTTCATTATTTTGAAACCACCAATCAGTCACTCACTTTGCAATACTTTGAGAAAACCGCATCTCCCTGGGTATTCGGAAAACTGAGGAGTCTGGCTGCTGCCTCCAACATCGGTGTAGGACTGTTTATTCTGCTGGTCAGCAGCTTTCTTTCCTACCGCATCATGTTTCTGATAATGGGAATTTTCATCCTTTCATTTGGTATCTGGGGCTTGCTGCAGGATCCTACCCGCCGTGATATTATTCCACAACATAAAAAGATGATCTTTCGGAAAAAGTACTGGCTATTTTACTTTCTAACCTTTATGGCCGGAGCTCGCCGTCAGATATTTGTAGCCTTTGCTGTCTTTCTGCTGGTAAAAAAATTCAACTTCACTATCCAGGAAATTACCATTCTCTTCGTGATAAATAATATTATCAATTACTTCCTGAGTCCGGGGATTGGGAGAGCCATTATCCGTTTCGGAGAAAGAAAAGTATTATCAACCGAATATTTCAGTCTGATTTTTATTTTTACGACCTATGCCCTGACCCATTCCAAAATGGTGGTAGCTCTTTTGTATGTCCTGGACCACATCTTTTTTAATTTTTCCATATCTATCCGGACATATTTTCAAAAAATTGCCGATGAAGGGGATATTGCCCCCAGCATGGCCATGGGTTTTACCATTAATCATATTGCGGCGGTCTTTATACCCGCACTTGGTGGTTTACTGTGGATGGTGGATTATCGTATCCCATTTTTTGCAGGAACAGCAATGAGCCTGATTTCCCTTCTGGCTGTGCAGAAAATAAAGACCACCCGATAATTATCAAAGTTTACTCTTCCTTTGCCTGTTCTGGCGAAGATAGTGGGCATTACGGGGATCACCCAGAACCGGAAAAGGTGCGGGATTATACTGGAAAACCATATCTATAAAATGATTGATGATAAACGCGGTGGCTCCCCAGATCACATCATTATCAAAATGGTAAAAATAGACATCATAAAATCTCCCCTTATGATCCCACTTCTTCACTTCAAAAAATTGATCATCAAGAAAAATGGACAAAGGTGCTTCCAGGATCCTGGCCACTTCACGTTCATTAATGGCATAATGAAACCCATTGGGAATGTATCCCACGAAGGGTGAGACTGTAAAATTGGTGATGGTGTAGAAATCATCCAGTTGACCAATAACCTCTATTTCGTCCGGGGGGATTCCGATTTCCTCAAAGGTTTCCCGTGTCGCGGTCTGAAGCAGTGAGGCATCCGTGGTATCCTCTGCCCCGCCCGGAAAGGAAATCTGCCCCTTGTGAGTTTCTACCCAGTCTGTTCGTTTGGTAAAAACAATGTGAGGAATATTCTCTTTATTTAAAAAGAGGATCATTACGGCAGAATTCCTCGCATTTTCCAGCTCAATTCGTTTTGGACGGAAATCAGTCAGGATCAGCTTTATTTTCTCAACCGTCTCCCGAAATGAAATATTTTTATAAGAAGAACCTGTCATATTTTATTTCCTCAAAATATAAAAAATAATATAGAAAGGTGGCGGATGGAAATAAAATCTGAAAGAAAAGAAAATTATGGGCTATAAAGATAAAAGGGATATACCAGTGACAGGTACATCCCTCTCTCAACCCAAAATATCAGAGAGTTTTTATTCGAAACGGAGAGCTTCCACCGGATCCAGCTTGGATGCTACCATGGCCGGCCATAAACCAAAGGTGAGGCCTACAGCGGTACAGAAAAGCAATCCCCCGATTGCCCAGTTCAGTGGAACATTCACAGCAAATCCGGTAAATATGGTCACAATATTTCCCAAAGCAAATCCCAGGATAACGCCCAGAGCACCGCCAATATTACAGAGAATGATGGCTTCCATCAAAAACTGCATTAAAATGTTCCGGCGCTTGGCACCCAGAGATTTTCTCACCCCTATTTCCTTGGTACGCTCGGTAACTGACACCAGCATGATGTTCATAATACCGATGCCAGCCACCACCAGTGCAATAATACCAATCACAAAGGCCGCTGTCCGCACTCCGGCAGTGGTTTGGTTAAACGCTTTTATCTGACTGTCATTGGTAAATATAGTAAAATCATCTTCTTCATCCGGTTTCAGGTGTCGCTCATAACGCATTACGGCTCTCACTTCAGCAATGGCATCCTTCAACAGATGCTGTGATTTGGCGTTAACCGTAATATTTACCGAGCGATCAAAGCCCCGGTTATCCCGCTCTCCGTAAATACGGTTACTGGTGGTGATGGGTATAAGAATATAGTTATCATAATTTCCAATTACAGATGATTTCTTTTCTTCAAAAACACCAACAACAGTGAATCTATACCCATCAATCTTGATAGTTTTCTGAATGGGATCTATCCAGGGAAAAAGTTCGTTGGCAATTCCATTACCGATTACGACCACACGCCGCTCCACCTTTAAATCTTCGTTAGTGATATTCCGACCGAGTACGATATAATGAGTATTATTCGGTGCATATTCGGGTGTTCCGCCACACATGATCAAATTCTGGTTGGTTTGGCGGCCTTTATATTTTGCAATGTGATTATAACTCCACAACTCGGCACCCACCAGATCCACCGATTTTACTTTTTCCCGGATGGCATTAGAATGTTCTACGGTAAGAGGTTTCCTTTTCTGAATCTTACGAGCCTCTTCTTCACTAATAGGCCCACCGGCTGCCCACTTCTGTACCTGAAAGGTGGTGGTTCCCAGTACACTTAATTCCCGTTCAATTGAACTTCTTATTACGGAAATACCGGTCATAACGGCAATAATTGACGCCACTCCCGCAATTATGCCGATTAATGTCAGAAATGATCTCAATTTATGGCTGGCAATCGCCGATACCGCCATCTTGGTTGCTTCTATGATCTGCATGAATTATACCCTTTTCTTTTCTATTCGTACCTTAGTGCTTCGATGGGATTCAATTTTGACGCCCTGTATGCCGGAATAACGCCTGAAAAAATCCCCACCAGAAAAGAAATGACCAGAGCTGCCATGGCAATGGGCAATGAAATGCTGGCCGGCAACAGAAAAGCATTGATAATTTCTGTTACTCCAAAAGCCAGTAATAATCCGGTAATTCCTCCCAGGATACAAATTGAGGATGATTCCAGCAAAAACTGAATGAGTATTGTTCTTTTCTTGGCGCCAATGGCTTTTCGAATACCTATTTCCCGCGTGCGCTCCGTAACCGATACAAACATGATATTCATCACTCCAATACCCCCCACAAAGAGTGAAATACTGGTAATGATGAGACCAATGAGTACCACCACTCCCATTACGTTGTTATATGCTGCCATCAGTGTTTCCATTTTATTTATGGAAAAATCGTCTATCTCTGTGGGTGCCAGTTTTCTGATTTTCCTCATTTCACCAATTACTGCATATTCAAAATTTTCCAACTCCTCCGGACTGGGCGACTTCACTACGATGTCAAAATGCCGGTTTCGACCGCCATAATTTTTCATTAACGAAGAAATGGGAATAAAGATACGCCGATCAAAATTAGGGCCACCGAAAAAGCCGGCACTTCCCTGCTTTTCCATAACCCCAACCACCAGAAAATGATAGCGGCCAATCTTGATCTTTTTATTTACCGCATCCACATCCTTAAACAGGTGATCCTTGATCTCGCTGCCTATGACACATACATTCTTTTTATACTGGACATCATTGGCTATCAGGAAGCGTCCATATTCCGGTGCACCTGCAGACGCCTGTACCTGTTTCTCTGTGGTACCAATGATACTAACACTTTCCAGTACCTTGGAACGGTATTTAATATTCTGGTTTGTTGAGGTGGTGGGATTGACTACTTTGGCTGATTTTAATTGTATTTCAAGCTTCTCACTATCCTTTAATGTCAGTTCCTCACGATTCCTAAATTGGAAAAAGTTTCCACTGAAAACCCACGGGGTTCGTGAAACATACAGGACGTCCGTACCGATAACACTGATACTTTCCTTAAACCGGTTCCCCAGACCGTTGGCAGCCGTCATGGTGGTCACCACCGCCACAATACCGATGATAATGCCAAGGGCAGTAAGCATGCCCCTTACTTTATTGGCCTTTACCGCTTCGGTGGCGATACGAAACGATTCGGTTATTTCATGTATATATTTCATGGGTCCAACTTAATTTATTAGGCCGCATAATGTTTATTATTTAAAATATCACTTTCCAGAAGGCCATCTTTCAATTTGATAATACGATTCGCATGCATGGCAATATCATTTTCATGCGTCACCAGAATAATAGTATTACCCGTACGGTGAAGGTCATCAAAAATGGTCATAATTTCTTCCCCGATGGTAGTATCAAGATTACCGGTAGGTTCATCTGCCAGAATAATAGACGGGTTATTTACCAGGGCTCTGGCAATGGCTACACGCTGGCGTTGTCCCCCCGATAATTCACTGGGTTTATGTTTCATGCGGTCTATTAATCCCACCCGTTCAATAGCTTCCTCCGCTATTTTTCTGCGTCCGGAAGAAGACATTCCACTGTACACCATGGGAAGTTCAACGTTATGGAACACATCGGCACGGGGAATCAGATTAAATGTCTGAAATACGAACCCGATTTTATGATTGCGAATCTCCGCCAGCTGATCATCATTCATTTTACTTACATCCTGGCTTTCCAGCAGATACGCGCCGGAGGATGGTGTATCCAGGCAACCAATAATATTCATCAGCGTAGATTTCCCGGACCCTGACGGACCCATGACGGCCATATATTCATTGCTATCCACCGCCAGTGACACTCCCTGTAATGCCGCCACCTCCTGGCTGCCCATCTGATAAACTTTCTTTACATCTATAATTTCAAATGCCATAATTTATTCTCCTTACAGTCAGACAGCTAATTGCCTGGTTATTGATTTACTATCGTTTCGTCATTGCATTCTGAATTACAATTTTGGACCCGTTTTTCAAATCCTGGCTTATCGCACGGTAGTTACCGATCACAATTTCATTTCCTTCACTCAAACCTTCAATGATCTCGATATGTGTCTCACTCTGAATCCCTGTTTTTACCTGCTTGGCACTTACCTGACTCTCATTCACAACAAATACGACCTCCACGAAACCATCTTTACCCGGTTTATAAATCTGGGCGGCAGAGTCATCTGCTATAGCCACATCGCCTTTCGGGAGTTGTTCCATCTGTTTCAACTGTTCCGGAGTCCGGACAGCTACACTCTGTATTGGAACTCCCAGAACATTCTCCCTGACATCCGTTAGAATATCACTGCTGGCCGTCATACCCGGACGCAGGTCATTTCCCGGATTCAAAATGGTGATTTCTACCTCAAAATCAGTCTTCTGATCGACTGAGCCGAGGCCGGAAATTTTGGCACTGCTTGCAATTTCGGTTACCACACCACGAAATACCTTTTCCGGTAATGCATCAACTTCTATAGTGGTACTATCTCCCAGTGAAACTGATACGATATCATTCTCATCTACATCTACTAGGGCTTCCATGCCACGCAGGTCCGAGATTATTAAAATGACGTCTTCCTGAAATTGAGAACCCAGGGCAATTTCGCCTACTTCCTTGTTCAAAGTGCTGATAGTTCCGGACATGGGTGCGTAAATTGTGGTTTTAGAAAGATCATCCTGTGCCTGTTTCAGTGATGCACGAGCTTGTTCTACCAGTTCCAGTGAAGATTGATAGCGGGCTTTTTCTACCTGATAAGCGGCAGACATTTGATCCAGTGTCGCCTGAGGCTCCAGCTTACGGTCAAACATGCTGCGGGTACGCTCATAATCCTTTTCCACCTTCAGCATATTTTCCTTGGTCAATTTGGCATCCGCTTCTACTGAGCGTACATTTGCCTCAGCCATTTCCACAACTGCCTCATATTTTTCACGATCCAGACGAATTAACAGCTGCCCTTTCTCAACCCAGTCACCCTCTTCAACCGCAAGTTGGGTGATTTTCGCAGCCACGTCTGCACTGATCTTAACCTGTGTCTTGGGCTGGATTCTGCCGGTGGAACTTACCGTCTCCACAATCTTCTGTTTCTGAACTTTGGAGGTTTGTACCTCAATCGCTGCGGGTCCGTTACCCCTGTTTAATACCGCTGCAAGAATGACAATAATAAATATCAGCCCTATCGATATCAGAATTATTTTCTTTTTTGACATAACGCCTGTTCCCCATGTTTTCAATTGATAGAATTAGATTTTTTTGTTAACCGCATCGCAGGATGAATTTTCCATAGACAACTCCAGATACGGCATATCAATCAACAATGTTACATCCTTTTTATAACAGATATTGAACATTAAATGCCATCTTTGAAACGAAGGTAAATTTCTAATCTTGGAGGCAATGTGCCCGGGTAAAATGCCTAATCATTAAGAGGACTAATAATGAGGGAGGAGACATATAGTCTGGCTAAAATCATAATAAAATATTCAGCTTTTTACAAATCAAAATTTTTGCTCCATACCTGTTTACTCAAACTAGCCTGACAGTAAAAGTACAAAGAGCCGGATATTAAAAAAACTGTATAAATTGGACGGCTAGGCCAAAGAACATACTTTATTTTAGTGGATAATGCTGTATTTATTTGTGATTGTCTTTGAATTTGAATATTTTTTCTTTATTAACTGTACCGGCATATCGAATGCATATTAATATTCTGAGTCAGAATAAATTAACTTAAGTATTCTTGACCGATTCAGAATAGAAATATTCGCATGGATAATTAAGATCATGATTTTTCAGATTTACTATGAGAATGGCTCTTTACCTTTTATATTTAAGCAGCGAGCTCCGTTGTATGACATCCGGAAGTTTTATGATGGTGAAATCATTCAGGAATCTCCTGAGGAAATAAAAATGGAAAAAACTGGAAGGGAATTAAAATTAATTATCAGATTTTTCCTGATATTTATACTGATTTTGCTGTCAAACTGCGTTGTTAAGGAAAAACTTCGCAGTACTCCTGATTTTTCAATTTCCAATTATGAAAGCAGGCATTACCTTTATGAAGATAATATGATCGCTTTGTCTGCACAAATCCAGCCATCAGAAATTCCCGGAGGCTATGAATATGCCCTACTCATCATCAACCGGGGAAGTTCACCACTGCCTCTTAATTATTACCAGGACATTTTAACAATGAGTTATGGTAACAAAATATATTCCCTGAGGAAGATAACTCGCGCCGGTGAGTATCCGGGAACCCTGGTGACCGGCCATGGTTTTGTGGTTTACTTTCAGATTGACGGGACATTCAGTCCCCAGGTCTATAATATCGAATACCTGATATTTAAAATGGGCGAAAAACGCTACATTCTGAAAAGAAATCCCCAAGCGGTCTGGAAGGATAAAGAAAAATTATATTAATAAGGTGGTTATCAATTTGATTGAGAAGGGGAAATCTCCGATTCACTGCTTTCAGTTCTGTTTTTCTTAAATCATTATTTAATCAGCTGTCAGCGGAAATTTTTAATACCCTGCAGCTGATGACTGCCGATTGTTTTTAGCATTTTTCTTTCCCTTTTTTCATATAACTTCTTTTCACCTCGGATGAAAAAAAGTGAATCGGATGGTCAAAACAAACCACTACCAGCAGATATACCAGGTTGTTAGACGGATCCCGCCCGGCAAAGTCGCCACCTATGGCCAGATTGCCCGCCTCGCGGGGATGGCCGGCCATGCACGCCAGGTGGGATATGCTCTACACCAGCTTCCAGTACATTCTGACTGTCCCTGGCATAGGGTTATTAACGTGCGCGGACAGATCAGCCTTCGTCCGGCCAGCCCGGAATGGCATATGCAATATGTGCTATTGCAGGCTGAAGGAATTAAACTGAATGCCCAAAATATTATATCACTGAAAAAATTTCAGTGGAAAAGGTAATCTCCTTATTATTGATTTCATCCTCTGCATAAAACCTCGTCTATTCCTCAATAAAGTAATATTCTCTGCAATGATTTAATGATCAGTCTGACGGTTAAATTATCTTAAGTGGATAATAATCGCGGAAAAATGACATGAGAAGACTGTAGATCCTATTACTTATTTTTAACCGGAAATCAATCTACATAAATTCGCCGGATCATATTCAGGAATATCCGGAAAATCCGATTAATTTGATCGGCAAACAGGATATCACGATAAATACTGAAAAATTTACCTCCCTTATTGAGGCGGCATAATTTTCTTCAAGAATTCTGCATGCCGGCAGAATTTTTTCACAATATTAATCATGGCATACAGTGAATCAATTAAAACAAAATAAAGAGACGGCCCAGTGCCCGAAGTTCCGGGGAGGATCTTGTACCTGGCATACCAGATGGCAAATCACTCCAGTCTTATGCATCATTGTGCACTCTCTGCCATCTGGAAATTTTATATATCCATTATCGTTCTCTCCGGAATACAGACTTTTTGCATTTAATCTTGCACAGCCAGCTTCATTTTTTATATAATAATATAGAAATATTGAAAATTCATGTTGGGGGTTTGCCATGCAATTACCATTCACCATCGAACAATTTTTAAATGTCTTCGTGTCTTACAACCAGGCCATATTTCCCATGCAGATTGTTACCTATTTGCTGGCAGTAATAGCACTGACATTCTGTTTCAAAAGATCCGCCCGATCCGATGGCATTATAAGCACCATCCTTGGATTTTTCTGGCTGTTTATGGGCATTTTTTACCACCTGCTGTTTTTTTCTGCCATTAATAAGGGAGCTTATATTTTCGGAATATTTTTAACATGCAGGGACTGATTTTCCTTTACAGCGGGGTCATAAAAAACGGATTGTCGTTTCATTATCAGACAAATGTTTATTCCATTACAGGGGGCATTTTTATTCTTTATGCCCCGTTAATTTATCCGCTGCTGGGCTATGCTTTTGGACACAGCTATCCACAATCCCCTGTTTTCGGTGTGGCGCCACGTCCCACCACTATTTTTACGTTCGGTTTATTGCTGTGGACGGTCAAGAAAGTACCGTTTTATGTATGGATTATCCCCCTTCTCTGGTCCCTCATAGGCTTTAGCGCGGCTGTCAATCTGGGTGTAAAAGAGGATTTCGGATTATTTGTAGCCGGAATTGTCGGATCACTACTGTTATACGGACGCAACCGTCGGAAATCCCAACCGCAACCTACCTGAGTCAATCACGGATAGCAGTGGAGAGAATTTTCCATTATATATTCGCAGAGTGACAAAGTGCCCTTTTATCAGGTTTGATCAGTTCAAAAGATAAAATTTATAAAAATCATTATTAGAATTTTCAAGTGATTTAATCTCCTTCATAAAACCTTCATTTATAAAAATTATTGTAGCAACAGTGGAAATTAATGTAAGAGGAGATGAAAATGACGGTAGGAGATGTTCGGCAGATGCTCAGCCAGTATGATGATAATGAAGATATTTGTTTTGCTATACTGGATCAGGAAAAACCGGCAGTATTTAGACACTTTATTGTTCTTAAAAATGGAGTCATTGTTCAGCTGTCATCATTTGCCAGGGACGATATGGATGGCATTACCGATATGGCGGTCGATGTACTCAAGACAGAAGGTTCTCTGAATTTTCTTTTAAGAGACACTAAATATACCGGGTGGGGAGAATGATTAAATTGTTTGATGGATTACTTTATTATCAAAATAATAATAAAAATATACTGGCACTGTCAGCAATAAATGCAAAAGAAATATATCGAATATTATATCTGCATCATATAAATCTCCGTTCAGACTTCTTTTGTGATAAATAGAAGTCTGAGACAGGCTAAAAACGGATTTCCCATTAAGTTAATCTTCTAAAAGAAAAACCTCTTCTATTTTAAGCCCGAATGTCCGGCTGATATCATAAGCCAGTTCCAGCGAAGGATTGTATTTCCCTTTTTCCAGAAACACAATAGTTTCCCGTCTAACACCCACTTTTCTGGCCAGATCTTCCTGAGTTAGCCTGCTTTTGGCTCGCAATTCCCTGATTCTGTTTTTCACAGGTCACTTTTATTTTTAAAGTATAACAGCGATGCGATAAAGATAACTGTCATTCCCATTATTCCAACGGCACACAGGATCCTGGGATTAGTGAACCGGTCCGCTAAAAAATATAAAATAATCCATAAATAGATGGATATGAGATAGCTGTAAAACCCCGCTTTCAGTTTATTTTTTCTGGATAATTCATCTTCAACAGGCAAATGTTGTTTAGATTCCCTGATCATTTTTATGCCATTATAAATAGAAAAACCAACAATAAAAATTACACCTAAAGCGAATAAAATCAGATAAATGTTTATCTGATCCTTCATCTGAAAGAACCATAAAGCAATGATGAGGATTAATAATATAGCAATGATCAATGATAAAATACCTTTTCTCACAATGATCTCCATGTTATTTATTTCTAACATATTGTTAGAAATAAATAACATTATGTCAAGACTTTTTTTATTTTTTTAAAAGAATTTTTTGAACAGGTTTACTGGATGCTCGATTCTGGATACTGGATGCTGGCAGGGAAGACGGGATGCAGGAATACAAGGGTAAAGGACAAAGGGTAAAGACCCTAGTTGGCAGTCTGGAAACTTATTTTTTTATCCACGAATTCCACTAATTCACATGAATTCAATATTCTATTTATTGCATAACCTTTTAAATCAGGTTTTTTTACCTACTGCTAACTGGCTAATGCTTACTCTTTTCTTTGATCCTTGATCTTTGATCTTGCATTTATGCAGACTGCTCCCGCACTTAAATTAATATGGTCGAAAATATATTATTTTTTAATGA
Source organism: uncultured Caldithrix sp. (assembly GCA_964461135.1). Classification (GTDB taxonomy): domain Bacteria; phylum Calditrichota; class Calditrichia; order RBG-13-44-9; family RBG-13-44-9; genus RQOF01. The sequence continues at coordinate 53,802 of CAYWTB010000003.1, read as the reverse complement.
ATTTAAGTGCGGGACCGACTGCTGACTATATTTTCTTAACTTTGCCTTTGTCCTTGAGTTTTTTGCCCTTAGCCTCAGCCTTCAATTAATAATCATCTTCTTATATGATCTGGCTGCAAATTTACAGGAACTAAACCGAGTATGAAGTTAAATCAGAAAAAAAATTATTTAAGACAGAGGCTGGTTTACTTTTTCCTCAGGACTAATGACGCCCCACCGTTAAATTGAAGGTGTAAGAGTATTTTAAGAGCAGTGTCCGCACTGTTCGCACCGGCAAAACCGGGATTTCACGCTCACGGTCCAGATTTAAACCTTCGTCATAAACCAGGTACAGATCATTTCCTTCCCGGGGATTAAAGCGAAACCGGAAATTGGTAATGATAACCTTACCGGCACTGTTGTATTGCACAAATGCACTAAACGATATTTTAGTGCTCAGCATCAGTAGCACCCTTAACCTCCCAATATGTGCTTCAAAATTTTGATGCCTTTTTGATATCTTGATTCTGTTAAATTGATAAAATCCATTTAAATTTATGAAAGAACCCAGATTCCAATTCGGTTCAATCGCAAAAGAGACACGGTTTCCATCAAAGAAGGACCCGATGTAAAAATTACCTTCAATATAAAAAAGGCCGCTGAAGGGAGTACCATAATAACCCGACAAACCATAAAAATTATAAGGCCCCGGTATGATATCTGCCTCATTCGACAGGGAAAAGGAATCCGGCACATTTTCAAAATAATATTTTACCTGAAGCCCTCCGTTATAGCCCGATTTTAAAGTAAAATCCCAGTTCGGTCCCACTTCTGCGGATTCTGTGGCACCGTACTGATTTTTCTTAACAACATATCCGTTCAGATAGAGCTGTTGCCGGAGCATTTTGCCCGACTCTCCGGCCCAGCCATAGAGTAGTTGTCCGTCAAATCGACTATAATCTTCCCGCAATTCAAAACCCATGGCCGGGTTATAATTCTTGCCGGCTCTGGAAATAACAACATTATAACCAAGACCCTTCAAGGTCCGTCTCTGCCAATTCAGATTGAGCCTGGCCTGTTCCAGGGAAACAGCATTATTATCCAACCCACTGTCAAAGGTCTGAGCCCATTTAAGAGTCAGATAATCATCACCATACACACGGAATATTCCATCCACTCCATAGGCGCTGTTGTAATTTCCATCAGTATCCAGGCGATTGGTGATGATTCCTCCCATATAAGAATATGGATTGAAAACCTGTTTTCGCAATCGCAACACAGTAAAATTTTCCGACAAGACAGAATCAACTGGAGCGGTTTGCATGTTAATAAATCCGACATCCCATGGTCCCGTGCGGCCCACAATTCGGGCACCTCCGTATATGGGAATCCGAGCACCTTCGTAGATACCTATTCTTCGGCTGTAAAAGAGCCGGTTTGGTTCCCCGAAATTAAATTCAAAATTACTGGCACGTTCCTGAAAGAATAGTCGTTTTTCAGGAAAAAATAAGGAAAATCGGGTCAGATTAATTTCCTGGTCATCTGCTTCCACCTGGGCAAAATCGGTATTTACCGTTAAATCCATGGTCAGATTGCTGGTCAGACCATATTTTAAGTCCAGGCCGATTTCCCGGGTCACTTTATCTTCTTTTGGATAAGCAGTTTCCTCATCATTCAATTCAAAACTTTCTCCATATCCACCAAGAACATATGGAACAACATATAATGGTTTCACGCTGTGAATATCCCGGAATACTACTTCCTGTGCCTGAGATGGTTTAAATTTGCTCCAGAATCCCCACTCAGATGGAATGGCCGGAAAAATATCAACCTCATATTTTCGGGCAATCCAGCGCCAGGTTATCAGGCCCATTATCACACGACCCTGATCTTCCTGAAAGCGTAAACTTGAAAAGGGAATCCGCATCTCCACAAACCAGCCGGCTTCAGTTTTCGCTGTTGCAACATCCCAGAATGTGTTCCAGGTTTCGTTTATGGGGAAATCACCCTGCGCATCATCAAAAACAGTCATATCCAGGCGAAGACCGGCTGGCGTGGAAAAAAAAGCCAGAGCATTTTCTTTGTCATTAAAGGTATCCAGAATAATTCCCAACCAATCATTGGTCAAACCCAGCTCATCCCGTTTTTTGGACGGACACTGGATCTTGTCCGGTTCCTGGTCAAAGCAGCGGGCAGCGACATACAAATAGTTACTATCATAACCCATACGAATTTCGGTTCTTTCCGAAGGGTCGGTATTAAATCGGGGTTCCTGCATGATAACCGGAAGCGGTTTCATATCCTGCCAGGCTGCTTCATCGCTTAATCCGTCCAGTTTAACAACTCCATTCATGCGGGAAATTTCATAGGGTAATTTATCGGTCTGCTGACTCCAGCCGCCACGATAAAAGGAGAATAAAATAATACCTGTTAAAAGCGATATACCTGCAATTTTGAGTAGTAGGGGCGAGGTTACCTCGCCCCTACCATCATCATTATCATTAACGATAATGATCCCATGCAAATGGTTGGGCATCATAATAAAATCATCCAATTCAACATTTACATATTTCTGCGTCAATTGATGCCACCACAAATGAATCATTTTACCGACCGCATTCAATTGTATTTCCCCATTAATGATTTCCCCAAATTTACCCTGTGAGATAATTGGACAATTTATCTTTTTACGCGTCGATCTATAAAATATCTCACAGGGTGAACAATCCCCATTCTGCGCACAAATGGTTACAAAATAATACCCAACTTGGCTGTAATCACATCCTTTCAAACGGACCGAATGTCGATGTGTTTATCCGGTTCATAGATCATTCTTATTCTGGAAAATATTTTTGCTTAAAGCGGTTTAGTTCCGGGGGTAGAAATTTCAGAGCCACGGTGCGCTTAAGTAGGAGCCAGGTCACTTCGCCCCTACTTTATACACCACACCCATGCCGCCGGCACCGAGTTGTTCAATGATACGGTAATGTGAGATTGTTTTACCTATCATTTATTCAGTTTCCAAATTATCAGGATTCTCAATATCCGAATTCCAATTCAAGGGATTTTGAATAATATATTTTCGGATGCGGTTCATTTCGTTTTTATCACGGATAATGCGTTCGTAATAATTACGTTGCCATAAACGTTTATTGAATGGGGGCCAATCATTTTGTTTTACAATGCGAATATATTGATTGGTCGTCATGGTTTTAAACCATTGTATTATTCTGGATAATGAAACCGGATTCGGTAGGGGCGAACCTGCGTGTTCGCCCTTTTTATTATAAAATAAATCCCACCGATCCCCTGATATTTTTGCCCGTGAATCACGACGGTTATCCTTGCGATTTATATTGATGGCGTTATGATTATCAAGGCAGACACATGGGTCTGCCCCTACGATTATCATTCCGTGCAAATGGTTGGGCATTACGATAAATTCATCTAATTCGATAATTGGATATTTCTTGTGTAATTGATTCCACCAATTATGAATCATCTTGCCGGCTGCGTTCAATTTCATTTCACCATTAATGATTTCCCCTAGAATACAATCCCGATCCTGAACGCAGATGGTTACGAAATATGCGCCCACCTGGGAATAATCATATCCTTTCAAACGGATCGATCGTCGATGGTGTTTATCCGGATTGAATATCATGCTTATTCCGGGGAATATTTTTGTTTAGAGGCCTTATGTTTTTCTTTGACCAAGGCGCACCTGAAATTTATGATAAAGAAAATATTTAATCTTTATTTATAAATAAATCCAGGCTCAGCCTGCAATGGGAGGTGAAATTTCGCGGGAGAACGAATAACTGAAAGTGCATCATTCTAATATACACAGTCTACTCTTCCCAGATCGGAATTGCATAGAATAATACAGATTACTTAATGAAATATAGTACTTATTCGGATGGATTTCAACAAAATGAGATGACACACTCAATTATTTTTTATGATTATTCCCTTAGCTCCGAAAACTAGAATGTTGTCATTGTCACAGAAGTGGCCACTATGTGGCGAGACATGGATGTCGTGGCAATCTCACTGTTCCTGATTTGATCCCAGGGGGGATAATTTTGTAAAAATCTTATGGGGATTGCTTTGTCGTTTTCACTCCTCGCCACGCAGTGGTCCCTCCCGGGACAATGACCTTTATTTTGCTGTTATTTAGTAATTATTAAAAATCAATGACTTAAAAAACATTTTTTGGAGCTAAGGCACTCATTAGTTTGTTTTTTAATAACGAATGAGAAGTTGGGGGAACCAGCTGAAAAATAGATGTGAACCACTAATAAATTTAAAGAACTCCGGTAAGAAAGCCCGAATACGCTTTCTTACCGGCAGCTCAACAAACAAGCTATTCTACAATAATGACTGGCGGTGAATCACCTCTGGCAAATTCTAAATCTGCAATGCAGAAAACGGCATATTTATAGGTCTTTGCTTGCGCCTGATCTCCAACAATCAATTTTAATTTTTTACCATCTTCCAGAAAATAAGTATAGTCTCCAAAAAGCTGCTTATCCATGAATTGGAAGTACAGATCAGAACCATCCGCCTCCCAAATGATCTCGTCTCCTTTCTTTACTTTTATTTTTGTAACCAGTGTATCTTCCGCATCAACAGCTTTCCATTCTTTCATTTTGGTTACTTTATTTTTCATTTTCTTTATGGCTATCTTATGCTTCTTTGGTGGGTTTTGACCAAACAGGTTAAAAGAACTGTCCGGACCACCAGAAAAAATACCCGTAAGAACCATTAACGCCACAATCGCAGCGATGATATTAAATTTTCTGTTCATACTTGTCCTCCTTAAGGATAAATGAAATGGATTGAGTTAATTAACAATCTTAAAAATAAAATCATTATTGCTATAGGTTAGTTTTTATTTTTTACCATGTCTTTGAAACGCGCATCAGCCAGCAATTTACGCAATTCAGGTTGATGCTCTATTTCAGATTTTGAATAGCCACTCTCCATAGCTTTTATAATCCAATATATCGCGTTTTCACGCTCACCTAACTGTTCATAGGTTGTTCCGGCACGATACATTATCTGAGCGTCATTGGGAGACATTTCTAATGATTGTTGCAAAAGGGATAAAGCCGATTCACTATCCCCGGTCATGGCATAATATCCGGCCAAATCAGAAATGACATCCGCATCATGAGGATTTATTTTTCTCTGTTCTTCGGCCAGGTCAATCGCCCGGTGGTAATAATTTTGTGCTTTCTGCCGTTCACCCGGAGTCCAGTAATATGCAGAAGCCAGATTTCCCCAAATCAAATAATCACTGTTGTTTATTATTAAAGCCGATTCATACCTCCGCGTAGCATCAGCATATTTACCTTCGATAAAGTAAAGGGTCCCCAAATTGGAAGCCACGCTATAGGAGCTATGCAGGGAAAAGGACTTTTCAAACATCTCCCGGGCATCTTTCCAACGTTCCAAAAGATAATATATTGCACCCAAATTATTATAACCTCGGTAATTATCCGGAGTCAACCTCACGACCTGTTGAAATTGGCTGGCAGCTTCTTGGTACCTTTCATGCCGGTAATAAAATGTTCCTAATTCATTGTAACCAGCCCAATAATCCGGTTTCAATTCAATAGCTCTCTTATAGGTGGACTCGGCTTTTCCCAACAATTTCTGGGCCTCATAAGCTCTTGCCAGGCCACGATATGCAGCCGCGTTAGTCGGATCACTTTTCAGGGCGCGTTGAAAATTCTGCACGGCCTCTTCATACCGGCCGGTACCTGCATGAATCATTCCTAAAATTACATTCACCGGAGCGAGATCACTGTTCAGCCCATATGCCTGCTCACATTCTCTGGTTGCCAGCTCCACCCATCGCACATCTTTCAGATTTTCGTATTTACGCCAATACGCTTCCCCCAATCCTGCGTGAGCCAGGGCATAGAGCGAATCCTCTTTAACGGAAAGTTTGAAAAGACTGATGGCTGCATCAACGTTCTCGGTATTTTCATACCGCTGTAAATAGCCCCGTCCTTCCAGATAAAATTGATATGCGCCTGCAACGGACGTTGTGCCCGCTTCAATAACTTTCCGCGTCCCCGGATTAAGCTCCAAATCCAGCATTGCCAGCAATTGAGTAACTGATTTTTCCTGCAAGGCGGAAACATCCACTGCCTTGACATCTATCACTGCAGAGTTAAGTTGCCGCAGATTTTTGGCATCTACCAGATTCAGAATCAAACGGAAGGTATCATCAACCCGCTGCAGGCTTCCGGTGACGGTCAGATTCACCCCAAATAATTTATGTGCTTCAACCGGGACTTTCAATTTTATTCCGGATCACCTCACTGGCCGGTACCACCCAAAGAGAACCATGAAACTGTTCCAATTGTGTCAGTTTGCTGGTCAGGGTTTCCAGCAATCCATCACAGAATGCCCGGTCGCGGGCTTCACCCCCTACATTGGTGAAAGGAAGGACAAGGAGATGTTGTTCGGTTGGTTTTGAACTGAAGCCATTCCTTATATCCTGCCAGCCAGAAAAGACAAACATCCAGACCAGAACCAGGATCAGAAAAAATGCCGCCAGCAAAAAGGAAAGCCTTCGTCCCATTGTAAGCGAAACCCGCTTTGTCACAGATTTTCCTGTTACAGGAACTTCCGAAACCTGATCCGGTTGAAGAGCTTCGTTTCTCAAATCAGAGAGGATCTGGTGAAAGTTTTGATAGCGTGAGGCCGGATTCTTCTCCAGACATTTAGTTACAATATTTTTCAGGTATGGGGGAATATCTGCCCGCAATTCCAATAGCGGGATCGGATCATCATGAGTAATCGCATACATGACTGACTGCTCATATGTTCCCTTGAAAGGCAGTTGACTGCTTAAAAGTTCATAAAGGACGATTCCGTAGGCCCAGATATCGGATTGTTCATCAACCTGTTCACCCAATAACTGCTGGGGAGACATATAAGCGACTGTGCCAAGGGTTGTTCCTGCCATGGTAATTTCCACATCACCCCGCACTTTAGCCAGACCAAAGTCCATAATTTTCACCTGGCCTTTACCGGTTATCATGATATTGGAAGATTTAATGTCCCGGTGCAAAATACCCTTCTCGTGGGCGGCATTCAAACCTTCAGCAATCTGGAGGGCACAATCGATGACCACATCAAGCGGAAGAAATCCCCCGCGCTCTTCTTTTTCTAAAGGGGAGCCAGGGGAAATTTTCCTGATCATCTCCTTTAACTCCTGCCCATCAATGTATTCCATGGCGATGAACATTTCATCATCCGCTTCTTCGATGGCATAAATCGTAGCGATGTTGGGATGGTTCAGCGCTGCAGCCGCCCGGGCTTCAATTTTAAAGCGCCGGCGTTCCTCTTCGCTAGCAGAAATATGGTGGGGCAGGAATTTAATGGCAACCTGTCGTTTTAGCCTGGTGTCCTCCGCCCGATACACCACACCCATACCGCCCTGCCCGACTTTTTCTATAATTTTATAATGAAGTATGGTTTTCCCGACCAAATCATTCATGCCAACCTCATCAAGTAATCTGACAGCCTGCCTGGCTGCCAACGGAAGACAGGTTGGGCCTCGCCGGGTTTGGCTAAAATCCTATAATGTAAAATATTTTTGCTAACCATATGTTTTCCTGAGAGTAGTTTTTTTGATAGTTTTAATTTGCTGGCTTAATTTAGTTTATCTGATTTAATAAGTATTATGCCGGTTACGGGACTTGTGATCAGGTTATTCCCAAATTCCAGACACAAGCCACATGCAGCTACCATACCGATATTTATGATACTCCCACCCCAGGTGCATCCGCGAATGGAAAGCCGTTGGGGCGATATTCCTTTGCGGTCGAACCAGCCTCCCCAAACCTCATACAGGTTATTTTCAGCCTTGCGTATTTTATAGAGTGAATTCCGGGTCTTTACAAAAACGAAATCACCATACTCTAAACTGTTTTTGCTGACATGCTTCAGCTGATCATTTCTTTCAATAATACGATCTAAACTTTGTCCAAGATTATTCATGCTATCTTTTCCGAAATGAATTTTCATTTTTCTACAGGGCCTAAATATTTATCCAGCCGGGAAAGGACTTCTTTGATATTTTCTGGTTTCGGCACACCATGACCGCCTTCCTCACCAGGCAAATCATGTTGGTCGGTTATCAAATTTTTAAGTTCCCGGCCTTCAATGTATTCCATTGTTATAAATTGCTGGTCATCACTTTCTTCGATGGTATAGTTCCTTGATGTATTGGACTGGCTTAATGCTACCGCTGCTTTGGTTTTGATTTCAAAACGTTTGCACTCATCGGAATTACCGGCAATATGGCGAGGTAAAAACTTGATCGCCACTTTTCGGTCCAGCCTGGTGTCTTCAGCCAGGTAGACTACACCCATGCCACCCTGGCCAAGTTTCTCAAGAATTTTATAATGCAGAATGATTTTACCAATCATCGCTGTTTTCTATTACATATTATAAAATAAATTAAAGGATTTCGATTAATAATGTCCGTAATAATAATGTTCGAATGAAATATTATGACTCATACCCGACAGAGATCATTCCTTAAATCGCCGTGCACTCACCAGACCATAATAGTCCACTTTCATATCTTCGCTGGTTTTTACTTCGCCCCGGATATTTTTTTCGAGGGCCATCTTCCAACGATAGAATTCAGAGAATGTATGTTTTACTTTGTCAACTAGTTCCGCAAATCTCCCGCTTTCTTCATATAAATCAGCATCTTTTTTATTTTCCCAAATGCTCACCGATATAATCTCGTGCCGGTTTTGGAGACTTTCTATCAAATAAGCATAACGGCAACCGGGAGAGGCATTCAAAGCAGGAATTATTTGATTTTTATATATATGCCTGAATTCATCCACTTTACCCTCCTGCAGTATCAAGGATACCAGGCGAACATACATGCGGGGATTTTCCAACGATTCACTCTCACCACTTGAGGTATGAGCTGTAACCTCGTACTCTGTCAATATCGGTTCCTCCTGCACGGGTGAGTATTGTACCTGCAGATCCTCGGATAACTGGATCTTCCACTCACTGGATCCTGAAAGGAATGGCTTAATGCGTTTCATTAATTTCTGAAACGTCTTACTTTGCTCGAAAGCTTCCGCTTGCGCTTTAGTTTTCCAGAGCGTCATTGAAATTAATTCATCCGACGAACGGTTGCTTTGAATCAATCCTGCAAATAAACACCCTTTAATTTCCTGGAGTTCAGGAATAATACTATTATTATAGAATGGCTTAATTATTTCCCGATAATCCATATTTATCTTTAATTGAATAAATCGCATAAACATGATATCACTCACTTTTTAAAATTTTTAAAAAATCTATATAGGGAATAAAATTAAAATCTAATTACCTTGTTCTTTTAAGTAGCTCGTTTTCCAGAAGTGCTTTCAGCTTCTCTTCAGAACAACAATGGTCATATCATCCATTTGCGGCACATTACCTACATGTGCTTCTATTGTTTCTAATATTTTGCCGATGATCTGATCAGCCGATTCCTGGCGATAGGTTGTTATAACCTCCTCCAGCCGTGTTTCTCCGAATTCCTCTTCTTTATCATTCATGGCTTCTGTAATACCATCGGAGTACAAAACCAGGATATCACCCTCCCGAAAGGGTATTTTTTCTTCCGCAAATGGAAATTGCGGAACAAATCCCAGAACAATACCACCCGTCTGCAGTCTCTTTACTTCTCCATCGCGGCTTAATAAAAATGGATTATCGTGTCCGGCATTGGAGTAACAGAGATCATTGGTCCGGGTATTTATAATTCCATAAAAGAGGGTAACGAATTTTTGAGGATCGGTACTCTGATGCAGCAGGGAATTTGATCGTTCAACACATTCCTTACAGGTAATCGAGGATGCGGTCTGACCCCGAAGAGTGGCCTGCAGGTTCGCCATCAACATCGCTGCCGGCATTCCTTTCCCGGAAACATCTCCCAGACAAAATGCCAGGCGATCTTCTTCTATCTGGATAAAATCATAATAATCACCTCCAACATCTTTTGCCGGTATGCTGCGTCCTGCAATCTGATAACCGGGAATTTCAGGTACAACTTTAGGAAGCAGATTTACCTGAATTTCACCGGCCAATCGCATCTCTTCCTGAATACGCACATAATCCTGTTCTCCTTTGTAGAGCCTGGCGTTTTCAATAATCTGAGCAGACTGTGCTGAAATGATTGACAGCAGCCGCTGATCCTCCGGCATGAAGCTGGCATGGTTTCGTTTATTAAAAACCGTCAGTAGCCCTATCATTTTACCCTTTAACAACATTGGTACACTTAAAAGAGAACTGATGTGAGTTTCCTTTTCAGAAATCCCCCGAAACCGGTCATCATTGTTAAAATCATTAACCAGCAAAGGCGCCTGATGCCTCAGCATCCAACCGGTCAGCTGGGTATCCAACCGGTAGGGCAGTAAATCGGCTAGCGTATCCTGCTTACGAACCATGGTCCGAAATGGATTCTGGTCATCTTTTTCATCCAGCAGCATAACAACGCCCTGCTCTACTTTTAAATGCTTAACACATTTTTGGACGATTAAATCAACAATATTTTCCAGCTCCTGTGTGGAAGTAATCGCAATGGCAATATCGTTCAATACCGATAATTCTTCGACAGCGATTCTTAACCGTTTGTTTTCTTCCTGCAGTATCTCCATTTTTTTTGATACCTCAATATTCTCCATAATCAAACTGCATCCTGAGTAAAGGTATGTTTTATCGAGGGATGATAAATTGTTCTTTTTTCAGGAAGATACAAATAGATGGTAAAATTACGGAAACAAAAATCATCATCTACTCGAACACAACCCATCATGTTGGTGTAAAACCTGAAGATACTTCTGTTAACCACTGATGGAAAATTTAAGGACATAAAGATAGGCATTATTATTTCGGTTTGCAATATTTAACAGCTCACTCAATTATTTATTTGAAATATCTTATAGTTAGTGTTCCGGTTCAGTTGGAAATGGACCTTTTTTACCTTTTTGCTCTTCATCATACATGTAATGATAGTCAGATAGTAAATTTAGTTGGTTACTCTGAGTATCTAAATCACGAAAAACCTCCCAGACCCTGCTTAACGTTGTGATAACTTAGCCTAAAAAATACCTAAATTGGTACGGTATATCTCAAAATCCGTCTGAGATAAGTAAGTGATTAATCCTCCAGTTCTTCTAATGAGCGCATGTGAACCACCTTCACGATTCGGTGGTAAATACCCTTCTCGTCGGGATCTTCGCCGAAGTGGACTGTGAGTTTTTGCATAACATCTCCTCGCTAAGTATCAGGATTGCTTGTTTTCTCCTCTGGATTTTTTTTCGGTGAAAAATCATCTACCTTTGATTCTCTGAAACCCTTACTTGAGAAAACATCATGCGAGCACCACCCGCAGAGACACTTGCGTTCTTCAAGCTGACATGTGTCTTGCCATGGCACAGTTATTCTCCGGCTTTAGAAATCATGAGCAACCTCGGCCAGCTCAGTCATTGCCCTGCTAGCTGTTTCCACAGTACAAGGCGTTCCTGGCATTGGAAAAACAAATACTTCTGAACCAAATCGGCTTTTTAACTCAGGATTAAAACCATAAACTGATTTTATCCGAAGGTTGAAGCCCAACTTCAGTATTTGATCTAACACCTTCTTGTATACAAATACGATTACCTTGGGTTTGTGTCTTTGAATCAATCCAAGGATTCTCTCCAGGCCTTCCTGGTATTCTTCCTTTGATGGTTCATTTCCGAAACTCCGCGGGACTTTCACTATATCGGTTATCCCGTATCCATGTTCCAATAGATGGTCATCCTCGAAATCACCATGAGGGACTTTTAAGATTTCATACTCGATGAGCTTATTCCAGAACATTCGGCCCTGCCTCCCCTGGAAATAGTGACCTACTCTCACACTAATCGGTGCAGGCGTTTTCGCAACAAACAAGATCTTTAGTCCTGGTTTCTTTGGGAGAATGTCGTCCAGGGTGTCCACTTTTTCCCAATTGACCTTGAGGGAAATCTTGTAGTTAGTCACGGTTCGTTCTCTCCGGAGAAATCACTATTGATTAACGACCATTACGTTGGAATTTTTGGCCTCGTCATATCCTTATACTCCTACTCCTTCCTATCCAACTCCCTTAAAGCGTCGGCAACCATAATATACTCACCAGAGAACATGGCCTCAATCGAATTATGGGCAATAGTGTATATGACAAACCCCTGGCTGATCGGGTCATCACGAAAAGGTTCCCTTAGATCAGTAGGAACATTTATGGCTTTAACGATCAGATAATATTTGTTCTTCTGGTCTGGGTCTTCACAGAAGTGAACAATGTATTCTTCCATCCTACCGCATCAACACCATCTTCCTGGTTTCGGCGGTTTTAACAGCTCCCATATTTCGCAGGGTTAACTGGTAATTGATTAATAAAAACGTTCCGTAGTCATGTCGGCTCACTTCAGTAAAGTCTTCTATCACAAAAGGACCGATAGTTGTAAACCCATCGACATTTCTGATCATAAATTCCTGATTTTCAATGGAATCATAGGCACTGATGGAAAGCCTGAAATTGTCCTCAATGGAAGGTGCAGGATATTCACCGCCCCAAATTCCAGCCTTTGAGGTTATCGTTTTTCTGGATAAACGGACCGAACCAACAAAGGTACTATCTATATTATGAACGTAGACGGTGGAAGAAATGGGATGCGAATTTGGATTTTCAACCAATGTTTCTAAATTCAGGGTATCTATAGTGGGTGAATAGTACTTTCTCTCAAAAGTTAAATCATGTCCGTATACCAGGTTATTCATCCAATCCAATGCCGCCTCAACTACCGCATCGATATCATTTGCGGCATCGTCCGGATTTTGCCAGACCGGCACATCGAGAAGAAATTCATTGCTATTTATGTATTGTCCCGGCTGATTTAAATGAAACATATCTTCGATTGAATAGCGTAAATACCAATCAGGATAATTTGTGACATAGTCATTCAAACCAAAACTTGCTCCAGGAGATTCTCCAAAAAATCTGGTTGTAGGATGGTAACGAAAACGATGTGCAGTAACATTTCCCATACTTACGCAAGTGGGTCCTAATAATATCGCTATTGGATGATCATATAAAGACGGAGTATTACCATCAATTTGATAAACTCCAGCATTTCCTGTGGGAGAGGGGGTTAGCGTTGACGGTCTTCCTGATTACCTGCGGTGCCACGGGGCAGAAACTTGATGACCACCCGGCGCCCAGTCAGATATCCTCAGTCAGGTAAACGACACCAATTCCGCCCTCACCCAGTTTCCGGAAAATTTAATAATGTAAAATTTCTTTACTTATCATATTTATTCAATATATCAGCGGGGGCAGGGGAAATGTTCCCGCCCTCCGGCTTTCACGCTTATCCTGTGGTGCAGGATAGTTTTGTCTATCCAATCACCTGCAGGACCTTTACGGCAAATTCCCCTGACAGGTCTTTAAAGGGTGGGCACGCTGGAGCTGTTAAATTATTGTATGGTGAAGAATAATATTATCTCTCATCTGTCATTTATAAATATTATGAGTAATAGTTAATTTATAAATGTTATTAACCCCATCCTTTGCCTGCGGGAATTTATAATACGCAAAAACGAAAGATAAACCTATAATCCCAGAAATAGAAAAAGTTCTTTTTGACACTTGAGATTTTTTATTAATATCAGTTATGTGAAGTTTCGAATCTGAATGGCAAAAGGACAAGACATTTCATTTAACCTTGAAAAATTCCTTCCACTGCTCAGGAGAGCGCACCGGTGGTTTATCATTCCATTGCTGCAGGGCCGCCACGTCTTTCAATCCATGGCCGGTAAACAGCAAAAGCACTGTTTCATTTCCTGTCCAATCCTGACGGTCGCGTAACTTCAGAAATCCCGCCAGGCTGGCTGCCGCCGCCGGTTCTACCAGTATTCCCAATTCACCGGCAATAAGTTCCTGGGCCTCCATTATGGCCTCATCGGAAACCGTAAGGGCCTCTCCCCCGCTGTCATCCAACGCCCGGACCGCCATATAAAGATTCCGTGGCGCACCCGCACTGATACTGTCCGCAATGGTGTGAGCGGGCTGATAATCAAAACGGCCCGAATCCATGTAACGCACCAGCGCGTCGCTGCCCTCCGATTGAACCGCAACCAGGCGGGGAAATTTATCGATCCAGCCCAGCCGCAGCAGTTCCCATAATCCTTTATAAAGGCCACCCAGAATAACACCATCCCCCACCGGAACAAAAATATAATCCGGCAACTGTCCTCCCGTTTCGATGAACAGATCGTAGGCGGCCGATTTCTTGCCTTCCACCGTCAATGGATTATAGGCGGTATTGCGGTTGTACCAGCCGATCTGCCCGGACACTTCCAGGCAAATATCAAAGGTGGTATCGTAATCCCCCTTCACCAAGTGCAGGGTGGCGCCGAATGCCTGAATCTGCAGCCGTTTGTTTTCAGGAATATTTTCCGGAACCCAAACCTGTGCCTGTAATCCTAATCGCGCACAGATGCCCGCCAGGGAAGAACCGGCATTACCGGTGGAAGCTACCGAAATTTCGGAAATATCATTCTGCACGGCTTTGAAAGCCACCAGGGTGGAGGCGCGATCCTTGTAAGATAGGGTGGGATTACGGGTGTCATCCAGAATCAGCACAGGATGCCCAATCAGCCTGGTATGCAGAAACAGGTTTGCCGGAAGGGCCACCCGGGCCAGCGTATCAGGGTCAATTCCCGATAAGGACAATTTTCCTCCCTGCCGGGAAAAATCCAGCGGCCACAGTTGCGGATAGTTCCAGAACTGCCCCTGAGGCAGGCTACAAAACTGCTCTGCCGACAGCACATTGCGCAGCATATCATAATCGTATTCAATCCATAGCACACCCTGCAGCGGTTGTTTCTTTGCAGCCCTGCCGCAGGCGGGACAGAGATAATGGGGAACCTCTTCGATTTCAGCGGCAGAGTAGCGTTTTTCACAGGAAAAACAGCGATAAATATAATGGGAGGAGAGGTTTTTATTCATGGATATTTATAACTCGCCGTAAGGTTAAAATTCTCATTTTTATAAAGACGGTATGCTCCGTATTGATCCTATAGGGCAATATTTTATCCGTATTGTGTTTATCAACATCTTTTCTTCTTACTGAAGCGGGAAACTCAACAGGTCCCATGATTGAAACCGCTATAGAATCAAAGAAAGCAGGGCCTTCTGCACATGCAGGCGGTTTTCGGCTTCCTGGTAAACCACCGAATGCGACCCGTCAATCACGCCGGGAGTCACCTCCTTGCCCCGGTCTGCCGGCAAGGGATGCATATAGAGGGAATGGGAGCGGGTCAGTTTTATGCGTTCTTCATCGCATACCCAACCGGGATACTTTTCGATGAGGGCCAGTCCTTTCTTCTGATTGGGGGTGGTCACCAGCGGTCCCCAGGACTTGGGAATAACCACATCCGCATCCACAAAAGCGTCATTCATCTCATGGGTGATATCAAAACGGGTGCCGGCGTTCTGCGCATTTTTCCGGGCTTGCTTAACAATATCCGGCATCAGTCCAAACTCCGGAGGATACACCAGGGTGACGTCGATACCGAAGCGTGGCATCAGCAGAATCAGGCTCTGAGGCACCGATAACGGCCGCATATAATTCGGAGCATAGGTCCAGCTCACCCCCAGCTTCAGGCCGCGGGTATGCTGCCCGAAATGCTCACGGATGGTAAAATAATCCGCCAGGATCTGGGCAGGATGATAAACATCACACTGCATGTTCACAATGGGTACCGCGCTACCCTGCTGCAGATCTTTCAGATAGCGGTTTCCCTGGCCATAGGCACAGAAGCGTACCGCAATTCCCTGCAGGTATCCGGAAAGCACCCGGGCGGTGTCGATGGCTGCCTCGCCATGGGAAATCTGCATGGTTTCCGGCGCGAAATAGATGCTGTGGCCGCCCAGCTGAGTCATGGCCACTTCAAAGGAGGTACGTGTTCGGGTGGACGGATCAAAGAATATCATGCCCAGGGATTTCCCGGCCAGCCGGTCCCGGTATTGCCCGGCGGCCTTCTCAAGTTTCAACTGCCTGGCCAGTTCGAAGATGGTTTCCAGTTCCTGGACAGTCCAGTCCTGGGTGGTGATAAAATGTTTACCGCGCAGATTGGTTTGCATACTTGTTCCTTTATAAGTTCAGTTTGTAGCGGGGCAGTAAGTAACAGTATACCCTGAATCATTCAAAAGTTTTTATTCACCTGAAAATAATAACAAATCCCGCTGATTTTACAGTAATTTAATTTAGTAACAACTTATTCCCAATTACCCGAATTTTTACCACAGGCACCAGGGCAATGAGAATTCGCGAGTTCAAAATAAAAAAACTTCAATTACATTTATTTGTATCAAATTCTATATCCATTTAAACTTGTTATCATTTCTAACTTTGTGTCCTGTTGGTCATCGCTTATTCGGGTTAGACAAGTGCCATGTCTCAGAAATCATAAACAGCACTTTTTCATTTCATTGTCACAAAATTTTCCGCCACCATAAAGGGAAAAAGCGCATAAAAGCGGGTAGCCAGATACAGATCCTGCAGATTCAGCTCTTCCCGGGCGGTATGAGCCAGCTCTTCCTTCCCGGGAGCAAAACCGATGGTGGGAATATTCAGGCGTCCCGCGGTGGCCACCCCATTGGTGGAAAATCCCCAGAAACCGCTGCTGACCGGTTTGCCCAGGGCGGTTTCCCCGGCCATTAATCCCGCCTGAACCAGGGGATGATGTTCCTCTAGCATCCAGGTGGGGAAATAGGCGTCCTGGGTAAAAACCGTGCCTTTCCAGCTTTTTTTTTCATAGCGGGTAATGCGAATTTCTCCCTCGCTACCGCTGCTATCCATCAGCTGCCGCAGTTCCTGCAGGACGCTCTCTTCGGTTTCGCCCATCGTCAGCCGGCGGTCAATATGAATCATGCATTCATCGGGCACCGAGCACAGCGAGGGCCCGCGGCTGGAGATGTGGGAAACGGTAATTGAACCCTTACCCAGCGGGGAAACAGAGGGCAACTGCTTATCCATTTCGGCAATCTGCTGCACCAGCGGCAGCATCTTATAAATCGCATTGATACCCTGATCGTTGTGCGCACCATGGGCCGCCTTCCCGCGGGTGTCAATCCGGATTTCCATGCGACCCCGCTGTCCGCGGTAAACCTGCAGATCGGTGGGTTCACCCAGCAGCACAGCATCCGGCCGGATTCCCTCATTATTCACCAGGTGGAGAAGCGGGTAACCGTCACAATCCTCTTCCAGCACCGAACCTACTACATAGAGAGTGAAGGGCAATTCAGCCAGATCCATTACTGACAGAACTGCTCTCAACGCTGTCAGAAAACCGGCCATGGCTGGTTTCTCATCCACAGCGCCCCGGCCATAGATGCGGCCCTCATGAATTTCTCCTGAAAATGGAGGATATGGCCATTGCTCACTTTCCGACACCCGCACCGTATCGATATGCGCATCCATCAGAATTTTGACCGGGCCATTACCCACACAACCCACCGCATTCCCCAGCTTGTCACTGTATACCTGCCGGAAACCATATTCCTGCATTTTTTCCAGTATAAATTCCACGATCTCCTGCTCTTCGCCGCTGTAACTGCGGATCCGGATCAGGTCCCGGATCAGATGGGTGGTATCCTCTTGCAAAGAGTCAACCGTTGCGAGTATCCGATGGATAAAATTATCTTTCATAACGTTCCATGCTCTTATAAAGGGTTATCAGATTAGGAGCCGGGCTGCATGTCAAGCGCCCGGTAAGGACATACCGACACGCACAGCCCGCAACTTACACATCGGTTTCTATCCATATTAAAAATTTTATCCTGGAAGCGGATGGCTTCATGCATGCAGGATTTGACGCAGATATCACAATATTTGCAGTTCTGATAAATAATTTCCGGATAAAGCTGGGTCCCTTTCCCGAAGACATATTCGGGATCTCTCTTCTGTCGCAGAAATGTTCCCCGCAATTGATCAAGATCATCATAACCGTTCTGATCCATCCAGCGCTGCAAGCGGGAGGCCAGATCCCCGTATACCCGCTGCCCTCTCATTATGGCCAGGGAGCAGACCTGTACCGCCGAGGCGCCAGCCATGATATATTTGACTACATCTTCCACGGTCCGGATGCCGCCCACTCCGATCACCGGCTTGCTGGTAAGGGAAGCAATGGTGGCCACAAAATGCAACCCAATGGGCAGGATGGCCCTGCCGGAGAGCCAGCCGCGACCGTCTTTACTGCCCAGCGATGACTTACGGGTATAAATGTCAAAATCCAGGGCCGGTCCCACACTGTTAACAGCCACGAATCCATCCACCAGGGGTTCCAGTGCTTCCACCACCGCAGCAATATCGCCGATAGCCGGACTAAACTTCACCAGCACCGGCACATCAATCGATTCCCGCAGGGCGCGGGCCGTGAGCTGCAGATTGGCCGGGTCTTTTCCCACATAATGCACTGAGAACTCTACTGCATCCGCCAGTTTCGCCTGCCGGAGTCTCCCTCCCAGCAGGGAGAGATCCTGCGCAGAGTATCCCAGAGAGACAATCAACGGCAGTCCTGCCGTTTTGGCTTTTGGTAATTCCCGGCTGATAAAGCTTTCATAATCCAGCTCGGACCATAATTCGGCATTGAGTAGGCTGCCAGGAAGTGGTGAGGAGATATTGGGAATGGGTACCCGGGCCGGCTTCACACTAACGGTCTTGGTCACCAGCCCTCCCACCCCTCCCCTTGCGGCTTCCAGAAGTTTTTCAGCATTAGCCCCACCCGGACCGGCGGCGGTCCAGATGGGATTGGGAAAGTGAATTCCCCATATGTCCGTATCTATTTTAGCCATGCGTAACCTTTTTCCCGCTCTTCTTACTGCTCCGGTTTTTTTGCGCTGTGTCTTGGACAGCCTGAATAATCTGCTTGTAGCCAGTGCAGCGGCAGAGGTTGCCGGCAATGGCCTCTTTAATCTCCTGTTCACCGGGATTCGGATTTTCCCGCAGTAAGGCCGTGGCGGACAGCAACATGCCGGGGGTACAGAAGCCGCACTGTACCGCACCGCTGTCCAGAAAATTCTGCTGCAACTTGTTCAACCGTCCGCCTGCGGCCAGATGCTCCACGGTAATGATTTCGCTCCCTTCAAGCTGACCGGCCAGAACCAGGCAGGCGTTAACAGCCCTGCCATCCATCAGAACCGTACAGGCACCACACTCACCGATGCCACAGCCTTCCTTGGTGCCGGTAAGTCCCAGATCTTCCCGCAGCAGGTCCAGCAGGCGACGGTGTGTACCGGAGCGAACAACTGTTTGTTTACCATTCAGGATAAATTTAACATGTTTAATGGGCATAAATTCTCTCACGCGCTGGTATAAAGCTGTTTTATTTTACACATTTCATTTTCCCGATTAATTTGGTTCCCCCGGCCTCCAATATATAATAATATTCTCCACTGGGTAAATCTTTAGAATAAAAATACGAGCGGTAAAATCCTGCAGATAATACCCTGTCTATTAACGTTTCCACTTCTTCCCATTCGATGGTCAAGACTTTCAGACGAACATGAAGTGTTGCCGGTATTTCAAATTCAATTATGGTGGAGGGATTAAATGGATTGGGATAATTTTGATAAAGGACAGGATTCGGCTGAAACTGAGTTTCGGTACTGTTCCCTTCGGGGTTCATCATATCTTCCAGGGCTGTCAGGTTTTTGTGGTCTTCACTGCAGAAGTTAAAGACTAAAGTCAAAATGAATAATGCCATCAGATAAAATTTATAATTTTTTATTTTAGAACTCCTTTAATAATGCAACATTATAGTGCCATGCATCAAAAGGACCTTTGGCATACCGGGCAATGTCCACCATCAGTAGCCGGGTATGAATACCGAACCCAGTTGTCAGGTAAGAGTTCTTCGGGCCATAGGTATCCCAGACGTATCCCGCCCCGATGCTGAAAAGCTGCAAAAAATTATAGGCGCCACCCAGGTGTATATAATCCAGAAAGGAATCCTCATGAATTTGTTTTTCCAGGTCAGCCGCGAATTCAACACCTACCGCCCGGCTGTCAATAATGGAATAATTTAAACCGAGCAACAGCAGGGCAGGCAAGTTATCTGCCTGCTCATTATCCACAAAAGATATTTTGGGCCCCAGGTTCAATAGCGATAGCCCTGCACTGATACCGTTCCTGGGAATATAGTTGGTAAGATTTTCCAGAGTATGACCGACCGGAATATCATCCGGACGAAAAGTCCAATTGGGAAACAGATTTTTTCTCAGCAGACCGAAGTTTACAAAAACCGAGCGGGATTTTCCCTCACCTATTTTTCCGCCAATCGCAAAATTAATCTGGGATAAATCGTATACCAGGTAATTAAGAGTTGTACCGATGGAAAAATCCCCGGAAACAGGATAACTATAGGAAAGCCGGTATACCCAGGCTTTTGCCTGGTCTCCTCCCAGTATCTCAGGACCGGATTCACCGGTCCAGGTGGTATATGCCAGTGCATAAATATTAAAGGATAAAGCAAGCGCACCATTTCTGCCATTTAGCAGCACCCCGGAAAAACCAGAATATTCCCGAGTGGGTTCAAAGGGAAAAGGTTCTATATAGGAGGCTGTCAAATTCAGCGACCGTATAAATGAACCGGCAGCCGGATTGTAAAATATGGAAAAAGCATTATCCGGGGATGCCACACCGGTTCCACCCATGGCATTGGCCCGGGCGGAAGGGGTGGAGAGCAGAAACCGTGCGGTGGTATTCTGGGAAAATACTAATAAATGAAGCGCACTTATTAACACAACTAAAACAGGTAATATTTTTTTTAAAATGCTCATGTTGGCCTCTCATTTATCCTGATCAACCAATCCGGCCAGCACCTGGTATAACATCTGCTGGGTGACCGGTAACTTGTAGGGAGTACTCCAGCGCATTCCGGTTTCCTCCAGAATACGTCTTCCCACCTCTATTGACATCCGTTTTAATTCAGCCGGAGAGGTCCGTCTTCCCCGGAAATTTTCCTCCAGCTCAAAGAAGCGTTTGCCGATGGGTGTTACGGCGCCGGATGCCAGCCGGATATCCTGTATCTTTCCGGCAGCGGTCTTCAGCAGAACCGCCAGGGTGATGCGGCTGACAGCTACACCCCGCCGCCGGCCGAGCTTATAAAATTCCCCGCGGTAACCGGCAGGAGGCGGCTGCAATACAATCTCACTGACCAGTTCGCCCGCTTTAATTTGTGTTTCATAAGAACGCTTAAGAAAATCCTGCAGCGGGAGTTCGTGCATTCCCTGCAGGGAGCGGATCCTTATAGCGGCATCATACACCAGTAACGGCGGAACACTATCCGCACAGGGCGCATTATTGATAAAATTGCCCCCGATGGTGGCCCGGTTGCGGATCTGCACCGATCCGATGCCGGAGGCCGCCTGGAGCAACAGGGGATAGTTTTTGATCTTACTCTGATTCCGAAGGATGTCCCCAAAGGTAACAGCTGCACCCAGCAGCAGGCTGTTTCCGTCTTTTCTGATGGTGGTTAATGCCGGAATATGATTGATATCAACCAGGGTTGTGATGCCCGAGAAACGCCGGGCGCCCTGCTGAAAACCGGGAACAATATCGGTGCCCCCAGCCAGGGGAACTGCTTTTCCGCGGCTGCGTGACAGCAGCTGCACAGCCTGTTCGATGGTTTCTGCGCGGATCACGTCAATAGCAGGAATCATTGGCCACTCCCGCGCTTAAGGTCTTCCGGATAGAGCTTCCGCTGCAGAATGATCTCCTCCAGGTTCAGCGGGAGGTTAAAAAAACGCCTGCCGGTGGCATTACGCACCGCATTGGCGATGGCCGCCGCGGTCAGTTCCAGGGTCGGTTCACCCAGGGATTTGGCACCCCACGGACCGTAAATATCTTTTCCTTCCAGAAAAACCGGTACTATTTCCGAAATATCCTTGCTGGTAGGAATAAGGTACTGGTCAAAGTTCAGTTCCCGGATGAATCCGTTCACGGAACTGATCTGCTCCCATAACCCGTAACCGGCCCCCTGGGTTACCCCTCCATAAACCTGCCCTAGGGCGCCCAGCAGATTGATCACTTTGCCGGGATCATGCACCGCAGTAATGCGGTCCAGGTAGACCTCTCCGCTTCCCATATTGACGGTAACCTCCGCCACCTGGCAACCATAGACGTAGGTAAAGTAGGCCGGTCCCTGACCGGTGGATTCATCCCAGTGTACCTGTGGGCCGGCATACCAGCCGATGGTGGAAAGATTGATTCCCTGGGCGTAGGCCTGGCTGCACAATTCCTGAAAAAAAATTTTATATTGACGGCTGCCCCGCACGGTAACGGTATTATTACGAAATAAAAATTCCTTTTCAGCGGAAAGCTGCCACTTCCGGTGTAAATAAGCTTCCAGCCGCTGCCGGATCTGTCCGGCGGCATCTTTTACCGCACCACCCCCCATCAGGGTGGCGCGCGAGGCCACGGTGGGTCCGCTGTCCGGAACCGACCGGGTATGATAATCCAGGTAATAGATTTTCTCCGGCGTTGTTCCCAGGACTTCAGCAGCAATCATGCTAAAGGTGGTCTGTAACCCCTGCCCGTTTTCCGCCAGACCGCCCAACAGATACACCGAGCCGTCCGGCTGAACCGAAAGGTAAGCGGCGGCGGCATCAATACCTTCCGCCCCCAGTGAACATCCGCGGTAACTCAACGCCATGCCGATGCCCTTGCGATAGAGGCGGGCCGGCTCAATAAAGCTGCCGGCGGGCCGAATAGCAGAATGGTCTTCCGCTGATAATTTTACCTCTTGCTTGGAGTTAGCTTTTGTATTCTTTTCCCAACGCTGCGAAAAGTGGGTTTTCTCAATGGCTTTCCCCATAACCGGCAGCAGGTTCACGTCGTGATTCTGCAGCTTCTGCCCGCTGGCGGTAACCGATCCTGCCCGAAAACCGTTGCGGCGCCGAATTTCATCCGGTGTCAGGTTCAGGCGCAGAGCAATCTCATCCATCAACGATTCCTGTGCAAACACCGGCTGGGGTGAACCGAATCCCCGCATGGCACCAGTGTAGGGATTGTTGGTATATACCGCCCTTACATCCGTCCATACATGGGGTATATCATAGGGTCCGGTGGCCTGCACCACTGTCCGCCAGGTAACAAAGGGACTCATGGAGGCATAGGCCCCACCGTCCGCCAGAATGTCTATTTTCATGGACCGGATTTTCCCATCTTTCCGCACCCCCGCTTTGTAATGCATGATATAGGGATGACGCTTGTAGGATTCCAGTATGGATTCTTCCCGGCCATAACGGATTTTTACGGGTTTCCCGGTCTTCAATGCGCCGACGGCTGCCCGGGCAGACAGCATGTTCATGATATCATCTTTACCGCCGAAGGAACCGCCCAGGACTGCCTGTTCCACCTGCACCATGATGAGTGGCCAGTTGAGAACCGCTGCTACCAGCCGGCGGGTAGTAAAAGGATTCTGGATGCTCCCCACAATATGAATTCCACGCTTCCCCTGCAATGGACGCGCAATAACGGCTTCCGTCTCCAGATAGGCATGTTCCACTGCCGATGTCGTATACGTCTGTTCCAGGATAAAGTCGCTTTGGGCAAAGCCTTTTTCGATGTCTCCCTTGCGTAGCGGGTAATGACAGATCAGATTGGATTTGTTTTCCGGATGAATTAAAACAGCTTCGTCTTTCAAAGCTTCGCGGGGATCGCTGAGCACTGCCAGGTCCTGATATTCTATCCTGATCTTATCTCGTAGTGCCAGCAGTTCTTCTTCCGATTCTCCCAGTAACATGGCAATTACATCGCCAGGTGTCACAATCTTCTCTCGGCAGAACACCGGCTGATCCCAGCGCACCACCCCGATATGGGAGGCCCCGGTTATATCCCGGTAATCACAGATCGCCCGCACGCGGGGATTTTTTTCCACTGCCGAATAATCAATGGATTTGATACGGGCGTGGGCTGCCGGAATACGCACCATTATCCCGTAGAGTTGCCCCGGAAAATTAATGTCGTCTGCAAAACGGGCCTCCCCGGTTACTTTACCGTAACCATCCTCCCGCCGCACCGCTTTTCCGATAATGTTAAATGTTTCTTTAGGCATAGCTATTAAAAATAATCTAAAGATAAATGATGATTGTGACCTTTATACAACCTGATATATCCATATTCTATCGACAAGATCTCAAAATATTTCATGGCTTTATCCAGGTGTACCTTTCCCCAAACCTCTTCACCTGACTGGCTTTAGACAGGAGAAGAGGCAAAGGGTTAGGGTATACTATCCAATACACCCTCAATTTTCCGAATTACTCGACCCATATCACTTAATTCACTATTTTTTACCCTGAGAATATTTAACTTCAGGCCTTTTAGAATCTTTTCTCTCTGACGATCACGATCCTTTTGATATTCAGGTATTTTCCCATCTAACAATTTTTCTTTTCAAATGCAGTTATCAATAGTCAATTTCTGCAAAATCTGGAATGAGGGATAAACATTTAAAAGTTACTGGGCCTTCACGCTTAGCTGTAAGCCCGCCTTATAAGGCATTTATATGTTCTTAAGATATTTCCAGATGGAGTTTTTTGCCCACTGCTTCTACATAATCTTTTAATGTTGAAAGCCTAATATCTTCAGAGTGGTTTTCAATTCTCGATATTGCAGATTTTTTAGTTTTAAGTCTTCGGGCTATTTCTTCCTGAGTAAGACCCGCATCTTCCCTGGCTTTGCGTAAAATTATTCCAATCTTAAACACTTCATACTTTTCTTCGAACTTATCTTCAAATTCTTTGCTCTGTTTTTTTCGCTTCTTTATATATCTTTCTAAATCGTCCATTATTTAATCCTTTTTAAATATTCTTTTTTTCTCTCTTGAACTAGTTCAATTTCTTTCCGTGGTATTCTTTGAGTTTTTTTTGTGAATCCGTTCGTCAATACCCAAAATTTATCTTTATCATAAAATCCAAGTATTCTAAAAATATTATTCCCGGATTTTATTCTTACTTCCCAAATATCATCTGTGTTTTTCAGTTTTTTAAAATACTCCTTTGGTATATAATCTAAATCTCTGATGATTCTTAAAACCCAAAGTATTTTAGAAACTTGTTTACCTGATAATGAATCCAAAAAATCTTCAACTGGACATTTGCCAGACCCTGTTCGATAAAATCGGATCTCTTTCACACCCAAAAGTTAACATATATGTTAACAATTTCAAAGCATAAAAGTTCATGTTATCATGCCTTCTGACTTAATAAGCACTTTCTTCAATGTATACTAAAAATCAGGAATGTAAAAAAATAGTTCCCGCTTTATGATTCATATATCCCCTCAACCTTTCGTAATAAATTTCTTATACAGCCGTTCACCCTGCCTGCTGATTTCGCGCTGCAGTTCGTCTTCATTCATCTCCACAAAGCGGTGATTCTGGAGCAGAAATTCACCCTTCTGCATGACCGAATGTGCCTGCGATTCCAGAATGCCGTAGATGAAATGCCCCCAGAAATTCTCCTGCCTGATGGGCGTGGGGGGGATATAATCCCATATAACCATATCAGCACGCTCTCCCACCTGCAGGGATGGAAAATCCGGAAAAAACTTCCGCACCTGCATATACATGTCCAGGTAAATTTTGCGGATCCATGCCGTGGCTCTTTCAAAGAAGAACCCCTGGCTGCGGGCCTGTAGAAACAGCTGTTTCATGGTGCGGGACACATTGGCATGCATGCCATCGGTTCCCGGCAGGAGGGGTATGTGTTCTGGAAGCGATGCATATTGTGGCAAACCAACTGCATTGTTCAGATTGGAATCGGGATTCAGCACGATGGCACTGCCCAGGCTCTCTATCTTCTGATATTCATCCGTTGAGAGGTGAACGGCATGTCCCAGAATAGTATCTGAGGTTAAGAGACCGTACCGGGCCAGACGTTCCACCGGAGAGATGTTAAAATGCTCCCGGGAAAACTCTTGTTCAAAGGCGTCTTCCGCCAGATGAATATGAATAGCCGTCCGGAGTTCGGACATGATTTTTGCGGCCTCCTGCAAGGTTTGCTCCGACAGGGTAAAAGGTGCATGCAAACCCAGCATTCCCCGGAAATCCGAATGATGAAGCCCGCGTATGAATTCTTTGTTTTCCTCCAGACCCTGCCTGGCTTTACCGGGGCCATTGCGGTCCGAAACCTCGTAGCAGAGCACCGCCCGTAAATTGAAATCCTGCAAAACCTGCTGAATCAGCCGTAAGCTGCCGGTACTGCTGTTGGGAGAAGCGTGGTGATCGAAAATGCAGCATACCCCCTGGCGGATGGCTTCCATCGCCCCCCTACTGACCGATGCCCTTATCATATCCTCATCCAGGGCCAGATCCAATTTCCACCACAGCTGCTGCAGGATCTCCCGGAAGTTTTCCATCTTTCCCCTCACCGGCAGTCCTTTAGCCAGCCGGGAATAGAAATGTTCATGAAAATTGACCAGGGGCAACGTCACTACCCGGCCCCCGGCATCAAAAACTTCCCGCTGGGATGGATCGTCACCCGTTTTATCTGTTCCGGAAAGGAATTGCTGAAAATCCTTCCGGCGAATGGACCGAATATGTCCATCCGCAATATCGATATCTGCAAACACCGGAACGATTTCTTCAAAAGTCGGGCTGCACAGCCAGCAGTTTTGAATAACAATGTGTTTCATTTTAAATTCTTATCTCACCAACCATTTGTAATAATTGAATTCCTCAAACATCACTTTCCGCACGGAACCACTCTCCGAAGCCATAGGGCTGCAACGGTTTATTCCTCTCATCCCACAGCAGTTCACCCCGTAAAATGGTTTTTTCGACAATTGCCGTCAGGGGATAACCGTCAAAAGGCGTATATTTCCCTTTGCTGTGCATCTCAGCGGCGTTTATCCGGCCGGTCTTCCACAGGTTAATCAGGGCCATATCCGCATCCAGACCCTTACGGAGAGCACCTTTCCGCCGGGAAAGGCCGTACTGCAGGGCAGGATTTTCTGCCAGCACTGCGATGGTCTGTTGCAGGGAAAGTCGCCCCTTTTGGAATCCTTCGCTGAACAGGAAAGGAACGCGGTGTTCCACTCCCGGTATGCCGCCATAAATCTCCCAGAAATTTTGCGAGGTTTTTTCTGCCGCCGCATCACACCCGGCGTGATCGGTAGTCACAAAGGATAATGTACCATCCTGCAGGGCGGTCCACAGCGCCTGGCGGTCGGTCTCTTCTTTTACCGGTGGTGCGGTTTTCAGAAAGGCGCGTATAGCCTGATTTTCAAAATGTTCGCGGGTAAAATAAAGATAATGCGGACAGGTTTCGGCGGTGAAGGGAAGATTTTCCTGCTGTGCCCGGCGCACTAATTCCGCCCCGCGACCGGAACTCAAATGAACGATATGCAGGCGGCAGCCACTGGAACGGCAGACTTCCGTCAGGTAAAACACCGCTGTGGTTTCCGCCAGCGCATCCCGGGCTTCCGTATAGGCCTGCCAGTCATTCCTGCCCTGTCCCTGCAGGATTGCCTGGCGTTGCATTACCAGATTTTTGTCTTCCGCATGAACCGCCAGGACTTTCCCGGTCTCCTTCACCAATTCCGCCACCCTCAGCATCTGGTAATGGGTGAGCTCAGGAAAAGATTCCATGCCGGAGACCAGGTAAGCCTTAAATCCCACCACCCCTTCCTGCGAAAGCTCCCGGATATCATTCAGGGGATTTTTCCCACGGGTAAAGGACAATCCTGAAATGCCGCCCCATAAGGCATAATCCACCAGGCTCCTGTCTTGCAGGATTTCTGTTTTATGCAGCAAATTGCGGAGGTTGGTCACCGGGGGAAGTGAGGTGCAGGGCATATCAATGACGGTGGTTACCCCGCCGGCGGCCGCCGCCAGGGAGCCGTGCTCAAAATCCTCACGCTGTTCAAAGCCGGGGGTGTTAAAGTGCACATGCGCATCGATGGCGCCGGGCATTACCAGCAGAAAACCACCGTTGGTGATTTCGGGCCGGGATGGTTCTGGCTCGCCCGAAACTTGATTGCGGAAACGGTGCCATTTTTCTTGCGTATCAATATCTTCCCAGAAAATGGGGCGATCCAGCCGGGGATGGACCTCTATAATCGCAGAATCGTAATCAATATCCGCCAGCTGCAGCTGATTATCCTGCAGGCTCAACAACACATTGGACAGCGTCCTGTGCTTTTTACCGCTCATGTTCTGGCCGCCACCGCCTGGTTGAACTCCCGGATTAATTTATCCCACTGGGGAACCTCCTCAAACCGTTTCTTCCAGTAATCGTCATCATACCATTGCGCATTCAGATCTTCCACGGCCTTTCCCTGCTGTTCCACCCAGGTAAAATATTTCAGGTTGTGAATGGTTTTTTTATCATAATAGGACAGTTCTTTAAAATAATCAATAGCCTGCCGCTCAATTACGGTTCGCCAGTCAATTTCGGCCTGCTGCAGCGAATAAACATCCCATTTTTCGTTCATTTCCTGCAGGCGGGAGTGGTAAAGGTCGGCAGAATCGGTAAAAATAGTAAAAATTACATCCCTTTCAGAGAGCTCATAATATTTAGCCATTTTTATGGCAGCCAGAATGTTGGCGATGGAGGAAATTCCCAAGCAGGGAAGCTGCTCGATCATACCCGGGTCAATACCTTGTTTTGCCAGCCATTCCTGTCCGGCGGCTTCATTAAACAGGCGCAGAATACGCAAGGGATCCTCATCATTAATGGCACACACCACATCCAGGTTTTTTACATTATGAATCCAGGGAACATGCTTGTCCCCGATTCCTTCTATGCGGTGCCCGCCGAAACCGTTCATCAGCAGGGTGGGACATTGCAGAGCTTCCGAGGCCAGTACTTTAATACGCGGAAATTTTAACCGCAGATAATCCCCGGCGGCAATAGTACCGGCGGAACCGGTGGCGCTGACAAAACCGGCCAAGCGCATATCCTTTTCCTGCCGGTTTTGAAAAAGTTGCTCCAGAGTGGGGCCGGTAATTTCGTGATGCCAGATGGCATTGCCGAACTGGTCAAACTGGTTGAATATCAGGTATTCATCGCTTTCTGCTTCCAGCTCGTGACATTTATCGTAGATTTCCTTCACGTTACTTTCACATCCGGGGGTGGCAAATACCTCCGCTCCCCTTTCCCGCAGCCAGTCGAACCGTTCACGGCTCATCTCTTCGGGAAGTATGGCTACCGCATGGACGCCCAGCAGCGCAGAGTTAAACACCCCGCCACGGCAGTAATTGCCGGTGGAGGGCCACACCGCCTTGTGATAGGCGGGGTTGAAGCGGCCGGTGACCAGGTAGGGCACCAGGCAGCCATACGTGGCACCCACCTTGTGGGCCCCGGTGGGAAAAAACTTACCCACCAGCCCGATAATGCGTGCCCGGATGCCGGTCAATTCGGGGGGCAGTTCCAGGTGATTGACGTTTCCGATTTCACCGCTGCGGGGATCATTGCACCAGTTGATGCGAAACAGGTTCAGCGGATGAAGCTCATGCAGGCTTATATTTTTCAGCTTTTCCTGAATATCGGCCGGGATAGTGCGGGGATTTTTCTGTTGCTGAAAGGTTGGCAACAGGATATTTTTTTCACGGCAGCGCTGAACAGTGCGTTCCAGGAAATCTTCATTGACGATATGCCAGTCCCATTTCTCCATAAATCTGCTTTCTTGTTTTCATGTTCAGGAATGAGAAAATCATATAAAAATCACTGAATTATATATGATCCGGGTTACCTGATGCAATAAAAAAAGTATTTTTTGTTACATAAATTGCAAACGGCTTGGATAATGCCGTTATGGTGGGATTTTTGGAAAATTTAAAAGGCACCTGTTCAAATCGAGCTAGTTCAACAAGAGCCACAGAAAATATTGCAACTCAATTTGTTCATGATGTTCTGAATTATATCGTTAAAATTTATCATCCTAATGTTATTGATTGTCAGGGCGGTACAAATTGAATCAATCCACAAGTTGTTCTGCCGCCAGGATCTGCATATGGTAAAGATGCCTGGGTATATAATAATCCCAGATATCCGGAAACCAGGGATACCATTTACGAAAATTCAGAAAAATTTTATATATCTGCTGGAAATCAGCAGGTCTTCCAACTTACAGCCGGGCGTTTTTTCCATTTGATCTTTCAAATTTACCATCCAACGCTATAATCCATTCTGCTTCACTTATAGCAATTTGGCACAATTTATCCACACTGGAAAATGATGGATATCATGGTGGTGGAGATGCCGCTGGAAGAGATTTATCTTCAACATTTATCTGGCGGGTGATGGGCGTATGGTCCATAGCAGAAATTATCTGGAATATTCAGGCAACATATGCTACGTAACATCGGGTTCCAGTGGATGCTCCTGCCACCTTTACATCAGATTTCATAGTAGATGTTACAGAATTTATCGAGGACATGCTTACGCATGGAAATTATAGTTTTATTAGGGAAGTTGCAGACGGAATATCGTTATAAATCAGTTAATTTGTCCACCCCTGACAGGACGGAAAAATCTTTAAGACCGATTTTATTAATAAATTATACTCCATGGAAAAAATTCTATTACTTAAAAAATCATTTGAGTAATATACGGGTGACCATCGATGAATCCGGAGAACTTGTTGGGTAGAATGATTATTATCCATCGAACTTCAAATGACTGGAAGCAACATGAATAACGCCCTGACAGAAGATATTTATAAATTTAGTGCTAAAGAGTGGGATCAGGGAGAGAATCTCAATTGGTATTATTTCGGCGACAGGTATTATGACCCAATAATCAGGAGGTTTTTTACACCAGATCCAGCCATGAATTTAGATCCTAAAATAAATCCATATTATTACTGCCACAACATTCCTGTAAATCGTTTTGATCCTGATGGTGCGACCGATTGGATTATAAATATTGAGAGAAATCATAACCTACTCAGAGGTTCATATAGTGATTTACTTACAATAAGCGCAAATGACAGGTTGGCTTCATCTCTCACTTTTGGGGTGCGTAGCACAGTAAATGCTTCAGTATATTTATCAATACCATCGGATGTTTGATATTCTGGTGTTATGATGCATAGCTATACATTCAGTAAATCTAAATCTGATTTAAAACTTTATTTATCTAATTATGGTACCTCTGATACAAAAGTATAATTATCAGAGATTCAACCCGAAACGGGTGTAAATTTTAAAACAAAGAATTTATTTCATAATGGTAAAATAATTCCATCCATTCATCCGAATACCATCGCAGATGGACTTCTCACCTCATTAGGTGAGAACACCTTTCATATTATTCAAAACTATATTGATGATATTGTCACCGTCAGTGAAGATGGAATCATTCAGGCAATGAGTCTGATATGGTAGCGAATGTAAAATATTGTGGAACGTTCTGCGGCAGTACTATTGGGAGCAATTCTAACACATCAGATGGACATCACAGGAAAGCGTGTAGGCATCATTCTTTCCGGAGGTAATGTAGAGTTGGATAAAGTTCCCTGGTAAATTCGGCAGCCATTATCCTTCAATCA
Organism: uncultured Caldithrix sp.; assembly: GCA_964461135.1. GTDB lineage: Bacteria > Calditrichota > Calditrichia > RBG-13-44-9 > RBG-13-44-9 > RQOF01. The sequence continues at coordinate 22,195 of CAYWTB010000003.1, read as the reverse complement.
GAATATTATCATCATACTCAATTTCAAAGCGAAGTTTATGCCTGGCTTCTTCTTGTGCCAGGGACATAAATAAATCTTTTAGTTCGGCATCTTTCGTTGTTTTGGCGAGATCGTGGTAGAGTCTAAAGGCTGCTTTTTCTGCTTTCATGGCAATAATCAATGCTTCCTGATAAGTAAGATCTGAAATCTCTGTGGTCGTATCGACCTCCATTAGGTTATCCCCTATTTTAAGGTCCATGACCTGCTCCCTAACTGATAACAGTTTTTTACCGCCTTTGACCAATAAGAGCCTCTCTTTATGTCTCTTTTCCTCCTTGGCAAAATCCTCAAATACTTCCTTCATATTCGCCGGTGCCATTTTGTGAGAAAGATCAGTATAAAATTGAGCAGCTTCTTCTTCCTTCTCAATGGCAAAGTCCAGAATCTCGTCCACTGATCCAAACTTCATATATTCCTCCTAATTTTTGTCATAATCCCGAACTAAAGAATGCAGTTTAAATTGGTTACAGTGAACTCAAGTATTCATGGATTGACCTGGCTGCTTTCCTTCCGGCACCCATGGCCAGGATGACGGTTGCAGCACCAGTCACAACATCCCCCCCCGCCCAGATTCGGTCCCGGGAAGTCTTACCCGTTTCTTCATCAGCTTCAATATTTCCCCGTTTCCCTACTTCCAAACCGGCAGTGGTTTTAGGAATTAGAGGGTTGGGGCTGTTACCAATTGCACATACCACTGCATCGACGGCAACGATTCTTTCGGAACCTTCAATCGGTACCGGTCTTCTTCTTCCTGAATCATCCGGTTCGCCTAAATCCATTTTCTGGATTTCCATTTCCTTTACCCACCCGTTTCCGTCACCAATATATCGAAGGGGAAGCGTTAAGATATCAAAAATGACACCTTCTTCCTCGGCATTTTCAATCTCCTCTAAACGTGCAGGCATCTCTTCCCGCGATCTTCTATAAACAATTCTGGATTCCGCTCCCAGGCGGAGAGCACTTCGGGCACAGTCCATCGCCACATTTCCGCCACCAACAACGACAACTTTTTTGTGATTTTTTACAGGGGTATGATATTCGGGGAAGAGAAAAGCCTTCATCAGGTTTAATCGGGTTAGGTATTCATTGGCTGAATAAATACCATTCAAATTTTCACCGGGGATATTCATAAACCAGGGGAGTCCAGCTCCGGAACCAACGAATATCGCGTGGTATTCTTCTAACAGGCTGTCTATGCTTCTGGTTTTTCCTACCACAAAGTTGGTGACTAAATTAACACCCAGTTTTTGAAGATAGTCAACTTCTCTCTTTACGATGGCTTTTGGTAACCGGAATTCCGGAATACCATAAATAAGAACACCTCCCATTTTATGCAATGCCTCAAAAATGGTCACCTGGTGTCCCAGTTGTATCAGATCCCCGGCAACGGTGAGACCGGCCGGTCCGCCACCAATTACCGCAACCTTTTTACCGGTAGATTCCGCAATTTCAGGTATTTTCAGTTCGCCCTGTTCTGCTTCCCAATCTGCCAGAAATCGTTCCAGGCGACCGATGGCAATCTGACCATTTTTTCTTTGAAGAATGCATGTTTCTTCACACTGTTCTTCCTGGGGACAGACTCTACCACAGATGGCAGGAAGACAATTTTTTTGTTTTAATATTTTGATCCCTTTATCAAAGTCCTTTTCTGCTATCGCTTCAATAAAACCGGGAATGTTAATCTCTACCGGACAATTTCCCACACATTTGGGTTTGGGACACTTTATACATCGTTTTGCCTCTGCTACCGCCGTTTCAACGGAATATCCCAATGCGACTTCATTGAAATTATGTTTTCTAACTTCAGGAAGCTGTTTGGGAATTTCTTTTCTATTCAGATCGAGCTTTTTCTTTTCTGTTTCCGGCATCTCAAATTTTCTTAAGGATGTTTAAATGACTACTTACATATTTACCCGGTCCGTAGGTAAATTGACTGTACATAAAGAATTTATTTAATTTTTTAATATTAAAAATCCAGTACATCTTGTATATCCCGTCTAAAAATTATCTGAATAATCATGTTTTCTTTATCTTAAGCTGGTGTTCCTCACACTTGCTTGTTCTCAATGGGACAACTTCTTCCGTCATATAAGTTTTCCGCCGTTGTAAGAGTTCATCCCAGTTTACCTGATGTCCATCAAAGTCCGGTCCATCCACACAGGCAAACTTTGTTGAGGAACCGATGGTAACCCGGCATACGCCACACATCCCCGTACCGTCAATCATAATCGGATTCAAACTAACCCAGGTACTCAACCCCAAGGGTCGGCTAACATCTGAAGCCCTCTTCATAAAAAATGTGCATCCATTTATGATGATTCGATCGATGGACTCTCCGAGCCCCTTAATGATTTCGGGAAGTCTTTCGATGTGACCCCGGTAGCCCTTTGAACCATCCCGTGTAATGTGAAAAAGCTTATCTGATATAGCTCTAAACCGGTCTTCCCAGTAGAAAAGGTAGGAACTCCGGGCTTCGATAATCGTGATAATTTTATTGCCTTTTTCCTTCAGAGCCCGGGCGATGGGGAAAATACTTCCGATACCATAACAACCACCCAGACAAATAACTGTACCATATTTATTGATTTCTGTTGCATTGCCCAGTGGACCGACAACCGTGGGAATACTCATTCCCGCTTCCAGTCCGGCCAGTTGATCAGTTGTATAACCGATATTCATAAGTATCACTGTAACAGTGCCTGCTTCCGTATCCCAATCCGACACGGAGAGGGGAGTTCTTTCTCCTTCTTCTGTCGCCCGCAGAATCACAAACTGACCGGGTTTCACCTGCCTGGCAACCTCCGGTGCTTCCACCGTAAGAATGTGAATATTAGGCACTATCATGCGGGATGCGATCACTTTAAACATTATTCTTCCTTATTCTTACAGGATGCGGGTTAGAACTAATAATTTCGGCTTGAGGGAGAGTTACATGAAGCATCCCACTGCACAGTTCTGATGCAACTCTTACTGGCCAAACCTTCTCGAACCATTTTGAAGTGACGGTGATCTCCTCTCCCTCTTCAATGTGGAATTTTCTGGCATCTTCCGGACTTATATCCAAAGTCCTCTCGGGAAAAATCTTTTTAGCTCCCTTCACCCAACCAGTAAGCGGAGCACCCCGGTATGTATGCTCGATATTGGATGTGCAAAGAAGAAAAGGATATTTCTTGTCGGGCTTCTTCACTTTTGAAACCTTCGACTCAAAATGATTAAAATCTCCTTCAATTTTTAATGGCCTGGCTTTCCGCCTGGGATTTTTAAAGTTTTGAAATTCCGGTACTAACATTGAAATTTCCCGATGGATCTCGGAGGCATTTTTGTAACTGAACCCCTCAATTCCCATTTTTTGCGCAATAAGGCACAGGATTTTCCAATCCGGCAATGCTTTGCCTGGGGGATTCACTGCTTTGTTTACGCGTTGAACTCGACCCTCACCATTGATAAATGTTCCATCGGCTTCGGTAAATGCCGCTGCCGGAAGGACAAGATTGGCCTGAGATGAATCGGCCGATGGATAGATATTTTGAACGATGATAAAATTCGCAGAAGTATTTCCGTTGTTTGGGGGATTTTCCCCGATTAGGTAAAGTACTTTTAATTTGGTGTTCGAAGGCGTCACTCCAGAATTCCATTTAGATGAAAGATTGGATACTTCCGTTCCCCAAACCTTTTTAAGATGACTAAGCCTAATTTTCTTATTTGATGAATTTCCTCCTGGTAATAGTTCCGAGTAAGTTCCCATCATGATAGAACCAACAAGGTTATTTTGAGGGGGTAGGGGAAGAATCCCTGCATTCGTGTTATTCGCCAACTGCTCAATCGCCCCGAGTATCTGAGAAATTTCATAATATTGCATAAATTCTGAGCCAACAAGAATTACTACTTTAGATGCATCCTTTAATATTTCAGCAGTTTCTAATAGCTCTGCCGTGAGATCCTTATTTTCCTTTTGTAATCCGGCTGGTGAGTCAGAGATTTTTTGTCTATTTGTCAATTCCACTAAAATACGAAGAGTATCAATCTCTGCACCCGGCACAGGTTTTATCCATTTCTCTGCAGTAAGGGTAAGGTTGTGGTCACGGGGATTAATGGTGATAATCTTGGCTCCCTTCTGGAGCGCTCTTCTAAGTTCCACACCTACCACAGATCTTCCAAATCGGGTATCCAATCCGATACAGAGAATTACTGGTGCATGTCTGATATCGGAGAGGGGAATTGCTTTTTTCAAAAGGTTTAGGTAAGCGTTAAATCCTGGTCCATAAAATGATCTCGCAGAAGTATCGATATTGTTAGAATGCATGACCACTCGTGCAAATTTTTGGGCAACGTATAAATCTTCATTAAAACAGTTGGGAGATATAAGCATACCGAATTTGTCCGGCGGGCAATCTAAAAGATTTTGAGCAGCAATCCCAATGGCCTCCTCCCAGGAAATTTCAACGTCTGCTCCATTGAAAGATTTATAGGGTTTTTTAAGCCGTTTATATCCATTCACCATTTCAGTAATACAGAACCGGCCTTTAACACAAAGCTGTCCATGATTAACCAAAGGATCGTCCACCGGTAAACTTCCAATAATTCGTTCACCCTTTACCAGGAGTCGCAACTGACAGCCGACACCACAAAATGAGCAGGTGGTGATCTGCTCTCGTTCCGGTTTGCCATCCCATTTTCGGACTTTTTCTGCCAGAGTTCCGGTTGGGCAAACAGAAACGCAGGCGCCACAGAATTCACAACCCGAATCAAAATGGGTACGATCGTATGCCGGACCAATTACGGTATTCCGACCTCCATGTTTAAATGCCAAAACATTGGCAAGGCGAACTTCCTGACACATGCGAATACATCTTCCACACAGAATGCAGAGGTTGTAGTCTCGTTCGTAAAACGGATCCTCTTTTTCGACTCTTAAATTACGGTAGAAAATAGGGTAATTAATCTCTTTCACTTCAAGATGTTCCACCACATCCTGAAGCTCACACTGACCGTTATTTGGACAATACCGGCATCCGGTTACTACCCCTGCCTTGGAGATAGTCATTGAGTATAAATTGCATTCCTCTTTTTCGTCACAGATCAAACAACTGGAAGGATGTTCACTCATAAATAACTGAATAATTTCCTTCCTCACTACTTGAACCTGAGCGGTGTGAGTTCTGATTACCATCCCATCTTCAACTGGTGTGGTACAGGCTGTCGGAAAATTGCGTATCCCCTCTACCTCAACAATACACATACGGCATCCACCATGAGGCGATAAATCCTGATGGTTACAAAGTGTTGGGATGTATATACCATTTTGTTCTGCAGCCTGAAGGATCGTTAGCCCCCTATTAACCCGATAAGGCTTATTATCAATACTTACAGTTACTGTAACACTTTTTTGATTCATGCAACATTCCTTTTCGACCTGATCACAATAGCATTACCGGCCAAAGGATCATAACGACAAACTTCATAACAGGCTTTGCATTTTATACATCGGTATAAATCTATGCTATGTAATTCTGCCTTGGCTCCTTTTATCGCATCAGTTGGACACACATTAACACAAAGTTGGCAACCATTGCATTTATCGCTATCTATTTCATAAACCACGAGTTCCTTGCAGACAGCGGATTGACAGTATTTTTCTTTCACATGGGCAAGATACTCGGAACGGAAGTAACGCAGTGTTGTTAGAACCGGATTCGGGGCCGTTTGCCCTAATCCGCACAACGATGCCCGCTGAACAGTTTCGGCTAAGATCTGAAGTTTGGAAAGATCTTCAGGCTCGCTTCGGCCCTTCACAATTCTCTCAAGAATATTCACCATCTGCCAGGTACCCACCCGGCAGGGGACGCATTTCCCGCAAGATTCTTTCTGGGTAAAATTGAGAAAGTAAAGAGCTAAATCTACCACACAAGTATCTTCATCCATCACAATCAAGCCACCTGATCCCATAATTGAACCCGCGGCCGTCATCGCTTCATATTCAACAGGGATATCCAAAAACTCTTCCGAAAGACATCCACCGGATGGTCCGCCGGTCTGGACTCCTTTAAACGGTTTCCATGTGCCCCCACCTATATCAAAGATAATCTGGCGCATTTTTATTCCCAGGGACACTTCAATAAGCCCGCCTCGACGTACTGAGCCTACCAATGAGAATGTTTTCGTCCCGTAGTTACCCTGAACTCCAAATTGTCTGTACCAGGCGGCTCCATTCCTCAAAATATTGGGAATGGTTCCCAAAGTTTCCACGTTATTAATGATTGTTGGTTTGTCGTGGAGTCCTGAAACTGCCGGAAAGGGGGGGCGTGACCGGGGCATGCCTCTTTTTCCCTCGATAGCACCGATCTGGGCGGTCTCCTCTCCACAGACAAAGGCTCCTGCTCCTTCTTTTATCGTGACATCGAAATCGAACCCTGAATTCAGAATGTTCTTTCCCAAGAGGCCACACTCTTTCATCCGGCCCGCAGCTTTCTTTAATCGAGCAATGGCTAAATGGTAGTCCGCATTTATATAAACATAACCATGGTTAGCACCAATAGCATAGGAAGCAATAAGCAGACCTTCGAGCACACAATGTGGATCACTCTCTATCAAAGATCTGTTCATAAATGCACCCGGATCGCCTTCCGAAACATTGCAGATCATATATTTTACAGAACCAGGGGAATTTCTGCATATTTCCCATTTTTTGTAAGTAGGAAATCCCGCTCCGCCCCGTCCGCGTAAACCAGCTTCTTTGACTTCTGCAATTACTTTTTCCGGGCCCATCTTAAATGCATTTATGAGACCGTCGTAACCACTATTCGCCAGGTAATGATCAATATTTTCCGGATCAATAAATCCACAGTTCCGCAACACCAATCTTACCTGGGGTTTTAGCATGGGCAGATCGAAGAATTTGGGAATACCATTAGTAGATTCTTGACCATTTTTACCAAAATATCCCGCCGCAAGATTTGGCAATGGATTCTCTTCTATAAGGCAGCTCTCAATTATTAATTTTGCCTTCTCCGGATTAACACTTGCATAACTTATTCGTGGATGACCTGGAAGCTTGACATCCAAGAGTGGTTCCAGGTAACAAGGTCCAATGCATCCTACCTGAATAATTTTAGCTTTTAATTTATTTTCTTTAAGGGTCTTCCGAACAGTATCGAGCACATTCATAGCACCAGCAGCACGGCCACAAGTTGCAGTACCTAAGTATATGATTGGGATATTATTATTTTCAAGTAACTCCCATTTCCTTAAAGCTTCTTTTCTTTTTTCCTCCAGGCTAATCATGTTCTTCTAATATCTCCTTTAAGCGAGTCACTATCATACGGCTATGGATATCCTCGTTGATTTGAACGACTGGTCCTAATGTGCAGCATCCTAAACAAGTTGCTCGCTGAAAATCGAAGCGCTTATCCGCTGTTACCTGCCCAATAGAAATACCTAACTTCCACCCCACTGTCTCGGATAGAAACTGTCCGCCCCGGACATGGCAGGCTGTTCCCATACAAACTTTAATAGATTTTTTGCCGGGCTCGGTAAAGCGAAACTTAGGGTAGAACGTGGCAACTCCAAAGATTTGATTTTCTGATATTTTTAAAAATCGAGAAGTATATTTGATGGCTTCTAGGGAGATATACCCGAATTTTTCCTGAATATTTAAGAGGATCGGGATCAAATCTCCCTCTATTCCTTTAAATTTTGAAAATATGTTGATATACGCTTTCTCTTTCATAGAATTATCCACCTATGCATTGGGAGGATTTATAAAAAAAATTCTCCTATTCTTCGCTTTCTTCTTTCTCTGCTAAAAAGATACAATCCGTCAGTTTGACCTCCCTTTTAACAAAATCCTCAGCAAAAGCCATACAGGTAGGTGCACCACAACAACCACAGTCAATCTGACGTAGTTTTTGATAAACCCTTTCGATCTCCTTCATCCTTTTAATTGATGTCTCAAGGTCGGAGTCGAAAAACTTGGTTGGGCGCGGTAAAACCGGTTTTTCCAAGTAATAGTAATCCTCTTCAAATTTTTTGAATACATCTTCCTCATTCACCTTTACGGGTTTCTCATACTTGGCGCGTTGCTTAATGCTATTACTTCTGGCAACATAAGGATTTTCGATACTAAAAGGGCCTCCGATGCAGCCCAACATGCAAACATGGGCTTCTACAAAATCGATATTTCGCAAACGTGAGTTCTCTATATCATCGAAGATTTTCATCACATGATCTAAACCGGAAACAGCCAGCCAATTATCCGTCTTAACTTCCCGGGTGATACCCCCAAGTGTTGCCCAACCGGCGTTAAAAGAGAAGTCCTCGGGAATTTGGCTTTCATCAAATTTTTTCTTTATTGCTACTACATGAGGAAGCAAGATAGGATACACATCCTTGATCGATATACCCCCATCGAACCAGGATTTTTCTTTCTCTGCAGGTTGTTTAATGGAAACGATCTTGGCCGGGCAGGGAGATATATATATTATTTCAATATCTTCCGGTTTAAGTCCTTTTCTGGCTGGAAGGTTCTTTCTAATTTCCCGGGCGGTAACTTCCCTGGGTACATCTAATGGTACCACAAGTTCCACCAGATCAGGATATTTGACCTGGATCAATCGCAAGATTGAAGGACAATGAGAAGATATTAAAGGTAACCTGCCATTATAATCTGTTATGTATTTTAACAGGACCTTAGCCAGTGCAGCAGTCGAAGTATTTACATCCATAACCTCGTCAAAGCCAAGTTCTTTGAGAGCAAGATGGATAATATAAGGATGAATGCTGGAATCGAACTGCGAGTAAAGTACCGGCGAAGGCACCACCACTTTATATTTGAAATTGGAAATTTCACCAAAGGAATCGGTAATCGGAATAATGGCCTGTGAAGGACATACTGATATGCAAAGACCGCAATCGACACAAAGCTCTTCGGAAATAATCGTCTTACCCCCTCTAACTCGAATGGCTCCGGTAGGACAATGTCGTAAACACTTCATGTGTCCTTGACATTTGTCATCAATTACTTTGTGCGCGTGATAGTATTGCACCATTTTACAATCGACCTTTCTGATATATAATTATTAAAAAGGTGCCGTTAAATAAAAAACCTTATCTGTAGTTTTGTCCCTTTCTCGACTTTACTTTCGATATGCAGTTCATCTGAATTTTTCTTTATATTAGGTAATCCCATCCCTGATCCGAATCCCATAGCTCTCATTTCTTCAGTGGCAGTAGTAAATCCCTGCTGCATAGCCAATCCAACATCCGGAATTCCCTTGCCTTCATCGTCTATCAGCACTTCAATAAGTTTGGGAGTTACTGTCAGGCTAACTTTTGCCCGTTTCGCATGCATCACAACATTCATTTCTCCCTCATAGCAGGAGATCGCAATTCTGCGGATAAGGACCGGGTCTAACCCTATTTTTTTTAAGAGAGACTTGATATCGGTAGATACCATTCCTGCATTGGTAAAATCGTTCCCTTCGATATGGAACTCATGACTGAGCAAAATTTCTTCTCTCCTGTGTTTTGCAGGTTCAGTTTTCACTTGAGAAAAACTTCCGTTTTCGACTGAATTTATTCTGACACAGGCATCATACATGTCCAAATCCGTGGAGAGTAAAATCAAATTGTTCTCCTGGGCAAATTTCGCTGAACCATCCTTGGGCATTTTACCCCGGATGAGTACCACACCCTCAAATTCAGCCATGTGAGCAGATATGATGGCTTGCTGGGTTGCTAAACCGGTAAGCAAAATTGAATGGGGTTTTCCAAAAGCTAAAACATCGCTCATCAAGTCAGAGGCATAAACATGTTCAACCATTGTGTCAAGCTTATCTTCACCAACAATTACGGAAGCTTCCAGCACATTCTTTATCATCTTTACTTTCACATTGATAACCCGGCTTTAAATGCAAAGATAAAAAATATAAACTAGTCCTTAAATCATAGTTATTAGAAAGAAATCAATTCAGCTATGAAGAGACGAGTCCTAAACTATACAGTTTCCCGACCAGTTCAAAAGTGGACACTTCGGTAGATAGGATGGCAATATCGTGCTTTGTAGCAAGATCCACAGTTTCTTGAGGAATGACTTTACCACTGGTAATAATGATCGCAGAAACATCCACCAGATTGGCTGCGGGAACGATACTTTTATGTGTTTGCACAGTTACCCAAAGGTTACCGGATTGAGCACCTGCCATAACATCACTCAACATATCCGAAACAAAAACACCATTTATTTCCCGATGCTCAAATTTGCTTAACGGTTTGAGTTTTACAATTTCAATTAGCTCTTTAGTCGTCATTCAATCTCTCCTATATTGAATTTTACACACATAATAAATATCAATCCTAAAATAAAGGTTTTCTCTCTGTTGGTGGTTCCAGGGAGAGCATGCCCACGTCAAAAATAAATTCACCTTTACAATAGGAAAAGTTTTCAATCAGATCATAGGACAGAATTTTTATGGTGGAACGAGAAGTATCTCTCTTTTGGTTGAAATAATCATCAAGAATCATAAGTCTTTCCGGGGAAATTGGCTTGGGAAAACTATCTGTCAGAAAACCAAACGCCACCATAACCCAGGTTTTTTTAATCGCATATTTTTTCTGTAGAATTTCAACCTTACAATCAGGCAGACATCCGGTGCAATACATAAATCCCATAATATCATCATATTTCTCAAGACGGTTGCATTTTTTACACCTCAGGTCAAACCGAAATGATTGGGCATTTTCCATGACTCTCCATAGACAGTCGCCTTCACGATAATCATCTCCAACAACTATAGGGGAGAAATAAGTTCTTAAACCATTGCAGTGAGAACATTTTTCAAAAACGATAATGCCAAACTGGATATTTGTCATTTCCCATTCATGTTGGCAGGTGGACATCCTTATTTGCTCCTATTATTCTTGACAATTGAATCTATTAAAAGTTATGATTTAATTTTCAATCCAGAATCCATAGTTTTTGGGGTGGCGCGAAGCAAAACTCTGGTTTTTACTGAACTAATCAAATATAAAATAATCCACTGAACATTTAAAAGAATAGGAAGAGTATAGTTCTTTTAAACAGATAACTTTTTTTAATCATTTGTAAAACAATAGCCATGTAAATTGCTTTGAGTTCCACCACATTGGTGTAACTGATAACTAACTGTCGAAAAAAAGTAATTATAATTTCAATAAATGTCAATATAGTAAATGAATTTGTTGTAATAACATATGTTAACCTTATTAATTCACAAACTTTTTATTTACCGATTTTTTACAGAAGTTTTCTGATATTTTCCTGGCGTTTTTTTAATTCTTCTTTCATTGAAAATCTTGATTAGGATATAAATTTGCCACACGTTTTAACTGCTGGATTGATGGAAAAACATGTTGTGGAAATTTATTAGCTAATCCCAGTTTTTATATGAAATTGTACTGAAGGGGTTTTCCAATTTGCCGCGAATTTTAACTCGTGGCAAATAAATCCTCTATATTTTGAATAATTCTTTATTATAACTTTGAGGATTCTACTGATTGATGTCTTCCCTGCAAGGGATGACATCGGTCTGCCGGCCTGCTTCCATGCAGCCGGTTTAACGGACTGCACTTTTCAGGAGCGTGCATGGTTTTACTGATTCCTGCCATTACCCGTTACTGTATCCAGTATTACCTGCACCTGCTTAATTTCATCCCGGTTGATGGTATGTCCCATATTCCGGTAAAGCTGCATGCTTACCTCCGCACCCATACCCTTCATCGCCCCGGTACTTTCCAACACCCGTTCCCGCGGAATATGATAATCCTCTTCATCACAGCCCAGAAATACCGGGGTGCCAGCCAGAGATCCGCCATAATTCCACGATGTTCCGGGCGGCCCGATCAATCCACCGCTGAGGGCTGCCAATCCGCCATAACGTCGCGCATGCCGCACGGCATACTCCAGGGCCAGGCAGGCACCCTGAGAAAATCCCAGCAGGATAATTTTTTCCGGCGGAATGCCATTATCGCGGACATTCCGGACAATAGCATCCAGCACTTTCAGGGCTGAGGACAGCCAGGGCTGGTTCTTTTCTATGCTTTCCATAAAACGGAAGGGATACCAGCTGTTTCCGACAGCCTGCGGGGCTACATAATGCACCCCGTTTCCCTGCAATTCGTCCGCCAGCAGCAGGATATCCCCGGCGGTGGCTCCCCGGCCATGCAGCATAATCATGACCGCCCCGGCAGACATCAGCGGCATATGCTGGTGGGGATGATCAGCCTCCCGTACCATCATCACGATTCCTGTTCCACCTGGCGGGAAGGCCCGGGTATTTTAATTTTTGGCAACCTGGATTCAATCTCCGCCCGCTGCGATTCCAGCCAGCCCGGCAATTTCAGGCCCGATCCCAGAGTCTCAACGCTTTCATCCGTCAAAAAGCCCGGAGTATCGGTCGCAATTTCAAACAGGATATTTTCCGGCTCCCGGAAATATACAGAGCGAAAATAATTGCGGTCTTTTACCGGCGTTACTTCATAGCCCAGCGCCAGCAGTTCCGAACGTTTCTCTTCCTGCTCCCGTTCCCCCGGCGTCCGCCAGGCAATATGATGAACGGCGCCCACTCCCATGCTCCCCCTGCTGACCTGGGGCAGCTCCAGCAGATCAACGATATTTCCGATGTGACCGCTTTTATTCACAAAACGACTACGGTTACCGCTTTCCTGCTGCAATAAAAAATCAAAAGTCTCGGTGAGCAGCTGTGCCGTTCGCTGAAAATTCTGTACCGCCAGGGTTGCGCTGTGAAATCCCCGGATGGCCTTGTCGGGAGGAATGGAGCCATACTCCCTGGGGCGTGCCGTGATTGATTTGCGTGGCTACCAGCTCCAGCTGGATACCGTCCGGATCCCGCAGAGTAACAACCTCTTCATCAAAACGACTCAGCGGTCCCTGAAAAGAAACATCTTCCAGCTCCAGGCGCTCCATCCAGTACGCAAGCGCATTGACCGGAACGGCAAAGGAGATAACCGTAACCTGCCCCGTACCTGCTTTGCCACGCCAGGCACCTTCTCCCCACGGGAAAAACGTCAGAACAGTGCCGGGATTACCGGTTCTGTCACCGTAATACAAATGGTAAGTCTCAGGAGCATAAAAATTCACGGTCTTTTTTACCAATCGTAATCCCAGGACACCGGTATAAAAATCCACATTGGCCTGCGGATTACCGGCTATGGCAGTTATATGATGAATCCCCGATATCTGTGAATTTGCCATGGTTCATTCCTTTCAGAGCATGTATACGGTAATTGTCATGGTCCTCAACCTGTTTATTAGAATAACTCGGTATTCTGACACCTGCCTTTCAAAGTATTGACCCGTGTTTATCAATTTGATCGAAGGTACCCCCGTAGAGTAATTTCCGGGTATAATTGGCCTGCAGGAAATTCGTGGGAAAACCGGGCTCGATATGGCTCACCCGCTCCAGCCGTTCCAGATCTTTCCGGTCCAGTGGAAAATCAAGAAACCCCAGGTTATCCTGCAGTTGATCAACCGTTTTGGCGCCCAGGATGGGAATAATCACACCGGGCTGCTCCCTCACCCAGTTGAGAGCCACCTGGGAAGGAGTTTTATCATATTTCCCGGCTACTTTAATCACCTCCTGGGCGATTCGTAATTTGTCTTTTCCCACCTCGCTGCGAAGATTGGCCCGACCCTTTGCATCTTTATTCAAATTATATTTTCCTGAAAGAACTCCTGCTCCCAGCACACCCCAGGGGGTTACCGCCAGATACAGGTAACGGGCCATGGGAAGCAGCTCCCGTTCTACCGTTCGTTCCACCAGGCTGTACTGAATCTGAAGTGCCGCAAAAGAAGACCATCCCATCAGTTCTGCCAGTGTGTTGGCCCGGGAAACCACCCAGGCAGGAGTATCGGATATTCCGATATACAGAATTTTTCCCGCCCGAACCATGTCGTCCAGCCCGCGCAATACTTCCTCCACCGGTGTCAGGAAATCCCAGGCATGCACCCAGTACAAATCCACATAATCCGTATTTAGCCGTTTCAAACTGGCATGCAGGGCCTGCATCATATTTTTACGGTGATTCCCGCTGAAATTGGGATCATTCTCGCGGGTAAAGAGTGAATATTTTGTAGCCAGAACAAAGTGATCGCGATCTGCTGAAATAAATTCACCCACATATTTTTCACTGGTGCCTTCGGTATAGCGATTGGCAGTATTAATAAAATTCCCGCCGGCATTGGTATAGGCATCAAAAATTTTCCGGCTTTCTTCCCGCGAGGCGCCCCATCCCCACTCCTCACCAAATGTCATGGTACCCAGGGCCAGTTCAGACACCCGCAGTCCGCTTTTTCCTAGCAGTTTATATCTCATTTTTCACTCCTTATTTTATAATCATTCTGAATTTGTTGAATACATCTGCCTGAATTTCCAATTCATAATACAGAGCCAAACGCCTGCTCATTTTTTTGATTCGTCAACTAATCTGAATAATTCATGGCAATTGTGACACGGAGTACAGAGAGTTTTGATTTTTAATATATTATACAAATTGGAAATAATACAGTGTCCCCCACTGATTTGGATAATTATCTTTTTGTCACCTACGAATTTCCCTGTTATCTCTATGGCTTATAATATTGCCACAGAGGCGCTGAGGACACAGAGAAAACATTTCTTAACCCTTATAAATAGTAAACCAATAATTCTCAAAATCCCTCTGCGCTCTCTGTGGCTTTTATTATTACCAGCCACCAGGAATCAAAGAAATTAGCCGAATCTATCAACCATCGCTGGCCCAGATTATATTCACACTTATATCTTAAAACCGGCTTCATTTACAGAGTATCCGGGATTCGATTAAAAATTTTAAAAAAATCTCCAATATTCTTTATTCAATTAATTGTTATTTATGTATCTCCGTACACTCCGTGTAATTATTGATGAATTTTTCATACTAAATAACCCATTTCCCGATTGTGCGCTTTCTATAAAGTCCTAAAATTTTGACAGCCTTATTTCAATTCCCCGGGCACCATATTGACTTCCATTCTTTTTCCGCGCCGCAGCACATCCAGCTGCACCGGCTTCCCGATGGAATTGTCATCCAGCAGGCGATGCAATTCGTTGATGCTGGAAACGCCCTGCCCGTTCAGTCCGATGATGATATCACCCGGCAATAAGTCTGATTTCTGAGCTGGACCCTGCGGTTCCACATTCTGTACCTGCACACCTGACAGAACGGAAAGATGATAGAAATTGACAAAACGCAGGGGCAGTTTTATAATCTGACCGGCAATCCCCAGGAATCCCCGGCGCACCCGTCCTTCAATAATCAGCTTGGAAACCACATACTGAATAGTATTGGACGCCACGGCAAAACAGATTCCCTGCGCGGGCAATATGATGGCGGTATTGATGCCTACCACTTCCCCGCTGGAATTTACCAGCGGGCCGCCTGAATTGCCCGGATTCAATGCGGCATCGGTCTGAATAACATCATCAATCAGCCGGCCAGTACTGGAATGCAGGCTTCGCCCCAGCGCGCTCACCACACCGGTGGTCACTGAATATTCGAACCCATAGGGATTCCCGATAGCGATAACCAGCTGCCCTACCCTCAGTTTGTCCGAATCTCCGAAAATGACATGGTTGAAATTATCTCCGTAAATACGGATAACTGCAAGATCGGTAAAGGGATCCCTGCCGATAATTTCCGCATCATATATACGGCCGTCCTGCAGGTTCACTTCACAGCGGGTGGCTCCGGAAATCACGTGATTATTGGTAATGATAAAACCTTCCGGTGATATCAGGAACCCCGAACCTGACCCGCCTTCCACCGGATCCCGGGAAGATCTCTGCCCCCGGGATAGCATTCTCTTCTCTACCCGGATATTAACCACAGCCAGGCTGGCTTTTTCAGAAGCACCCACCACGGCCCGGGAATACGCATCCAGCAGTTCATCTTGCGCTGGAATATCCAGCTCCGTTTGCCCCGGCCCGAAGAACACCGCTTCATCATTTTCAATATATTTTAACATTCACTAATTCTCCTCTATTTAAAGGCATTGTCTTTCCACCTCACCCCGCTAATCTTCATTTGATGCAGTTTACGCCGTTTTTGATACCATTCCTCCATATACATACTTTTGCAGCCAGGCAGCACTTCATGCCTGATCTCAATTATCCTCTCAATTTATCTAACAATGCATTAAGCTGACCCGCTTCTTCCGGTAACAGATGTTTTAAAATGCTCTCCCATTCCTCGTCACGGGTATCAATTTCTTTCAAAACATCCAATCCCTTCTTCGTAATCACTACATCCACCGCCCGCCGGTCCTTTTCACAGATATTGCGCTCCACCAGCTGTTTGCGTCGCAATTTCTCCACAAGTCGGGACGCATTGGAGGTTTTATCCAGCATACGCTCCATCAACAGGTTGATGGTGGCCGGCCCTGGATATTGCCCCCGTAAAATTCTCAGGATATTGTATTGCTGAATGGTAAGCCCGTAAGATTTTAAAAATGCATTATTCTTCAGATGCAGCCAGCTGCTGGTGAACAAAAGGTTTACCGAAAGCTTATGATATTCACTCCTGAAAGCAGACTGTTTAATTTCCTGACCAATTTCCATGTCATGCCCGTTTAATTTATGTTTATACATTTAATGTTTATACTTAAAACATGTCTGTTTTACCGGGAGGAATTCTTAAAAGTTTCATTTAACACTCCCGGATAAAATGAATTAAAAATTTTTTTATACAACTTTAAGCTGTAAATTTCCGAATATCTGACCATATCAGCGAAAGGAGATATTATGAGATGTTTTCCAAGATACCTGCTGCTGTTTTGCTTCATTCCCCTGGTGATATATGCTCAATCCCCCGCACTTTTCACAGATTATTTTGAAAATGCTACCATGCGCATAGACTATTATCACATTGCGGATGCCAAAACCGAAATTATTACGGTCGACAAAATTTACAAACAGGGAATCTGGGCAGGAAGCACAGTCAATCTGATTGATCCCTTCAACCAGGGGCGCTATTATATCAAAATTTATGATCAGGACAACGGCAATCTGATCTATTCCAAAGGTTTTGACAGCTATTGCGGCGAGTATAAAACGTCCGGTCCGGCTCTGGAGGGAATCATGCGGACCTTTGAGGAATCTGCACTTATTCCCTATCCCAAAAAAAATATTATTTTTACGGTGGAAAACCGGGACCGTGAAAACAAGCTTCACCAGTTGTTCTCCCAGGTCATCGATCCCACCAGCCTGAACATCATTTTCGGTGGCTGGGTGGGTGGAGTAAAAGTATATGATGCGTACACCAGCGGCAATCCCAACACTAAAGTAGATATGGCCATCATCGGGGAAGGATACACCACCACCGAAGAATACAAATTTGTGCAGGATCTGAATTATTTTATTGAAGTATTTTTTCAGGAGGAACCTTATAAATCGCATAAAAAGAATTTCAATATTTACGGGGTACTGAAGTTTTCCGAAGAAAGCGGTACGGATGAGCCACGCGCCCGGATTTATAAGAGCACCGTTCTCAATACCACCTTTAACTCCATGGGGTCAGAGAGATATCTTCTCACGGAAGACAATAAAGACCTGCGCGATATTGCCGCCCATGCGCCTTATGATGCCCTGCTGATTATGGTAAACAGCAAACGTTATGGTGGAGGTGGCATATATAATTTTTATCTCACCTTTACCACTGACAATCAATGGAATGAATATATATTCCTGCATGAATTCGGACATTCATTTACCGGCCTGGCGGATGAATATTATACCTCATCTACCGCATATAATGACTTTTATCCACGGGATATTGAGCCCCTGGAACCCAATATTACCGCCTTCCTGAATCCTCCCAGAGTGAAATGGGCAGAATTGCTGACACCCGGTATCAAGATTCCCACTCCCTGGGAAAAACAGGCCTTTGATAAAATGGATATTGCTTACCAGACCATCCGGGAGGAACTCAATGACAAAATCGCCAAAATGAAAAGGGAAATGGCAGCACCGGTGGAGATTCAGAAGGCTGAAGATGAATCCGAGGAACTGTCCCGCACCCAGGCCCAGAAAGTGGATAAATTTTTAAAAGACAGCAAGTATTATGGTAAAGTCGGTGTGTTCGAAGGTGCCGGCTACTCATCTGAAGGACTTTACCGTTCCATGGTGGATTGTATTATGTTCAGCAAGGGGAAAAAACCCTTCTGCAAAGTCTGTGAAAGCGCCATAACAAAAGTAATTGATTATTATTCGGAATAAAACTGCCGGATCCGGTGATCCGTTTTAATCTGTTTATGCGGAAGAGAAAACTATTTTCCAGCCTCTTTCTGACGGTTATACTGTTTGCAGAGGTGTCCGGTCAGAAAATTATCCAGGGCTATGTAAAGGATAAAGAAACATCCATCACTTTACCGGCTGCAAACATACAGATTGAAGGAACACTAAAGGGCACCATCAGCAATAAAGATGGTGCCTTCATTTTGAAAATTGATAATATTCCCGCCAACCTGATTGTCAGCTATATCGGGTATGCCACACAAAAAGTACACATTACCGCCGGCTCACCGCATCAGATTGATATAGTTCTGACTCCCGTCGCCTATGAACTGGAACCCATTCTGGTTACCGGAGAAGATCCCGCTGTGCGTATTATGCGCGAGGTAATCCGGCGAAAACAACAATGGCGGTCTACTTTAAAGAGCTTCCAGGTGGATGCCTATACCCGGGTGGTTCTGGAAAATGACACCAGCATTACCTCTATCATGGAAAGCATTTCGAGAGTATACTGGGACAAGAAGAAAGGCATCCGGGAGGTCATTCAATCACGGCGACAGACCTCCAACATGAGTGAGAACGACAATTTCGCCGGTGCAGGTGAGATGACCAACTTGTATGATGATGATATTGAGATTGTCGGTTTCAAAATCATCGGAGTGACCCATCCCGATGCTCTGGACCATTATGATTTTCACCTGGAAGGGCAGCGGCAACGGGACAATCTGATCGTATACGATATTTCCGTGAAGCCCAAAGGCAAACTTCAACCTACCTTCGTGGGTCATATCGCTGTGCTGGACAGTGTTTTTGCTTTACTGGAAGTGGATCTAAAGCCGGGAGAATCCATTCTGTTTCCGCCCCCTGTCCAGAGTTTGAATCTTCATTACAAGCAGCAGTTCAACAACTTCGGAACTCCATACTGGCTCCCGGTTGATGTACGGGTAGACGGTTCCGTCAGGATTGGTTTTGTGGGCCTGCAATTTCCATCCATCATCATCAACCGGATCAGCCGGTTAAGTGATTATCAAATAAATATTCCTCTCCCCGATTCATTGTATCAGAAAAAAACGGAAGTGATGGTGGATTCCGTTCTGATCCGGCGGAATGCAGACAGTGTATTTACCGAAAATCCGGAGGTGGTTCCTTTTTCGCGGGACGAGAAGAGCGCTTATACCAGCCTGGACAGTACCATGACCCTGGAAAAGGCTTATCGACCGACCGGTCCACTGGCCCGCTTTGTTAAAATAGAATCCGATAATCAGGATAATACCAGCCTCAGTGCGGGCGGTTCTTCCCTTTTTGCAGGATTAACTCCCGTTCTGGGATTCGACCGGGTGGATGCAGCTGTGCTGGGAATGAGAAAAACGGTTGCTCTTAAAGAACATCAGCTATCCCTGTTTGGCGGCTACCTCAGCGGCCTGAAAGAGTGGTTTTATGGCGTTGACCTGATAAGCACCCTGGAAAAGGCAAGCAGATGGAAGGCAGAGGCTTCATATGAAGAAAATACAGACACCCGTTATACATCCGCTGTTTACTCCCGCCTCATCAACAGCCTGCCTTTGTTGCTGGGATACCGGGATTATTTTGACTATTACCGGAACCGCAAACTTCACATTGATGTAGGATATGCTTTTGAGGCGCTGCAGTCCTGGTTCACCCTGGGATACCGCGACGAAATTCACAGCAGCCTGCCCATGACCACCGATTATAATCTGGCAGGACGTGATGTTATTCAACGGCAAAATCCTGCCATCCCCTCGGGGCATCTGCGCTCCCTGCTGTTGCGTATTCAGCGTAATGAAGATTATATCCCCTGGGGTGTGGTGGGTCAGAATTACTGGCAGCTTCAGATTGAACACAGCACACCCGGACTCCTCCCCACCGATTTTGAATTCACCCGCTACCAACTGTCTGTCGATTTCCGGATTTTTACTTTTCTACGCAGACGACTACTGCCCAATACCCTGGACCTTCATATCACTGCCGGGACATCACAGGGCCAGCTTCCCCCTCAGCGTTTCGGCATTGTAGATGGTGCCATGCAGATCTTCAGTCCTTATCCCTCACTGAAAACCCTCATCGGGAAGGCCTATGAAGGAGAAAAATACCTGGGAGTATTCTGGGAGCATAATTTCCGAACTGTTCCCTTTGAAATTCTGGGCTGGCATTCCCTGGCCAGAAAAAATATCGGCATCATTCTCTACGGGGCTTCTGCCCGCAGCTGGATAAGCGAAAAAACACTTAACAATTTAAATTTTTCTCCCGTTTATATAAATCATTTTCATCATGAAATAGGTCTGTCTCTCACCGGGCTTTTTAATCTGCTGAGGATAGACTTTACCAGGCGTTTTGACCAGCGTGGTTTTTTTGTGGGATTCAGTTTATCAAGGCTTTTCTGACCCGGCATTCCTGCTAATAATCAGGTCTGTTTTTTTTTGAAAGAGAATTTGTTATATTCGGTTTATCAGAAATATTGAAAGAGAAAGGATCGCGATGATGAGACTCTGGGTTGTTTTGCTTTTTGCATTGTTTCTGGCAGGCTGCCGCACTCCACAGATGGAACAGAAAGAAGCAGAAAAATTTCTGAATGATTACAGTAAAAAATACCAGGACCTGTATTATGCATCATCTAAAGCGGAGTGGGCTTCCAATACCCACATAGTGGAAGGTGATTCCGGCAACGCCATCGCCACCCGGCAGGCAGAAGAAGCCCTGGCAGGTTATACCGGAAGCGAGGAAAACATTAAGACTATCCGGAAATTTCTGGCGGGGAAAGATAATTTCACACCCCTTGAAATTAAGCAACTGGAGAGAATGCTCTATCTGGCTGCTGATAATCCTCAAACCGTATCGGATCTGGTAAAGGAGAGGATTAAAGT
This sequence comes from uncultured Caldithrix sp., assembly GCA_964461135.1. Lineage (GTDB taxonomy): Bacteria > Calditrichota > Calditrichia > RBG-13-44-9 > RBG-13-44-9 > RQOF01. The sequence goes on along the minus strand of CAYWTB010000003.1, from coordinate 975 downwards.
GCAAACGGAGGAAGTGGAAAAAATATACGGTTTTGACTATAAAATTGACGGGAAATCGGTAAGTACCAATGATATTGATGAAATTCTGGATAATCAAACTAATTTGAAGACGAGATTGCAAGCCTGGCGCGAGAGCAAGGAAGTGGGAAAAACGCTGCGGACCGGCCTGATTGATCTGCAAAAATTACGCAACCAGTCGGTTCAGGCACTGGGATATCCTGATTATTTTTCCTACCAGGTATCCGATTACGGGATGACCACACCCGAAATGATGGCACTGAACCAGCAATTCATCCGGGAAGTCTGGCCACTCTACCGGGAATTGCATACCTATGCCCGCTATGAGCTGGCCAGGAAATATGGCGTGAGCAAGGTCCCGGATTATTTACCGGCGCAGTGGCTGCCCAATCGCTGGGGACAGGACTGGAACGCCATGGTTACCATTAAGGGCATGGATCTGGACGCGGTGCTGAAGAAAAAAACCGCAGTTTGGGTAATGCACCAGGGTGAACGTTTCTACCTCAGTCTGGGATTCCCGGCACTGCCGGCCAGTTTCTGGGAAAAATCCAGTCTTTATCCCCTGCCCCCTGATTCCGGTTATAAAAAGAACAACCATGCCTCCGCCTGGCACATGAACCTGGGAACGGATGTGCGCTGTTTAATGAGCGTGATATCCAACGCCGAATGGTACGAAACGGTTCATCACGAATTGGGCCATATCTATTATTTCATCAGCTATACTAATCCCGATGTTCCCATCCTGCTGCGCGAAGGCGCCAACCGGGCTTTCCACGAAGCCCTGGGAAGCCTGATGGGACTAGCGTCCATGCAGAAACCGTTTCTCGCTCATCTCGATATTCTGCCCTCCGACGTAAAGACGGATGAAACAAAAGCACTGTTGAAAGAAGCGCTAAATTATATAGTACCTAAATTTCTAAAGTAGTTATTTAATGGATAAGAACTTACATCATTCAT
>CAYWTB010000002.1:0-131076 GCA_964461135.1 uncultured Caldithrix sp. | reverse complement strand
TTTTAATAAAATTAATTAACATTTTACGGAGTAAAAGTAGGAATCATTTAATTTTTTATACGTAGCCTCAGTTGACAGTATTACAGGCCCTGTATTATTAAAATATGATCTGGATGGAAACCTGCTCGATTACCGGCCGGTACAATATTTCGGATATTATCTTTCCATCAATGAGGGATTGATTTACACCAATTATTTCGGACCCAATACAATCGCCCGGATTGATCTGGCTTCGGGAACGGTGTTGTCGCAAATCCCTTATAAGGCTGAGCCAATTTAGCCGTCATTTACGGAGCTTTAAGGATTTTATTGATTGAAGTATTCTAAATAAGCTGTTAGTGTCGGCAGGGGGATAGGCAGACAGAAATTTTTAGTTTATGTCTCTTGGTAGTGTATCTCCTATTTTTCTGGAAAATCATGTAATAAGATACAGAGGGAACCTGTCGTTTGGCGTTCAATACATTATATTAAATGAATTTAAATATAGCAATTTATCCTGATAAACTCCTGTTTCTAAAACACATGTTTTGTGTATCATGTAAATTTAACTACATTAAATTAGTTGGAGTTAGAAAATTTTCACAGGTGCCAGATAATACAAGATATAACGCCGGCACAAAAGTCGCGTCGCTGGCAAATTATTACAATCTCCCGTGAAAAAATTTGAAGGATAGTAGGGTATGAACCAAATTAACTTGACAGTAATTTTATTTAATTCTAAATTGTTTGATGAAAGCGTTTACAATTAAGTTTTTAATGAAATTTATTTTTATTGAATGTATTGAATGTTGCTAAAATCTTACTTAAAAAATTGTTTTATAATAATTGCAATAATTCTTTTAGGGATTATATTGACGTTCTGTTTATCCTGCAGTTCCGAAAATCATAAACAACATGAAATTTTATTCTGGGGAATGGGAGCCGAAGGGGATAATATTAAAACGTTGATTCCGGATTTTGAACGGGGTTATCCGGAAATAAAAGTTAAAGCACAAATGATTCCCTGGACGGCAGCCCAGGAAAAATTAATTACGGCCTATGCAAGCAATAATTTGCCCGATGTTTTTCAACTCGGGAATACCTGGATTCCACAATTTGTTGCGCTCAATGCAATAGAAAAACTGGATAACTGGATTCATAATTCGCATCATATAAGTGAAGATAATTATTTCAGAGGTATCTGGGATACTAACATTATCGATGGTTCGGTTTACGGAATTCCCTGGTATATTGATACACGTGTTCTATTTTACAGAACCGATGTCCTGCAAAGAGCCGGTTTCGATTTACCGCCGAAAACATGGGATGAACTTTTTGAAGTTTCCAAAAGAATTAAGGAGATGTTCAAAGGCCAGGAAAAATATGCAATCTACCTTCCGACGAACGAATGGGCACCATTCGTCATATTTGGTTTGCAGTCCAATTCCGCTTTACTGAAAGATAATAATTCTTACGGAAATTTTAGTGGGAAAGAATTTAAGCGGGCATTTGAATTTCTGATACGGTTTCATAAAGAAAAACTGGCTCCAATCGGAATTTCACAAGTAACCAATGTATACCAGGCTTTTGCTGATGAATATTTTTCCATGTATATCTCCGGACCCTGGAATGTCCCTGAATTTAAAAAGTGGATGACAGGAAAATTATCTGATAAATGGATGACAGCACCTCTTCCCGGACCGGATGCAGGCACACCGGGAGTTTCCCTGGCCGGCGGATCGAGCCTGGTCGTATCCAAATATTCTGATAACAAAGAAGCAGCATGGCAATTCTGTGAATATCTTTCCCTGCCCCGGGTTCAAATTAAATTCTACCAATTAGTTTCGGATCTGCCTGCTGTAAAATCTGCCTGGCAGGATTCTTCCCTGAAAAATGATCCCTATATGAAAGCTTTCTACCAGCAATTTCAACATGTGGTTGCCACCCCCCAAATTACGGAATGGGAGCAAATCGCATTTTCAAAAATTCAGCAATATGCTGAAATGGCCGCTCGGGGTGTTATGACGACGGATGAAGCGCTTGCCTCACTGGATGAAGATGTAAATAAAATTCTTGAAAAACGAAGATGGCTATTAAGCAAAAAACGTTAGCTCAAAAATTGTTAAGAAGAAAAACTATTTCGTTTTCAGTTTCATACCTGAAAACAGGAATACCTGCAGCTTATTTCTTCCTGGCGCCGGCATTAACGGCCATTTTTCTCTTTTTTTTTATTCCGGTTATCGCTGCTTTCCTTATCAGTTTTACCGATTTTGATATCTATGCACTGGGCAATTTTTCTGATGCCCGCTTCATCGGTTTAAGAAATTATCTGAATCTGTTTCATGATCCCCTCTTCTGGCAGGCACTAAAAAATACGTTCTATTTTGTTATTGCTGCGGGACCGCTGTCTATTACCGTATCCCTCGGCGCTGCTATGCTGCTTAACTCCCGCCTGGTAAAATTCAAGGCTGTCTTTCGTTTGACCTATTTTATCCCGGTGGTAACCACCCTGGTGGCGGTGGCCATTGTCTGGCGATTTATCTACCATCCCAGGTTTGGGCTGTTGAATTACTTTTTGGCTTTATTCGGAATTCATCCCATTGACTGGCTGGGGAATCCCAACTGGGCCATGCCGGCGATTATTATTATGGCGGTGTGGAAAAACTTCGGTTATAATATGATTATTTTTATTGCCGGCCTGCAGAATATTCCTGAATATCTTTATGAGGCCGCAGTAGTTGAGGGGGCTAATGGCTGGCAAAAATTTAAACATATTACACTTCCCATGCTGGCCCCAACTACTCTTTTTGTCAGCATCATCACAATGATCGGATTTTTCCAACTGTTTGCCGAACCATACATAATGACCCAGGGCGGCCCCCTGAATCGCACCTTGAGTATTGTGCAGTATATGTATCAGGAAGGGTTCAGGTGGTGGAATATGGGATATTCTGCGGCAATTGCTTTTGTCCTGTTTTTCATTATTTTTGTGGGTACGCTTATCCAATTCAAACTGCAAAAATTTTCGGAATTATCATGATATTCAGGAAAATTTCTTTACACATTTTCTTAATTATCAGCGGTCTCATTACCCTGGCTCCTTTTATCTGGATGCTCTCGGCTTCTTTTATGGGAGACGGGCATGCCAGTGTTTATCCTCCCCGGTTTCTGCCGGATATTTTTACTGCAGAACAGTATCATAATCTCTTCATCAGGTTGAATGTAGCCCGTAATTTTTTCAACAGCCTCTTTCTTGCGGTGGTGGTAACACTTATTTCGCTGTTCTTTAATTCCATGGCGGGTTATGCCTTTGCCAAATACCGCTTCAAGGGAAAAAACCAAATGTTCAACCTTTTATTAAGCTCCATGATCATTCCTGCACAGATCACCATGTTACCGCTTTTTCTGATGTTAAAATCCATGGGATTTATCAATACCTATTTTGCGATCATCATACCAGGTCTGGCGAATATCTTTGGGATTTTTTTGATCCGGCAGTACGCACTGTCGATACCGGACAGCCTGATTGAAGCGGCCCGGATTGACGGCGCTTCGGATTTCAGGATTTACCGCACCATCATCCTTCCCTTATGTATGCCCATATTGATTACATTGGCAATTTTTACTTTCATGGGAACATGGAACGATTTCCTCTGGCCCCTTATTGCCCTTACTGATGATTCCATGTATACCTTACCGGTGGCGCTGGCCAACCTGATGGGCGAACATACTAAAGACCCCGAACTCATGATGGCAGGTTCCGTTATTACCATCATTCCAGTGCTTCTGGTTTTTCTAGCGCTCCAAAAGTATTATATAAAAGGAATTATGATGAGTGGTGTGAAAGGTTAACACGTTGAATTTTTTTTCAAGCTGGTCAATGAAAAACAGGACGGACTCCGTGAAACAAGTGAAACAGTTATTGTTGGAAATTCTGCTGTTTATTCTGATTGTTTTGATTCAAACGCAATTGCTGGCCCAATCATCTCCTGAAGAAAAATTTTTAGATAGCCTGATTTCCAAAATGACACTACAGGAAAAAATCGGACAGCTGGTTCAGTGGAACGGCTCCAATCCCGAAGGTGAAAAAAGGTTAAGAAACGGAGGTATTGGTTCGTTCCTGAACATCCGGAACCGGGACGAGATTAACCGTCTCCAGAAGATTGCAGTGGAAGAAACCCGATTGGGAATTCCGCTCATCATTGGAAACGATGTTATCCACGGTTATCATACCACTTTTCCCATACCGCTGGCCTCAGCAGCAAGCTGGAATCCGGAATTGGTCAAAAAAGCTGCCCGGATAGCTGCGTATGAGGCCATTGAAAACGGCACACATTGGACATTTGCGCCCATGGTGGATATTGCCAGAGATCCCCGCTGGGGTAGAATTGCAGAAGGTTTTGGCGAAGACCCCTGGTTAGGTAGCATGATGGCAAAAGCCAGTGTCGAGGGATTCCAGGGAGAAAATCTGGCTGATGAACGAAGCATTGCCGCATGTGCGAAACATTACGTTGCCTACGGGGCGGCCATTGCCGGAATGGATTACAATACGGTGGATATTTCCGAAAGGACATTGCGCGAGGTTTACCTTCCTCCATTTCATGCTGCGATAAATGCAGGAATTGCAACCCTGATGAGTGCATTTAATGATTTGAATGGTATCCCGGCTTCTAGTAATTATTTTACCCTTACCCAAATTCTTCGCCATGAGTGGGGATTTGATGGTTTTGTAGTGAGTGACTACAATTCTATCGGTGAACTGGTTTATCACCGTGTGGCCGCCGACAAATCCCAGGCTGCATTGGAAGCCATTAGGGCGGGTGTGGATATGGATTTGGTGGGAGATACTATCACCGGAAATGTGTATTCACCTAACCTGGAAAGGTTGGTAAACAAAAAGGAAATTTCTGAAGAGATAATCAATGAATCGGTCCGCAGGGTGTTGCGGATTAAATATCGCCTTGGCCTTTTTCAGAATCCTTATTCGACAAATCAGTATTCAGGGGAGGAAACTCTACCGGATGCTGAAAAAAAGAGAATCGCACTTCAATTGGCCAGGGAGTCAATTGTTCTTTTAAAAAATGAGAATAATATTCTTCCCTTGAAAAAAGATGTAAAATCCATTGTTGTTATCGGCCCGCTGGCGAATAACCGGGATGAAATGCTGGGCACATGGACTTGTGAGCCTGTAATAAATAATGTTGTTACCATCCTGGAAGGAATCCGGTGGAAAGTTCCGGCGGGAACGAAGGTACACTATGTTAAAGGTTGTGAGATTACCGGCAATGGTCGCAATGAAATCGATAAGGCAGTCCGTGTAGCAAAAGATATGGATGTGGTGGTTCTGGTGGTTGGAGAATCAAAATCTATGAGCGGGGAAGCGGCCAGCCGTGCAGAACTGGATTTACCGGGTGTGCAACAGGAACTGGTGCAAAAGATTCATGCGACAGGAACACCGGTTGTGGTCGTGTTAATCAATGGTCGTCCGCTGACTGTTAACTGGATTTCGGAAAACATTCCCGGTGTTGTGGAGGCGTGGTTCTTGGGTGATCAGGCGGGAAATGCAGTTGCGGATGTTCTGTTCGGCGACTACAACCCGTCCGGCAAACTTCCGGTAACCTTCCCGAGATCCGTGGGACAGATTCCCATTTATTATTCCCATAAATCCACCGGTCGTCCTTTTAACCCACATAATAAATTTACCACAAAATATATAGATTCTCCGGTTACCCCTCTTTACCCGTTTGGGTATGGGTTGAGCTACACCAAGTTTGTCTATTCCAACGTAAAAGTGAATCCTTCGCAAACTCACTTAAATGAGAATATCATTGTTTCAGTTGATATTACGAATTCGGGCAGAATGGAAGGTTCTGAAGTTGCCCAGCTTTACCTGCGTGACCGGGTAGCTAGCGTAACCAGGCCTTTAAAGGAATTGAAGGGATTTCAAAAGACTGAATTAAAACCGGGAGAGATCCGCACCATTGCGTTCACTATTATACCGGATATGTTGTCATTCTATAATATTAATATGAAAAAAATTATTGAACCGGGTATGTTTGATGTGATGGTAGGTGGTAATTCCGAAGATGTCATCTCCGCTTCCTTTGAACTTGTTCAGTAATTCCAGGCTTTATTGGCCGGATACTTTTTTCTGGTATTGGAAGGAGTGTCTTTGATGAAACTGAAAATATTTTTCATGATTATTTTGTTGGGAGCACATTTACTTACTGCCCAATCGGATTATAACAAACACGTCTTTTTCGATAACAGTCTCACTGACAGCTCGTACTTCTATTCGCGGGGAGAGTTTTCACCTCCCGGTTTCCTTCTTCTCGTGGACGGGAAACTTCCGGTTGAGAATGAACATTTTTTCAATCCACCCAATTCCCTGAAACTGGAATGGATATCCGCGAAAGGAGGGGAGTGGCAGGCTGACATTAAAATCGGAAAATGGAGAAACCGGGATATTAATTTTGAAGGTGACACACTTTCGCTCTGGTGCTTTTCGGAGGAAGAAATCAGGGGGAAGGAATTTCCTGAAGTTTCTGTAGAAGATTTGCAGGGGGCAGTTTCAGCAAAAGTTAATCTGAAAGATAATGTAGACCTACTACCCTCCGAAGAATGGAAGCAAATTAAAATTCCGTTGGAATTATTCAGTAAAGGGAATAAGAAAACCAACCTGCACAGAATTAAAACTATCTGTTTTTCGCAGGGGACTTCTGATGAAGAGAAGCACACGCTCTATCTGGACGAAATTAAGATCTACAACGGCAACGCTACGGATAAAAAATCACCTGTCGTACCAACCGGACTTTCTGCCCGGCCTTATGACCATCATATCGATTTAACCTGGAATGAAAACCGGGAAGATGATCTGCAGGTTTATAAAATTTACCGCTCAGTTGATGGAAAATCCTTCCGGCCGGTGGGCATTCAAAAAGGCAGGTTCCACCGCTATTCCGATTTTATCGGAGAGACAAAAAGAAAAGCTTATTACAAAATTAGTGCAATTGACCTGAATTATAATGAATCGGTCCTTTCCGCAGGAGCCGTAGCCGTTACTTATTCCATGTCGGATGATGAACTTTTGACGATGGTTCAGGAAGCCTGTTTTCGCTATTACTGGGAATCGGCTCATCCGTTGGCGGGCCTTGCTCTCGAAAATATCCCCGGTGATGAAAATCTGGTAGCCACGGGGGCTTCCGGTTTTGGAATTATGGCAATCATTACCGGTATCGATCGTGGTTTTATCTCCCGGGAACAGGGGATTTCACGAATGATCAAAATTGTTTATTTTCTGGAGAAAGCGGATCGTTTTCATGGCGTCTGGCCACATTTTATGGATGGTAATACAGGAAAAGTCATTCCTTTATTCGGGAAATTTGACAATGGCGGCGATTTGGTTGAAACCGCATTCCTGATGGAGGGATTACTGGTTGCCCGCCAGTATTTTCAGAAAGGAACAAATGAAGAGAAGGAAATCCGGGACGGTATTACCCGCTTGTGGGAATCTGTGGAATGGGATTGGTACAGACGTACGCCTGACAGCAATTTTCTTTTCTGGCACTGGTCGCCTGATTATGAATGGCACATTAATCATCCGCTGGTTGGCTGGAACGAAACCATGATTGTGTATCTTCTGGCCATGGCTTCTCCTATGCATGCTGTTTCCCCGGACATGTATTATTCGGGATGGGCAGGGCAGTCCGACAGGGCTGTTCAATACCGGCGAAATTGGGGAAAGACGCAGGAAGGGGATCACTATGCAAATGGTAATATCTATTATGGTATAAAACTGGATGTCGCTGTGGGGAGCGGCGGTCCACTATTTTTTACGCATTATTCCTTTATGGGATTTGACCCGCACAGGAAAAATGATCGTTATACGAATTATTTCCGTAACAACCGAAATATTGCCCTGATTAACCAGGCGTATTGTATTGAAAATCCTGGGCACTTCACCGGTTATGGTGAGCATTGCTGGGGGCTGACGGCCAGTGACGATCCCTGGGGATACAAAGCGCATGAGCCAGTTCTCCGGATGGATAATGGTACGATTACACCTACCGGTGCGCTCTCCTCCTTTCCTTATACTCCGGATGAGTCCATAACAGTGCTCAAACATTTTTATTTTGATCTCGGGGATAAGCTTTGGGGTATTTACGGTTTCAGGGATGCATTTAATCTGTCACAAAACTGGGTAGCGGATATTTACATGGGACTAAATCAGGCGCCGATAACGGTTATGATTGAAAATTACCGTTCCGGGTTAATCTGGAAATTATTTATGGCCAATCCGGAAATTCAGGAAATGCTAAAGAAAATTGGCATTTCCGAAGATGAAGATTAATAAAGTTTTTACAATGTGAATGGTTTGTCCTTAACTTCACGACTTGCTGGAAATTTCCATTAAAAACTCACGATTGGTGTAGCTTTCGGGAAGATCGAATACGCAATTATAAAAAATTTAATTTTCTCAAGATTACCCCTTGACAAATCCATGAAATAAAATTAAATTGTATCAAAATGTAAACGTTTACAACATGTATTTATTAAATAATATACCAAATATTAAGCAGAGGAGATTGTAAATCGACAATTATTTACAAAGAATCCATTGACCACCAATATCATTGAAATTGCGAAACAGGCTGGGGTTTCGATCGCAACTGTTTCCCGTGCTTTGAACAATACGGGTGCTATACGTGATGAAACCCGCCAAAAAATTTTAAAGATCTCGCGGGAATTGAATTATAAGCCTAATCCCATTGCCCGGGGATTATCCCGTAAAAGAACCGATACGATTGGTGTCATTCTGCCTGAACTGGTAGATGAATTTTTTATGGACATCATCCATGGGATTGATGAAGAGGCATACCGTACAAATAAATTCGTGTTAATCTCCAGTTCTCATGACCAGAGGAATATTATTGAAACGCTTTTAGAATTTATGGGTAGCGGACGTACGGATGGTGTAATACTTATGGTACCTCAACTTCATAGAGAAACTGCTGAATTAATTCGACAAAGCCGAAGACCTGTGATTTTATTGAATGTGTGTAGCGATCTGAAAGATGTAATCAGTTTTAATATTGATAATTATCAAGGGGCATTTACAATTACTGAACATCTGATTAAGCATAACTATCAAAAGATTGGTATGATTTTAGGTCCTGATGGGAATTGTGATGCTGAGGAAAGATTACGAGGATACCAGGAAGCCTTAACACAATTTGGATTGCCTTTTGATAAGAATTTCATGGTATCAGGAGATTTTACAGTACGTTCGGGTTACTACGGTTTCAACCGTCTAATAAACCAGAAAATAAAACCGGATGCGGTCTTTGCAGCGAACGATATGATGGCAGTTGGTATATATGAAGCCGCCCGGACAGCAGGAATGAAAATACCCCAAGATATAGCTGTGGTCGGATTTGACAATATATATATGAGCCGGCTTCTCCAACCTCGACTGACTACCGTTCATGTTCCTATTCAAGAATTAGGTAGCAGGGCTATTCGATACCTCTTTAAAATGATAAGTGGTGAAATCGATCCGAAAATGCCACACCGAGAAGTTCTTACCACAGGTCTTGTAATTGGAGGCTCCTGTGGTTGTTTATATCAATCAGGTCATAATCTTTTTTAAATAATTCTTTAATGTCTAACTAAATAAAAGGGGTTCACTATGAAATCTTTATTTACTGGTGTTGCGATCCTGGTTTTATTTCTGGCTTTTGCTGGAAATGCGATCAGTGGAACAGGGCATGTTGATCCGCCCTATTTACAAATTACATCTGCAGAAAATCCCATAACGGTGGATGGGATGCTGGATGAAATGGATTGGGCACGCCGATATGATATTTTGGTTTTCCGTTCTACTTTTACTCCGGGAGATGTGCAATACGCCGTTAGCGGAGAAGAGCTGGTCCAACCTCCTTATACGGATACGACCACAACCTTCGTTCGTATTCTCCATTACGGTCTTGATCTTTACATTTCTCTCCAGTCTGATGATCATTCTGTCTGCCGGTTTGATGGAAGCTGGGAAGGCGATGGCCTTTTCATGAAAATTAATACCGCTGCAGGAATTCCAGTGGAGTACAAGCTCTATTTCAACCTGGTCGGTACGAATCCTGATATCCATTATGAAGAACCCGGACTTTATCCCGGATCCGGTTCCGGTGCAGCATGGAAGCATCCTTCCACAATTGTAAATGACACTACACAAGTAGATTCTGGCTATACTGCTGAATTAGTGATTCATTTAGACCAGTTGGGTTACACCGATCCCAATGCAAATGTACCGGTTTTGTTTAATATCTTTGATCCCGATGGTTATACGGGTGAAGATGGTCAAATTTGGGATGTAGGTTCTTTTTATAAAAGCTGGTGGGGAAGTCAATGGGGACCAGACATGCGTATCCTAAAACTGGCCGACCCACCCAGAAAAATTGCCATCAAAACTACCGATACAATTACCCTTGATGGCCAATTGAATGAATCATTCTGGACCAATGCCGATTATGTGATAGTCGGTAAAGGTTCTGGTAGATCTACCGGTGGCTATTACCAGCAATGGGGAGATTCTTTGAACTTTTATACTGATACCAGCATGGCAACGGTAAAATTTGCCCATAATGGTACTGATCTATATATAGGTGTACAATCAAATGATTCCTCGGTGTGTAGTTGGTCACCAGGATGGGAAGCGGATGGACTCTTTTTGTGGATGAACTATAAAGTTATTAATCCAACCGAGCGCATGGAGATTAAAGCAATGTATTTTACCCCCAACGTTGGTGATCCAATCCAGTTTCAGTTAAGTGCCAATGTACCGACTGGCGGTGCTGAAGGAGCCTCGTATGAGCCTGCAGGTACAGTTACCCATACTGAGACAAACGGACCGGATGAAGGATATTCACTCGAGGTTGTTGTTCATACCGATCTGTTTGGTTATGTTGACCTGGATACGGTAAACTTGAGTGTGGTGATATGGGATCTGGATTATGCATCTGCTGACACCTTTAACGTGGATGTGGCAGATTATGCCCCCAATTGGTGGGGAACCCAGTGGGCCGATCCGACTTTTGAAAAGTACTATATGTATCGCGAAGTAATTCTTTCTAATGAAACCGCCGTTGGAATTGGTGGTGCCGGTGTAACCACTGTACCAATAGGGTATCGCTTGGATCAAAATTATCCGAATCCTTTTAATCCAACAACACGCATTAGCTATTATTTACCAACCGCTTCTAATCTAACCATTAACGTCTATAACATCCTTGGAAGCAAAGTGACCACACTGTTCAATGGTAAACAAGGTGCTGGTTCACACACTGTGGTATGGAATGGAACCGATAATTTCGGTAATTCTGTAGCCAGTGGGATTTATTTCTACCAGATGTCTGCTCAAAATTTCAAACTGACCAGAAAAATGATGCTTCTAAAGTAAATATGCTATTATACACTGGGGGCACCTCCAAGAGGTGTCCCCTTTAATTTTCCAAATTCTAAATTATTAAAAGAATGAAAAATATAAAAAAGCTCTGCATTGTTAAGGTTTTAATATATCTAATAATCTTAACACAGTCAGGATGGACGGGTCAAACCGGTAAAATTGTCGGTCATATTTCTGACGCCACGACCGGTGATGCTCTTCCCGGTGCCAATATAGTGGTTGAGGGAAGTGCAATGGGAGCCGCTTCTGATATGGATGGCGATTATATCCTTTTAAATATGCCGCCAGGTAATTATACCCTGGTAGGTTCTATGTTGAGCTACCAGGAAGTACGAGTTACAAATGTAAAAGTGTCCGTAGACCAAACTACCCGTTTGGATTTTAAATTAAATCCTACCGCCCTTGAACTGGGTGAAACCATAACAGTTGAAGCTGAACGTCCCCTTATCCAAAAAGACATGACAGCCACCTCATCTTCAGTATCCGCAGATGAAATTCACAGTATGCCCGTGGAAAATGTTGGCGATATTCTGAGCCTGCAAGCCGGTGTAGTGGTTGATAATAGGGGGGAATTCCATATTCGTGGCGGACGGTCCAGTGAAATTGCCTACCTGGTGGATGGTGTTTCTGTAACCGATCCATACACAGGTAAAGCAGCAGTAAATGTGGATCAGAACGCTATTCAGGAGTTAAAGGTCATCAGCGGGACTTTCAATGCCGAATATGGGCAGGTTATGTCGGGTATTGTAGAAGTGGTAACGAAAAATCCGGAAGATCATTTCCATTTTGGGGGGTCCGTCTATTCAGGAGATTATGTTAGTTCTCATACCGATCTATTTTATAACATTGATAATCGGAATCCGACGGATATTTATAACTACCAGTTCTATTTTAACGGTCCGTTACCCCTGCTCAGTAATATTATGAGCTATTATCTTTCGTTCAGGCGATTTTATAACGACGGTTGGATGTACGGTCAGCGCCAATTCAACCCAAAAGATTCATCGGATTATACTGCCAAACCAGTGCATATTGTACAAACCGGTGATAATCAACCAGTTCCTATGAATTCTAATTCCGAATATTATGGAAATTTAAAATTAGTCTTTAAATTATCTCCTACCATTAAATTAAACTACAACCTTCTGGGAAACCAATTCAAGCGCAACTTTTACGATCAACTTTATAAGTACAATCCGGATGGGAAAAAAACCGACCATGAATATGGTATTACCAATATTTTAGACTGGAATCATGCCCTTTCATCGAAGACGTTCTATACGGTTAAACTGTCACATAATAACTATGATTTTAAATCGTATGTTTTTAAAGACCCGAACGATTCTCGCTATGCGAATCCACTAATATTGAGGAACAGGGAGGATGCATACAGTTTTCTTACCGGCGGAACAGATATGACACATACGAACCGTTCAACGACTGTAGATAATGCCAAATTTGACCTCACCTCCCAAATCACAAAAATTCATCAGGTAAAGCTAGGTGTGGAATATAAACATAACAGGTTTGTAGAAAATAATTTCGAAGCCAATTATCGGGGCGTTCCTGGCGGAGGTGTATTCAGTGAATTCGCCTTCTTTAATCAGGGTAAACATACACATGATGCTGTGGAAGGGGCAGCATATATCCAGGATAAAATAGAACTGGACAATATGACAATTAATGCCGGATTACGGTATGATTATTTTAACTCCCATGGGGAAGTTCCCACAGATCTCCGGGACCCCCAGGCGAGGCTGCCGGAATCGGGATACAAGAGCGCCGATATACAACATCAATTGAGCCCCCGCGTCGGTCTGGCTTTTCCTATTTCTGCAAGCGGAGTGATCCATGCTTCCTATGGCCATTTCTTCCAGATTCCACTCTATGAATTTATCTATAAAAATCCGCGTTTTGCAGTTGCACCGGGAGCTTTAGCAACACTCATCGGAAATGCCGATTTGAAGCCACAAACCACCATTATTTACGAAATCGGATTCCAGCAGGAGTTGCTTAATCTCATTGGTATTGATGTGACGGGTTACTATAAAGATGCACGCAATCTGCTGGGTACAGAAATTTTTTCAACCTACGAGGGAGGAGATCGCTATGCACGATATGTAAACCGGGATTATGGTAATATTCGCGGTATCACTCTCTCGGTCAATAAACGGCCATCCGCCTCGGATTACCTGACGGTTGGTTTTGACTACACCTTTCAGGTGGCTGAAGGGAATGCTTCCGATCCCGATCAACAGTTCTACAATCAGCAATACTTTCCGCCAAAAGAAAGCAATATCCAGGTAGTACCGCTCAACTGGGATCAGCGCCATACAATTAATTTGTCGGTAACCTACAGTAATCCGCGTCTCATTACCGCAGGTATTATTTCCCAGGTTCAAAGCGGCCTGCCTTACACCCCTGCAATTCAAAGCCTGGAAACGACATTCGAAAACAGTGGAAGAAAGCCATTCAACTATAATATCGATTTAAGAATATCAAGGCAAATTTTACTATGGAGTGAACGTTTTAATGTATTCTTGAAGGTATATAATGTTTTCGATCGGAAAAATGAAATTGATGTTTATACCGATACCGGGCGTGCAGGTTATTCTCTTGTGAGCCAATACCTGGGTGACAGAGTAGGACATGTAAATACATTAGATGAATGGTTGCAACGGCCGGATTATTATTCCGAGCCTCGTAAAATTTTGATGGGCTTTAGTTTTGATCTTTGATAAAAATTATTTTATACAGAGCTTCCCCGTCTAAGTCGTAGGTTCTGATTGATGAAAGCAAATTTTGTAATAAATATCTAAAGAGGATAGATTTCGATGAGATGGTTTAAATTATACATTATTACCATCCTGATCACGATGTCGGCATCCCTGATTGCCCAGATAAGCGTTCCCAAAGAGATGCGTGGAAACCGAACATATCGCAAAGAAGGAACCCATAATGGAAACCTGGTAGAAACCCTTTTTTATAATTTTGGCGAAGTCGCATGGTGGGGAAGACAGCCATCCGGCGTGTGGCCTAAGGGGACAAATCACTCTTATATGGATGGCATCACGCCTATTGTGGTTACCCAGGTGGTTAATCGCTATGGAGATACGCTTTACTTATGTGAGGCAGGTTACCGGGAATTAATGGATATTTCCCCGGATGGTGTGGAGCGCGGCTGGCAACCCCGGCCCGGTTATGCGAATCAGCGACAGGATAAAATTGCCATGAGTGATAATCCTAACTCCTGGCCGGATGGCTGGGTGGACAAGGATGCCAGTTGGAATGGTTTCTGGAATGGCTATTTTGGAAAACGCACCAATGCGGACCAGGAAAGCTATTTTGTTATGGATGATGATGCAGATGACGGTCAGGACTTTTATCCGGATTCCACAGATCATAGCCGGCGCGGTTTAGCATTACGAGTTGGAGTTCGGGGATTCCAATGGGCAAACGTGCAGGCCGAAGACCTTATTTTTTGGCATTACGATATCACGAACGAGGGGACCATAAATTATCAGAAAATGACCTTCGGTATGTATGCTGATGTTGGCGTGGGAGGTCAATACGATTCAAATGATGATAATGCTTCCTTCGATTTACAGAATGATATCACCTATTCTTGGGATACCAATGGTTTGGGACAGGGCGGTTGGGGACCTACCGGCTGGTGCGGATATGCATTCCTGGAAAGCCCCGGAAATCCCTTTAACCATGTGGATGATGATGGAGATGGCGAAGAGGGAAGCCCGGTAGTCACCCAGAATATGATTATTGGAGAAATTCCTGACAATGGGATTGATGATAATCAAAATGGTCTCATTGATGAGAATGCATTACATATCGGTTTTAAATATGCAGATGGTATCGATAATAGCGGCGACGGCCGGATTGATGAAATGATCGATGAGCGGCGCGATGACGGTATTGATAACGACCTGGATTGGGATCCCGAAAAAGATGATGTTGGCGCAGATGGTTTAGGCGGGACCGGTGATTTGGGAGAGGGCGATGGACGCCCGACTGCCGGCGAACCCCACTTTGATGCAACTGATAAAGATGAATCAGACCAGATCGGGTTGACCGCATTTGACGTATTTTATATCGGGCAGGGTTTTGCCTTTTATAAAGACCAGGATGTGTGGAACCGTGTTTTTGTAAGTCATTTCGATACACAACTGCAAAACGGTAATATCGCATTTCTTTATGGATCGGGGCTATTTCCCCTGCGTTCCGGTTTAACCGAACGATTCTCGGTTTGTCTCGTTTTTGGTGAAAACTTATCCGACCTCCGGCGCAATAAGCAAACGGTTCAACGAATATATAACGAAAACTATAATTTTGCGCGGCCGCCTGACAAACCACGTGTGTGGGCGGTGGCCGGAGATAAAAAGATCACCCTTTATTGGGACGACCAGGCTGAAAGAAGCTATGATCCTTTTTCCACGCCACCTTACGATTTTGAGGGTTATAAAATTTATAAAAGCACCGATCCCGGATTTATTGACGCCCGAATTATTACGAATGCTTTTGGCGAAGAAACCTTTCTTAAACCCGTCGCACAATTCGACCTCAGGGATGATGTTGAAGGGTTCTTTCCTCTGGAATATCAGGGTATTCAAATTTATATGGGTGATAACAAGGGGTTACAACATTCCTGGACAGACAATGATGTGATAAATGGCAAGACGTACTACTATGCCGCGGTTTCTTATGACAGGGGAGACCCGGATTCCAGCATGTATCCATCTGAGTGCAGTCGTTTAATTGTACAGGATATTAACGGAAACGTAACCCTTGATGCCAATACGGTGGAGATAACCCCGCAGGCGCCGGTAGCTGGGTATAAAGCCGGCGGAGTGAAGGATTCAATAACTCATGTGACCGGATTTGCAACCGGCAATGTTTGGATCGATGTGCTCGATCCTTTGCAGGTATCGGATAATCAAACCTTCCGGCTTAGTTTTGATGATACCACTCACCAGGATACAATTCATTATAGCCTGGTCAGTACTACTAATTCCTCACAGTCGGATACTGTATTCAGTCAATCCTCTTATATTAATGCAGAAGACTTTAATCCTTTATTTTCTGGTCTGCGTCTATTTACCCTTAGTGACACCATCGAATGGGATGGGCAAAATTCCGGATGGATTAAAGGAAATTGCAACCTGCCGGTTAAAGTGGATAGAAAATATGTATTCCCGCATCGCAGGCCAGGTTATCCCTCCAGTTACGAAATCAGGTTTGGAGATCCCGACACCACCTGGTGGTTTGGTCCACGTTTTCCTGTAAATTTTTCAGTGTGGGACATATATGAAAACAAGAAAGTACTTTTCATGTTTGAAGAATTTAGAAAATCTACACGGGATAGCATGATTTCCGTCCCTCTAAATGATTCCACCGAATATATCAGGATAATTATAATCGACGGCACCAATCAGCAGGAAATCTGGAGGGTGAGTTTTCTGGAGCCTTATGGCGGTGCACAACCCATTTTACCGGAGGACGGTGATATTTTGCGAATTCAGATCAAAACACCGTTTCGCAGCGGCGATGTTTACCAGTTTACAACCAAAGCAGCAAAAATCGACCGCCAGCAGGCAGAAACTGATCTTGACAAAGTGGCGGTTGTACCCAATCCTTATGTGGTGGCTGCGCGTTGGGAACCGACCAGAAAATTTGCTACTGGCCGGGGAGAACGGCGCGTCTATTTCATACACCTACCAAAGGATTGTACCATTCGTATTTTCACGGTCAGCGGCGATCATGTACGAACCTTACAACACAATTCAGATCTATTGGATGGAGCAGAACCATGGGATTTAACTACCAAAGATTACCTGGATATCGCCCCGGGTATCTATATTTTCTATCTGGAAGCCCCTGGTATAGGAGAGAAGACAGGAAGATTTGCATTAATAAAATAATGAGCGGAAATCAAGATGAGAAAGACAGTCTTTTTTACCATAATAATTAGTATCTTTTTAATATCACCAGCTTGGTGCAACATATTCGGCGGACTGACAAAAAGCGGTACAACGACGGCTCAATTTCTTAAAATCCAGGTTGGAGCCCGAGCCATTGGGATGGGCGGAGCTTACGTGGCGCTTGCCAACGATGTCTCTTCAATATATTGGAATCCGGCCGGACTCTCGCGGGTAAGACCGAATGGGGGAGTAAATTTTGTCCATACTAACTGGCTGGCGGACATGAACTTCGATTTCGCTGCAGTGGCAATACGGGTAAGTAGTTTTGGAACTCTTGGATTGAGTTTTACCTCCCTCTCCATGCCCGATATGAAAGTCCGTTCTGAATTCGAACCGGAAGGCACCGGTGAATACTTCAGCGCAATGGATATGGCGTTTGGATTAAGTTATGCCCGCGCTCTTACCAACCGTTTCAGCATGGGATTTACCGCTAAATATATTCGTCAACAAATTTGGCACATGACAGCATCCACGATTGCATTTGATATCGGGATACTTTTCAAAACCGATTTTAATTGGCTGACATTAGGTATGAATATCTCCAATTTTGGCCCCAAAATGCAGTATTCAGGGAAAGATATATTTGTAAATTATGATTTTAGTCCCGAGCAGCATGGTGACAATGAAAACATATTTGCCAATCTTCAAACAGATAAATGGGATTTACCGCTTCTGTTCCGTTTCGGTGTGGCCATGGAAATTCTAAACCATGAAATGAACCAGTTAACTGTGGCAGTAGAGGCAAGACATCCCAATGACAATACGGAAAACGTCAGTTTTGGTATGGAATATGGTTTTCGACACCGATTTTTTCTGCGCGGTGGATACCAGGCATTGTATGAAGATGAAACAGAAAAAGGTTTGACCCTGGGAACAGGTTTCGTTTATTATTTATCTGCAACCATCCCATTACAAATAGATTATGCCTACGCTGATTGGGGAAGGTTAAATAACGTTCATCGTTTTTCGCTGGAAATGCACTTTTAATTAGAATCTGCCAATCCATACGACGGTTGGGAATTGTTTTTCATAGTCAGGCTTTGGACAGGTAAATGCGGGTATGAAAGCGGTACCGGTTCTAAAGAAATTTCAGTATACTTTTTCTTCAAACGATGATGAGGAGATATAAGCCTGGATGCAAAAAAAGTTCGAATCGAAATATGGATATTTCACCGATGATGGCCGGGAGTATGTCATCACGGATTACCGCACACCGCGACCCTGGATCAATGTAATCTCCAATGGGAATTACGGTTTGGTTGTGTCACAAGTAAACGGTGGTTTCAGTTGGATTACCCATTCCAATTTAAATCGCATCACCCGCTGGAACCAGGATCTGATTCAGGATAACTGGGGCAAATTTATTTATTTGAAAGATGAAGAAAGCGGGATCTTCTGGAGTCCCACTGTTCAACCGGTTTTAAATACTTTAGATGAATACTCTTGCCGTCATGGAATCGGATATACAATTTTCGAATCAAAATATCAGATGATAAGCACCCAATTACGGATATTCGTTCCGTTTAATGATGATCTGGAGATTTGGTCGTTGAAATTGGTCAATCTGGACGACCGGCCTCGGAGGATCAGCATATTTACCTACTTTGAATGGTGCCTGGGAGCTGCTCCTGACAATCATCGGGAATTCCACAAAACCTTTTTGGAAACTGAGTATAATGAAACACATCAGGTGCTTTTAGCGCGCAAGAGATTATGGGAGATTCCCACAAATCGCGGTCACTGGAATACAGATTGGCAAAATATAGCATTTTTCTCCTGCAGTGAATCGGTGGATGGATTTGAAGGTGATAAAGAAAAATTCATCGGGCAGGCACGAACCCTGGCGAATCCGGTAGCGGTTGAAACAGGAAATCTATCGGGATCACAACATAAGTGGAACGATTCCATTGCCAGCCTGAAGAAAGTAATTGCACTGCCACCCCGGGGAGAAAAGTTGCTACATTTTTATTTGGGCGCTCAACCTTCAGAATCTCAAATTTATTCTCTGGTTCAGAAGTATCGCAATTCCCAAAATATTAAAGCCGCTTTGCGGCAAGTGAAAGAAGAGTGGGATTCGCTGTTGAGTGCTGCAATGGTAGAATCACCGGACGAGGCCCTCAATTTTATGACCAACTACTGGTTGAAGTACCAGGCTATCTCGGGCCGTATTTGGGGCCGGGCTGCGTATTACCAGCAGAGCGGCGCCTATGGATACCGGGATCAATTGCAGGACAGCCAGGTTTTTCTTTACAGTAAACCGGAATTAACAAAGAAACAGCTCCTTCTACATGCTGCACACCAGTTCAGAGATGGGCGGGTGCTGCACTGGTGGCATCCCATTACGGAACAGGGTTTGGATGGTAATATGAGTGATGATTTATTGTGGCTCCCGTTTGTTACAATTCAATATCTAAAAGAAACGGGCGATTGGCCAGTGTTGGAAGAAACCGCTCCATTTTATGATCATTCCTCTTCTGCTGCTTTGCTGGAGCATTGTCTGCGGGCTATTGACAAGGTTCTGGGGAGGTTTAGCGAGCGAGGGTTACCGCTTATTTTGGCGGGAGACTGGAATGACGGACTGAGTGCGGTTGGTTTGGACGGTAAGGGTGAATCGGTCTGGCTGGCTCATTTTCTTTACTATATTCTATGTGAATTTAATATTGTTCTTAATCGGTTAAACCACACTGCCAAAGCCACTACTTACGGTCAGAGGGCAGAATCTCTTAAAAACTCGATTAACCAAAATGGCTGGGATGGTAAATGGTTTTGGCGGGCCAGTAAGGATAATGGCGAGTTGATTGGTAGCCATAATAATACAGAAGGTAAAATTTATTTAAACCCGCAAATTTGGTCAATCATTGCCCAAAGTACTAATGAAGAAAGACAACAACTAGTCTTGCAAGTCGTCGAAGATGAATTGGAATGTGATGTGGGTCCTATGCTCTTAAAACCGTCGTATACCTCTCCCGATCCTTATATTGGGTATCTTTCAAGATATGCTCCGGGCGTGAGAGAGAATGGCGGTGTCTACACTCACGCCGCTACTTGGGCTATTTGGGCAGCTGCAATATTGAAAAAACCAGAGATGGTTTATCGCCTTTATAAAAAGTTGTGTCCCATATACAATGGCATGAAACCGAATCAATATATGGTAGAGCCTTACGTTACCCCGGGAAACATTGATGGGCAAGATTCACCTCATTATGGACGCGGAGGCTGGACGTGGTATACTGGTTCTGCTGCCTGGCTATTTCGTGTCACATACGATTATCTGCTTGGCGTTCAAGCTGATTATGATGGATTGGTTATAAATCCCACTTTACCTCAAACGTGGGAAAGGGTAAAGATAAAAAGATTTTTTCGAGGTTCAGTTTACCATATTGAAATTTTTAATAAATGTTCAAAAATTCCTGGGAATATTGTAATAAAAATGGATGGAAAAAAGATAACTGGAAACAAAATTCCAGTGATGAAACGAAAATCAGAAGTACAGATTGTGGTCAATATAGCATAAATTATTTAAAAACATGGTTATGAAAAGTATTTTAATCAGCATGAGAGTCGCCAAAAATTTCTTTATAACTTGCTTAATTCACAAAATACGATATAATGTATCAAAGTTGTTATATTCTTAGAAATTAAATGGCCCAGGTCTTCAGACCGGGGATTAAAGAATCCAGTATATTTGGGCGTTAGCCCCTGTTTGTGAATTAAGCAGGATAATTGATTTTATAATATTTAAATAAAAAGTTGAGGTAAATTATGAAACGCACCATGATTTTCATACTATTGTTAACCTGGGTAATTGGTAGTTTTGCCCAAAGCTATATCGTTCTTTTTGGTGACAGCCCCGATCCTACTTTTTATGATCCCTCCTGGGGATATAAAAATGCACCTAGTGAATTGGAATTAGTCGGACTTGGGAATGATAAATTTCCAGTAGATACCTTACATAAATACCAGGGGGCAAATAGTTTACGTTTACACTGGACTTCCGCTAGTGGAGGAGACTGGGGAATTGCTGTAGCTTCGATTGGCTGGCCAGGGCACGATCTTACGCAATACGATAGTATAGAATATTGGATTAATGCACCCGAGGCAATAAATCAAGCAGACTTACCCGATTTAGCTCTGGAAGATTTAAGTAATCACCATAGTACGCGTGTTTGGCTGGGTGATCATTTTAATGGGGTGGATTCGGATTCTAATAGCTGGCAAAAAGTGATGGTTCCGATAAATGCCTTCCAACCGGGACCAAATAATTGTGACTTTACCCGGATAAAAACAATTTATCATTTCCAGAAAGTTGCCGACGGTGTCAATCACCTGGCCTGGCTGGATGAAATTCGTGCTATTCGATCAGGTGGAACAGGTCCGGGAATTCCCCATAGGCCGGAGGGAATTATTGCAACGGGATATGACAGTCGTATTGATTTGAGATGGACATTAGATACAGATACTAATCTTGCTGGATATTTTGTTTACCGTTCCCAAGCGGAATTTGGACCATACACTAAATTAAATCCAACATTTCATGAGGTACACCTTTTTAGTAATTTTTTTGGCCAAAATAATCAAACCTATTACTACTATGCAACTGCGGCAAACCAAAATTATGAGGAATCACCAGCATCAGATACGGTTTTCAGTACTTCTTATGTAATGACGGAAGAACAATTATTATCCTCTGTTCAGGAAGCGATGTTTCGTTATTTTTATGATTATGGACACCCTATTAGTGGTTTAGCCAGAGAACGGAATGGAGCCGGTAATAGCGAGACGTGCGCAACGGGGGCGACAGGATTTGGTTTAATGTCCCTCATGGTAGGTGCAGACCGTGGTTTTATTACTCGTGATTCCGCTGCTTCAAGAGTTCTTAAGATTCTGCGATTTTTGCACAATAATTGTACAACATATCATGGCGCCTGGTCTCATTGGATTAACGGGACTACGGGAATAACTATTCCTTTTAGTCAGTACGATGACGGTGGTGATTTAGTGGAAACAGCCTATTTACTGCAAGGTGTATTAACAGTGAGACAATATTTTAATTTGAAAAATTCTGCAGAAAATGAAATCCGTACTTTAGCAACCCAAATGTGGGAAGGCGTTGAATGGGACTGGTACCGTCAGACTCCCAGTAGTAATTTTTTGTACTGGCACTGGTCTCCCAACTACGGCTGGGCGATAAATATGAAAGTAGTCGGATTCAATGAAGCAATGATTGTATATTTATTGGCTGTAGCTTCCCCCACCCACCCAGTACCAGCTTCTCTCTATTATGCCGGATGGGCCTCTCCTGTTGATTATGTAAATGGAAATACCTATTATGGATATATGCAGTGGGTTGGCCCAGCTTATGGCGGTCCGCTTTTTTTCACCCACTATTCATTTCTAGGATTTGATCCGCGAAATAAGTCCGATCAGTTCTGTAATTATTATGACAATAACAGAAATATTTCTCTCATTCATCGTGCATATTGTATGGCGAATCCCCTCTCTTTTGCAGGTTATGATTCATTGGTTTGGGGATTAACAGCAAGTGATGAACCGGGTGGGTATAGTGCACATGCGCCCCAATACAATGATAACGGCACCATTTCACCTACTGCTGCAATTAGTGCTATGCCTTATACACCGCAGGAGTCGATTGCAACATTGAAACATTTTTATTATGTATTAGGGCCACAATTATGGGGAGAATTTGGATTTAAAGATGCATTTAATCCTGGGCAAAGTTGGTATGCCAACAGTTATATTGGCATTGATCAGGGTCCAATGGTAATCATGATGGAAAATTACCGTTCCGGTTTATGCTGGAATATGTTTATGTCATCTCCCGAAATTCCTCAAATGCTGGTGGCCATTGGTTGGACGGTGGGTTTGGAGAATAACAATAATCCGCTGATTTCTCGTTATGAATTACAGCAAAATTATCCGAATCCGTTTAACTCCGGTACGGTCATAAAATTTATTTTGCCCAAAAGTAATATTGTCAATTTGCATGTTTTTAACATTTTAGGTCAGCGGATTAAGACATTTTATCAGGATCAAAAACTTGAGGCGGGTGAATATAAAGTAAAATTTCAATCAAACGATCTCCCATCCGGCATTTATTTTTACTGCTTACATTCCGGTGATTTTATTGACACCAAGAAGATGTTAATAGTGCGTTGATTCTAAAATATTTAATTAAATTGAGAATATAATGGATACTTTTGAATCAGCTAGCTGGGTATTAGGGAGAAATTTTAAGTAGTTTTGGAATAATCCTGAAGCTCTTTATTACATTGATGATATGTATTTTTTAATGATCTTGAAATTTTCCTGTTCAGAAAAAAAATCCCGGTTCATCTACCGGGATTTTCGATGATTTATTTTTGTTTTAAAATAAATTTGGTGAGTCGTATTAAATTTTTAAATCTTTATTTAACCTGCTTAATTCACAAAATAGGATATAATGTATCAAAGTTGTTATATTCTTAGAAATTAAATGGCCCCGGTCTTCAGACCGGGGATTAAAGAATCCAGTAGATTTGGGCGTTAGCCACTATTTGTGAATTAAGCAGGTTAAATCTATGATGTCTTAATGTATAAAAAAATAAGTCTGAACGGGAACTGGCAGATTGAATCCGGTGATGAGAAACCCGGAAATTTCAAGCATAAATGTGAAGTGCCGGCCCTGGTTGATGTGGCAAAACCCGCGTTTAATTGGAAGAACTATAACTATTTCTGGTATCGAAAAGAATTCCGCATCCCACCCGAATTAAATTTTAACAAAATCTATCTTCAACTGGAACAAGTGCAGTATGGAACGGAAATCTGGTTAAATAATCAAATGGTTGGCGGCGATATCCCCTGTTACACCAGTCAGGAATTTGATTTAACTGATTACGTTAAGATGGATGGTTCGAACGAACTGCTGGTCAGAGTTGGGAAAAAGGAAACTCTTCCTGCCCATAGCGCAGTCGGAAATGATTTCGAAAAATTATCCTTCATTCCGGGTATTTGGGGCGATATCTGGTTGCATTTTTATGGAGAGGGAAGGATTGAATGGACCAGAATTCTTCCGGATATTGAGCGCGACAGCGTAAATATTTATTCTGAAATAAAAAACTTATCAAATCAGAAAAGGCATTTTAACGTCGAATACCAAGTTATTGAGAAAAAAGCCGGAATTTTAATAGGAAAGCCTGCGCTCTTTTCAATCACCTTATCCTCCTATTCGATTTCTGTTCTTGAATTCAATCTGCAGATACCGGAGTTTAAACTATGGTCCCCGGATAATCCCTTTATGTATCTACTGGAGATCCATTTAAAAGAGCACGATTCGGTGTGTCATTCCCTGACTATTCCTTTTGGTATGAGAAAATTTGAAATCCGGGACGGCCATTTTTTTCTCAACGGTTCCCGGAGAGTTCTAATGGGCAGCAATATTGCTTTCCACCGCATGCTCTCCGACGACAGCCACGGCACTCTTCCCTGGAATCCCGATTGGATAAAAAAAGTGCTGGTTGACATCCCGAAGGCGCATAACATGTTCTTTTTCCGATTTCACCTCGGTCATGCTTATAACAAATGGTACGATATTGCAGATGAAAATGGTATCATGTTGCAGGATGAATGGATGTTCTGGACAAGCACTGGTTCATTGGAACAAATTGGAAAGGAATTCGGGGCCTGGATAAAAGAGAATTGCAATCATCCCAGCATAGTTATTTGGGATGCTCTAAATGAATCCACAGATTCGCGGATTACAGGAGAGATTATCCCCCGCCTCAAAGAGCTTGATCCTTCCCGCCCCTGGGAAATGGTTGACTTTGGCGAAGATCATCCGTATATCTATTCTCTGGGTTCTATACTCAATGGGAAAAAATTTGGATTCTCTCGTTCCATTTTTGATTGGAAAAACAGTCCCATTCCTGCTGTGGTGAATGAATATCTCTGGTGGTGGCTGGACCGGCGAGGGGCGCCGACAGAGTTAACTGAAATTATTCTTGAGCGATGGTTAGGGCGAAATCCCGATAAAGAACAAATATTGCAACATCAGTCTTTTTTAGCGTCGGAATTGACCGAGTTATGGCGCCGGTTGGATATTGATGCCATACTACCTTTCGTTTATTTAAGCGCAGGTTACGGACCAACAGCAAACTGGTTTTGGGGAACCCTGGATGAATTACGACCTAAACCAATATTAGCTGCGCTAAAAAAAGCTTTTTCCCCTGTGGGTGTAAGTATTGAGCTCTGGGATCGCCATTTTCTTCAGGAAGAGGAAAGGGCGCTTTCTGTTTATGTTTTTAATGATACTGGCGAAGATCAAAATGTTAGGATAAATTTATTTTTTGAGAATCAACCGGAACGAATTTTATTTGAAAAAAAACTTTTTCTATCTGCCGGTGAACATATTAAAATGGCAGTACATATCATATTCCCTGAAAAACCCGGGCCGAATATTCTTCACCTAAAAATAACAAACGAACAGAATTTTCCCATAGCCAATAGCCGGAAAAAAGTAACTGTCTTTCATCCGGTCCAAAACCCCGTTATAAAAGCAATTCCTGCATTGACGGTTTGTGATCCTTCCGGAGAAATTCACAATTTTCTGAAAAAACATTGCATCCCCTTGGAGAAATTCCCCGTTGGTTTAGAAAAAGCTCAAATTGTTCTTACCAACGGTTGGGGGATCAAAGAGATTTCAGAAATCCCCGCAATAGAACTGTACCGGTTCATGAAAAAGGGTGGGATCTTAATTCTACAGGAACCAGAATTTGAGATTGCAGACGAGGCCCGGTTTTCAATATTCAAAGATATCCAGATAAAAATACAATACCGGGAAGATCCGGAGAGGGGCGGTTATGATTCGTATGTCTTTCCATCCGATCCATCTCATTTCCTGTGGAAAAATATTGGGCCGGACCACCTAAAGATTTTTAATGGCGCCCTGGGAGGAGAAATTGTAAGTCAGCATTCGGTGAGACCCACCATTCCTTATCATTCGGTTGCGGACTGCAATATAGGTTTACGAACGCCGGCAGTTCTGGAAATTCCTTATGAAAAGGGCTGGATTATTATTTCCCGAATTCAGGTTCGTGGCCGCCTGTTGCAGGAGGAATCATCGGCCGAGCTATACGGGCGGCGTTATGATCCGGTAGCGGAGCAGTATTTGTGGAACCTGATCACCGGTTATGTAAATCGGGAGAATTACCATCTCCAAATTCAGGAAATGCTGTCCAAAATTAAAATTTATGTACGCGATCTACGTGCATCCACCGGCCAGGTCTATGATATGGTGAATGGAAGTCTAAAGGCTCGCTGGGCAAGCAAACAAAATGATCCGCAATGGATATGGATAGATTTTGGCCGGTTAACTAAAATTGAAAAAGTAACTATTCAGTGGGAGGCCGCATATAATAAGAACTTTGAAATATTCCATTCCCATGATAATCAGAACTGGAATTCTGCAGCTAAAATAGATTCAAAGAAAAAATGTGAAGAAAATCTGTATTTGAATTTGGAAACACACTACATTAGAATAAACTATGCACAGATCAACGAACTTTGGAATTATTCAATATGGGAAATAGACTTTGAGTAAACTAAGTATCTGCCGGTTGAAGGAGTCGAGAAGTTGAATTCTTTTGAAAAATATACTTTACTTTTCATAATGGGAATTTCGGTTTTGGTGATTGCACTGTTTCAATTGATCTCTTGTCAAAGGGAATCGGCATTGGATCAAAATACCATTGCCATTATCGGAAATGAAAAAATTTCTTTAGAGGCATTTCGAAATTCGTACGAAGTGGATCCTTCTTTTCCCGGCTATCTTAATGGAAACGCGGGATTACGGGAATATCTGGATTTTATGATTGATAAAAATCTATCGGATAAACTTGCTTCGCGCATAGGTTTGATAGACAATGGCTTTTTAAAAAAACAGATCAACTACGAGAATAAGAGAGCCATCATTCAAGCTTTCTATCAGCAGGAAGTTTCCGATAAAGTCCAGGTTAGAGATGTAGAATTGCGGGATGCTTTCAGAAAGATGGGAGTGAGGCTACATGTAAAGCATTTATTTGCCCCGGATGAAGCATCTGCACAACGTATTTATAATTTGTTAAAACAGGGTGTTCCCTTCGACACGCTGAGTAAACAAATCTTCCATGAGGTTGATCCCCAAAAAGGAGGGGCGGATCTTGGTGAGGTCTCCTGGGGCGACCTGGATATATTCCTGGAAAATGTAGTATTTCAGTTAAAGCCGGGTGAATATTCAGAACCGGTTCGCAGTAAATGGGGTTATCATATTTTAATGGTCGTGGATCGCACAGAAAATATCATGCTAAGTGAAAGTGAGTTCCAGGCAAAACGAAGCCAGATTTTTAAGGTGATAAAGAAAAGAAAAGAGGAAATTGCCGCCGGGGAATACCTGAAAACTTATCTGGATCCCTTTCAAATTAAAGTAAAAAAAGAAGCATTTCGGAAAGTCATTCGGGGACTGGAATTCAAAGATGAGCAAAAAAAACGGTTACAATTCCAACGCATAGTGCCGATAAAAGATGACCAGGTTGGCAAATTGAAAATTGCTTTAGATAATGATTTAAATCTGCCATTTATAACCAGTAATAAAAAAATGTGGACAATTGGAGATTTCATTGAAAAACTTGAGAATCTACCATTTGATAAGCGACCTCAAATTAGCTCGGTTACTCGATTTAAGGATGATCTTGGAATCATGATCCGAAATGAGTTTATATTGGAAGAGGCAAATCGGAAGGGTTTGCATCATCCGGAAAAAATAGATTCTACTGTTCGGCACTATAGACAGGAATTGATATATCATTATTTCCTGGAGCAAATCTATAGGAATTTTCACCTGTCAGCTGATGTGGAGAATTATTATCTGCAAAGCCGTGGGAAAGGTAATATCGCAATAAAACTGCCTGCAGAAATTTTACCCGGGATGAGCAGCCCGGAAGCCTATAAAATATATTATTCTAAAAAGGAATTACATCGAAAATTAGTGTCCGAATTTTCTGAGATAAGGATCAGAGTAAACGATGAACTTGTTCAGACCGAAACAGAAAAAATTAACTGGGATCATACCTTAAGAATGTTTGCAGTGCCTTACCCAAATTGAATTTGATTTTTTTTCGAACGAACAGTTTAATCTTAGTTTTCCGGGCACTCCGGTTTAAAATTTTATTTTTTGGTGGATTGCAAATTTAAACATCATGGAGTTTTAACAACCGTCGGATGTAGTGCAAGTTCGCCTCCCGGAGAAGAAAATATCGGTATATTGTTAATATTTATACAGTTAAAAAAGCTGTCAGCTTTCCTCTGTCGGATCCTTGCAGGTGTGAGTTAAGGGAAGAAAGTCTTATGTTTGGTACCAGTCTCCCTAACCTGCTGTATGCACTCCGAAAAATTGTGGTATTTCAAATTCTTAAATCACAATTTTTCAATTGAAAATTTTCCTCTTATCGGTTAAATTATACACCTAGAATCCGGGCAAATTTTTTATAGAGCTGATCTGAATATAGACTCTGGCAGATTCTCGAATGAAGCGGCATGTAGTGTAAGCTGTCTACCTTTTAAATTACTTTGGATGTATAAGGTATAGACAGTTTTATTTTTCCGGATATGTGAGGAGAGCTAAAATGAAAAAGTCCCTCCTGTTTTTTGTAATTTACTTTGTTATGTTGACCACCTGTGAAAAAAACCAGGAAATTATAAGTCCTGAATCTCCGGTAAAGCCTTCTTCTGAAGAATTGAGCCAGCTGGTTGATATTACCATGGCCGGATATGAAAGTATGATGATCACCAACCGGAGCGGGACCCGGCTCGATTCAAAACTGTTTTCCAGAATTGAACTGGGTGAAAAAGATTTGGACGGCTTCTATACCAGGGAACAGGTGACGCCGGTTTATCGGAAAAATCAGAGGGAATATGAATTTTCGTTTGTCATGCCGCATAGAATTCTTAACAAAAGCGTGCGGGAATATTTCTTCTCCCTGAGATTTTTTCTGGAAAGAGATGGTTATGTTGATCTCGACACTCTGATTTTGACTTATAAATATCCCTATTCATCCACCCAAATGTTTATCGATAATCTGAAAGCATTTCATGAATATCAGTACCTGAGCCAAGTACAGGATTTTGTACTGATCGGCAGAAAGTTTTATTCTTATTGTTTTGGATGGGTCGAGGTATCAGAATATGACCTGGATACTCAGAAGATGACTATATTATATTATTTTCCGGGCGGGGATCACATTGCCGGTAATCCGGAATACCTGTATCTGGATGATGAACATTACCGAATATTCCGGCATAATTTTATGAAAGACTCCCTCGATCTGGAGATTAAATACCCCTATTCTCAATTTTTCCCAGATATTCTGGGAATGGCAGTTTATAATGATTTTTTATATGTGGCCTCATTTGACAGCAATACCAGACAACCTGTATTATTAAAATATGATCTGGACGGAAACCTGCTCGAATACCAACCGGTACTTCATTCAGGACGTTATCTTACTATCAATGAGGGATTGCTTTATACCAATTATGACTGGCTAAATAAAATTACCCGGATTGATCTGGCTTCGGGAGCAGTGTTGTCACAAATTCCTTATCCGGCTGAATCTGTTGATGGTATACAGGCCTATGACGGTAAACTATATTTCACGGATTACAACAGGAAATTGATTTCCACCATACCGTTAGCGGAGTTCGATTCCGGCAGAATCACTACTTCTCAGAGGATTACTGAAAGAATTCCTTTACCATCTCATTTGAATCCCCGGGATCAGAATGAGGAGGTACTGAAACCATGAAATGGATTAAATTATTGATGACTGTTTTTATAATTATAAATTTCTCCTGCACCGAAAAATTAACCGGGCCGGCGCCGATGCATACCTCACTTCAGGAATCATTAAAAGAATTAATAAATATTCGGTTGGAAGATTATGACAGCCTGATGGTAGAAAATTCACCTGATGCCACTATCAAAGAGATGTTGATCGATTCCATTCAGATCGGGCGGAAAATTACCGGCAGCTTTGTTCCGGATAATTCTCAGGCTCCGGTATATGTTAAATCCGGTAACGAATATTCCATACATTTTTCTTTTCCGGTGAATGTCTATGAAAATTTTGTCAGGGTTTACCATTTTACCACCCGATGGTGGTTAAGAGATACAACCTTCATCGATATTGATACCCTGGTATCCATGTATAAATTTCCATATGCCGATACCGAAATTTTTGCCAGGCTTTATGATATTACCGGACAGGATATTTATAATTTTGTGGTGCTGGATAGTGCAGTATATTTCACATCCTCAGCCGGCGGAATTTCAGTTTTTAATCCCAAATCCTGTGATCTACTGATATTACCCGGCAGTATCGGTGGTAGATATCTCGCTGGGAATAAAGATTATCTTTTTACCGGGGGATGGCCCGGATCTGTCCGGAGATATAATTTTTCTGTCGATTCCAGTGATGCCGAATGGTCCCTGTTCGATCCGGACAAAAACTTTTTTTCCGGAATGGCCTGTGACAGTATTTATGTTTTTGTATCATACTATTCTAACGAAGACGGCAATCAGCATTTACTGATACTAGATTTTAATGGTGAGACTATCCAAAATATTTCTTTTTCCTATGGAAATGGGCCATACAATTATTTTGATTTTTTTTGTAATGCTCTGTATTATCACAATTACAGGATCTTTAAAAAACTGGATTTATCATCTTTAACTGAATCGGATGGAAAACCGGTGCCGTCGCTTACGGTTAGCCAAATCAGATTCCACAGCAATAAGTTATATTTCCTTGATCCGGAAAGACAGTTCATCGGTGTATTGCCTGTGGAAGAAATACTTTAATATGTGGTTTTCTAACAAAAAATCAGAAAGAGGAAAGAGAAAGGCTTAAGGTGCAAAGCCCAAGGCTTCCCGACGAGACGACCGGAGAGAGTTATTATCCCGGGGACAACCCAACCCTAAACCCTAAACCCCTCTCCGCCATTAGTTTCCTCCCGAATCCTACTTTTCCCCCGGATATGGCGGTGGTGGCGGGATGGTTTTTTCCTGGGTTTTTAATTCCTCCAGTATCACTTTAATGGCTTTATTCAGTTGCTGGTCTATGCCTTCATACTGTTTTGCCGGATCATTATCAACATATATGTCTGGATCTACACCATGACCTTCAATTATCCATTTGGTCCCTTCTACATTATAGCTGGCGAATTCCGGTTTATTCAGATAACCTCCGTCCACCAGGGGCAGGGTTTCACGGATACCTACTACCCCTCCCCAGGTCCGGCGCCCGATCAGCTTTCCCATGTTAAGTTTCCGGAAACGGTAAGGAAAAATATCACCGTCGGAAGCGGAATATTCGTTCATAAGGCATACCTTCGGTCCCCAGACCATGGCATGAGGATCGATGTCCGGGAGGCTGTTACGGGCCTTTTCAATCATTTGTATCTGCCGGTGCAGCCGCTCAATAATTATGGGTGATACATTACCTCCACCGTTATCCCGTACATCTACAATCAGAGCTTTTCTCCTGAGCTGTGGGTAAAAATGTTTTGCAAAAGCATTGAGTCCATCAGTTCCCATATCCGGAATGTGAACATACCCGACCTTTCCATCTGTAGCCTCATTTACTTTCTTGATATTTCCCTGTACCCAGTCGTGATAATAGAGTGGGGATTCATCACTGATAGGAATAACTGTCACTTCCCGGCTGCCCTTTTCACTGGGCTGACTGTTGACTCGCAGCTTTACCTGTTTATCGGCTTTATTTACCAGTGCTTCATAAATATTATTCATCTTATTGCAGGGCTTCTCGTCCACTGCCAGAATATAATCTCCTTCTTTCACATCCACTCCGATCTCGGTGAGAGGGGAGCGCATTGTGGTATCCCAGTTGGCGCCAGTCAGTATTTTATCTATCCGGTAGTAACCGCTGGATAGATCCCTATTCATAACGGCTCCCAGCAGTCCGGTTTTAATGCGTTTCACTTCCGGCTCATCGCCTCCGCCAACATAAGTATGTCCGGTACTTAGTTCTCCGATCATCTCACCAATGATGAAGGTGAGATCCGCTCTTTGCTTTACAAAAGGAACCAGGGGCTGATATTTTTCTTCGATGGCTTTCCAGTCAACTCCAGCCATATTCGGTGCATAATAGTAATCCCTCATCTGGCGCCAGCATTCCCTGAAAATCTGCATCCATTCCGCTTCCCGCTCCAGGTTCATCTTCATACCTGTAATATCCAAATTCTTTTTGATCTCAATTGTAGATTTTGGGAGATCAATGATCGCATAGGTCATATTCTTTCCCACTATCATTTTTTTCTGATCTGCAGAAATCTCGTAACCATCAAATTGTCCCAGCTCTATTTCTTTTTTTTCAGCCAGATCGAACAGCAGCAGCTGAGCCTTTTTTTCTCTGTAACCCTGGCGGATATAATAAACAGTACTTTCCAGGGCTGTAATATGGCGGTACTGCGATGCCTGGATGGGTAAACCGATAATCCGTTTTTCAATGCCGTCCGGATCAACTTTTACCACAATTTTACCGGATTTTGCTTTTTCCTTTTTTTTCTCATTCTCTTTTTTTAATTCCACTTCGTCGCTCTTCGGTTCGAAAGAGGATTTTAAATCCTTCGCCAGGGTAACCAGGTAGATCCTCTGCATATCGATATAGGCATTATTCCATTCTGTTTCACTATAGATGGGATTAAAGTCCCGCTCCGAGGTAAAATACAGATATTTGCCATCGGCGCTGAAGGCCGGCCTATATGAATCATACCAGTTTGTGGTAACCGGATAAGTCAGGTTATTATCGAGTGAATAGATATTTAAAATATCCATACCTGAAAGGTCCTGTTTGGCATATGCAATCCATCGGCTGTCAGGGGACCAGCAGTAATCGCGTATTTCCCACACCTCGGATTTGGCAACTTCTGTGATTTTTCTGCTATCTATATCCACGTAACGCAGGCGTTGCAGCCGGTCAGCCCATAACAGTTTTTTACTGTCCGGTGACCAGTATGGCTGGTATTTATAGGCTACCCCACCCGTGGTTATCTGGATGGGTTCATTGCCCCCTCCCGGTTTCAGGATGGTGATTTCATCCTCTCCGCTGGCATCGGAAACAAAAGCAATCCATTGCCCGTCCGTCGACCATTTGGAATTACGCTCATGAACACCGGAGGTCTGAGTCAGATTGCGCGTCTGACCTTCGGAGGCCGGAACGGTGAATATGTCCCCCCTGGCTCCAAATAGTGCCCGTTTACCATTGGGTGATATTTCATAATTGGTGATTTCCTTGCTGACATCCTTAATCTCATTACGCCCGTAAATCATATCATTGGCCACTGTGATGCTTACTTTCTTATTGGCCTCATTCTGCAGATCGAACCGGTAAATATATCCGCCATTTTCAAATACAATTGCCTTTTCGCCGATGGAGGGGAATTTGATATCAAAATCGATGAAATTGGTTAGTTTGCGGGTCTCTTCGCTGGTGGTATCATATACATACAGGTTCATTCGTTTCTGCTCATCACGGTCTGAGAGAAAATAAACATTGTTTCCATGCCACATGGGAATAATATCCTGGGCCGGATTGTTGGTTATGTTCCGGATCTGCCTGGTATTAAAATCATAAATCCATACATCATCCGCCATCCCGCCCCGGTATCTTTTCCAGGTACGGAACTCCCGAAAAATGCGGTTGTAGGCCAGTTTAGTCCTGTCCGGTGAATAAGAACAGAATCCCCCCTCCGGCAGTGGAAGCTGGCGTGACATTCCTCCCCGGGGAGATATCAGCAACAGTTGACCTACAAATGGATCCCAGCTGTTCCGGCGAGAGCGGAAAATGATGTTATTTCCATCGGGCGTCCAGCCCATTACGATATTATTGGGGCCCATACGGTCCGAAACATCATCGCGCGAGAGTGTGGCAGTATAGGATAGCCGTACAGGCTGCCCGCCATCAGCAGGCATCAGGTATACTTCGGTATTTCCATCGTACTGGCCGGAGAATGCGATTTGTTTGCCATCCGGCGAAAATCTGGCGAACATTTCGAATCCAATGGAAGACGTCAGCTTGCGGGCAATACCGCCGGTGTCTGCCACCGTGTAAAGATCGCCTGCATAGGTGAACAGTATCTGATCGTCATAAATGGCCGGAAATCTCAGCAATCGGGTATCTGCCTGAATCCCAGTGAAGAAAAATAACAGGATTAGAATTAATGTTATATCTTTCATCAGGTTTCTCCCTAGATTGGTTTATTTTATTATTTAAGTTAAAATTCTTAGCAAAAAAATTAAGGAATTCGGACCATAGATGTATTTTGACCATCAAAGTCATGCCCTCAGGATCTGTTCAGAATCCGGCCTCCTGGGGAATGGTGTCCATTTCATAACGGGCGCGGTCCGCAAATTTGCCGTAATTTTTCATAAAAACCAGTTTGATGGAACCGGTTGGGCCGTTTCTGTGTTTTCCCACAATGATTTCCACCATATTTTCAGTGGGAGTCTTATCATGATCATCGAAATTGGGAATTCCATACAATTCGGGTCGGTAAACAAACATTACGACATCAGCATCCTGTTCGATGGCCCCGGATTCACGCAGGTCGGCCAGGGCAGGGCGTTTCCATTCTCTCATTTCCACCGCCCGTGAGAGCTGGGATAAAGCAACTACAGGAATTTTCAGTTCCTTGGCCAGAGTCTTCAGGGAGCGGGATATATAGGAAATTTCCTGTTGCCGGCTGTCCATTCCCCGCGGAGCTTCCATCAGCTGCATATAATCCACCAGAATCATTCCCACCTTTTTCTCGACCGCCATACGCCGTGCTCTGGCCCGTAATTTCAGGATATCCATGGCAGGTGTATCATCGACGTAGATGGGTGCTTCTACCAGCCGCCCGATGCGGCGCGATAGTTTTGGCCACTCTGCTTCTTTGAGTCGTCCGGTGCGGAGCCTTTGCGAATCGATCTCGGATTCGGCACATAACAGGCGCTGCACCAGTTGCTGATTGCTCATTTCAAGACTGAAAAATCCAACCGGAATGTGATGATCTACCGCCGCGTTGCGCGCCAGGTTAAGCGCGAAGGCAGTTTTCCCCATGGAGGGTCGTCCGGCCAGTACAATGAGATCGGACCGCTGGAAGCCGGCCAGAATATTATCCAGATCATGATAACCGGATGGTACTCCGATAATCACCTCTTGGGAAGTTTTATGCAGCCTTTCCATCTCCTGAATGGCAGCCGTAATGAGAGGTTTAACCCATTCATAACTCTTCTGCCGGGTGGTTTGAGAAATGCCCAGTACTTCTCCTTCGGCGATATCAAGAATTTTCTCGGCATTATCCGACTCATCATATGCCGATTTTATAATGGAACTGCAGACCACAATTAACTGCCGTAAAATGGATTTATCCCGGATGATGTTCAGGTGATATTCTATATTTGCCGCGGACGGAACACTGGCGGCCAGCTCCGTTAAATAATACGTTCCCCCGACCTGCTCCAACTCATTTCGTTTTTTTAGTTCTTCCGATAAGGTAATTACATCTATGGGTTCGTTCTTATCATAAAGGGATACCATAGCCTGAAAAATATTACGATGTGAATCTCGGTAAAAGATGGTTTCATCGATATTTTCTATGGATATTCCTACCGCTTCCTTGTCCAGCATCATGGCTCCCAGGACGGATTTCTCAACCTCCAGAGCCTGGGGAGGAACCCGCATACCTTTATCCAGTAAATCCTCTGATAAGATCAGTTCATTTTTCTTTTTACCTCGGGCCATTATATTCTCCCCTTAATACTATTTGGTCATCTGTTGATAAGTATTATACATAAATTTGAAATCCTGGATGGCGGTATCCAGTAAACCCATGTTGCGAAGGATAGCCGCGGGATGGTAAGTAACAATGAGATTCACGCCCTTATACTGCCACAAGCGTTCCCGCAACTGTTTCAGTGGCGCAGTGGTGTTCAGCAGATTCTGGGCTGCTATACGCCCCAGGGCCACAATTATTTTAGGTTGAATCAGTTCAATCTGTTTATTGAGATAGGGAAGGCACTCCTCAACTTCGTTGGGCAGGGGATCCCGGTTGCTGGGAGGGCGGCATTTTAGAATATTGGTGATAAAAACATCTTCCCGTTCAATCTTAATATGGCTAAGCAATTTATTCAGCAATTGACCGGCCCGGCCCACAAAAGGCCGGCCAGTACGGTCTTCTTCTGCACCGGGAGCTTCTCCGATGAACATGATGTCAGCATGTTCATTACCTTCACCAAATACAAAATGGCTTCTGGAATCCTTCAGGGGACATTTGGTGCAATCTTTAATCTGCCTCATAAAGTTCCATAAGGGTGTTTCGGGCATAACCTGTACAGTATTATCCTTCCGTTCTTTTAATTGCCGGGTTTGAGATATGCGTGGAACCGGCGACGAGATCCGGGAAACTTTTTTTTTCAAGTCCCCCAATCGCTTTTCATCTACGTAAATTTCGTTTCCGTAGAGATCCCGGTATTCCTTCAAAAAAATAATGATTTTGTCGCGAAGTGAACTTCTCATATTATAAATGCATGATAATTAATGCTGGAATTTACATAATGGCCGAACCATTTACAATCGGCGATTGGAGAAATTCCATGAATGAAAAAATATTATGAATTATTCAGCAAAAATTCAAAAATCTGAAAAGCAACATCCACTTTCGGCCGTATGGATATCTTTTCCTGTATACCATTTTTGTGTATGAGGGTAACCACATTAGTATCCGAATTGAAAGCGGCACCCTTCTCTTTTGGATTATTAATTACTATCATATCCAGCTTCTTTTCCTTAAGTTTCTTTAATCCCATTTCTTCGGGTGTGTCTGTCTCCAGTGCGAATCCGATAAGTACCTGGTCTATATCCCGGTTTTCCCCGCAATGCTTCAATATATCCTTGGTAGGTTTGAGGTCTATGTTCAGATCCTGATTCTGTTTTTTAATTTTCCTGTTCAGGGGCCGTGAAGGCGAATAATCAGCCACTGCAGCACTGCTCACATATATGTTTTTAGCCGGGAAATGTGTCTTAACCGCTTCAAACATATCCTGGGCGGTGCTTACCCGAATGCATTCAATTTCGGCCGGCAGTTGCAGATCCATAGGGCCGTGTATTAAAGTAACCTGTGCTCCACGGGCGAATGCTTCCCACGCCATAGCCAGCCCCATTTTTCCGGATGAACGGTTGCTGATGATGCGAACAGGGTCAATAGGTTCTTCAGTTCTGCCGGCTGTAATGAGCACTTTTTTACCACTGAGACTGTTGGGATCCGGATGTATAGCCCGGTAAAGATACTGGATAAGATGTTCCGGCGGAGCAAGCCGGCCCTTCCCGCTGTATCCTTCCGCCAGAAATCCTTCCCCTGGCGGACAAAAGAGGTATCCCATGGACTTTAATTCCCTGATATTTCTCTGCACAACCGGATTGTTCCACATATGAACGTTCATGGCTGGCGCAATGACAGTGGGACAATGGACTGCGGCCCAGACCGTGGTCAGCAGGTCATCGGCAATTCCGGCATGAAGCTTTCCGATAACATTAAAGGAGGCCGGAACGATGATGGCTGCCTCTGCCCAGTCCGCCAGCCGGATATGATGTGTTCCGGAAAAATCACTCCGGGGAAACATCTCCACATCAACGGGATTCTGTGACAAGGTTTCCAGTGTAAGCGGTGTAATAAATTTTTCGGCTGCCCCGGTCATTATCACCCTCACCTCAGCCTTTTGAGTTACCAGATAGCGGATGAGTTCTGCTGTCTTGTAGGCGGCTATGCCTCCGGTGACGCCCACCAGAATATGTTTATTTATGAATTTATGAATTGGAAACATAGGTTTCCCTTCTCTGATGCGTTTCAATAATTTGCTGAACCTGATCGATGGTTTTTTTCAGTTCTTCATTCACAATATCATAATCAAAAAACTTTGCTTTGGCATATTCCCGGGGTAATCTCTGCAGACGTTTTTCAATACTGTCCGGATCCTCGGTTTTTCTGGCCCGTAAGCGGCGTTTTAATTCCGCCAGCGAAGGAGGACGTATAAAAATGAGAATGGCCTCCGGGAATTTCTTCTTAATGGATAAGGCCCCGTTTACATCAATATCAAAGATCACGGTATATCCTTCTTCGAGGAGTTTCTGCACATCGGATTTCAGGGTACCGTAATAATTTCCATGGACTTCTTCATATTCCAGAAACTCATCGTTTTTTACGCGCTGAAAGAATTCTTGGGAAGATAAAAAGAGATAATCCACACCATTGGATTCGTTATCCCTTGCTGGGCGGGTTGTGGCCGAAACGGATATCTTGTAATCAGGATTTTGCGAGACCAACGCCTTACAGATAGTGGTTTTTCCACCACCGGAAGGAGAGGATAGAACAACAAGTTGGGGTGTTGGTCGCATATTTATCCTTTTAACCTCTTTCTCCGTTATTCGATGTTCTGAACCTGCTCACGTATCTTCTCGATTTCCTCCTTCAGCCGGACAACCCGGTGGGTAATTTCCACCATGGTTGATTTATTGGAGATGGTATTGGTTTCACGGTTCATCTCCTGCAGAATGAAATTCAGTTTTTTCCCTACCGGAGATCCTGTGGACAGATTTTCATTAAAGAGTTCAATATGGCTTTGAAGACGAACAACCTCCTCGGTTATATCAACTTTGTCCACTATTAAAGCGATTTCAAGTTCCAGCCGGGTTCGGTCAACCTTCTCCTCACCGATAAGTCCCTGGATGCGGCTGTAAAGCCGGTCAAATTCTGAAGCCGGATTGCTTTTACTTATCTCCTTTATCTCTTTTGTAATGTTCGAGATATTACCGATACGCTCCTCCAGATCCTTGCGGAGATACTGGCCTTCCTGAATCTGCATTTCACTTAAACGGTCCAGGGTCATTTCTGTCAGATTATAGACGAAATTTGATAATGATTCATCGATGGTCGAATTTTCTTCAAAAGAAATGACATCTTTAAAAAAAAGCAGATGATCCAGTTTAATCTGAGATGTGATTCCCGCTTCTTTTTTAATCTGCTCCAACAGATTTTTATAGAATTTGATTAGATCTCCCTGCACTTTCAGATTCTGATTTTCATTATTGAGGGAGGAAAAATTCAGGCTGTACATGATTTTTCCACGGGTAATTTTCTGACGTATAACCTCTTTAATGGGACCTTCCAGATCGGTGATCGTGCGCGGTAACCGTAAACTGATTTCCAGGTAGCGGGAATTTAAGGAACGAATCTCACAACTGACTTCACTGCTGTTATACTCTTTCTGGACGGTTGCAAAACCGGTCATGCTTTTCAAAGGATTCATGATGATTCCTGTCTCTATCGGTAATATGAAACTCAATTTACGAAAAACTCGCAGATGATACAAAAAGTATTGAAATTGGGGAAAAAGAATTACACCCGTCATACAAAAATCTCGGATTTTCTCTGTAACCGCTTGCTGCAATATTCTAAGCCTGCAGGGATTTATCTGGTGCGGCAAATGGTCTTCAGCAGAGTGCTTAAGCATGCCTGTATAGGTTTGTCAGTCCTGCGTAGTATACAGAGACCGGCTCTTTAATGGCCAGAAGAATCCTCCCACGGAGTTTTATGGCAGATTCGCTTGGTCATCAGGAAAGAACCAAATTCGTGCAGTCCAGAAAAAAATCATTAACTTTGTTTGCCGGATCCGGATGTCAAAACCATTCGTTTTACCCGGGGAAGCCGCCACCAGGGGATATGAGGGTATTCGTGGTGTTCCCAGTGATACCCAAAGTGGTAACAGCTGATGAATGACCAGAATACCGAATATTGATTACTTCGCGCACGGTGCTCATCCGGATATTGGTTTTCAAGCTCCCTGTGGGGAAGATAAGTTCCGAAGTAAAAAAGCTGAAAGGTACTCAAAAAGGAAGGAATTATCCAGAAAACAACCAGATTGATGGACTCTATATGAAAAATATACAAGAATATATTAAAGGCGATAGCCATTCCCAGAATCTGCTTCCAGGTGATATAAGATACCATAAAGTAGACATACCAGCGAAACAGACCGCGATGTTCACCATCATGATAATCCGGGTCCTGTTCGGATGCCGGATGCCGGTGATGTTCCCAGTGTTTTTTGAGAAGCCTGGAATATGAAAAGAGTGCATACAGTTTTACGGCTAGTGTGCCGGCCCAATTATTTATTTTGCGGTTTGCGGGAAATACCGTCCCGTGCATGGCATCATGAGCGGTAATAAAAAGTCCGGTGTATAGAAAAGTTTGCCAAAAAACACCAGCCAGCATAAATAGAAATCCGAATTCCCCAAAGGGTTGTATCAGTAAAAAAATGAGACTGGCCAACCACACTGTGATGACTGAGGATGCTGCTAAAGCACCTTTTATGCTGTCCTTTATCTTTGAATTATCCATTATTAATCTCCTTTAGCTGAAGTACACCAGAATAAAATAAATCAGTTGGGTAACATAGGCATGGATTCCGATAATAGAGAGCTTGCGCGTGAACAGGCCCATCCGAAATCCGGCATACGCCAGGATGAAACTGATCAGAAACCAGGCCATATAATTTTGTAATGGTACTATCCCGCTGTGCCAATTCCAGTATCCAAGCCGGATTGCTGCCGGTTCCATAAAAGCATCGAACAGGGTCATGATTATACCGGCCAGAAAGGAGCCCCGCAGCGCATTTCCCTGGTAGAAATGAGGAAAAACGCGTTGTCCCAAAGTAATGGATGCCAGCAGCATTCCCAACCATGCGAACCCAATAGCCAGAGGTACCCCTTCAATATAGGGTGGGAGTGTGGAACCATAACTGTAATCCCCGAAAATAACTCCGGATTTAACACCTGCCCATTCGATTATGATGCTTGAGGTAATGATCAGAATGCCCCACAGCATAAATTTCTTCCGTTCCGTTAACCGCTTTTTATTCACAGTTTCAGAAATTGTCAAAAGTTGACGGTTTTCCAGGAACAGCCAGAGGCTAAGGCTTATGATGAGAGGAGCCGCCATTATCTTCATGAGGAACTGAAATGTTTGCAAAACATGCCAGACTCCCCCAAATATTAAAAGAAGGTATAGTAGAACAACCTTTAAATATACCCTGCTGGAAGATGTGTCAGAAATTATTCCGATCTTTTGATTCATTTTCTTATTCACACTAATTTAATCTAATCATCAATGTTGGTCACATACTGTGAGGAACAAAAACTCGCGCAAAATTTAAATTGTCTCTTGAGGAATAATAATTTTCTGCAGAACCGAGCAGTTCATCCACAATTGATGGATTCACAAGCAAAATAGTAAAATATTCAATGTGAGCCAGTCCAATTATTCCAACCGTCACTCCTCCAAGAATAAAAACTGTTAACCAGACTATATTATAAAAGGTCATAGTTCTCTCCTTTTTATTAAGATGAATCTCTGGCAAATTTCTGTTATACCTATGTTGTTGATCAACATCTGCCCGATTGAGCATGTTCTAATATAATATTAATTACAAAAGGAAGCAAATTAATATCGCTCATATCGCTTATTATGGTTTTCGTAGTCTGGTGTTTATTTCCCGCTCCTTCCAGGTTATAATGCCAAACATGGTTTTGAAAAATGAATTTAATCCGATCATAATCATGGCCAGGATCGATAGCGGATGAAGGAGAACACTGAGCAAAACCGGATGTCGATATCGAATTGCCAGTAGCAGGCGCAAAATCATGTTCAGCAGAATGGCAGTTAGCGGAAGAATTATCTCCATCTTCCTGAAAATCAGTATATAGGGTAGAATATAGTTAAAAGATAGTCCCCCCAGGATCAGAAATAAGGGAAGGGTTCTATTGGACACCAATCCGAAGAGATTTTTGGAAAATCCATTCCACAGTTCCCCGGCTGACTGGTACATGCGGCCGAAAATGATATCCGTTCCCGCCAGGGTCAGTAAGAGAACTTCCTTTTTCTTGGCCAGACGGCAGAGTTCGACATCTTCCACAATTTTTTCCCGGACGGCTTGGTGCCCACCGGTTTTTTTATATCCATCCAAAGTAAATGCTATCCA
Organism: uncultured Caldithrix sp.; assembly: GCA_964461135.1. Classification (GTDB taxonomy): domain Bacteria; phylum Calditrichota; class Calditrichia; order RBG-13-44-9; family RBG-13-44-9; genus RQOF01. The sequence goes on along the minus strand of CAYWTB010000002.1, from coordinate 88,520 downwards.
CTGGCCGTTGGCGGCGGCCAGAGAAGGAAAGCGAGAATAGTAGGTTAGCCACAGTATCAGCGAAGCGTAAAGCAGCAAGTCTATGACCGGTATTACCAGTTTCTCAATGAATGACCCGGTTATTTGCTGAGGAAATGCCGATAACATTCCTGTGTGGTATTTCTGTATCCACCCAACAGTATTGGAAATTGCCCTCTCTCCGAAGCGGTTATCTGCATCAGTAAAAATAAGAATTTCTCCCCTAGCCTGTAAGCTTAACTGATGACAGGCCCAGTTCTTCCCGGTCCATCCTGGCGGCAGCCTTTTACCGTGGCAGAGCTGAATCTGTTTATGTTTCTTCATATATTTTTCAACAATCCGGGACGTATTATCTGTGGATTCATCATCCAGTACAATAATTTCAAAAGTTTTATAATCCTGTTCTAGAAGGCTTATCAGGCAATGTCCTATATTGTTTTCTTCATTACGGGCAGGAACAAGTACTGAAACCAAAACCTGTTCTATAATCTCATGTTTCTTTCGCAGGAATGGTCCGGTCATAATATTAATCAATGAAATCAGTAATACGATACCCAGTGACACATAAATTATGATAAATAGCAACGGCATTTCATTTTCCTTTTCTGCCACCAAGGTAACTTTTAATATTATCCCACTTTTCGCTCACGGATTTGCTTCCAGTCCAATAAAGGTATCCTTTTTCCTTACGGTCCAATGACTCCTCTATCTGATCCAGAAGGGAGGATAATATATGGTCCAGTGCTACCGGTGAGGGATTCAACTCTTCGTTAGATTGAAAAATTTCATCGAAACGAAAAAAAATTTCCGGACGTTGCTGGTCAGTAAATTCCATGCGAATTGCTAGCGGCAGCACCTGAATATCCTGTCGTGAATTTTGGATTATCCAGTTATATCCGGTTTTAATTCCCAGGGGTCGGACACAAGCTGTTTTTAACTCACCTTGCGGATAAATACATACCAGGGGAGAGGGAATCTCCTCTCTTTCCAGAATATCAATAGTGTAATCCAGGCTTTCTTTCACGTCTTTAATCCTTCCGGGATTTATGGAATACGCACCAATCCGCGAAAAGAATGGATATTTTCTAAGTTGTTCTTCCAGCATCATCAGGTAAAGTGGCCTGCGAAAAAATGTTTCATTAATCCAGTATATCAGAAAACCATCCCACCAGGTGCTATGGTTGGGGAGTAAGAGCAAGGGTTTATTTTCCTCAATAACAGGTATTTCTCCCTGCCGATATATCGCATTAAAATATTTTCGTATGAGTCTGTGAATATAGATTCGGAAAATCTTATCTGCCCATACGGTATGCCGGGTTTTAATCATTCACTGGACACCGTATATTGAGGCGGGGATAGAGATTCCTGAATGACTTCCATTCTACTGCGTAAAACTCCCTGCAAAAGAATGACAATTTTTTTCATCTGCGGGACAAAGACTCTTCCAAGAAAAGGATTGAAATCCCGGTGTTCAATCTTATGCAGAATTCCGTTGTAAATTTTACTGGCAGAGTATATGGCAAATCGTGATTCCGGTGCCAGTAACTTAATGCCGGGATTGGCTTCATCATATAAACGTTGGGCCCTTTCTACCTGGAATTCCATCAATCTGTGTAGGGCAGGGGTCATCCGTTCCTGCATGATATCATCTTCACTCACACCGAATTCCCTTAATTCATCCTGCGGCAGGTAGATACGGTTGATGTTTTTATCTTCCCTGATATCACGAAGGATGTTGGTTAACTGCATGGCAATGCCCAGTTTCTCAGCATACGGAAAGGCAGCCTCATTCTTATACCCTAATACGTAATTCATCATAAGACCAACTACCCCGGCCACCCGGTAAGCAAAAACATACAAATCATCAAAACTCTCATATCGGGTTTTCTGAATATCCATTATTACTCCTCTGATGAGGTCGCGGGGATATTCAACAGGTATATTGTAATGCCTGGCCACCGTGATGAAAGATTTTAGTATGGGATGTTCCGATTCACCGCTGCGATAGGCAATTTCCAGCTCATGCCCGATGAACCGTGCTTCCATTAATAATTCCTTTTGAGAACGTTGGCGGGGATTATCTACCAGGTTATCCACATAACGGCAGAAGCCGTAAAGAGCATAAGTAGCCCAGCGCCTTTCCCTGGGAAGCATCCTGGCGGAAATATAAAAGCTCTTGGAGAAATGAGCAGTCAGTAACCGCGCATGTTCAAATGCTGCTCTATTTTCATGACGTATGGGCAAGTTCATGACTAGATTCCTCTTGTTTAATTAGATGATCATTTCTTGGAAATTTTAAATCTGACAGGACCACTTTTTCAGTGGTTTCAGCGGTAAGCAGCACGCCGGGCACGCCTGCACCAGGATGTGTGCTGCTTCCGACCAGATACAATCCCTCCACATCCTCACTTTTATTATGAGGTCTGAATATGGCAGTCTGTGTCAGTTTGGGTTCAACACCCCAGGCGCTGCCCAGGTGATTATTACGTTGCTTTTTGAAATCATCCGGAGTAAAGGTTTCCAATACCTCTATGTTTTCCCGTAATCCCTCTAGGCCGAATTCTGTTTCCAGAAATTTGAGTACCTTACTGGTGAAAGGTTTGGTGGTGACAGACCAATCAATATCGGCATCCAGATTGGCTACCGGAATTAGAACGTACATACTTTCACAACCGGCTGGCGCCATCGTGGAATCCGAACGTGTTGGTACATGCAAATACATAGAAAAATCCTCGGGAAGTATCTTGTTGACAAATATATCTTTTACCAGTTCCTTGTACCGTTTGGACAGAATCAGGGTATGATGAAGCAGTTTAGGATAAGTTTTTTTCACACCCAGGTATAGAAGGTAAGCACTCATTGAATATCCAACCCGCTGCAGCTTTTGATCCGACCATTTGCGACGAAACCCAGGTTTTATCAGTTTGTGGTAAGTATGGTAAAAATCTGCATTGGAAATGACAGCATCGGCCGCATGCAATTCATTATTTACCCGCACCCCTTGCACTTTATTGTCCCGGATTTCAATTTCCTGGACTTCCGCATTAACCCGGATATTACCGCCAATTTCCGTGAATACTTGTTCAAAGGCCTTAACCAGACTGTACATACCACCCCGGCTGAACCATACTCCACCGGCTTTTTCCAGATAGGGGATCATTTGATATACAGCTGGTGCCCTGAAAGGACTACCCCCGATAAACAAGGCATGGAAGGAAAAAGTGAACCGGTGCCGAGGATCCTTGAAATACTTTTTGGCAAAATTATATGCCGGAATAAGGGCATTCAACTTGAGAGCCTGTGGTAGAAATTTCAGCATTGTTTTCCAGCTACTGAATGGTCTGGAACCCAGGCCATCCAAAATGACTGCTTTATAGAGTTCACGAGTCTTATCAATAAAACGTTCGTAATTAGCTGCATCTCGCGTATTGAACCGGGCCATCTGTGTTTTCATTTTCTCTGAATCACCACTGTAGTCGATGTGACTCCCGTCATGGAAGTATATGCGGTAAAAAGGATCCAGGGGCATGAGATCAAGATAATCTTCCATACGTTTACCGGCGCTTTCAAACACCCTCTGAATAATATCCGGCGCCGTTATAAGCGAAGGGCCCATATCAAAGGTGTAACCATCTTTTTTTAACTGATAGGCATGACCACCCACCATGGCATTTTTTTCAAAAATGGTAACCTGGAAACCCTTCGATTGCATCCTTATGGCCACAGCAAGGCCACCGAATCCTGAACCGATTACTGCAATTTTTTTACTCATTTTATTTTTCACTTTCCTGAATAACCGTTTTTAAATTTTCAATCATTGAATTTTCTGCATTCCGGTGAAGGTTTTTGTAAGTTTCAAGTACTATCTTAAAAGAATTATTTTGGTTAAGTCGGACACCTTCATTTTCTGCGATGAGCTCAGCGGTCATTTTACCGGAAAGCATAACCAGTGGAATGCCTCCCCCCGGATGAACCGATCCGCCGGCAAAATAAAGGCCTTTCAGGGTGCGACTACGGTTGGCAGGACGCCGGAAGGCTGTACTCCGGGAATTTGAGGAAATGCCATAAATACTCCCTTTATTGCTGGCATACAGCCGGGAGAAATCTTCCGGAGTATAAATCTTTTCCAGCATAATATACGGTTCAATATCAATATGATGGTGAGAGAGTTTATCAAAAACCAATTTCCTGATGCGTTTTTTCTCCTGCTGCCAATCCTGTTCAGCAGTGAGATAAGGCATGTTCAAAAGTACAAACCAGTTCTCCATACCTGCCGGAGCATCTCCAGGATCAGTTTTGCTGCTGATGGAAATATAAATGGTGGGATCATCCGGTGCTTTGCGTTCCTCAAATAGCTGAACGAATTCTGTATAGTAATCTGCAGAGAAAACAATATTGTGATGCTGAAGTTTGGGGAATTGTCTGTCAACACCCCAAAGAAAAACCATCCCGGATAAAGAAGGTTCCAACCGATTAAGTCGATTTTTTTCGACATCCATTCCATCAATAAGGTGGGTAAAAGTCTCGACCACATCCACGCCGCTTACCACGTAATCGGCCGGGATAAAGTGATCCCCAACCTGGACGCCGGTGATTTTTCCCTGCAGATGTGTGATTTTATCTACTTTGCTTGAGGTATGTATTTGTACTCCCAGTTGCAGGGCCAGCCGAGACAGTTGCTCAACCAGGCGATAGATTCCTCCCCGAATATAGAAACCCCCGATTCCGTATTCAACATAAGGAATAATATTTAGAGTCGCCGGCGCCACAAAAGGATTAGAGCCGTTATAGGTAGCATAACGGTTGAAAATCTGGATCAGCCTGGGATCTTTGAAAAAACGCCTGACTCCCTGGTCTACTGTTCGAAACGGATCAATCCGGTGAAATTTTAGTAATCGCTTTAGTATATTCAAATGGAGCAGTTTCCTGATTTCGTGTATTGGTGTATAGAGGAACACATCAGAACCGGTTTCAAATATTTTAGCACTATATTTAAGAAATCTGTCAAAGGATTCTATTTCATGTGGGAATACCCGTTGTAGTTCCAGGTTCATCAGCACCGGATTTGCACTGGCGTCAAATCTCAATCCATCACTGAAAAAATATCTGCAGATAGGATCTATCGCCACCAAATCAAGAACATCAGAGCGATTAACGCCAGCAAAAGTAAACAATTCGTCAATGATAAACGGCATGGTGATAAGTGAGGGACCGGTATCGAAACGGAAGCCCTGTTCATGCAATTCATTTATTTTGCCGCCCGGGGAAGCATTTTTTTCGAAAAGAATTACCTTGAATCCCAGTTTTGCCAGGCGGATAGCACCGCTTAAAGCTCCCAATCCACCGCCTGCTATCACAACAGTTTTATTTTTCATCCCCATTTCTCCTTAAATTTCTGGTAAAGAGCTGTATTTAATAGGATCAGGGAAAACCCGTACAGGATGTCCTCTACCGGAATAGTGAAGAAGCGGAAATTCATAATATAGGTGGGATTATACAATACTACCGGCCGGGCTGTGAGATATCCGTTAAATATCAGGTTAAGCAGAAATACGATTCCCAGATATATATAAGTATTCGGCCGGGCCAGAATACGAGTATCCACTACCAGGTCAATGCCGCCGGCAAGTGCCAGTGCCAGAAATGCTATGGCAGTATACTCTTTACCGGCCAGGAGAAAAATACCGGATGGAATTATCAATAATATAAAAAATATTTTGATATTTTTTAATTTAGTGCTTACTGGATTACCGGTTTTGGCGTGAAGGATTTCCCAGATAAAAAGAACAGAAAAGGGAACCGTAATAAAAAACATCCATTCTTCAACGGGTAATCCGGCAATTTTAATACCGGTGATGTACAGGTCATTAAACCACCAGTGCCGGCCGTTTACCAGGGCATCCCACATTATGAATGGTATCAGAACAACGGCGATGGCACTGAAAGCATATTTCCATTTGCTGATGTAATTTACACCCTTATCGAAACTCAGCACAACCGGACCTGTCAAGATAATTGTATTAAAAATAAGATATTCCCAGATCATGTTTATTAGCGAATTGTAAAGTTTGTATGCTAAAATCTTAAGATAGATGCCAGTTCGTTTTTTTAGTTACAGAAATTTGTTTATAATAAAAATTTATTTTATTTACAAAAGCTTTATGAGCGATTATATTTTAACAAAATATTATTATAATGTCAAGGTAAATATTATAATAATAGCTCATAACGCTCATTATGCTTGATAATTCTTTTTTATTTTTGTATATTATGGTTGTCAATACAGGAGGAATAAATGGAAACAGGTATGAAATATTTTAATAGTGAAGAAGCAGCTAAAATCCTGGGTGTAAATGTTTCAACAATTAAACGATGGACGGATGAGGGTAAGCTGGATTGCATCAAGACCGCAGGAGGTCATCGAAAATTCCTTATGGAACATTTGGCTGCTTTTTTGGACCGAAACAAAAAAAAGACGGAAAAAGTCAATCTTTTTCCGGTTGAAAACGAGGCGGATCTCAAGATCAGTCATCATATTTTAAAGGGAGACTTTAGCTATTTGATAGATTATACTTTAAAGAAAGCACTCTCATCTGATATTGAAAAAATTCAACAGGTACTAAATGGCCTGTATCTGGGCCAGTATCCACTACATGAAGTTTATGACCATTTGATAACTCCTGTGCTGCAGCGAATAGGCCAAATGTGGGTCAACAGTAAAATATCCATTGCCGAGGAGCATATCGCTGCCCAGATAATTTTGGATGCCATTATTCGGTTGCAGGGAATTATACGGCTGCCGCGAAAAAAAACCGGAAAAACTCTCTGTCTAAATTTTAGTAATGAGTTTCACTCCATCGCCCTGAAAATGGTGGAGCACATTCTAGAACTTCGCGGATTTAAAGTGTATTATACCGGCCAGAATACTCCTCTCATGAACATTGAAAATGTATTTGAACAAATCCATCCAAACCGGGTATATGTGTCGGGTACAGTAGTGGAAAATAAAGAACAGTTGGAACAGGAATTCCGCGAAATAGGGAATCTTTGCAGCACCCATAACGCGAAACTGTTTGTTGGTGGCCAGGCCTTTGATCTGATTTCAATTGATCATCCCTCAGTGGTCAGACGACTCATGACTTTTCAGGATGTATTTACCTTTTAAGTATTGAGAGAAATAGTCAATCTGTTTCTGATAAACCAAAATTTTAGGGTGGCGGAGAAAAAAGTGGCGGGGTTAAGTATTTTTCGCTCTTCATACTTTACCGGTGAACACCTAAACCATGAAAAAATTCGAAAAACTATATTTCCGATTGGTACCTGTTTTTTTTATAAGAAACATTTCTATACTCATCTATAAATTTGACCGATGCATTTCAGGCCAGAACAATTGTTTTATATCGCATTCTTTAGAATCTTCGTTTCTGGTATTGCCTGCTGTATATTCAACAAATGTCCGGATTTTCTGGCTTTAGTCATCAGGTAGAAGCGGTTGACGGCATTGGGTTCAATCAGAACCGGAATTCTTTCTACTACACTAATGCCCTGTTCCTGCAGACCGGATATTTTGGCAGGATTATTGGTTAGCAACTGTACGGTTTCCACACCCAACTCTTTGAGCATTCCTGCAGCAATGTCATAACGGCGAAGATCATCCGGAAATCCCAGGATGTGATTGGCCTGAACCGTATCATATCCCTCCTCCTGTAAAGCGTAGGCCCTAATTTTATTCCCCAGCCCAATCCCGCGTCCTTCCTGCCGCAGGTATAATATTATTCCGCGTCCAATCCGGGCAATATATTCCAGAGCGGCCTCCAGTTGCTCGCGACAGTCGCATTTCAGTGAACCCAGGACTTCACTGGTGAGACATTCAGAATGAATCCGTAACGGTACAATTTGTCCTTCGGTAATATCTCCTTTAATAACCGCCAGATGTTCTTTCTCATCCCAACTATTCCGAAAAACTACCACACGGAACGATCCATGACGGGTTGGAAGATTGCTTTGGGAATAGATCCAAACTTTATTCTTGCTATCCTGTATTTGTGACATTTTTGTTCTCCTTTTAATAAAAAGCGATTTGCACGATTTAAAATAATATTTTTAATTTTAATTGTCAAGTGATAATTCATAATTATTATTGAATAATATTTAAATGAAGAATTATATTTCGTTTGTATCGCTTAATGTTCTCATTTGTATCAATGAAAATACAACTGCCAAATTATTTAAGGAATCAATATTTAGGGTTGATTATGTAATCTGATAGATTGCCTTTTTCTCAACACTATCGGTCGGATTTTGCTGTCTGTATTGTTATTGAACCGAAAAACAGAATCAAAAGATTAAATAAACTCCTGGAAGAAACTAGAATCCTGAAGAATGTTTAATCAGAGATATGATCCAACTATTGCTGTATTCATCGCCTGATGGCCTGACGGTAAATTTCCAGGGCCCGATCCCTCGCTATTTTATGATCCACCATTTTCTTCGGATAATCAGTGGTACCAAATTCCGGAATCCATCTTTTGATATAATGCTTCCCGGGATCAAATTTTTTCATCTGAGATTCGGGATTGAATATTCGAAAATAGGGCGCTGCATCGCAGCCGCATCCCGCTGCCCATTGCCAGTTACCGTTATTGGCAGACAACTCAAAATCCAGGAGCTTTTCAGCAAAGTACTCTTCTCCCCAGCGCCAGTCAATCAGCAGATGTTTGGCCAGAAAACTAGAGGTTATCATCCTGACACGATTATGCATATGTCCGGTCTCATTAAGTTCACGCATTCCGGCGTCAACGAGTGGATAACCCGTTTGTCCTGCACACCAGCGTTGAAATTGGTCCTCATCATTAAACCACCTGATGTGCTGGTATGCAGGATGAAACGGTTCTTGCACAACCCGGGGATGATAATAAAGTATCATCATAAAAAATTCCCGCCATATTAATTCATTTAAAAAAGTGTTATTTAATTGCCTGGCTATCCTTACCAGCTCACGGATGCTGATAGTGCCGAACCGCAGGTGTATGCCTAGTCGCGTGGTTCCTTTAATCGCCGGAAAATCACGTGTTTTGTGATAATTTTTTATGAGTTCAGGATCAGGCGTTTTCGCGGGAAAGGTGAATGATTCATCTACAAAATCAAGGTCTTTCAAGGAAGGAATTTTCGGAGTTCTGAATCTGAAAAAACAGGTTACCTGTTGACCTGTATTAAATTGAGCGAGATGCATTTCGCCAAGAGTATCCAGCCATTTATTTTTAAAAGGTGTAAAAACCGAATAGGGGTTTCCGTCTCCCTTGATAATCTCATCTTGTTCAAAGATTACCTGGTCTTTAAAGGTAATAAACGGGATAGTATGCTTTTTCAGTAACTTTTCTATTTTTTCATCCCTCTGCCTGGCGTAGGGTTCGTAATCCCGGTTGGCATACACTGCCCGGATATCCCATGATTTAAGCAATGAGTTCCAGATATGCTCAGGCTCCCCGTATTCGGCCAGTAGAGATGATCCCAATTGATTTAGTTCTTTCTGAATTTTCACGATCTGCTGGTGAATAAACTTGACACGTTTATCCTTGCGGTTTTTCAGGTTATCCAGAATGTTAGAATCAAATATGAATAACGGAACAACCGGTAACTTGCCTTTCAGAGCTTGGTAGAGACCGGTATTATCCCGCAGTCGCAAATCTCGCCTGAACCAGAAAATTGCTACTTTTTTTTTCTCCATCTTCATATCCAGTCTGGCTAAAAAATTTAGTAACTGGAGGAATCCAATTTTACCTTTCCGCGGAAAACCCAGTAAATACTGACGGTATATGTCAGGACAAAAGGGATTCCGATGAGGGCAATAATGAGCATTATTGCCAGAGTCTTTACCGATGATGCCGCATTATAAATATTTAGACTGTATTGCGGATAGGGATTGGACAGCACAATATTGGGGAAGATTCCGATGGCGAACAGGCTCATAAGGGCCAGGATACTGGCACAGGAAGATAAAAATGCACGGAAATCCCTGCCCTTGTAAATTTCTCGGGGTATGTTGGCAATAGCCAGCATATTTAGAATTGCTATAAAAAAAGCCGGAGGAAAATCTTTAAAATGTTCTGTCATATGGGGTTGGTAGATTAGGGTGGCCATAGTGACTGACACATAACAGATCACGAAGAAAATAATAGTATTGTTTACCCATCCCCGAATTTTTTCATGCATTTTTCCTTCGGTTTTCATGACCACATAGATTGCTCCATGCATCATGAACAGGGCTACTGTAGTAATCCCGACCATAATGGCATAGGGATTTAAAAGTGTCCAGAAATTTCCATAGAATTCCATATCCGGATCCAGGGGAATTCCTTGTATTACATTGCCCAGTGCCACTCCGGCCAGCAGTGCTATAAAAATGCTGGAAATACTGAAAGAAATATCCCAGTTCTGTCGCCATCGTTTACCCTCCCGCTTGCTGCGAAACTCGATGGATACGGCACGAAATATGAGAACTGCCAGTAAAAGCATCATGGCAGTATAAAAGCCGGAAAAAATGGTCGCATAAACATTGGGGAAAGCTGCAAAAAGAGCACCCCCGCCAGTCACCAGCCATACTTCATTCCCATCCCAGACCGGACCGATGGAATTAAGCATGATACGGCGTTCCTCATCATTTTTGGTCAGCAGATGAAGTGCGCCCACACCTAGGTCAAATCCGTCCAGGATGGCGTAACCGGCCAACAGGATACCGATAAGAATAAACCAGACTGTATTTAAATCAAAAGAATATTCCATTTCTTCTCCGGTAACTTTTTATTTCTTTATTTTGCAGTTCATGTGGATTTTTTACTGATTGGGAATTTATCCACAGTATGTCGTTGTTGCTCGTATATTGAGGCTTCATCCTCAGTTTCCTCCGGACCATGTTTGATTTTGCGGTCCAGCAAAAAGATGAACAGTATAAAAAGCAGTGCATAAATTAAAAAGAAAAGAATTAAAGAGAATACGGTCTGGTCTGCTGATACAACCTTGGAAATTCCCTCCGAGGTGCGCATAAAACCATATACAATCCATGGCTGTCTTCCAACTTCTGCTGAAAACCAACCTAATTGATTAGCAATTTGGGGTCCCAGTACTGAAATAACCATCAGTTTCAACATCCAGGATTTAGTAAAGAGGGTGCCCCTTCGCCAAAAAACAATTCCAAGAAGACTGATGAGTATGAGCACCATACCAATGGCAACCATGAAATGATAGGACTGGAAAACCGGATTAACGGGTGGCTGGTCTTCCGGTGCAAAACTATTAAGGCCTGTAAGGGGCTTATTGGCATCCCAGTAAACAAGAAAGCTCAAAAACCCTTTAATGGGTACTTTCAAACCAATAGATACTTCTTTTTTTTCTTCATTTACCCAACCCAAAATGTACATATCTGCCGGGAGATTGGATTCATAGTGTGCTTCAAAAGCTGCCAATTTTGCCGGTTGATTTTTACTGATCCCTGCACCACTCTGATGACCGGTAAACAGTTGATACAGGGAGGCGCACACGGCAACAATTAAACCGATTTTCAACGAGGATTGGGCAAACATAATATGTTTTTTTTTCAGAAGGTAATATGCACTGACGCTGATAACCAGAAAAGAACCTGCCAACCAGGCTCCGCCCAGAACATGCATCAACCGTTCCATGGAGGACGGATTGAAGACCATGTCCCAAAAACTGGTAATTTCAGCTCTTTTTGACAGTCCTTCACCCACCAGCTGGAATCCTGCCGGTGTCTGCTGCCAGGAATTGGCTACCACAATCCAGACGGCACTGAACATGGAGCCCAGTGAGACCATAATAGTAGAGAAGAAGTGCATTCTGGGACTCACTTTGTTCCATCCAAAGACCAGAATAGCCAGAAACCCGGATTCCAGAAAGAAGGCAAAAATCCCCTCGGCCGCCAGTGCACTGCCAAATACGTCCCCCACAAAGCGGGAATAGGACGACCAGTTCGTACCAAATTCAAATTCCATGACAATTCCGGTGGCAACTCCCATGGCAAAAGTCAGGGCAAATATCTTCACCCAGAAACGTGTCATTTCATGATAAATTTTCTTCTTTGTCTTCAGATACATTCCTTCCATGATCACCAGTATGACGCCCAGGCCAATGCTTAACGGGGGGAAGATGTAATGGAATGCAATGGTGAAACCAAACTGAATTCGCGACAACATCTCAACTTCCATTGCAGATCTCCTCTTTTTACTAAATTTTACAAGTGTTCTTTAGCCGGTTCCGAGCTAAATTTCCAAAAGATGATATGGAGATAAAAACTATGTGCTGTAATCGTCGCTATAGAGATGAATATCGACGTATCTCTATATTAGTTACCCCAAAACAACGGTGAAATCATTATAAGCAAATTCTGAAAATTACACAATACAATATCAAATTTATATAAGACCCTTTTGCATGTGTCTCATTATTCATCTTTTATTTAGCTGTTGTGCTGATAATGATACTTGATAAATTTGAATGGTTGTAACTTCATAAAATTTTTTGAATCAAAAATTCATATTTATCAAAATTTAACTATTTAAAAGGAGATCGCTATATCTGATAAAATAAAAAAAGAAGAGTTTTTTGGACTTCCCGGTTTAAATGAAGCGGCACCACAGCTTGCCGCCAATACAACCCATGGCAAGAAAAATCTGTCCGATTATAAGGGAAAATGGCTGGTATTGTTTTCCCATCCGGCAGATTTTACTCCCGTCTGTACCACTGAATTTATGGCTTTTGCCAAAAAGTTTGATGAATTTCAGAAAAGAGATGCTTCAGAAAAGAGATACTAATGTGCTGGGTTTAACTATTGACAGTGTTTATACCCATATCGCCTGGGTTCGGAATATTGAAGAAAACTTTGGCATTAAAATTCCTTTCCCGGTCATTGCTGGTTTGGATATGAGTGTAGCTAAAAAGTATGGGATGATTCATCCAAATGCGGCGGATACTAGTGCCGTTCGGGCCGTTTTTGTTATCGATCCAGGACAAAACCTGCGAGCTATGATTTATTATCCCTTAACAAATGGACGCAGCATTGACGAAATTCTCCGTTTGGTGGAAGCACTTCAGACCAGTGATGAGAATGGTGTTGCTACTCCTGAAAACTGGCATGCCGGTGAAAAGGTAATTGCCCCCCCTCCCGTCACTCAGAGTGATGCCGAAAAACGGGTGAAAGCTCCGTTTGAAGTCAGCGACTGGTATTTCAGTAAAAAAGAGCTTAATTAAATAATTGATTTAAACTTTTGTAAAGGCTGTTTCTTTTTTTCGAGACAGCCTTTTTTTTGACGGATTTACATACAAAATAGCCGGGCAGCAGCCTTAACTGACCGGCGGTTCCAGAAAAGTATGGAACAATCATTGTTCTCACATGTAATTAATATATAGCATTTTAGTTGTAAACTCAAAAGAGAGGCATGTTATGAATAAACTGAATCAGACGGAAGTTCAGCAGAAATTTACAGAAATAAAAGGCTGGAAACTGGATGGCAATGCCATAAAAAAAGAATGGCAATTTACCAATTTTGATGAGGCAATGGATTTTATTAATAAGGTAGCCGATTTGGCCAGACAGCAGGACCATCACCCGGAATTGTTTAACGTATACAATAAAGTCTCATTGCGTTTTTCCACCCATGATGCAGGAGGTTTAACTAATTGCGATTTCAAAATGGCAGTGGCTGTAGATAAGATCGGGGGATAACCTGGCATTATTATGGCGGGAGAATGAAAAAGGTGGATTAGAAAAAATCTGCCTTTTTTATTGGGAAGGAGATCCGATCATGGTAAAAGGTGTCTCACCCTCAGTCCGGGCGATCACTACCGTTCCACAGCTGTCACTCCACACATTCACCGAGGTGCGAAGCATATCCAGAATGCGATCGACTGCCAGGATGAGTCCCACGCCTTCCAGTGGCAATCCCACTGCCCTGAGAATAATGGTCATCATCACTAATCCAGCCATGGGAATTCCCGCCGCACCGATGCTGGCGAGAAGGGCCGTAACAACAACAATAAACTGCTGGGTGATGCTGAGGGGTATACCATAGACCTGGGCAATGAAAATAACAGCCACGCATTCATAAAGTGCTGTGCCATCCATATTGATGGTGGCACCCAGCGGCAGCACAAAGCTGGTGATTTTATTGGATACCCCGGCATTATTTTCCATAGCATCCATGGTTAAGGGCAGGGTAGCAGAGGAGGATGCAGTGGAAAAGGCAGTCATGAGGGCACTGGACATAGCCTGAAGATGTTGGAGTGGATTTATCCGTCCAAATAAGTATAACACTGCAGGCAGGGTCAGAGTGGCATGAAATAATAAACCGGCCAAAACTACCAGCATATAATTCCCCAAAGGTCCGAATACTTCCGACCCGGTTTGAGCCACAATTTTGGCCATGAGTGCAAAAACACCGACGGGGGTGAAACGGATAATGAACTGGGTAAGTCGCATCATCACTTCAAATATACCCTGAAAAAAATCCGTTAAGGTTTCCCGGTAGGGTTTCGGTGCACGGGTTATAAAGAAACCGAAAAGCAGGGCGAAGAATATGATGGGAAGCATGTCTCCCCTGGCCATGGATTGAATAGGATTCACCGGTATGATGCCCAGCAGGGTTTCATCCAGACTTTCTACGGAGGTTTGCAGCTCCGAGGGCATTTTTTCAAATCCCAGCAGATCTTTCAACCCCGGTTTAACACCGGGATGAAAAAAATTTACCAGAAACAGGCCGGTGAAAATTGCCAGCAGGCTGGTCGAGATATAATAAAGAATGGTCTTGCCGCTCAAGCGGCCAAAACTTTCGGCAGAGCGGATGCTGGTAACACCGGAAATGATGCTGGAGAAAATCAGAGGAACAATAATCATACGTAGTGCACGGAGAAAAATAGTACCCAGGATTGCTACTTTGGTTACCATAATGTTCTGAAAACCAAGCGGCCTGGACAGCAGACCCAGCAACAAACCAAGGATCAGGCTGATCAGTATTTGCCAATGCAGTTTCAGTTTCATCATGAACCCCGCCTAATTACGTCCGGATTATTTTTACAGAATTGACCAGATCTGATGTAAATTTAAAAAATTAGTGTTATGACAAAAGAAATATTTTATTTATTAAGGGGTAGGGCAGACTCTGGACGGTTTCTATTTGAACTGGAAGCGAATTTCTTTCGGAAAAGCCCGGCTTAAATTTTGTTTCTTGTTGAATTGGACCCTTAATTTATCTATATTTTTTGGTTGAAAAAACGGGGCGTAGCGCAGTCTGGTTAGCGCGCCTGGTTCGGGACCAGGAGGCCGGAGGTTCAAATCCTCTCGCCCCGACAAGTCAAATCAAGGCTTCCAGCATCTTCCCCGAAATTTCCAATTTTGCAAAATGCGATAATATCGCGATACATTATAAGAAAATCATCGATTTTAGAATGAAAAATGTTTCAGAATGGGTTTACAGTAAAAATATTTAAGGACTAAAAAATTTTAACTTGACAATGCAGTATACTAAATTGCAATTTATACGCAAACATCATACTAAACTGATATTTGCCTAATAGTTCAACCTAAAAAAGAAAGGATAGGATATGGGAGTACAGATCGTTTCTGCCATAGATACGGCTGACCTTGGTAAGCACGGTGTCACTGTCTGTGTTTACAGTCAGTCCGGTCTGGGCAAGACAACGCTCGTAAGTACCCTGCCGAAAAGTTATTGGAAGAAAATTCTGATAGCGGAATTTGAAGAAGGTGGGGTAATGAGAGCTCTGCACGGTCTGGATATTCCTTTTATTCAGTTCTCAATGCAAAAGGATATGATTGAAGCATTGAAGGCTTGGAATGAATTTTTGAAGGAATTTCCGGACGCATCGCCTTATGACAAAATGGGCGTGAAGTGGTTATTCATTAACAGTTGGTCGGAGTTACAGAAATTTCTGGAATTCGGTTTGCAGTATGCCCGTGGCAAAAAGTTCATCACCCTGAAAGAGTATGGAGATGCTGCAAACAAGGGTAGGGAGTATTTGCGGTTGCTCAAAGCCCTGAACCGGAGAGGTATCAATGTTATGATCGAGGCTCATGAAGATACCTATGAGGTTGAGATTGAGGGAACCGGTGCGAAAAGATCCATGCTGTTTCCGAAAGTGGGGCGGACGTTTGCCAAAGAATTTCTCCATGTCATTGATTTTTGTGGTCACATGGAATTGCGGACCAAGGGTGACGTGGAAGAAAGGGTGATTAGTTTTAAGCCTACCATGACGGTGGCAGCCAAGAGAAGTTTCCGGGGATTCCCGGAAGTGATACCGGCTGACTACACAGTTTTGTTCACTGAATTGAAAAAGGCAGTGACTCAGAACCCGGATCCATCGGCCGAGAAGCCAAAAGCAGATGAAACAAAGAAGCCTGCTCCTGCAGACCCAAAACCTAAACCAGTTGCACAAAAAGCCTAAAGAAAGGAGATGTACTATGCCAATTAAGTTGCCCCAAGACACAAATTTTGAAAATCTGGAAAGCTGGGCTCCGGGTGGTGTGAAAATTGATCCCGGGATTTATGAGGCCAAGATTGTGGACATTGAGGTTCAAACCGACCAGAAAGGATTCCCGAAATTGAATATTAAATATGAGGTCATTTCAGGAGATTCCCAGGGTGGTGTGGTATTTGGTTCAAGAAGTTTGCAGCCAAACACACTAAACTATTTCCGGGGATTCTGTGAAATGCTCAATGTGTCTTTCAAGGGATCCGCTTTTGACGAGAAGGGATTTATTGGTCGGGTTTGCCGGATTGATGTTCGGGAATATACCAAACAGAGTGGTGATGCGGGAACGCGGGTTGATAGTGTATTTCCGTCTGAACTTGGTCAGAATGATCCGGTTGATATTACGGTTGATCCTACCAAGGTTGATTTTCAGGAAGAAAAAGGTTCTGATGGACCGGCTCCGAATCCTGCGGATGAAGATGACAATGTTCCGTTTTAATCCAGGATTTTCGGAATGATTACGTTTACAAGACATGATGGGTTGGACCGTTTGGGTCCAGCCCATCGATATTATGCGTATTGTATTGCGGATCTCGCTATGACGATGCCGGTGAGCGGGGTGTTCTGTGATGAGTCTGTTCTGACCGAGCAGGAGATCTATGATTTAGCGGGCGTTCCCGGAAAATACCGACAGACATTATTAAGAAGTTTGTTTATTGCGGGCTGGATCGGTCGGATCCGGGGCGTCTATTACGTAAAGGATTTGGAGCGTTTCACCCAAAAACCGTCACTGAGGCTTGCTTTGAAAAAGGTCAAAGTATTGACTGATCAATTTTCTTTGGAAGATTTGAACGCTGTGGGAATAGAAATGGCAGAGACTGGCAGTTTAGAGAACAAGGTATCCGAACTGTATTTAAGATTCAATTTCCAAGAGCGAGAAGTGGTAAGGATGTATTTGAAAAGTTTTATGACCAAAGCCCAGATCGAAAAAAACCAGTCCATTGATACAATGAGTATCGAAAAACGTATTCGATTACTGGAGGAACTGGTGGACATGTATTCCACTGGCACTCTGAAATATGGTGGAAAGCGTTATGTGTTTGATAAGCCGAGGTTTATTGAAAATGTTCGGATGGTGGCAGATCGAAAAATGACGGATATGCGAAATCATAATTATCTGAAAAAAGTTTTGATGAATGGGAGGGCGAGGAAATTCAAGAAGAATGTTGAGGGATTTTAGATGGAAAGAATCGCCGAGATGAAATCCGTGGGAGAATCCATTGGGGAGGTAATGAATCTGGTAACTCCGGAGATTGAAGCAACTCGTCCAAAGACTCAATGGAAATGTTCGGTTTGCGGTGTGGTCAATGATGATTGGGTGATCAGTAAAGAATGGATTTTCAAGAAGGTGGAGTATCCGTGGAAAAGGGGTGAATGTCCAAACTGTGTCAGAATTGAAAAAAGGAGGGAGTACCAGAGACAAGTTGCTGATTTTCAGAAAGCCAAGATGAACCGCATAAAGCAGATTTTCAGGAATTCAGGGATTCCGGAAGATTACGGTAGGTTTGCCTTTAAGGGTCTGGAAGTCAGAAAGGGTGCCGAGAAAGCATTTGGGTATTTGAGGGATTTGGAGAATTTTCAGAAAGGAAAGCCGTTCGTGATTTTGTCCGGACCGAACAACACGGGTAAGAGTGCATTATTGGGTGCGTTGACCAACAAATTGTCGTTGGCTGAGATTCCCTGTTTTTACATAAATGAACCGGTGATGTTCGGAAAAATAAAAGAAGGATTTGATTCGACCGAGCCGATAGAAAAGGAGTTGTATGAGGCATTTAGTAAGGCCGATGTGGTGATGTGGGATGAATTTCTGTTTTACAATTATACCGAGAAGAACTGGATCTACGAACGAGCCTACCGGGTGATTGAAGAAGCGGTTGAATCCGAGAAAATTATTGTTTTTGCCACGAATTATAGTTTGCCTGACATCATGCCCAGATGCGGAAAGCGGATTTGGGCAAGGCTGACTCGAAAAAAGTCCAATTTTATTCGAATGGACAATAAGCCCTTTTTTGATGGGCTAAATGTGCTATAAACTATTGTAATTATTGAATATATAACTTTTTTCCCCTGACAAAGGATTTCTAACAATGTATTTTATCTATACATACATGAAAATTTGATCAACTGTTCAACTGACCGAAAGGATAAAAGATATGGGAAAGTCAAGTTTTGATGATCGACAAGCAGAAGCCGTGGACACGTTTGATGGGCAGTGGCTTGTGATCGCTGGAGCGGGAAGCGGAAAAACATCCGTGCTGACACATCGGGTGGGAAAACTTATACAGAAGGACGTGAAACCGAGCGATATGCTGGTGTTCACCTTTACCAATGATGCTGCAAATGAGATGAAAACCAGGTTGATGGCAATTGTAGGTGATCATGTTCAGACCTTAAATGTGGGAACGATTCACAGTCAGTTGAACAAAATCTTGCGTGAGTCGATTGCCATGTGGAAACCGAATATGAGAGGTTATCAGATCATGGATTCCTGGGGACAGCTTAAATTCGTTAAAGACTGTTTTAAGGAATTAAGGCTGGAGACGACTAATTTCCAGAATCCGAAAATTGCTATTAAGAAAATTGGAGTGATTAAGAATAGTTGCATGACCATCCATGACTATGTTCAGTTCTTGGAAGAACAGGGTGTAGAACGGTGGAAGGAAGATTGGTTTATTGATTTCTATTCGTACTATGAACGCATGAGAGAAATGAACCGG
The DNA here is from genome assembly GCA_964461135.1 of uncultured Caldithrix sp. GTDB lineage: Bacteria > Calditrichota > Calditrichia > RBG-13-44-9 > RBG-13-44-9 > RQOF01. The sequence continues at coordinate 69,228 of CAYWTB010000002.1, read as the reverse complement.
ATGATTGGTTTTGATGATATGCTTTCTGAAACCTATTGGATGTTCAAAGCTAAGCCTCAGATTCTTGAACTTTATCAGAACAAATTCAGATTTATTTTGATGGATGAATTTCAAGATACGAACAAAGTTCAGCTTGAAGTATCTACTATGTTGCAGGCGAAAAATCAAAATTTTTTCGCGGTTGGTGACCCCAGACAGTGCCAGCCTGCCGGAACGATGGTTTTGTGTGCGAGTCTTGGTTGGAAGCCGATTGAAGAAATTGAGGTGGGTGATTATGTGGTTAGTTATTCACGCTCTGATAAGGGCTTTGTTGGGCGGGGAAGGCCAGCATATAGGGTATTGGAAAAGAGTGAACGGTTTTATACCGGGCCCTTGGCGAGAGTGAGTGCCGGTTTTAAATCAACTCAATGTACGCCGGAACACAAGTGGTTGATTCGCCATGCCAATGGAGTGCCCGAGAAAATTGTACGGACAGATGAACTTGTTCCCGAACAGATGCGGGTCTGTGTGTATGATGGGAGCAGGGATGGTGCATGGGAGCCGGTTACGATTGAATATGACATGGTTGAGAACGAGCCTGTTTATTCCCTGAAAGTGGACCAGCATGAAACCTATGTTGCGGATGGTTTATTGACCCACAACAGCATTTATGCTTTCCGGGGAGCAGTTCCGGAATACGCTGTTTATTTCACCAAGTATTTTCCGCAAGGCAAGATCATTGAACTGGAGTACAATTACCGGTGTCCGAAGAACATTATTGAGTTGGGAAATGATCTGATGGATCAAGCCAAATGGAAATTTTCGAGAACCAGGGCTTTCCGGAAGGAAGATGGTCATATTCAATTTTATGATTCGTTTCTGGATGGTGACGAGGAAGCGGATGAGATCGTGGAAGAAATTGTAACCCTGTCCAAGACTGCCGGAATTGAATATAAAGACATTGCCATTTTGTACCGGACCAATGCACAATCCAGACCGCTTGAAGAAGCTCTGATTAGACGAGCGATTCCTTACAAGGTTGAACAGTCTTTCTACAATTCTGCCGAGATCAAGGATATGGTTTCCTTCATTAAATACATTCATGATGATACGGACATGGAAGCCCTGGAACGGGTTGTTAATAAACCGAATCGGTATTTAGGGCAAAGTTTTGTGGGACAGTTAAAGGAAAAGGCAAAAAGTACATCATTGATCGAGGCTTTGAAATCGGGTACGTTCAGCCATAATTATATGAATACGAATGCCCGGGAGTTTGCTTCCCACGTTGAATATATCCGGGAATTGGAATTGGATACGGTTGGTGGATATATGAACGTGGTTCGGGAGCGATTGAAATACGATGACTGGATCATGGATAACCATGAAGAAGGTGTGGCCGTGGAGAAAATTGAAAAATTGAGTGAGCTCTCTACGCTGGCCGATCATTTTAAGACGATTGATGAGTTTCTTGAATATCTGGCGAAACTGGATGGTTCCGGATCGGGTGAGGCCAATGCGGTCGAATTGAAAACCATTCATCGAAGTAAGGGCCTGGAGTTCAAGGTGATCTTTGTTATTGGTGTTTCTGAAAAGATTCTGCCCCATTCCAGGGCTTCTGATGTGGAAGAAGAAAGACGGTTGTTGTATGTGGCTATTACCCGAGCGATCCAGCGAGTGTATTTAAGCCATGTACTGACAAGGTTCAATCAGGAAACCGAACCGTCACGGTTTCTGGCAGAGTTAGGATTTGATGCCGGATATGATGATTTGACTCAGGATGTTGCGGATGGTAATGTGGCTACGGTAAATGAGGCATTCCGAAAGGAAGTGATAAAGGAAATCCGGGAAATTCAGAAGGATATTCAGATGTAAATAAAAGGGCGAGCAGTGTGAATGCTCGCCCAGGGATGTGGTGGATATGGGAGATGCAGTCATAATTTAGTATGCTAAACCCAAAAATGCAACGTATATTATACTGGAATTCGGAAAAAGTGGAAGATGTGGGAGATCAGATGAGTGCGAAGTGGGAAAGAAAAGTGATTCCGATTCAGGAGGGAAAAGGTGTGACCATTAAGATCTTGAAGAATTATGATGTGGTGATTGCCGTTGATCCCAAGGTTGATGTGAAAAAGAAGGTTGCAATATCGGTTTGGCTGAAATCTGAAATTCAGGTTATAAAGAGGGTAAAGCCGAAGGACCTGCAGAATCAGTTCAAGTTATTTGCTAATGAATTTTGTAATGAAAGCGTGATTGTGGCCGTGGAAGATCAGTACCTGGGAAAGAATTATCAGGCCAGCAAAAAATTGACCGAACAGAAGAATCGAATATTCGGCTGGTGTGACATGCTTGGATTTGATACCGTTTCTGTTCCTGCAGCAACCTGGCAAGGTTCCATTTTGGGGGTATTTAATGAACCGAGCGAGATTCGTAAGCAGCTCTCCATGGTGATCGCCAAAGGTATTTTAGGAATGCGGAACGATCAGGAATTGGATGAGGATTCTGCAGATGCGGTCTGCCTGGGTCAGTACATTGTCAATAGAACTAAACAGTATTTTTTGGAATTCGCATAGGGATGTATGGTCAAGAGCGTTGCTACTTTCGAAAAATTGTTATATGACTTGGGATTTGCGCGGAATAACCATATTACACAGAAAGAAATGGTTTATGACTTTTCGGTGGACAACTGGTTAACCATTCGGGTCTATTCCAGTATTCCTAAATTTGGTTCGTCATTATATCAAAAGAATACGATCAGAATTAAGATTGTTGAATCGAAAACTGAAAGATTTATTTATGCCAGGCAAATAGAAAGCGTTGAATGGGAAGATATTCAGAGTGTGATCCGGATGGTGATCCGGGATGCGAATAGATTCCGGCCCTGTAAATGTGGTGGTATATTGGTTGTTAAGCCCGGGCTACGGGGTAAGTTTTTAGGGTGTACTCGTTTTCCTTGCTGTAAAGAGAAACAGGAATTGCCTATTCTATGAAAGTAATTCCCAAAAGTAGACAGATTCCAGCTGGAACCAAATATGTTGTGGTTAGAAAGGCTTTGTTTTTTACGCAAGAGAAATTAGTTGGCGGATATCCGCAATTTGATGGAGTGATATTGGAAGCTAATGATTTTTTGGAATTGAAAGGATATTATTGGTCCAATTTTATGAATGGATCTCAGTATTTGGCATTCCGGGTTGTTTCGGGTAGACGTGTGGGCGCGGAGATTGGTGTGTTTACCCGGGAAGAATATGAATGGTTAAATCAGGTGAATCAGAAAAATGATGGGTGATAAATATGAAGTGGTGTCCCAGGTTTGTTTGCCTATTGAGGAAAGACCGTCTGAGAGGACTCATCGTGTTTGGTATTATGGACCATGTATCACTTTGTCACCTGGAACGATTTTAGAATTTTTGAATAGCCAGAGAACATATTTGTTCGGTGGTATCAAAGTAATGCGGATGAAAATATTGAGTGGACCACATAAGGATAAAGTTGTGCAAATATCTAAAAGAGAGGATTTGAGGCAGTTAAAAAAATTTCAGCAAAAAGTACAGTAAACTAAACATAGGAGATAAGGGTATGGCATTGAGATACGAAGGAGCTCAGCTTGAATCGATTAAAAAAGAATCTGTTGGGAAGGCGTTTTACAAGGATGGTAAATGCAAAAACTCACGGTTTCTGGCCGGTGGACATAGGTGTTATATGTTGCCCTTTGAATCTGCTTTGGATGGGGGAGCCAGTGGTGATTTTCACAGGGAAGTATGTGTGGATTGTGGCAAAATGTTTAAGTCTGGTTGTTTCGTTGTAAAGAGGCAACCGTCAAGTATCGGGGAGAAGGTATGACAGAGTTGGCTTTTGAGAAGGTTGATATGAGTGGAATGGAGTATATGGCTCCCAGGGGAAAGCAGACCGGGAACATGATGATGGTGATTGGAATGGATCGGAGATATTTACTGGAAGATAAATGGATAGTCCGGTCAAGTGTGACCAAAGATGTCTGGAGTGTCGAAGGAGACAAGTTACGGGAATTGTTAAAAGACAAAATTGAACATGCTATAAAAAGACAGAAAGAGCTCAACGATCAGAAAAAGAATTCAGGAGTAGTTCCGAAACAAGAACCGATAGTTCATAACAAGGTGTCGGATGTTGATGCGGAACCGGCCTGGAAGAGATATACATTGGAAGAATTCAGAAATGCCGAATTGTTATTGGTGTTTCATTCGCGGTTGGTGGATGAATCGATTATTATTATTTCGCATGCCGAGATGTATAAGACCCATGCAGATGAAATTAAGGAAAAGTATGAGAAGTATGGTGGCGTGGTTTATACAATAGACGAACTGAATGATTTTTTGGGGACTGGAGTCAATAAGGAAGGATTAAAGTCTTTTCACCTTTTAAAAAAAATGTTCGTCCTGCGATATATAGGAAAAGCTAAATCCTGAAACGAAAATTATTTCCTTTCGATTTGACAATGGTTTCTTCTTGATGTATTATCTATTATTCCATAAAAATCAATAAGATAGGAGGGCTGATATGAAGTTTTCAGCATTTAAGGAAGATTTGGAAGTGGGCATAAAGGATGCCGTGTCTATTGCCAATAAGTATAATATGTTGATTACGTCCCATGTTTTGTTGTCGGCAAAGAATGGTATGCTGGAAGTCCGGGGAACTGATCTGGAAATAACAGGTGTGTATCGCATTCCGGCAGAGATCACAGCAGAGGGTGAAATAGGATTGCCATCGAAAGCGTTTAAAGATGTGGTGAAAGCCTTTGCGAAAAAAGCCCAGGTGCATTTTGAGAAATTGAACGGAAAAGATTTGGCATTGAAGATGAAAACCGACAAGGGTACGTTCAAGCTGCCCGGATTGGCATCGGATAGTTTTCCGAATAAGCCGGAGATGTCAGAAAAAGACAGGGTGTTTAAGATTTCGCCACAGATTCTGAGAACTCATTTTGAATCGGTGGCGTTCGCGTGCAGTACCGATGATTTGCGTCCATGGCTTATGGCTGTTCAACTGGTTATTGACGGTAAGGAAGTTAAAACTGTTGCTACAAATGGACATCAGCTGGTTGTTAAGAAAAGTTATTTATCAGAACCGGTTGCAAAAGAAAAGATTGAGGTATTGATTCCAAAATATGCACTGACCAAGATCATTGGCCGGTTGGTAGGCAAGGAGCCCATCACTGTTACGATTAGCGAGAATCAGATTCGATTTTCATTTGACGGTGGTGAGATATATGCACGGTTGATCCAGGATCAATTTGTTCAGTATAAGCAGGTGATTCCCGCCAGTTATAAGCATGAAATTACCATTGACCGGGATGCGTTGTATAATACGGTCAAAAGGCTTGGAGTGTTCACCGACAATGTGAATCGTCTGATAGCTTTGACCTTTGTCAGTGGCAAAGTCCGGATTGAGGTGGTAGATAGTGATAATGGAAATGAGGGCGTGGAAACGATTGTGTGTGATTATTCGAATGACAATCAGTATAAAATTGGATTTAATGCCAATTATTTGAAAGAAATGCTTCACCGGGTTGAATCTGACAAGGTGATCTTCAAACTGAACGAACCGGATAAAGCAGTGGTGTTGAGCCAGATCGGAGCAGATGCCGGATCCTATCTGTTGCTGATAATGCCTATGAGAATTGAAGAACAGCAAACAGATTGAGTTTTTTTACTCAAATAGTTTAGTAAACTGTTACAGGGAGAAATATGGGACAGTTATCTATTTTTGATATAGCACCGCAGGAAGGTGAGGTTGAGGGGAAAGGCGCGAATGAGGCTCCGGTTGCGGAGTCTCATGTCGTGTCTCACTGTGAGACACGGGTTTTTGCTCCCGGGTTTGTAATTGATCTGGATGCGATTCCGGAGATTCGGGCTTTAAGGAAAACCAAACTGGCATCTGATTACGAAACTCATGAAGCCCGGCAAAAGGAAGAAAATACGATTGAGATTAAGCGGGCATCGCATTGGGGATTTAAGGAAAGTGATGCCAGCATTGAATATGGGTGGGTTCATTTCAGAATGGTTATCACTGAACTTGAATTCAAGTCTAAAAAAGGTGCTTCCTTTTGTAAGCTGGAAATCGGGGAAGCTCCGGACGGTTGGGGGGTTGGGATGTGGGTTCCGGGACATTGTAGTGGACCGTCAATTTGGGATAGATACAAGTTTTTGACAAGAGAAGAAGCGATCAAGATGGGATTGATAATGATTCGGGATGAATTGGTTGCAAAGCTCAAAAGCAATGACTTTGGTGGTGGGATAACGAATCAAAAAGAATTGAAGAATTATTTAGAACAAGTTAAGAAACAGCTTCTTTTGGTTGAACGGGGGATCTATCCGGAAATGAAGCCCTATGAAATTTCAGAATGCCCGATCAAAACTGGTGAAAATGATGAGTGGAGTGCCGGGTTGAATTGGAGACAGGTTCGGGAAGCTCAGAATGAAACTGTAACGGAAAACGATGTGGTTGTACCAGAAGAAGCGCTTGAAGCAGAGAAATGGACGGATTTGCATGAGTGGTTGGACGTATATGACAGTTTGAAGGAGTGGGCTGAATCTGATGAACGAACAGCTACGATCAGGCAACACATAAAATCGCTCACGAAGGAGGTAGTTCGGGAATGTGGAGACGAAGAATTGTTACAGAGGGTGGCTAAGGTACTTAGAGAAAACAGAAAACGCGGAGAAGTACCGAATTATCTTTTGCCAGAGTATGATATTTTCCATTCTCAATATTATTTCAAGAATGATCCAGTTCCGGTATCTGATATTCCGTCCATTGAAGCAAACAAATTTGAATTGCCCGACAATGAGAAAGGATTGCGAAAAAAACTTAATGAAAATATTGAAGGACTAAAGTATTCATTGGATCGGTATGAAGCCTTGCTGAAAGAATGGGGAGGGCCCTTTGAGGGAGATCATAATATAGTAGATGATCCACGGGTTGCTTTTAGCCTGGTGGCTGGACATATCGCTTATGCAAGGGGAGAGATTAAGGCAATACAAGAAAAGCTGAAAGAACTTGAATTGCCGTTTGAAGATATTTCCGAACCCATACAGGAAGTTCGGAAATATGAATTTCGGGATGGGGATAGAAAGCACAACAATGAAACAGTTCTGCAGATGATCGAGGATGGTTCGGTAGATCCGGAAAAAGCCATACGGTATTTTACTGGTTGGGGAGGATTGATAAAAGCTACCCAGGAACAGATTCAGGAATATGGTTATACAGCTTCGAATATTCTCGCCGGTGGACAGTATTTGACTCCGCTCTGGGTTTCAGAAATGATAACTGCTCTTTTGCCGAACAAGTTTTTAGATCAAAGACTGAGAGTGTTCGATCCGACCTGTGGATCCGGAAGTCTGCTCTGGAATTTTCCGGGCAATGTTACGAAATACGGAATTGAGATAGAAGATACTGCAATCAAGGTTGCACAGGCTGTTATGCCAAATGCCAATTTGATTCAGGATGATGTGATCTATCACGTTGAAGATGTGGAAGAACAGATGGATGTGGTGGTGACGAATCCACCCTTTGGTTTGCACTGGAGAGCAGAGGATGAAACGATTCTGGAAAGATCTGGATACGAGGGGCGTGTGATGAGTCATTTGGCAACCATGGAAATTGCTGTGAGATCGCTGAGGAAGGGTGGAATTCTTTTCGCCGTTTTACCGCAGGGTACGTTGGATAGAGAAGATATGATGCATTTTCGCAGATGGATCAGGAACAGTTGTACTGAAATCGGAGTGATTGATCTTCCGAAAGAAACATTCAAACCAAACGGTACGGAAGCTAAAACCTTCGTATGGATTTTGCTTAAAGATTGGGATTGGCAGATGGGTCGGACAGACCAGTTTTTTCATCAAATTGTCTGGGATGAAAAACTGGATAAAGTCAATCCGGGTCATGCAGCAGTGGAACGGTTCAGGCAATCTGAATGGTGGGGATTACTGGAAAGGCATTTTGAAAGATACCAAGTATTGGACTACGATCTTGTTCTCAGGAAATATAATCCGAATCCGGAGATACCGGTTGAACCCTGGACAAAGACATTGCCCGAAACCGATGTGGATGTGGTCGATTTGAAGCTCGGTCAATATGATATTGTTATGAAGCCCAAGGGTTTGATAGCAGCACTTAAAGTTGAGGAATTGAAGAATGTAATATTAGGACCTGTCTGGAGTTACCAAGCTCAGGATTATGAATATGGTTATAAGACACATACGAATTTGAAGAATTTCTACACCGAGAAAAGAGATGTGTTTTTCAGTGATCTGGTTTGGTATTTAAAAGCTATGGGATTAAGGGTTAGGATTGATCCACAGCTATTGAACTGGATTAAGAAAAAGCGGAAATGGTTTACGCGGATGGAAACTCCGTATGAAATTTTTGAAGGGGATCCGTATGAACATATTGATGAGAATGATATCTTTGGCACTGTAAAATCGGGTGATCATGTTCAAGCCCAGTCTACTGTTCATGAAAAAATCTGGTGGACTTATTTGTATCGCGATGGGAGTTATTATTTGGTGACTAAAGTTGAGGGAGAGGGTGAAAACAGGTTGATTACAGTTAGCTCGGAAGATGAAGAAAAAGAATTTACGTTTGGAAGGGGCGAATTGAAAGTTTTTAAATCAAATAGATATGGAACTAATGACTCGCAAGAATTTGAATTCAACACCTTGTTTGGTAAGGTAGATATGGGATTCAGTACAGACCAAACAGGGATTATGACTGCTTATCGCCCTGAATACAAGAAATGGTTGAAGAAGTTCGAGGAATTTCCGCAATTTGATTATTTGTTTCCTTATCAGAAACAGGATGTAGCTCGTTTGGCTTTGAAGCCGTTCAATTATCTCGGGTATTTGCAGGGTTTGGGTAAGACAGATACGACTTATGCTCTGGCAACGGTCATGGGTATGAAGAAAGTATTGATTGTTTGTTTATCCAGCTTGATTGATACCTGGATAGAAATTGCAGATCGGATTGGGTTGAAATACAAGGTTATTGTTGGACCGGATGATGTGAACGGAATTAAGGCTACAAATGAGACCATATTTTATATAGTCAGCTATGAGAAAATGACCAGTTATTCGACTACGTATATTCCGGGGAAGTGCGGGAAATGTGGTAGGGAATTTACTGGCAAGGAATGTCCGGTGTGTAAATGGAAAGCCGGTAAGAAATGGTTGAAGGGGCATTCCGTAAAAAGTAAACAGTTATATAAGTATATGAAACGAATAACTTGGTCTATGGTCGCTGTAGATGAATCGCAATCGATAAAAGCCAAGTCCAGTCTAAGGGCTCAAGCAGTGCGGTAGCGAGCGGTATCGGTGATATGGGAAACAGAACCCTCTACGTGGCCTATCAGGAGACCGGGGGGCAGGTTCAATATGTATTCGGCTATGATCCAATGTGGGTGTATCCCTCTCAACCCCAGATCAGTGACGGTAATAATCCGGCCATGAATATTATTGATGATGACATTCAGCTGGCCTGGACTGAGGTCCATCAGTCTCCTTACCGGATTCAGACCCAGGTCATTGCCCAGGGGGAAGAGAATATGATGACCGCTCCTCACTTCCGGCTGTTATCCTTTAACCTGGAAAAGTCACTTATCGGAGCCAGCTTAATCAATGCCAATGCCGATATAACTCTGGAGATGCACAAACCGACCCTGGTAACCTCTCCGGGAGCTAAAACTCTGGATTTTCAATATACCGATACACTGGTGACTCCGGAAAACGTATTTGAATTTGAACCGGTAAAGGTGGGAGCAAAAAATAGCCGAATTGTGGTGCCGTTTCATATGACGGTTGAGAATCTGACTCGAGCCCCAAAGGCTACAGAAGGATTGGATATTGGCATGGTGGATATAGCCGTGAGGGATGCGGAGAGTAAACAGCTGTTAAAGACGGTTCATAGTTTTAATAGCAGTCTTTTGTCCGTATCGGATTCCACAAACTTTGTTGTTGCCGATACCTTTCTGGTGGATCTGGATGACTATGTGGGAAAACTGGTTTCCCTGGTGGTAAAAGCCAATGTAGATACCAAAACCTCTGCCGATGCTATTGGAATTGCCAATGTTTATGATGTGAGGGGATCCTCGCATCAGGAAGGTGAAGCTCTTACGTTTATTGAAGAAGCACGGGAAATTCCCACCCAATTCAGATTGTGGAATAACTATCCGAATCCCTTTAATCCCTCCACCACCATTTCATTCGATCTACCGGAAGCTGTCAGTGTCAGGATTGACATCTTTGATGTCTCCGGTCGCAGGATCAGGACCCTGCTCAATGAACCCAAAGTTGCCGGAACTCATCAAGTGGTCTGGAACGGAAATGATGATAACGGGAAACTGGTTGCATCCGGATTATATGTTTACCGCATCCATGCCGGAAATTTTGTTCAGTCGAAGAAGATGCTGTTCATGAAGTAACCTGTTCGTTTTGTAACGAAAAAGCCCCGTTCAATGCGGGGCTTTTGTTTTTAGTCTTTTGCCTGACAAATTAATCATGTTTTTGGTATTGATTTATCCGTGAAAATTGTAGATGACCGATTTGGAAGAAATGTATTGCTCATTTCTCACGGTGAGACATGGATCATGGTGAAGAAACTGAATGGGGGAATACTGCCGGAGAATTTTGATTTTAGAATGGAGGTCAGGAGCAAACGATTCAACCAGATGCGGATTACCGGTGTGGGAGAGGAAAAGAATCTGATTAAAAATTTCCGGCTGAAAATTTGAATTGTTTGGAATAAAAGGGGAATGAATATCCTTGAATATTTGACAAAATTAAGAAGAATGGAATAAAGATGATTTTGTACCATATTCTCTGAATACGTTGAAAAATATTTTCATAAAGTTGAAGATTTCTCTTGACAAATTCAATTGAATGGTATAAATTAAAATTAATCCAAACAGGAAGTATCCGCGAACGGTTAAAAGGGCAGATTCCGTCAACTTAACCAAAAGGAATTGTGTCACATGTGCCGTTTATCAGTAAATTTCTCCATACTTTATCATTCTCCACCCGTTTTTATAATAGATTAAAAGAGGAGAAGGAAATAAAATTTAAAATAATATCACTTTTTGTTTTTTGTATCCTCATTCAAGATTGTAATAAAAACCCGGCTGCACTGCCAGCTGCATTGAATGATGGAGTTGGAACATGGATTAAAATTAAAAGCGGTGTGTCAGTATGGTTATATGATGTTGATTTTAGTGATGAACGAAACGGTTGGGTTGTTGGAGATAGTGGTGTAATTATTAATTCAAAAAACGGCGGTGAAACATGGCAAGGCCAAATGTGCCCAATAGAAGAGTCATTATGGGCGGTTGATTTTGTTGATAGTAGAAATGGTTGGATTTGTAGCTGGCATTCTATTTTGAAGACAACAGATGGAGGAGAAAATTGGGAGCTAAAATATAGTGAAGATTTAGGAGAAGGACGTTTTCGTGATATACAATTTTTAAATAGGAACATTGGTTTTGTAGTTGGAGGTAGAGGTTCATTTGGAAGTACAGGTGTTTTGTTGAAAACAGAAGATGGTGGAGAAACATGGAGTGATGCCATACCACACGGTTTATCAACGCTAACGCATATTTCCATTGTTGATAGACAAAATATCTGGATATGTGGCTTTGGCGGAAACGTACTTTTAACTATGGACATTGGATTAACATGGGAAAAGAGAAATCTTAATATATCACCAGCACCATCTCTTACAACAATTCAATTTGTGGATCAGAATAACGGTTGGGTAGGGAGCAGAGATGATTGTCTGGGTTTTTATCGAACAACAGATAGCGGAAGTATATGGGTTCAAAGATCACCCGAATCATGGCCAATATTTTTGGGTGTAAAAATCTTCTTTTTTGTTGATACATTGAACGGCTGGTTAGGTACTTTTCCAGGGGCAGGTCCTTCTGCAATCATTCAAACAAGAGATGGAGGGAAAACATGGAAATTTCTACAGGAAGATATGAATGTTTATAACATTAATTCCTTTTATTTTATTAATAATGACTTAGGATGGGCAGTTGGTTTAGAAGAGATTAATACCGAAGCGGAAGGGGTCATCCTTCTTTATAGAGGCGTTAAATAATCAAATAAATTAATTGGAGGTTGTAATGAAAACAAAAAAGAAAAAATTGTTTTGTTCTTTCTTTATTTGCTTTTGTGTCTTTAGCTGTAGTTTCCAAGTTAATGCGCAAAGTAAACAGGATGGAAGACCATTGGATGAAATAAAATTGGCAGAGCAGATTCCGGAGGCAAATCTTTCTACTATATCTACAGAAATGTTGATTCAGGAATATTTAGATAGCCGCTATCCTGGTTACATACTAATTTACAATTATATACATAACGCTTTCGAACATGCATATAATGATTTTAACGGATTACGAGAATTACTAAAGCGAAGAGATGCATCACAAAAGTTGATCGAATTTTACCAAAGAATGGATCCTGCTGCATATGAATCGAGTTGGGATAATGTTGAGAAAGGAGCTTTTACCTTCTCCTTTGTTTTTATTGAAGTTCTTATCTCTCATGAAAGTATTCTTGAGAAAATGACAAAATCAGAAGTAAAAACATTCTTAAATGAATTGTTAAAGAAAAACGAATTCAAAATTAATCATCCTGAAATTTTTTCAATTGTGAGCATTCAATTTAATACTTACTCGATTGCAAGGTTATTAGAATTCAAAGGAAAGGGAAATAGAATCTTGGAGGCTCTATCTAAATCACCAGGTGTGAAACATTTATTAAAAACTGGCCAATTACAAAATAACGATGTCCTAAATCTTGTTATTCAAAAAGCAAAAGAATTTCTAAACATATATTAATTTTAAGGGCACAACCATGTGTATAAAAACTTATAAAACTATGTTTGTTTATCTTTTTATATTATTTATTTTTCTCTATCAGCATCTCTTATATGCAGGGGATATAACAATCAGGACACCAGAAGGAAGACCTTGCCCTGCAGATACACCGCAAGAAATGTCACAAAGTGATATTGATTATTGTCACTGGTATGTACAACACTATTATATAGACCCTTATCAGCTCAATGCAGTACGTATTGGAAATGCCTCCGGTACCTATAATTGTCATGGTTACGCCTGGAGTCTTTCGGAAGGTTGTGAAGCAGTGTGGATTGGAACAAGGGAAGATCCAGATGTTGAAACCTATTTTTGGACAGATGTGGCATGGTCAAATGATGGACAACCATCCTATTTGAGTGCTTCTGAATCGGAAGCAACCCATTCTTGGTATACAGACGATGATCATTCAGTTAGAAAAATTCAAAATTCTTATCCATGTGTAATTGAAGATGGTAGGGATTATGTTTCCAAATGGGGAAATTGTGGATTATATCAACATGCCAAAAATCATGATTGTTACTATTTGAAACAAGACAGGGGACATGCTTTCAAAAAACTCAAAACAACCCACACTGGCACACTTACAAATTATCATAAAACCTGGATTGGAGCAGGAGGCAAGACTCATACTTTGTCGGGAAATGTAACTGTTCCTTCAGGAATTACATTAAACATACGATCTGACGCTATCGTCAATCTGAATGGATATGTTTTAAAATGCGAAGGTACCGGTAATATCATAAGCAATGGTACAATAAATGGCTGTTCCATTTATGTAAAAGCGGGCTCATATTTTAAAGGTTTTTTCCCATCTTCCTATACCATTCCTTATGTTTTGAACTGGACCTCAAACGGCTGGGCAACCTATGTCAATTCTTGTTCATTTACACAATCTGCTAACCTGACAGTGCCCTCTTCAAAATCATTGAACTTTAATCCCGGTGTAAATATTGCTTTCACCGGCAGTTATAAAATCGAAGATTATGGCGCGTTTAACTGTCTTGGTTCTGCCGGCAATCCCGTCATTATCAACGGCCAGGGTTATTCCAGGGTTGACTACACCAATTCCATGGTAGAAATAAAGGATGGAGCCTCGGCCAATCTTCAATACACCAATTTTACTTCTTCACCTTATCATCTGCTTATCCGCAATACTTCTGGCGCCACCATTTCCCATTGCAATTATTCATCCTTCGGGTATAATTCGGATGCCCGGGCTATCACGGTTTATAATTCTGAAAATTCGGTTAATATCAACAATTGCAGCTTTACCGGTTCGGGGGCAAACGGTATCGGGGTCTATGCACTCAATACCGGAACTGATGTTACCGTATCTGATAATACCTTTACTTCCTGTCGCTATGGGATTCGCTGCTACTCCTCGGAGGCTTTCCTAACTGGAAATACCATTCAAAACAGCTATATTTACGGCATCCAGGCTGATTATGTTACTACCGTTCCAGATTATCGTGACAATAGCATAAGCCATGTGGATTTTACGAAATGGGGAATCTTTTTGAATTCATCATCCCCTCATTTGATGTATAACTATATCTACGATTGCCGGGTGCTTATCAACGGTGGGCACCCTTGGTTTGCGACAAGAGACTCTGAGGGAGACAATTGGCATGGTCATAATACCGTAAATTACTCCGCTGCCCCCCTGATAAAGGTCCAAAATTATGCCTCTTCATTTCTGGGTTATGGTGGCACCGGTGAGAAAGGCGGCTATAACAGTATCTATGACTGCGATTTGCCGCATATCTGGGTAGAGAACCATTCCAACGTACAAGCGGATTTTAACTATTGGGGACCGGAGGGGCCTTTAAATTATGCCGATGGGACATCGACGATTACCAATCGTTATCCGCTTTCCACAAATCCCAATTCTGAACGTAGCGTCGAAGTATTATCGATGAATATGGGATCTACAGAATTCGGGGAAACGCCTGTCGTGGAAAAAACCAGTACAGAGGTCACTGGGGAAGAGGAGCTTTTCAATCAAGCCCTGCAGGCCGGATATAAATCGGAGTATGAAAAGGCCAAGGAAATTCTAAAAGGACTTATCGATAATAACTCGGGTTCCAAATATGCTGCGCTTTCGGTGGTAATGTATAACAATCTTACCCAAAGGGAGCTGCGGGATCCCAAATCGATACGAAACAAAAGCATCGTTCAGGGAGAGCTGAACAGTCTGCTTGCGGAACTGATAGCAAAACCAAAAGAGCACAGCCTGCGGCCCTTTGGTCTACGATTTCAGGCGCTGGAGTATGCACTGGCACGGAATTATGACAGCATGATATCTCTTTATGACCGGATCATCGATGAATATCCAGATACTTTTCATGAGCTGACTGCCCTGTACGATGCCATCGCGTATCATGTGGAAATAAAATGCGATTTCAAGAAAGCAGCGGAGCTACTTACCCGTATGGAATCTGCCTATCCCGATGATGAGCTGACCTTCCTTGCCCATATTCTGGTGGGCGAAAACAAGGAGGAATTCAGTCGGAAAAGTGGGTTGAAAGATCAAACCATCAAAACAATTATCGAATTCCGGTTAAACCAGGCTTTTCCGAATCCCTTCAATCCATCCACCACCATTTCATTCGATCTGCCCGAAGAGGTCAGTGTCAGAATTGACATCTTTGATGTTTCCGGTCGCAGGATCAGGACTCTGCTCAACGAACCAAAATCCGCCGGGACTCATCAGGTGGTCTGGAACGGTCAGGATGATCATGGCAATTCAGTAGCATCAGGTCTCTATGTCTACCGCATTCAGGCAGGAGATTTTGTGCAGTCGAAAAAAATGTTGTTCATGAAGTGACCTGTTCGTTTTACAACCTAAAAAGCCCCGTTCAATGCGGGGCATTTTTATTTATGAACAGAGGAAAATTTGTGAGTGAAAGGATTCAAACCTGATAATGCCGGGGATTTAATCATTTAGCTGCTGACAGGTTTAAGAAATATGTGTTTCAATAGAAGGAATGTATCAGAGGGACGTGAGGAAACGCAGCTGATCAAGAAATTCAGATTAAAGATATAGACTTATCATAGCTTCCTGTGTTATAAAAACCCTGCCACTATAGAAAGTGGTGGGGCTTTTTATTTTTACGAATAGGTAAGTTCAACCTATCATATTGTTCAACCTATTTAGTTGAATCCAGGTCGATTTACGACGCATTTATTTGGGGTATTTTGGTGGTTTTTTAGCATCTGGCGATTTTTTCTCGACACTTGTGATATTTTGCCCACGTCTCACTGTGAGACATGGAATATGGTGAAGAAATCGAATGGCAGTATTCTGACTGATAATTTTTATTTTCGAATGGAAGTCAGGAGCAAGCGGTTCAATCAGATGCGGATTACCGGTGTAGGAGAGGAAAAGAATCTGATTAAAAAATTCCGGTTGAAAATATGAAATTTGGGTTTTAGAAATTATCTGAATGGGAGTGGGTGTGAATTTTAATTCACACTTTGTGAAGTATAGTTCACAGTCAGAAGTGGTGATAATTTTGATATAAATTGTCTAACGTATGATAAATATTGAATTTCTGATTTTTGGCATACAGTTTGAAGTTTTTTTAAGTTTTAATTATTTTAGAAAAGTTGATCTTTGATCTTGACAAATTCATGATTGTTAAATAAATTAAATCAAATCCTTAAAAGATGTAATTTGAAACGGTTGAACAGGCAAGTTCCATATTATTATTATTCTGATAATCAGCAAAGACTACTTATTCAGGTTTTTTAAAATAAATATATTGGTGAGGTGGATCAATGATTGAAGTGTTATTGATAGACCACCCTGGACTATATCAGGAAGGATTAAAGAAATTTTTAGCCCGCCAAAAAGATATTTCAATAAAAGACGAAGTTTTTAGTGGTAAAGAAGCTCTTAAATATATAAGAAAAACGGATTATGACGTTATCATTCTCGAACTTGAAGGATTCGATTATGATGGATTAGCTACAGTGAGGAAGATTAAGGCTATCAATTCCTCAGCTAAAATCTTAGTTCTAAATATGAATGCGGAAGAAAAATATGGAATATTGTCCTTCAGAGAAGGAGCTTTGGGATATATAACTCACCATGAAAAACTCAATGATTTCCTGGAAGCCATTCACAAAGTGGCCGAAGGCGGCAGATATGTATCTCATAGAGTTGCCGAAAATTTTATGGCAAAACTCGATATCTATTCAAAAATACCTGACCTGGCTAAATTATCCAGGAGGGAATATGATGTGATGATGGCAGTTATTGACGGTAAATCACGTAGGGAGATTGGCCGCGAAATGCATTTGAGCATTAGCACGGTCAGTGCCCACCATATTCATATGTTAAAAAAGTTGGGATTAAAAAATGATGTCGAACTGACTAAATATCTCATAGAGGAAGGGATTATTACGACAAGTCGTTCCTAAAAATATTGGGACTTTTTATGGATCCAATAATCATAAATTTTGTGGGATATTGGCTGTACCCGGATATTTCTGGAATCCCAAATAAATCAGGGATTTTCTGTGTATATGAATGCACTCATGACCAGCCTAATAACCGGTTAGTCATTACCAGGCTTCTGTATATTGGAGAGGCGGAGTATTTAAGAGTCAGAATTCATAATCATGAAAAACGGGATCTCTGGAAATCCCAGGTTCGACCCGAGAATCAAATCTGTTATTCATATGCATTGGTAGATCCGGTTATTCGCAGAAAGATTGAAGCTGCCATGATTTTTGAGCATAAGCCTCTCCTCAATGAAGAATTCCAATATTCCTTTCCTTTCCCTACAATGAATATCTCTTCTGCTGGAAATATATTCTATTTACATAAAAATTTTACAGTTGGTCCCTCTTAAGAGTCTGAGATGTCTTTGAAGAGAAAATCTTTTTAAGATTCTAATATACATAAAATTAAATGCGGAGGAATTGGTTATGGAGTTTGAAAGCATTCCTCATACCGAATTGAATATCCCGGATAATTTAACTCCCTGGGTAGTCGGATATTTGAATATTGATAATAATGAGTTTGATTTCTTTTTACGAGACCTGCCTCTTACTAAAGTAAGAATCCGGGCACTTAAAATCAGAAAAACCGACAAATATTTTGCTGAATCCAATCTCAAAATTAAAATCCTGGCAGCAAAGGATCGATATATCGTCCCAACTGGAATTGGTAATGAGCCCGTGGAAGCCATTTTCCTGTGTTTGGAAAAATTAATAAACGGAGGGAAAATTTACGGGACAATAGTGAATAAATCCTATTCTGGTACTCCCGCATCAGATTAATAAGGTTACCATTATAGAAAATAATAGAACAGAGAGAGGAAGTGGAATTTCCAAGGATTCTTGAAAAATGGGTCGCAGCCTATACCACAATAAGTGATCGTGAATGTGAATTTATTGTCCAGGATTTTCCGGTTCCAAGAGTGCGAATCCGTGCAGAGAAAATGAGATTCTTAAAAAAATATTCTGCTCAAGCGAACTATAATATCAAAAGATCCGATGAAAATGAATTTACTTCTATAATGGGTACGGGTGAAAATCCCCATCAGGCCATCATTGATGCTTTGACTCAGATGTTGACCCGGGGTAAAGTTATGCAAGTGGAAACCAATAATTATTATTGGATGATACTGCCTTGATTTCTCATGAAAAAGACTTACAAATACCAATAGGGGAGTAGTGTTGTCTGTCTTGGATAATATTATCATCATTTTAAAATTCAATCACAATCTAATGGGGATTGATCATGGCAAAAGCGAGGAATACATATAAGTATCATTACAAAAGAGGTAGAAAAATTATCCATTCTGGCATAACCAATGATTTAGAAAGAAGAGGACTCGCGCATCAACAGAAATGGCCTGATGGACATATATTCCAGGTCGGTCATAAAACTACCGAAGTTTTAGATGAAACATTACCGGACAGCAAGGTTCTTGTTATGCCAGGTCAGCAACATATAGCAATGGATACAGACATGGAAATGTTTGTAAGAGAAGTAAAAAAGTTTTTGATTGAATAAAAATAGAGGTTAATAAAAAAAATTATTTAAATGAGGCCGTGGTATAACAATGCATTTCAAGCCGACAGCGTATACACATTCGGCATTTTTAGGATTTTTAAAGTAGGAAGTCCGCTTAGAATTGCTTGTTCATAGAAGTCATTCTAATTAATAGTGTTGCCTCCAGTGCGTACTGAGAAAGTTATGCACCTCAGGCTTAATCTTTGGTATTAGTAATAAATGTAAGGTGCTTGTTTTGGGCTGCGGCTTAAATGAGCGCGTTAGGCGTAAAACGAGGAAACCAACATGCAAGACTTGTGGCAATCGGGTAACCCATACGAATTTTTTATGGGCAGGTGGAGTAAGCCTATCGCCGAATTGTTTGTGGACTGGCTATCACCAAAGCCATGGTTGCGGTGGTTAGATGTTGGTTGTGGGACAGGGGCTTTAAGTGAAGCTATTATTAACAAACATAACCCCAAAATCGTTTATGCCATCGATCAATCCGAAGAGTTTGTGCTTTCAGCTCAAAAGAGATTGGGTGACAAGGCTGAATGTAAAGTCGGGAATGCACTGTCCCTCCCCTTTGGTGATGCTTCGGTAGATATTGTGGTTTCCGGATTGGTACTCAACTTTATAACAACCCCGGAAAAGGCTCTTGATGAAATGAAACGGATCACAATAAAAGGCGGTACCGTTGCAGCGTATATCTGGGATTATGCTGGTAATATGGAATTCCTTTCCTATTTTTGGGATACCGCAATTGAACTTGATCCTGATGCATCCATTTTGCACGAAGGCCGTCGATTTCCAGATTCAAATGGTAAAGCTTTAGCTACAATTTTTGAGAGCGTTGGATTTTCAAACATCAAGACGATTCCTCTTGAAATAGAAATAACTTTTTCCAACTTTGAAAACTATTGGCAACCCTTTCTTGGAGGACAGGGACCTGCACCAACTTATATATCAAAATTGAAGCCCCCGAAAAGGAAATTGCTTCAAGCAGCACTGTTGCAAAAATTACCGATTCAAAATAACGGTTCGATCATATTGTCTGCGCGATCCTGGGCGGTAAAAGGGATAGCATAGGTATTGGATTCTCATCCAACGAATCCTCAAGTTAGAACCAAAGCAATTTCCACAACTTCAATTAAAGAGAGAGATTTAAATGCTTGCCATTTTGAGGTATCATGTTAGAAAATAAAAGTGGTCAAAATATTGTATTTCTATTTCCAATTATTTATCTAAACCAAGTTGTTTTTAACGTCCAACAAACGGGTCAACGCGACAAATGGGCTTCGCCGCTTTGTGCCCTACCCTTGACGTTAGCCTGTAATTAGGAACAGATAAATGAGATTTTTTGTTGTGTTTTGTTGCTATATTATATTGCTGTCTTTAATTATTGCAGGTTGTTACTCTTATGAACATCCGCATCTTGATGGTGATCTTGATTTAAATATTGCACATCCCGATTCCATTGTCACTAAAATCACAGGTTTTATGGTGCTGAATGACAGTGCAATAACAAGGAATCCCAGTTTTCCAAATGGGCTTGATTCCTTGGCAAAGATGCTCAAGCATCCTGACCTCGCAAGAAAGGCTGGACTTTATGGCGCGATAATTATTAACTTTAATATTGATATTGATGGACGGGCTAAAAATATAAAACCTGTTAGTGGAATAACGTGGCTTTCAAATTTTGTTATTAAAGAACTTGAAAACCTAAAATTTAATCCTGCTTTCTTAGATAAAAAACCAGTAACATCCTCGGTTCAATTGTCAATTTTATATTACAGGATTGACGAGGATAAGAATTACGTCAAAGAATTTGGCTAACGTATTAAACGTTAGCACCTGAACCCGGGATGGGGTCGGTGTGCAACGCATGGTTGAATTAAGCCTATTGTGGGCTGTATGAGTTTTACATTTCAGAGGATTTTATAATATGGAAGGCGAAATTTGAGCTAATTTAAATGAAAGATCACTTCAAGGTCTTCAACGTAGCACTTGCAGCCGACCTGAGAACTTAGCGGCTCTGATTGGCTTAGCTCATACTCAAGTCTGTTATCAATGATAATTTAATCAATTCGCATTTACTTTTCCATAAAACACCTACCAATATGGATGGTGATAGGGCTTTTGTTTTAGATAAAGTATTTCTTCTTGACAATTTCATTACAAATGAATATTCTATATTCAACTATTGATTTCCGTATGTTCTATTCATGGCTTCTCGCCAATGGCCTAAGTTACATCCTGCAAGTGATGATGCAGAGCTGTGGATAAGATAGAAACTAATAGTCAGTAATTTAAGCTTCAGCCGTTAGCAAAATTTACTCAAAGGAGAAACAATGCCAAAAGCAAGTATTGATTTTTTATATGATCTATCAAGTAATATTCAAAAAGAATTTAATAATGAATTTAAAAAGCAATCACAATTATTATTGGGTTTATCTTCAGGTATTTTAACATTATTATTAAGTCAAAACAAAAACTTACCTGAAAGTAATTTATTTTTCTATATATACCTTGTCTTATGGTTATCAATTTTAACAGGCGTTGGTGTCCAATATTTTTATGTTAAATTTATTAAAAGCCAAAATCGGAAAGTTAAAAAAGCTATTCATGATATAGAAAAAAGTATTCCTGAAAATCAATCTTTAATATATAATCAACTCAGAAAGGAAATTTATAATCATCCATCGGTTGTGTGGTTAAATAAATGTTCATCTTTTCAATCACTATTATTTTTAATCGGATTTATATTAATTGCAAAAATATTAATATTTCCCTAAGGTTAATTTTGATCTTAAAGGTATCAATGTAATCCTCACGTAGGACGATGAATTCGCCCCCGGAGGTTTCTCAAAACGTTTGAACCAGTTATACCTAACCCTTAAGCTGGTTTAATTCTCAAAAGTAAGGTTATGTTAAAAAATGCTATTTACTTAGCAGAGAAAGAAATCGATTTAATTTTTGCAGGAAATAGACTTAAGTCTATTGGTTATACACAAGCTATTTGGACTTTACTTAATATTGCTGAGGAACATTATTTAAAGATAACTACAAGAAGACCACTCAAAACTGAAAATGAGCTTAACGCTTATGTTGATAAATCTTTGAATTCTTTAAACTATCCTTTGCGTGTATGTTATAAAGAATCAGACAGGAGTAAAAACAAACTCGAAAAAAAAATGATAGATGAAGATTATAAATCAGCCATCCAATGGCTTGATGATGCAGATGATTATGGTCTTTTTTGCTCAATATTTCCTTTATGGCACAGAAATAAAATTGAAATTGAATTGGATGGTTATAATCTTATACCTTCAGACTGGACAAGACTTGAATTAGAATATGAAGCTTACAATAGGTTATTTCGAAAAGATGCCAAAGAAGAATTGCTACATGTAAGTAATAAAGATATATTTGAACTAATAGCTGCTAATACCAAAATAAAAAGAAATATATACTATATTAATTTTAATCCAAAAATTGTAAATCAATTGTATTCTTATTTCTCAAAGATTAATGAGGATCGATACAATCTCCCTGGAAATTGGGAATTCACATATTTTACAATTGGTGACTTTAAAATTTTATATACTACTATTCAATCAATGTTGTACGGATGGTTTGTGGGTAGAAAATTATTTTATCAAGATATTGAAGAATTCGGTTATTGTTCATCTGTTTGGGTAGTCTCAATGGAAGAGTTATCCAACAGATTAAAAAGGTATACAAATTTAAATGAAATAACAATTTTGAAAATACTCGAATATTTAACGTATGGTGGTATGGAAATACGTGAACCGGATATTGCCTTACAACCACTTGTTGATCTAAATAACGGTTATTTTGCGCTTTCCCCCTTTGTATGGACTAACACAAATGCAGAAAGAAACCTGTGTACCTTATTAAATCAAATTCCTCAAGAAAAAGCTATATATGCAAAACTTGTGAATGAAAAAGAAACTTTATTGAGAAAAGAAATAAAAGATTTTTTAAAAGATATGAATTATGATGTTAAATCCGGTAGTGTCGAGAATACCAATATTGATTGTGCAATAATAGATAGAACAGAAAAAGTGTGTTTAATAATGGAACTCAAATGGTTTATCGAGCCAGCTGAGATTAGGGAAGTAATCGCAAGATCAGAAGAATTAGAAAAAGGTGTTTTCCAAGCAAAAAGACTAAATGAATTGTTTAAATTAAAAAATGCTCATATGCTGAATGATGTTTTAAAAATAGATGCCAATTATTCATATTTATCTATTGTGGCTTCGCGAAACTGGATAGGTGAATTTGATGTTCAAGATGATGAAGTACCTATTGTTAAAGTGTGGCCAATATTAAACAAAATAAAAGAATATGGATCATTAAATAAAGTAATACATTGGTTAAGAAATAAAGAATATTTGCCAAAAAGAGATATAGATTTTTGGGTTAAACCTGTAAATATCTCTTTTGGTAAATGGAAATCTAAATGGTATGGTCTTAAACCATCTTAACAAAGTATTAATCTGATCCGACACTCAGATGGTGGACCTGTCCTTTGTTTCATGTCAGGCATCGTTTCGGGCAACTTATACTCAAGCATTAGCCATCATAAATATTAAAAGGAGGAGAAAAAAAATATGCAATGCAAATTTGAAATTGATTTAACAGAACCAAAAACATCAGATAGGCTTTTCAGACCATATGTAAAATTTCGTTTAATACAACTTAATATGACATCAGAGTGCATGACTGAGAGTGAAATTGATTTTCAAGCCAATGAACTCATTAAGCAAGTAGAAAAATTAAGAAAAGAAGTAAAAAAGAAATTAAGAGAAGCACAATCAAGACATGATAGAATTGTCAAGGAGATAATGAAGCAAATTGCACATGTCCGCATTACTCTGGACGACAATGTTCCAGAATCTATGGATGGCATAATACGAGTTGGCTCAGTTATATCGGAAGATGAGAATGGGAATATAATCAAAGACCATCAAGAGCTTGTCGATAATATTGAGTATCATACTCGGCAGGAACTAATCAATAGTGTTGGGAAAAGATTGAATGTAGATCCTTCAATTTGTGAAATAGTGGATTAGATTCGGAAATTACGCTGAGACGGTAACAAAGTGTTCGCGAAGTGTTTATTTGAGAAACGGGTATTTATTCAATCTATAAAATATGCCGTGTAAATTAGTGGCTTCATTCCAATTACTTGTATTAAAAAAGAAGAGCATAATCAGGCACATGCAAGAACAAGAAATGTCGCGTGAGGATCAGTTATTTCTGGCAATTGGTCGAATTTCACAATATTTCAATGTACTTGAAACTTATGCTTCAGTCCTGGTTTGGACATTAATTGGTGCGGGGCAACAAGTTGGAGAAATTATAACATCAGAATTATCATTTCGTAATCTGCTGGCATTGCTCAGTTCCCTTTACCGTTTAAGAAAAACAGACAAAAAAGATATTAATAAACTTACTGAACTATTGAAGAAAGCAGAAGGGTTTGAAAGAAAGAGGAATCAAATAATACACTCAATTTGGGCCGTAAACATGACTGATCCACAGTCTTTAATTAGATACAAAGTAACCGCCAAACGAAAGAACGGCCTCAAGCATACTCTTGAGAAAAAGACGGTTGATGAGTTGAATCGAATTGCTGACGAAATGGTTTTTATTATAAAAACCATTTCAGAAATCACAATAAACGAACTTCATTTACACCATTATTAGTGAGGGATGAAAAAACAGTCCCTCACTACAATTTGCAACCGATCTGAAAGGCTCCCCGCGGCTCTTGAAGGTTTTTCTCATATTCAGGTGTGTTATCAATGATGATCTCATCGGTTAGCATTTACTTTTTTCTAAAAGCCCTGCTACTCTGAATTGTTGGTAGGGCTTTTGTATTAGATAAAGTATTTTCTCTTGACAATTTCAGAAAAATTATGTATTCTTTTAATGACTATTTGAATTCTTGGGAAATGTAGAGTATATAATTTCTATCATCAACAGAAAAGATACTCTGAAATATGTGTGAAAAACTCCTCCCTATCCTATAACTTATTTAGAAGGCGAAGTATAATTTGAACAGAGTAATTTCTCTCTTTTTTGTTTTTTTGTGTTTATCTTTTTCCTGTCCAAAAAATGGGGTATCAAACGAATTTTTTGCCAATGACTCTATAGCAAAAGGCAATAATTTTAATGGGAAAAAGGATGATAAGGTCCAAGAATATATAAGAATGTTGGTTGATCAGACTACATTTGGTAAACCATGGATTGCACAAAAAGAAATTGCTGCTTGGTCTGCTACAGTTTTATATTTGTCAATTTTATGGATTTTATTTCTAAAGATTGACAAAATTAAACCTAAGAAATGGTTTTTTTTAGTATTTATCCTCCCTTTATTATATTTATTTTGTTTGTTTATACATCAGCAATATGGATCAATGGTTAATGATTTGGCAATGAAGCGTTTATATAATCAGCTTGCATATCAGG
Organism: uncultured Caldithrix sp.; assembly: GCA_964461135.1. GTDB lineage: Bacteria > Calditrichota > Calditrichia > RBG-13-44-9 > RBG-13-44-9 > RQOF01. Next base: position 43,843 of record CAYWTB010000002.1, on the reverse strand, counting down.
CCAATGAAGGATCCTTACCAGAAGGAATACGGCTTCCTTTAGATAATATTTTGGATTTGCCTGATACACTTCAAGCATTATATGAAGAACAAGTTCAGGGACTACGTTCTTACCCTATTTATACAAAGCCCTTTCTACCTTTACTACACTTTTTATACAGTATAAACTGGTATGATAAGAAAGCAACTACTCTTGAAATGAGTGAGTCTATTCAGTATGATATTATGGTTATAATAACAATTTCATTCATTATTTTACTTATGTCTGAAAAGTCAATAAACAATTCGCATTGGAATTTATATTATAAATGGAAATATTTAAAATATAAGCGAAAATTAAAATCTTAGGAGAGTACCTCTTGTCAACATTGAATATTCAAGAAAAAAAACGAATAATTGAAATATTGGAAAAAGGTGAGGAATTGCCTTTAGACTATAAGAATATTCTTTTTCCTCCCGAGAAGAAAGAGTATGAATTGGTATATGCAGGGAAAGAACGAGAAGAAGATATTTTAGCAGACACAATGGCCGTGCCCCTACAACCTATTAAAACCTTTGGAACAAATGGTAACGGTTGGATGAATAAAATGATTTTCGGTGATAACTTGCAGGTGATGAAATCGCTGCTGGATGACCCTGAAGTGAAAGGACGGGTGAAATTGATCTATATCGATCCGCCATTTGCTACGAAACAGGAATTTCGGGGAAGCCAGGATCAAAAGGCTTATCAAGATAAAATTGTTGGTGCCCATTTCATTGAATTCTTAAGGAAACGATTAATTTTTTTGAGAGAATTACTTGCTGATGACGGAAGTATATATATTCATCTTGATATGAAGAAGATGCATTATATCAAGACTATTGTCGATGAATTGATGGGAGAGCATAACTTTGTAAATGAAATAATATGGAAAAGAACATTTTCACATGGCGATCTTGGTCAAGGAGCAATGCATTTTGGCCGACTTCATGATGTCATCCTTTTTTATAAAAAGTCGTCTGCCACTTTGATAAATACTGTTTATACTCCTTACTCAAAAAAGTATCTTGATGATTTCTATAAATATGAAGATCCTGATGGACGTCGATACCGACTTGTTTCATTATTAGGCCCTGGAGGTGCTAACAAAGGTAATCCATATTATGAATTCATGGGAATCTCGAGATATTGGGTTCATTCAAAAGAAAAAATGGAATCACTGTTGAAACAGGGATACATAGTTCAGACAAAACCAGGATCTGTTCCACAAAAAAAACGATACTTGGACGAATCAAAAGGTGTTCCACTTCAAGATTTATGGTTTGACATACCACCAATACAAGGCGGAGCGTTAGAAAAGTTTGATTATCCAACACAAAAACCAGAAAAATTACTTGAGAGAGTTATTCTCTCAAGTTCAGAGGAATTAGATTTGGTATTAGACTGTTTTGCTGGCTCAGGTACTACTTTAAGTGTTGCCGAAAAATTAGGTCGTAGCTGGATTGGTATCGACTGTGGCAAACTTGCTATTTATACGATGCAGAAACGTATGCTCAATCTGAAAAGCGAGATTGGTAATAAGGGTAAAAAACTTAAACCAAAACCGTTTACCCTTTATCATGCTGGATTGTATGACTTTTCCAAACTCAAACAATTGCCTTGGGCAGAATGGCGTAAATTTGCTCTACTTCTGTTCAATTGTAGGGATGATAAACATACAGTATCAGGCATTGAACTGGATGGCTATAAAGGCCGTTCAGACGTTCTGGTTTTTGATTATCAAAAAGATGGAGGTGTAGTGTTGGATTATGGCTTTATCGACGACCTTCATTCTATGATCGGTTCCAAAATCGGTAGTCAATTTTTTGTTATCGCCCCAGCTGCAAGTGTTACCTTTCTTGAAGATTATATTGATAAAGGTTCTGGCAGCTATTATCTTCTTCGTATTCCCTACTCAATTATCAACGAACTGCATAGCAAGGATTTCGAAGCTATCAAACAACCTATTGATGAAAGTCAAATCAATGATACGGTGGATGCAGTCGGCTTTGATTTTATCCGCCAGCCCAGAGTGGAGTGCGCCTATGCCATTGAAAAGCCAAAAGATCAATTGCTTGAGTATGCTGTTATTAAAATCAAAACATTCAAAAGTGAAGCCATGCTAAAAGGCGCAAGCCAATTAGAAAATCGAAAGTCGCTTTCCATGATCATGGTGGATTTCGATTATGATGGTGAAATATTTAATCTTGATAAATCCTTTTACGCCAGCGAGATTAAGAAAAATGGTTGGAAGGTATTTTTGCCTTTGGAAGAAATTAAAAAACAGATCATGGTAATATATCTTGATATATACGGGAATGAATATCGGGAAATAAAGACGCTACAGGATTTTGGCGATTCAAACCAAGCTAAACGGGGAGGCAAATAATATGCTGGATCATCAACGCTTTCTCAACCAGGATCTTGTTTTAAAGGTCAACAAAAGCGTCAATCCTGCTGTTTTTGATATTAACAAATACGAGGGCTTTTTGAACGTCCTATGCGGTGAACGAGAATATCAGAAGATAGCGATTCGCAATACACTTTCTTATCTTTTAGGTGGCAATTACAAGAGCGTTACCGACCTTGCCGAAGAAAATTATCATAATAATGAAACGCTGCAAACTTTTTACGGCACATTTGAACAGTTCAGGAAACATCTACAATTCCCAAATAAATTATCTTGTTCTCTGGACATGGCAACTGGAACAGGAAAGAGTTATGTTATTTATGGAATCGCCCGTATTCTGCTGGCTGAGGGTGCAGTGGATTATGTTTTAGTGGTTTGTCCATCAACAACCATTGAAGACGGGTTGATGGAAAAGTTCAAACTGCGTTCTGGTGATGATACGTTGAGAAATCTTTTACCAGAAGATGCGGTCATTAAGAATCCCCATATCATCAATGCTACCGAGAGTATCACGACAGGAACGATTTGTGTGGAAAACTGCCATGCGCTCTATGAGCATGTCAAATCATCGATTCGTGAGAGTTTAGCTGGCAAAGGCGATAGAACTCTGATTATTAATGATGAAACACACCACGTTTTTAATCAGACAGGAAAATCTTTCAAAAAATGGAAAGAGTTTTTGGTTGATGAAGATTTTGGATTCAATCATATTGTGGGTCTTTCTGGAACCTGTTATGTAGATGACAACTATTTTACAGATGTGGTTAGTCGTTACTCTTTACGGGAAGCCATTGAAGAAGGCTTTGTTAAAATCATCGATTATGTTTCAGAAGATTCACCTAATACGCAAGATGAAAAATTTCAAAAAATCTATGATAACCATACTGAGAATAAGAATACTAAATATCGTTTGATCCGACCTCTAACTATATTAATAACCAAAGATATTAGGGCTTGCAATAAATTGACTGAGGATATTATTCATTTTCTGGAAGAAACAGAAAATATTTCAGAAGAAGATGCTTCAAAAAAAGTTTTGGAAGTAACATCTTCCCCCAAACACAAAGAAAATGTTCTGAAACTTAAAGAAGTTGACCGAAAAGATTGTTCTATTGAGTGGATCACCTCCGTGAGTATGCTAACCGAAGGATGGGACGTTAAAAATGTATTCCAGATTGTTCCGCACGAAGAAAGAGCATTTGACAGCAAATTGCTTATTGCTCAGGTTTTGGGAAGAGGCTTACGTATACCCGAAGTTTATTCAGGTCAAAAACCAGTAGTTACTGTATTTAACCATGACCGCTGGTCGGGTAGAATTAAGCATTTGGTTGATGAAGTCTTGGAAATTGAAAAACGCGCTTATTCTTACCCTGTTGAAAAAGAACAAAACTATCATTTTACCATTCACCACATAGATTACGCTAAACTAACTGAAACCGAGGAATACAAGCAAGAAAAAGAATATGAATTTACAAAAGGATATATAACACTTATTCGACAGTCTTCTGAACTGGAAAGGGAAACGGAATATGTGCGGGCAACAACAGGAGAAATCCGTAGAAAAAAAACTTTAATTAAATACAAAATGTTTTCAATTGATGACATCGCTGAACAATTACATAATAGGTTTAAATCAATTGATGTGGAAACAGCAGACACGGAGAATCCAACTAACTACGCTGAGAAATATGATTTGAATTGGTTGAAAAAACTTATCAAGAATTCATTGGTCAGAATTGGAGAAAAAGGTGATCAGGTAAGTGATGAAAACCGTCAGAAAATATACCAAGCTTTTGGTGTTATTCATCGTGCTGCAGCCAAAGCAGTCCGTTATAGAATGTCACCAAAGGCACTAATTGAAATCAATACAAAAAATAGAAATAGAAATAGTATTGGATATGCAGCGATTAAACGCGGTGATGCAACGGTTTTTTTTGATAATTTGACTTTTAAATTCAGTGATGAGGATAGTATTACTTTTATTAAAGATCTTGAAAAGGATGAGACGAGACCTGTGTCTGCAATGGAAAAGATCGAAAATATATTTAATTTCAAAACTCCATTGAATTTGGTGATTTCTGATCATAAACCAGAGCGACTATTTGTCAGAAGGTTAATTGCACATGACAATGCAAAATGTATTGATGCCTGGATTAAATCAACCGATCAGGATTTTTATCCAATTGAATATTCATGGAAGAAAGGCGAACATCCTCAACGAGGAAAATTCAATCCGGATTTTTTTATTAAAATTGAAGAAAATGTTTTGGTAGTTGAGATTAAAGAAGATGAAGAAATAAAAAAGAGATCTGATGAAAACAAAGCAAAATACAAAGCAGCTATAAAGCACTTTGAAATATTGAATCAACAACAAGGCAAATTGAAATATTTTTTTAATTTTTTAACGCCCGAAGATAATGATTATTTTTTTGATCACCTGAGACATGAGAATTTCAAATTCTGTTCGAAACTCGATGCTGAATTAGCGAAAAACAGCTCTTAAAAATATAGAATTTGATTAGAATTTTCCTGCCTTATTTTGAACAACCTATCATATTGTTTAATCTATTTAGTTGAATCCAGGTCGATTTAGGACGCATCAATTTTTGGCATATTGGCAATTTTTATGGATTTGGTGGTATTTTTCGGAAAATATGGTTTTTAGTCATTTCCCACAGTGGGAAATGGAAAAGCTCTAAGTTCTTTAAAATCACAAAAAATTTCATTATTAGCTTGACAAGGGAAACAGGTGAATTAAATTATATCAAAATTCATTCAAAATTGTAGAGGCACTGTGAGATTGACAAGGAATGTCTTGCTATTGCTTTTGGCTCTATTCTTGGGATTGTATGCCCAGGAATTGGTTAAGGTTGACAGGGTTATTGATGGTGACACCTTTGTATTGGCTAATGGTGAGAAAGTTCGTCTGATAGGGGTTGATACTCCGGAGACAGTTCATCCTTCAAAACCGGTTCAGTATTATGGAAAAGAGGCCAGTAATTTTACCAAGAAAATGTTGGAAGGTAAAAGGATTCGACTTGAATTTGACGTTCAGGAAAGAGATAAGTATGGCCGGCTCTTAGCTTATGCTTATCTGGAAGATGGAGCTTTTTTTAACGCTGAATTGGTGAAACAGGGGTATGCTCAGGTTTCAACGTATCCCCCGAACATAAAGTACGTGGACCTGTTAACGAAATTACAGAAAGAGGCCAGAGAGAATGGTCGTGGATTGTGGGGAGTGCAGTTCAACGAACAGCAGAAAGATCAGGACAAGGACGTTATTGTATATGTAACTAAGACAGGAACGAAATATCATCGGAGTGATTGTTCTTGTTTGAGAAAGAGCTGTATTCCCATTCCGTTAAGTGAAGCCAGGAAGAAATGTTCGCCCTGCAGCAAATGTAATCCACCCAGATAGAAAGGAAAAAAATGAAAAAAGTTTTTGTCCTGATATTGATTATTGGTGTGGTTTATTTTGGATATTGTCTGGATGAATGGAATGTTTATAAGAGCAAGGGAGACAAGTTTAATCAAGGAAAAGTTACTTGGTATTCGGATTGGTGGGAACCGGAAAATCAAACTGGAAATCAGGGTCTTGAATTGAAATTAGTAAGGACAATTTACAAGACAGATGATTATGGTGAATGGTTGCTACTGGTTATGTCCTGCAGTAAAACCGACTTGGGTTTGAGTGATGCAAAATTATTTTTTGTATATGATAGTACGGTTAGATATTTAAAGTCTGGACATGAGGAACGCTATGATGAGGATGGTTGGATATTTGAAGTTGTGGGTTATAGAGTAATCGATATGGAATTGGGTTTTCTAAGTCACTGGGGAGGTAGTTTAAGGGTGTTTGGTAGTGGTTCACAATATTGGGATATTGATTTATCGAAAGATGATCAGAAAAAGATTGCCAAATTTTTAAAAGAATCGAAATAATAGAATCTTCGATTGAATTGAGTTGGGAGGATTAAACTTTTTTAGAAAGGAGATTTTATATGAAACTTTGGTTTTTGGTAGTAATGGTTTTGAGTATTGTTTTAACTAACTGTGCAGTTCAAAAAGCAACAATTAATACCTTTACTGATCCCGGGTATGGTGGTGGAATCATTAAAAAGATAGCCGTTTTTCCTGCAAAAAACACGAGATTAGCTCCAAGCGAGGCGCAGCAAATTAATCGTAAAATTTCGCAAGCAATTAAACTCAAAAATCCAAAAGTTGAGATTATGAGCAGTGCAGAAGTAAACAGATTGCTTAATGATAATAATTTGGCTGATGATTGGGCTGTGTTTATTGATAATTATGTAACGAGTGGCGTTCCGGATCGAACGATTTTGATAGATATTGGTAATGCCTTGGGAATAGATGCAATTCTCCAAGGTGAGATTGTAAATATTTTCCAGCAAGACGGAGAATTCGGTTATGGTGGAAATAGAGGCAAAACACGAGTAACTGTAAGATTTTCAATGTTAGGGACCAAGGACGGAAAACTACTTTGGGAAGCAACAAGTGACGGTATTAAAGGAACTGCAACTAAACTTGAGAGCGCACCCCCAATAATTGATGCGGTAAATTTGGCTGTGGATAAAATTTTAGGAACGCTTCCCCCGATCTGAATAAAATTATTTCTGTCTACTGTTCAGTATATTGGACCGGATTTTAGCGATCCGGTCTTTTTTTGCCCATGAATGTAAATAGTATATATAAAATATTTAATTTTATACTTGACAATGGGTTATTATTTCCGTAATTTTAATTAAAACAATAACATAAACAAGGAAATGGAAATGGACTGCAATAACCCACTGGTGAACGAATCCTTAAATTTCGTGGAAACCGAGGATGAAAGGTATGTTGCGGTAACATCAGACGTGGACTTCAAATTAAATCACGAAAATTGGAACGATATCACGGTCAACATTCATGGATGGACTGGACAGGTAATTTTGGAAAACAAGAAAGGACAGTCCATAACAGTAGAAGTGGACCCGGATGGAAAGTTCATTCTAATTTTGGAAAATGTGGAACCACGGAAAGAGTGAAAGTCCTTTCCTTTTTCATTTAACAAGGAGTGGAAATGGCACGGGTCATTGAAAAAGATTATGATCAAATGACCAAGAACGAATTGAAACTCATTATAAAAACAGGGAGATAGAATGATGGATTTCAGGATCGCTGACTGTGCGTTTGAGCAAGATGTGGAATTTGCTCTGGTAAAGATGGCTGAATTATCCCAGGCTTTGATTGATAAGAAACCGGAAATAGTTATAGTAACTCCGCTCCCAGTCGGTTGGTCGGTTGCTAATGTGGATGCGATTGATCCGAATACTCTGCGGAAAAGAGGGCTGATGTGGTCGCCAGCGGTATGGCATGGAGTGAAACAAATTATTGGTAAGGTGTTCAGGGGAGGTTATCTGCTTCCGGATTTTGATGTGAATGTGGCACATTACAGCTGGCAGGTTACGGCAGCTGATATTGGTTATCTGGGATCGATGTTTGATGGTAAGAACATTTCGATCAAATTTGAAGAAATGAATCCTGCGGTAAATGACCATGAATTTTTACAGGAATTGGCAAAAGCCTATTCAGTTAAGATTGTGTGGAATGGTGTTTTGTTATAGCCAAAAAGTTTAGTATTCTAAACAAGGGAGACATAAGTTATGAATAATGTACCGAATGGTTTGATTTATGAACTGGCTCATGAATATTTGGATGGTGGTGGAGATCCTGGGAATCAGGAAGCAATTCGGGATTTTGCAATAGCCAGTGAGATTTCCGGACTGAAAATTAATCCGGATGATTTGAATGACGCGATTCAAACGATTGTGGTGCAGGCATGAACGGACCGCATTTATTCAGACACCTGGAAGCCCGGATGCAGAAACATCTGATGCACAATAAGTTCCGGATGGTTGGTGTGATTAATGGATCGGAAAAAAAAGCAACGGTCATTGTTCAGGTTTATGCCCTGTTCAAGAAATATGATGTGGATCTGATAACCGGTGAGGTCACGGAATATGATCGGTTGTCCTAAGATCGTACAAGTATCGACAACGGAACCGCCTAAACCTTATATAAGGACGACTCAGGTTAGTCATTCTCAGATGATCAAGGAATTCAATAGGTTGTTTTCTGCAGGACATATTCCACGGCCAGTGCAATTTCCCAAACAGTTTGAGATCGCGGGAAGGAAATGGGTTAAGGGATTGATCTATTGGTTTCAGTTAGAGAATGGTGATTGGTATCGGTTCGTTTGGTCAGGCTCGGTTCCGGTTGATGCTTTGGATGGAATGTTTAAATGAAAGGAAATGCTATGCCGTGGGTAAGCCCAATTAGAATTTTATCTTTTAAAGAACTGCTGGAAAATGAAAAAGAAGTGGTTGCTAAAAGGAATGGCAAGCCAACTGGAATTGATGAGAATTGTTTTTATATGGATGAAAATGAAGCTATTGTCACTGGAATTTTGGATCTGCAAGCCAAGTCTCATCTGACTCCATTACAGTTTGTAGCTGTATTGGAATTAGCAAAAGTAAAGGCCAGTGATTTAATTTCTAATAATGACAAGATGTACTAATCTCCTGAATGATTGAATTTAAATTTCCCTCCACAATATTTGAGATTATAAAAACGATCTGATTTATTTACTACTCATGTGCATAAATTTTGATTATTTCATTTATTTTTTGATAAGATGCAGAATACAATAATTATTTTTATATTTTAGTGATCATCAAGGTGGTATTATTAAGTATGCTGGCAAAAAATGTACTTATCATAGATGATGAGGAGCCTTTGCGCAAGGCACTTGCACGTCTTCTTAAATTGGAAAACTATAAAGTCTGGGAAACATCTACTCTTCATAAAGGAATTGATATTCTGCGAAGTGAGGATATTCAAATTATCATTCTGGATGTACGGTTACCCGATGGCAATGGGATTGACTATCTTTCTCAAATTAAATCGGAATTTCCCAACCTTGAAATTATTATTCTCACAGCCTATGGGAGCATCGGTGATGGAGTCAGGGCCATTAAAGAAGGTGCCTTTGACTACATTACCAAGGGTGATGAGGATAATAAAATTGCACCCGTGGTGGAACGTGCGCTGGAAAAGGTACAGTTGAAAATGCGCATTGATCATTTGGAAAATCAACTGTTAAAGAAATATGGCTTTGAAAATTTAATAGGACAGTCTGATAATTTACTGCGTGCAGTCACTATGGCCAAAAAAGCCGCAGAAACTGATGTCCCTGTTTTGCTCATGGGAGAAACCGGAACAGGCAAAGAGATTTTTGCTCAGGCCATTCATTATTCCGGAAAACGTTGTGAAAATCCCTTTTTAGCACTTAATTGCAGTGCTTTTGCTCATAATTTATTAGAATCTGAAATGTTTGGTTATAAAGCCGGAGCATTTACCGGTGCTTCGAAAAATAAAAAAGGTCTGTTTGAAGAAGCTGACGGCGGTACGCTTTTCCTGGATGAGATCGGTGAGCTGGAGCAAAATCTGCAGTCTAAGCTTCTGCGTGCCCTGGAAACAGGTACGTTTATAAAGGCGGGAGATACCAAACCCACAGAGGTTGATGTCCGGATAATTGCCGCTTCAAACCGTAATCTGGAACTGGAAATGGAAAAAGGCCATTTCCGGGAAGACCTGTATTATCGGATTGCTGTAATGGTTATAGATATCCCCCCATTACGCCTTCGTAAAACTGATATTCCCATGTTAGCGGACTATTTCCTAAAACACTATAATCAAAAATTCAATAAAAATATTGACGGTATTAAATCTGACTTTTTAAAACAGCTTATAGAATATGATTATCCTGGAAATATTCGGGAATTGAAAAATATTATTGAAAGAGCGGTGATTCTCTGTAACACTAAAATTTTGGGTGAAGTACCTTTGCCTTTCGTTTTTTCAGCCCGAAAAAGTGTAGAATCTGACAATGTTCCTGCCAGTTCGCTTTCTTTATCCGAACTTGAGAAACAACATATCAAAGACGTCCTGGAAGCATGCAATGGGAACCGCACAAGGGCAGCAAAAATTCTGGGAATAAGCCCAGCAACCTTATATCGAAAGTTGGCCAGCCTTTAAAATATCTGTTCATTCATCTTCTTTGACCTAAAAGTATTTCAAAATGATAGAGTCTCTCAAATTGAGAGTATATAAAAACATGATTGAATAGTATTTTCACTTCTTATTACACCTTCTAATTACAGTAAAAACAACATATTATTTTTGCCCACGCGACTGGAGTATCGAATTGGCATGGATATTGAAGTTTTTACCTTAAAAAATGAGGTAATGCAAAAATGGACATACTCATTTTAGTCATAATTATCCTGACTATTTATTTGGGATTCAAATTCGAAAAATGGATAAAGAGAAAAAATTACAAAAAAAACAAAAAATTCTAAAGAGATACCATGAAAAAATTAAAAACGCGAATTGTGGGTGGCATTAGCATTCTGTTTTTACTCATCGTCCTGCTCAGCCTGGCCGGTTCTCTTTTTGTATTTGAACTTTCCAGAGATTCGCGGGCAATTCTTCGCGACAACAATGCATCGGTAAACTATGCCCATATTATGTTGAATTCGTTGGATGTGATCCAAACCATGCAGATTAAACGGATCATGTTCATGAATAGGGATAGTCTTGCATTGAATAATTTTACAACAGAATATGCCCAGGCGATAACTACTTTTAATAATGCGCTAATGGCACAGGAAAAAAATATAACAGAAGTGGGTGAGAAGGAATTAGTAGAAAAACTCGGTAAAAACTATCAGAGTTATCTGGATAATTTTAGCCTTATCATTCAACAGAATGTATACAACCCGTCACACTATTATTCGGAAATTCAGGTGAAGTACAACCAAGTGCGGAATGTGGTGGAGGAAATTTATAATTTAAACATGAACGCAATATTGCAAAGGAATACAAAAGCAGAAAATACTGCTGATCATGTGGGTACCTATATTTCAATATTGGGTTTGTTTTGCATCATCTTTACTGTTTGGCTACTGATTTATTTGCCCAAAATGATACTAAAGCCTATAAGTGAATTGACGGCAAAGATCAGAGAAATATCTCAGCGAAATTATGATCAGCGTTTGGATTATCCTCCCGGTAATGAACTGGGTGAAATGGCGTTAGCCTTCAATACAATGGCTGTCAAATTAAGGGAATTCGAAAGTCAAAATCTTGAACAAATTTTATTGGAAAAGAAAAGACTGGAAAGCATTATCGAAAATTTTGATGATGCCGTGCTCGTGCTTGGAAAGGACAATACCATTCTCTATATCAATCATGTTACCTTGAAATTGCTTGGGCTGGAAAAGTCACAGGTTATTGGCAAATCAGTATCATCTATTTCCTGGGGAAATAACCAGCTCCAGGAATTAATTAATGAAATATTATTGGAAAATAAGAGTAAACCATCCCAGGATGAAATTATTGAATGGGAACATGATAATCAGAAGAGATTTTATCATGTTCAAATTATTAAAATGAGGTCCTTTGCGTCCCCAAGTGAGGTTAGTATAACTCTGGGACATCTTATTTTGCTGAAAAATATTACCCGCTTCGAAGAACGTGATGTTGCCCGGACCAGTTTTATGGCCACGGTTTCTCATGAACTCAAGACGCCGATTTCAGCTATTAATTTAAACTTAAAATTGTTGAAAGATCACCGGGTTGGTGCGCTGAATTCTGAGCAGGAAAATTTGACCGATTCCATTTCACTGCAAACCGCAAGATTGCTGCGGATTGTCAACGAATTACTGGAATATTCACGAATTCAAATGGGTAATATCCATCTGGAAATTGTAAAAGTTGAACCTTTCATAATTCTAAGCTTTGCCATTGATGCGCTGGCAATTTTTATAAAGGAAAAACAAGTTTCCATAAAAAAGGAGATTGAACCTGACTTGCCTTTAGTGTGGGCAGACATTGAAAAAACCGTGTGGGTTTTGGTAAATCTGCTGGGAAATGCGATTCGTTATACGCCGGTAAATGGAACCATATTATTGAAGGTGTCGAAAGAAGGCAATTTTGTTGTCTTTACTGTCAAGGATGAAGGTCCGGGAATTAAGGCCGAGGATCAAAGGAAATTATTCCAAAAATTTGTCCAATTAGGTGAGAAAGGTGAAAAAGGTTCAGGACTTGGACTTGCCCTGTCCAAAGAATTCATTGAATCCCAGGGAGGATTTATTGGACTGACCAGTGAATCGGGTCAGGGGAGCACCTTTTATTTTCAAATTCCCACATGTGGGTCGGGTGCATCAATCAATTAAAGTGCAGGGTAATAACGAGTATGATATCATTTCTCAAAAATAGATTTGTAAATCTGACTCCTTTCCAGGTTATTTTCCTTGGATTTGTAATAATTGTAGGTATCGGGGCGTTATTGCTGCAATTTCCCTTTTCATCCCAACAGCACCACCATGAACCGTGGATTGATGCATTTTTTACCGCAACGTCTGCTGTAACTACCACCGGCTTAATAATCGTCGATACGGGAAGTTATTATTCGTTAACAGGACAGCTCATCATTCTCTCCCTCATTCAGATCGGGGGATTGGGATATATGATCCTGATCACCTTATTCACTTATCTCATTCGCAAAGAGCCATCTTTAAATATTAAAAGTTTATTACGCGAATCTTTAGCCGGGACAACTTTGGGGGGGATTAAAAGATTTGTAGGTTCGACGATACTGTTTACCATTCTGTTTGAGCTGGGTTCGGCAGTCCTGCTCAGCCTTTTTTATCTGAAACAGTATACGGCTGTCCATGCGTTTTACCTGGGATTATTTCATTCAATCTCCGCGTTCTGTACTGCTGGATTTTCCTTGTTCCCCAACAGTTTTGAAGTATATAAAGATAACATTTCCCTAAACATTCTCCTTGACATCATCTGCATTACCGGAGGTATTGGCTTTTTTGTCATACAGGATTTTAATCTATATTTTTTGAAGAAATTAAAACATAATGTACACGCTAAACTAAGCATGCATTCAAAATTAGTATCGATAATTACTCTCTTTCTGATAACTTTCGGTTGCTTTATTTTATTTTTCGATACCAACCTCTCAGCAATTATCCCCCTCAAGGAAAAAATATTGGCCATATCCTTTCAGACAATTTCAGCCACCTCTACGACCGGATTTAATACTGTGGAAATTGGAGGTCTGGGTCAGGATGCATTATTTATTATAATCATCCTGATGTTTATTGGCGCCTCGCCCGGGGGAACCGGCGGTGGAATCAAAACGACTTCTTTGGGTGCGATGGTCTTTCATCTCATTGGATTGCTGAAAGGTCAGGTAAATACAAATGCCTTTAAGAAGGAGATTCCCAGAGAGGCCATCGATAAATCTTTTGCAATTGCCATACTGGCTTTTCTGCTAATTACGGGAGTTAGTTTAACACTTATTTTAACGGAAAGAATCTCTTTCCTTAAAATACTATTTGAAACGGTTTCAGCTTTCGGTACCGTCGGTTTATCAACCGGGATTACATCTCAGTTATCATTCGTAGGAAAAATTTTAATAATCATCACCATGTTTGTTGGTCGGATTGGGGTGTTGACTTTGGGCTATTCTCTTTTGGGTAGACCCAAACCAGCTGATTTTCGATATCCTGCAGGAATATTATATATCGGTTAAAATAAAACCGGAGAGATTAAAAATGAAAACGGTGATTACAGCTTTAATAGTTTTTTTTGTTCTAACAGTTATAGTCGCTGTTAGTGTATTAAATCGTAAAGAGACCAAACCGTGGATACCGGCCCTGAAAGAAACGACATTTCATTACCTGGATGATAGAGTGGTTAAAGCCTCAGAACTTACAAACAATCTTTTAATTAATGCAAAGGGAAACTCACTCATTCGAAGTGACGCAGAAGCAATTGCCGGTATTCTCACTGAATTGCATGCTTATTATATTCCGTTAACTGAGGTCAGGGAATTGGTATACGATTCAGATCGTTGCTATTTTCTGGGAAAAATTGGCCTCGCGAATGATAAGCTGTCATCTGCCAGAAAATTAGTATTAAAAATGGTAAGGAAGGAAACCCCGGGTGTGAATAAAACGCTGGAAGGATTAATAATGATGTTAGACAACCAGATTGTTGCTTTGCGGGATTCTTCTACGGCTGTTTCATACAATTTCAAGGAACTCGGTAATCGTGTTAACTTGATGCTTTTAAAAGGAGAATTAATTTTAAGTGATAATCACTTTGATACAACTTTTCATAAGAAGTGATCATCCTAAATTCCGGATATTATAAAATCATCTTATATATTATTAATTTTTAAAATATACCAGCCCTGCATTTCATCCTACCAAGGAATGTAATGAAATTTTATTACAAACAATCTTAAAAGGTAAATTATATAGAAATCAGTAAAACTCACAAGCGTTATAATAGAAAACCGATTTTTAATTATATTATGCAATTAACTACCTGGAGTAAACATCGTATCAGGAATGTCAAAGATATTATACTTAAAAGCATGGATTAAGATTTCTGGAAAAGAAGTAGATGGATCCGAGGCAATCTTTTTGAGAGGAGTGAAAAGTACAGTGTTTATACACCACGAAACTTAAAAATCCCGATATACTTTCGTATAAAATGAACAGAAATCGTACGTCTCATTAGCTTTCCCAGGTGTGTTTGCATTAAAAGTTTTTACAGTTGAAAAAAAATTTTGAAAAGAAATATTAGAACTTATTTGAAATAATTTCAAACGAATAAATATTGTATTAGATTTAATGGAATAACTCTGGAGAATAGAAAAATGAGCAATCAAGAAAAGGCCAGAGGTTTTAAAATTAAGAGAAGCAAATATCCGAATATTAAGATTGATTCGGTTTATATGTTGCAGTCTTTATTGGAGGGCTTTTTTAAACCGGAGAAAATAAACATTACAAATATTTCTTTAAGCAAAGATGCTCAATATTGGACTGTATATTTTGAAAATGAATTTAGTGATTCGCAATTCCATAAGCTTAGGCAAAAACTTAATAGGTGTTTGAAAGAATTTGATAGGAGTGGAGGATGAAACCTAAATTTAGACAGGTTCATTTCGTTGGAGTGGAAAGTAGTAATCAATTTGCCTTTGGATTGGCTCTTGAAAAGGAATTACTAATTGCCATAAACAGTGGTCCAGGTGAGTTTGTGATCAATTATTCGATATTCATTGATGATCGATTCATTAAAGACTCAAAATATTTGCTCGAATTATTAATGGAGTGTATTCACCATTGGCTATTTGATAAAGATTACAAGAAACAATGTTTCTCCGGCCCGGTCTGGGTGAATCCGGATTTGAAACAATTTAAATTGCTACAAAACAGATAGAGAGTGGGGAAAAATGAATAAGATCGAAGTACAGTATGATTTTAGTGATGAACGTATTGAGGAATTGAAAGAGGAAGCGTACAAATCCCAAATTGGATTGTATGATCTTATTGAAATTAAGCTAACAGAATGTAGTGAAATATTAGGTGCGGATTGGACCATGGTGGATTACATGATTAGTTGAAAGGAGGGTGATGTTCTATGCCTGAAACGCCAAGATACTAACGTGGCGTGATTAAAGAAAGTATCTTCAAGGACAACAATAATCATTGAATTTAGTCCCAATTCGTTGGGGCTTTTTTTGTCGACTAAATGATTTTTTCATACAATTTAAGCGATATTGCCGCTTGTCTTCAGACTGTTACCGACCCAAAAACTTATAAAAAGTGTTGACATTGCCGGTTCAAACATATCATTATGAAAGTGCATTTAAAAAGTATGCTGAATTCAGTTGGATTTATTAAAAGAACCCAAGTTTGAATTTGATAATATTAATTGGCATAAGAAACCAGGATATATGGCTGTTTAATCTTTTTTCGGCAAGAATTATGAATTGAATCCGTCAGAGGATTGGACGAATTCACTGACTTCTTTGTTAAATGGTGATAGATATACGCAAAAGTATTTGGAAAAGTATTTGAGGGGTACGATATTATATCGTAAGGCCATGTTTTTAAAAGGTTATTTTAATTTGTTGGGGAACTGGCATATGCCCAGGCTGTACTTTCAGATGTTGGATCCGGAACCACAAGAAACTGATATTATTCATAAGTATCAGGGATATCCGATTGTGGCCGTGGTTCATGTTCTGGAAGATAAAGGCCAAACAAAGATTCGTTGTGCTAATAAGACTATTATGAAATGGCTGGGCTGGCATTTCAGCAATTCTCATGTAATAAGGGATCCGGTTCATAGAGAGAATGTTATTTATGAAACGGTTAAGGTCGCAAAACCGCATACCACAAGGGCACTGGAAGCCAACCAAGGTTTTGTGAAGATTCATGATATTCAGTTTTTTTGTCATTATGAGGAATATTAAAGTTTTAAAGAAAATTTATTGAAATGACTTCGTGTGTCACTGTGACACATGAAAAGCTCTATGTCTTTTAAATTAACAAAAAATTTTATAATAAATATAAGCCCCACTCGAATATAAGCGGGGCTTTTTCATGTCAGCCATTTAGTAAACTATTTTAATAGGGAGGTGGGATTTAAGGGAGGGATCGGCTGACGTCAACAGTTTAGCGAATCAAAGATTTAAAAACAATTGGAAAATTAGATAGAATTTTATGTTGTTGTTGACATGAATAAATTAAAAATCAGACATTTGCAGCTACAATTCCCTAAAAGCTGTGTACAAAGCATTCTATCTGTTGGCTATTGCACAGCATGTGGTCTTACATACCGGGAATGTTCCCGAAATATACGGATGGCACCCACAAAACCCATAATCCAACCGATTGGATAGGGTAGAATGGTTAGTCCCCACCAGTGCGAGCGGCCGGTCTCTCCGCCAATCCCCCCGATCGCACTCAATCCCCACATGGCACCAATACCAAACAAAACCAGCCAAAATGCCCAGGAGATCAAAATTCTGGACGGGCTGTTTCTGAGCAGTGCTCCAAGTGCCACCAGGCCGGTCCCAGGGAGGATGACCAGGGATCCTTCCAGAGGATCAAGGATGCCGATCAGCATCAGGACAAATCCGACAATAACCAGAATACGAGGCCATTTGCCAGCGACTTGCATGATATTTTTCTCTGGCTAAAGTTTGTTAGACCTAATTTTATAATTTATATAGAAAAATAATTAAAGTAGTCCTGTGGATGATTTGTTTATTGATCTATTTTATTTTTTTAATTCATTATCATATTGGAGCTAGACTAAGGAGCTCTGAATGAATTTACTTTACTGGATTTTAATATTCAATAGTGAATTTTTCACTACTATTTTTAAGTCAATTAATTCAATGCGTTGTAGGAATCTGGTTTGTCGACCTGCCAGAATCTTACACATAAGGTGTGTATTAAAACTATACGCTGCACTGCCCGTAAAAAATAATTCGTCTTTTTTTACATAATCTATTTTATGGTATTCTCTGTCAACTCCATTTTGAAACCATTCCGCCAGTTTGGGTAAACAAGTTGCCATTCCAGTTCACGTTTTGCTTTGATATTAGAACCGCCTCGAATCTGCGTCATCATTGTTACACCACCTTCACCGATCAGGAGCCTGCCAAGCCATACTGACAGGTGGTAAGGTGGCTTGGAACCCAGGATTTGCGCCATGTACGGAAGCCAGGTTGAGACCGGTGCCGGCACATCGTCCACGATATTATAAATTCCCGGATTACCCCGGGAGATGGCAGCCAAGGTTGCCTGGGCCGCATCGTCCACATGGATGAAAGACCACACGCCTGCTCCGTCGCCGATAATGGGTATTCTACGATTACGAACCTGCGTGACAATTGCACTATCTTTAGCAATACCGGTACCCGGCCCATACAACAGTCCGTATCGCAGTGCTAATGCCTCGATGTTTTCTGCCCGGCTTATAGCATTCTCCAAATACCGTATTGCCTCCAGGGTTTTTCTGAAACTGGCAGGAGGATTGGTGTCGAGTGGATCGTCTTCGGTTTTAACTATCCAGCCTTCACGGGCATAAGGCCAGCCACAGAAGCTCTGGGCAATAAATCGGCGTACTCCTACCGCACCTGCCGCTGCAAGCATGGTGTCGGTAACCTCGGTGCGAAAGCGATTGGTCAAGGCGAATTCCTGGTCAAATTTTCTGAAACTACCGGTAACTGTGGATAGTGCGGTGAGTTCATGGATGATAACCTCCGGTTCCGTTTTCCTGATGGCTTCTGTCAACTCATTCCTGTTCAGGGCATCAGCAATAACGGTCCTGGCCCCAAGTTCCTCAACTGCTTTAGCTTTCTGAGGTGTGTGAATAAGGGCGAACACCTCATGGCCTTTCTCCAATAAAAGCGGTAGGAGGCTCTTACCAATAACGCCTGTGCTGCCGGCCAGAAATACTCTCAAATTGTGTACTCCAGGGAGATGCTGTTTTTTTAAACCGAAAATCTATTTTTAATCATACCTTTAAATTCAATCCCGAATTTTAATCTGAGAGTAAATAATGAAGATTAAATGAATTTTTTAAGGTGTTTTAAATTTCCTCTTTTTCGTTTAAAGTATTTCTGGAATAATATTATTCTCAAAGCTTTTGTGCTTTGTATAACCAGATAAATTATTCCAAGCCTTTTTAACCCTGGAACATTTGTTAAGTGAGTTTAAATCCCGCCGATAATATAAACAGGAGATAATGACTAAAAGGATAAAGAGGTCATGGTGATTTATTTGTTTCGGTTTTTCATTTTTTCGGTAATTCTTCTGTTTATAACGTCCTGCAGCTCAACCCGCGGCGGTATTGAATCAGGTTCCCCGGGTCATGCAAAATGGAGTCAGCTGCCTCCCGATAAAAAAGGCCCGCCTCCTCATGCACCTGCCCACGGGTATCGGGCGAAATACCGGTATCATTATTATCCGGCCTGTGCGGTTTATTTTGACATTAACCGTAAACTCTACTTTTATCTTTCCGGTGATAACTGGAGGGTAAGTGCCGAATTACCCTCAGGCTTGAGAGTAAAACTGGGGGAATTGGTCACCCTGGAACTGGAGACGGATAAACCGTATCTGTACTACAAAGAGCACCAGAAAAAATATCCCCCGGGACAGGCTAAAAAGAAAAATAAGAATAAAAAATAAATCACCGGTCTGAATAGAAAAATGATGACACGGCGGGAAATCCGTGAGGCCTATCAGAAAAACTATCAGGAGATTCTCGCCGTGATCGGTGAGATGGGGGGATAGGCAAATATTATTTACCATAAAAAAGATAACACTCCTCTGTATCAAAAACTTTGCACACTCCAACGTACCGGGCACTGGCTCAACAAAATGGAAGAGCTGGCCTCCTCCGGTTGAAAAATGACAGGACGGGCACAGGGACGTGCCTTATAATTCTATCTTCATATCTGTGATTGAGCTCTACAAGCAGGAAATCATTTCCAATTATTTATAAGTACGGGCAGTGAGAAATTCAAGTGCCGGTTCTCGCCGCATTGATGGAAATTGTGTTTTCTTACTGTCCGCTAATATTAACAGAGAAGGTTAATTTTAAGATGATTATAGATAATTGACTGGTGACAATTAAATTTCTGAAAAGAAAAATAATTGACGTTGAATAGACAGTTGTCGTTTGATAGCTATCTTTTTATTTTTGTTACTTACATTTAAGGGTTGGCATTTCATATAAACAAATCAGAAGGAATATTCAATGAATTTTAAGCCCCAATTCGTTGGGGCTTTTTTATTGTTGAAATAAAAAACCATCCGAAAGTATTCTTCTGGATGGGAGGGTTTATGTACCAAACGTTTATAGAGACGCTTGTTGCGACCGTAGTACATATATTTAATTTGATAAAAGCAAATAAAATATTTTTGGATGGCTTTGTGTTAAATAGTGCTTGTGTAACACAGTGTTACACGGCTTCTGTAAAGGTGATATGAATATATTTTATTTTTTACTTGACAATGGTTTTTTCCTGATGCAATTTATCATTAAATAAACTCTTAATTAACAAGGAGATAAGAAGTGGAACAGACTGCTGGCAAGATCTATGAATTAATTCTTGGCAGAGGGTATGGCAAGGGTTTACCGGAAACGCCAGAGAATTGTGAATGGGTTCATGAGACCCACGCTTTTTTCGATAAGTTTGAAAAAACGGCCACCGATGAAGCGGGAAATACCTGGGGCCTGTTATGGATACCTGATTATGAAAGGGGGTGGTAATGATGAAAACGACAACGAGCACTGATCGGGAAATGCGCAAAAGGCTGGATAGCAATATTCAGGATTTGGTTGATCTTGATGATATCAACCCCTTTGATGCGCCGGATTATTTGGAAAGGGAATACGGGGAACGTGAATTGCGGAAGATGGAAAGAAGGATTCGGGGTCTGCGGTTCGGAAAGAGTATCCGGCTATTTTGGGAAGAAGTCAAAAAATTTTTGGCCAGATAGTTTAGTATGCTAAACTGCAAGGAGATGCAAGACATGGAAAGGCATGAATTAGGTCACGAAGACGCTCTGCGATTCATTTTGGCAGGGCATTCGATATTCACTGTCCAGAACCTGGATACCGGGAACCGGTTCACGTACCGGCTTTCCCGGCTTGGTGCGGAAGATAGTTATTCTCGCCAGGAAGTTCACTTCTGCCAGGTTCTGACCGGTCAAGATAACGGGAATGACTATTCCTTTTTCGGTACGCTGTTCAATCAGCGAAAGTATATCCATTCCAAGAAAGCCCGGATTTCGCAGGATGCTCCATCCGTAAAGGCGTTCCTTTGGGTTTTGAAAAAACTGATGCGGAATGAATTGCCCGAGCAGATCAAGATTTTCCACGAAGGGTACTGCGGTCGCTGCGGTACACTTCTGACGGTTCCTGACTCAATTGTCACTGGATATGGACCGGTGTGTGCCAGGATTATGGGCATTCGGTACGGAATGGTGGAGGCAGCCTGACCATCGAATTGAGTGTGGTTGATTTGATAAAAGCATTTATGATTCTGATAACTTGTGTGGCGTATGTGATCGGAATCAGGAAGGAGTTCAAATGCAAGAAATCTTGAAACCTATCGACGAAAAGTACCCGGAATTAGTGAAGATTCTGCAGTGGTGGGATCAGAACCGGAAGGGCAGGGTAGCAAAACTTGAAACTGTAATTTCCTTATATAATCGTCAGCTATTCAAGGCCGTGGGACGGAATGAACCATGTCCTTGTGGTAGTGGAAAAAAGTACAAAAAATGTCATGGAGGTAATTGAAATGTTTGATCGGGAAACAGCAAAAAAGCTGCATCGGGAAATTGATGATATGGCTCGACAAATTGCAGAAAAATATGGGTATGAATTCAAGCCCGGATCGGCACGGTTTTCCGATACCGAGATCAGTTTTGGATTTTATTTTCGGACTACCAATGCCAGTGGCGAGACTCAGTTTGAAGCGGATTATAAGCAACACGCTAAAACCTTTGATCTGGATCCGGACTGGCTGCACAAGATTATTCAAGAGGGTGACAAAAAGATGGAAATTATCGGTCTTGATCTGAACAAGACTAAGAATGTTGTGATTCTCAAAGAAATCAGTTCCGGCAAACAGTATATAGCCCCGGCGATTACGGTGAAGCTCTGGATGAAATACCAAACGGGAGGATAAGAAAATGTGTGGTGGATTTGAGTGGCCATATTTTCGGTTATGTATGGAGGATGGTCATTTGTATGACGAATACGGTGGACTGGCTTTTCCGGAAAAGACCTTTAAGCATATCTCCGAAGCAGAACGGTGGTTAGAAACAAATAACATTCGAGGTACGGTAACTGATGTGATCGAAAATATTCCAGAAATGGAGGATTGATAAATGAAGTACACTGCTCAGGTTTGGATTGTTGAGGGCAAGTTGTATGGATGGGAAATTTATTGGATTAAGCCCACGAAAGAATGGAATCTTCCCGGAAAGTATTTTGAACAGAAATTTGATACCTGGAATGAAGCCCGGGAATGGATTCGTGACTTTGAAGTATGCAGTTATATCTGGAAGATTGGAGCCAGCATGGCTGCCTGTAATGCCTTAATGGAATATCACAAGCTGATGAATAATGTGATCCTGCAAAATGCTGAGAAATTAGCCCTGGATCGATCCGAGATTGATGGGTATGAGCCGGCAATCAGATTGGAAGATGTGGTCAATTCAATTAACCTGTATTCTGACGTAAATGTTGGGGAGGTCTTATGAAAATGCTCACTGAGGAAATTAAGAGGAAGCTACCCAAGCTGTATGCAACCGAAAAGGTTCCGCTCCATGACAAGGTATGCGTCTGCAAGTATTTCACGCCCTGGTCAAACTGGACGGGGTATGTGGTGGAAGGTTCCCTGCAGGAAGATGGTAATTGGATGTTCTGGGGATATGTTGAAGGTTTGTGTGATGAATGGGGATATTTTTCGCTCAAAGAAATGGAAGATCTGAAAGGACCATTCGGTCTGAAAATCGAGCGCGACTTGTACCACGATGGTGACGGAAAAAAGTTCAGAGACTTTCATCCGTCATTTCGGCATGATGATAGTGATGAGCCCCTGGAAGTAAAAGAAAAGCCCAAGCCAAAGAACAAGGAAATGGCTCTGAAAATTCAACAGGAAATTGAAGAATTGATTGATGAAGGAGACTGGTTATGAAAATTGATAGTCAGGATATTCTGTCTTTGACCGATGAAGATTGGTCAGAGATGATCGCTGAAATCGGATATCCAAAAATTCCGATAACGCTGGCTGAAAAACGCAAAGTGTATGTGTGCTATCTGACTGGTGATGTAATTGGCAACCATAGACTAATTCAAGAGGAGGTGACAATATGACTGATCGTGATTTAATTCGATACTGTCCGAATACAGGTCACGGGATGGTGAGATTGAAGTTTGTTGAAATCTGTTATGAGGATGAATATGAGCGAAAGACTTCATGGACCTGTCCGGAGTGTGATGTGGTCGTCTATATTGTTGATTTTAAGAAAGATTGAAGATTCATTAAAACCAAGAAAGGAAAGATTTTTATGAAAGCAGTTAAAATTGTTGCACGGATATTTGTTGTATTTATTTTGATCTGTGTGGTTCTGGCCTTGCTCCCTGATATTAAAACCGAGAAGAAAGTTGCAGATCAGCCGAAACGGATTCGGGTTGAGAAAAAGGCTCCAGTTGCCAAGACCATACAGTATAAGATTCTACAGAAAGTTGAAGTAGATGATGGATATGTGATCATGGTTGAAATTGAAAGGAATTCGAATCCGTCACCAGAATTCATTGAAAAACTTGCCCGGCAGATTTGGCTCGACAACCGTGAATCGAATAAGAATATTGGGTTGGTTATGGAATGCATTGCGGATGTATTTAATTGGAAAATGATCTGGAAAATTGTATTCGATTCAACCGGTAAAATGATCGATTATAAGTATGATCGAGTAAATTTATAATTGATGATTGAGAATGATCGGGTGGCTGTCAATGGGCAGTCGCCCTTTTTTTAGTTTTTTCTGGATGATGTATAGCGAAGATAAAATATATTTTATTTTTCACTTGACAATGGGTTTTCCCTGATGTATTTTTCCTTTAAATAAACCTAATAAAAACAGGGAGATAAAGAATGTTTACAATCGGCGAAATCATTCAAAGCAAAATCGAGGAAAAAGAAAAAAAGCAGACTGAAATTGAAAAGAGCCAGGACGAAATCGCACTTGAGGATGGTCAAAAATTCCTGGCAGAGCATAGGATTGGCTACCTTGTGATGAGTTCGGCCAAGCCCGAGATAATCAAACTGATTGCTCCCGGAATCGAAATGAAACCGTATATCGCCGGATATCAAATCTGGGTTGCCACAGAAAAAGAGTGGTTTGCCCTGGACATGGAAAGAGTTGGTTACACGGTGATCGCCAAGGTGGATGACAGGTTAAGGGTTTTGGAAGACTTTTACAAAGGACCGAATTATTTTTAAGCAAATAGTTTAGCAATCTAAACTTTTGGAGGTAAAGTAATGGTAAGTTTGGTGGATTTTCGGAAGATTGAGAACAAAGACCAGCTTTTAAAGTGGACGGAAGTTGTTCGGAATTATGCTGGCGGTTCGACTGCACAGTGGACTGATCTGCAGGATGTGTATGGTCGCTCCAGTTATCAACTGATCGAAGACATAGCGATAGAGCTCAAAGGATCTGAAAGGTCGTATGTGTTCTTTGCTATCTGGAAATGCAGCGGTGAATGGGCGTTTTCGACTGTAGTGGATGCCTGGATTAAGTACCGGATGAAGAGGGCCGAGGGTGACTATTTTCAGAAAGAGATTCAGCCCCTTCTGGACAACATCGAAGAACGCGAAAATGCTCTGGAAGAATCCAAAAAGAAGATCTACCGGAAGATTGGTGATCTCCGGACAGAGAACGTTCGGTTACAGAGCCGGGTTGACTATTTGACCGAAGAATTGCGAGATGCTACCCGAAGGTCTGTGGATCGAAGGGCGCAATTAGTCAAACTGCGGAATGTTGCCGAAGCGATCAAGACTATTCAGGAATTCGCCGGTAATGGTTCGTCTGAATTTTAGATCCGTATGCCATCGGAAAAGCTCCAAATTCGATGGGTTTATAGGGGGTAGGAATGAAGATCACCCAAACAATGAACTCAGGTTGCCCCGAAAACGATAGCCCGTTAAAATCGAATTTTCGTGTCTCACTGTGAGACATGAGCATCATTTCACAAGGATGGGTGTATGAGAAAGAAGAAAATTCGGAATTGGTACTTTATGCTTCCATTAGGCTCTATGGTCGCTGTCAAGGGTCAGGTCTATATCAAATCCATGAACAACCGTTTTGATGATTTCTGGAGGCAATTCCGCTTCAAATTAGGTTGGAATTGTCGCAATCTTAAACTGATAAAGCTGAGGGGTGAAAAGAATGGCACAACCAGGTCATTACGAATTGATTACCAGAGAGTTTTTTGAAAAAGCTCTCCCGGGGAAAGCAAAATTAAGTGAAGAAAAAACGCGGTATGCCGGTGAGTTGATTTATGAGATCCCGCTGAACGGTGTCTCGATTACCATTTACAGCTCGATCAATAAAGCCGGATTGAGCAGGGGAGTGGGCGAGGATGCTATTCGGATTGCCCTGTTCGATAATGTTTCCGGAAAAGCTGTGGGTACGAAAAAGGTGTATCGGGTCCCTGGGTGGAGTCAGCGAATGCGTCAAAGAATCGTGTGGTTTACGGCCAATAAGAATCGGGTGAAACGGTGTCCGAAGTGCGGTGCAGCGATGATCCCGAGAACAGGCAGGTATGGTGATTTTTACGGATGCCTGAATTATCCGAAATGCAAACAGACAGAAAGAATATGATATGTTGATTGATTGCTTAAATCTACCTGTAAAGTGATACGAACATTTATTTCTTTTGTATTAGACAATAGAAAAATGCCTGTAATCTCATTGAGGAATTTATTTCATTATGATTAGACAATAATAAAAGTCTGTAAAATGAAATAGATTTATTTTTCGTTTTTAATTGACAGCAAAAGATAACTGTAAATCAATCAAGAATATTTATTTCATATTGGGTTGACAGTTATGGATTGTTGTAAACTAAACACAGAATAATATTTCTTTTTGGATTGACAGTAACAAATGATTGTAAACTAATAATGATTTTTATTGCTTTTTGAATTGACAATGATTAATTTATGTCAAGTCAAAATGAAAAATTGGAGTTGACAGATGAAAAAAGATGTTTTGGAAAAACTGGACAAACTGAACCGGACCATGACCATTTATGATGTTATGAAACATGCGGGTGTGTCCCGGCAGACCATATATAGCTGGATGGACAAAGGATTACAGCGTTCCAAAACAGAACTTGGAGAATTGCGGTTTAGCCTGGCAGAAGTGGATCAATTTTTAGCTGAAAAAAGAAACGAAAGACGGATTTTGGAATTAAAACCCCGCAAAGCTGTAAACATAGATGCTAAATTATTTCAAAAATTGATTGACAGGGCTCCGGGGAAACAGCACATTGAAGTGATCGATGATGTGGTGGAGGCGGGATTAAAAATATTTGATGCCGAAAAAATGAAAGATTTAGGTCGAGCAGATAAGATGGTTAGAATAGAAAAGGAGCTCTTTAAAAAGCTCCTTTACCTGTCTGTGGAATGGGAAAAGCCGGTTTACAAGATCGCCAATAACGTGATCAGTCTTGGTTTAGATAGTCTTTCATCTGCTGGATAAGGTCGTTCAGTTCTTCGTCATTGGTAAGATTGATCATTTGTTTGATTTTCTCGTTATTAAGAAATTTTCTAAATAATTCCATTGTAGTTGTTTTAGGATTCTTCTTTTCTTTGCCAAAAATCAGATAATCCGTAGAGGTGTCCAGCGCTTTGGCGATTTTGCCAAGATTCTCAGCGCTGAGGCGCATGAGGCCACGTTCAAACTGACTCAATGAACCTTTGCTAAGATTAATCTTGCGAGATAAATCGGCCTGGCTGATGCCCCGGATTTTTCGCAAGGCAACAACTCGACTGATAATGTCCAGCGTATCTTGTGAAATCATGGTAGCTCCTTTCGTTTTTAGCGTGGCTCTTTACAATCGACTCGCCGTGTCTCACATGTGAGACACGAAATTTTGGGCAGCCATTTTCATAAATCCATATTTTTCAACAACTTAAATTTTTCGGCTGCACAATATTTAGATACACCTTTCAATTCTTTCAATTCTTTCAATTCATAAATCGATTATTAGATATATTATTATATATATATAAATACTATATAGGAAAATTTTGAAAATTGAATTATAGGCGCAAAATTTTTTTTCATTTTTTGCTTTCGACATTTGCGAGAAGTTTGTTTAAAAATTCCGTTCTGGCTTTTTTTGAATCCGGAAGCAGAATTTCAAGTGCTGATGCAATTATTTTTTCCAGCTGTTTTTGTTTTTGAATAGTAACTTCGGCTTCATATTTCTGATCGGTGATGTCTCTGGCGGTCCCAAGAACAGCTGGCTTATTGTTGTATTGAACCATGCTTACTTTGATGTTTGTGGTTCGGTGAATTCCGGCAGCATTGATGACTCGTAATTCGTATTCGTCTTTTGCAGGTTTGCCCTTCATCCTGTCATGATGCATTTTGGTGATCATGTCCTGATCTTTGGATGCCACGAAATCGATGAATGGTTTCCGGGTGGCTTCGTCAGGTTTAAGACCAAGCATTTTGGAATAGAACGCATTCAGAAATACGAATTTTTTCATTTTGACTTTAATAAATACCTTCCTGTACGTTGTTAATACAAGTTCTGAATTGGCAGATACTGTTCAACCGTTTCCTGTTTATTGCGTACAGCAACAGTTTTTGAATTATGGTCGTGAAATTAAAAAAACAATTTTCTTCAAATTTTCGACTTGACAAATGTTTCAACTTCGATTTAACTTTTCACCACCTCAAAAACACAAGGAGTAGGTGTATGGAATTCAGGGAAAGACTTACACAGACAATTAAAAACGAGCTTGCGGTAGAAACTATTGACCAAGCCGTTGAAACCGAGAGATTTGAAACCTTGATGTGGGACGTAAAGCAAAGATATCCAGAGTTGGCCAGTCAGATTGAAGATGAATTTGTTCATGCTGTATCCCATACGGTTAATTATATCGTCACAAATCTGATCCAAGTTAAGCTTGCTGTTGCAAGTAAACAAGAATTAATAAATTCTGTGTGATCTGCGTCATTTTTGGGCTGATATAAAGGCGACTTTTAAAACCGCCTTTTCTTTGACCCAAAAAGTTTTGTATAAAAAACAGTTGACATGACATGTTTAGAATGCTAAATTATTGTCGCAAATTTTAGGAGAAATGGACTGTAAAATGATCGGAAAACCTGTTATCACTTACTCAGAAGAAAGATCATGGATTATTTGCAGGCAGCAGCATTATTGGGCCTACCAGGAAGGATACACTCCCAAAGATTACGGAAAAAATATCAGAATTGGATCTGTGGTCCATGAAATGCTGGATTATTTGTATAACAACCGGTGTGAATTGGCCGTACTCCAGAAAAAGGCCAAAGAATATCTGGATTATGGCAAAAGGATGCAGTGGTATGCGGACATGGAGGATGAGGATTACTATGCTGAAAGGGCTGCCATCATTGCCATGCTGACAGGATACCATGTTCATTATTTTCAACAAGAGGATTTTCAAGCCTATCTGCCCGAAATGGAGTTTGCCTTGGATTTTGGTGATTTCATTTTGTCGGGAAAAATTGATGGAGTTGTAAGGAAGAACGGATATCGCTTGCACGAGATTAAGACCAAATCTGTGTGGGGTGAATCGGATCGGGAAATGCTGAGAATTGATGATCAGGTAACACTGTATCTTTTGGCTTTAATGGCCAAATGGCGAAATCCCGTTGTGCGGGGATATTATTCCATAATAAAAAAGCCCGGTACAAAGCCTAATTTGAAACGGGAGTATTCGATTGTGTCCGCCGGGACCGGACAGTCTCTAACCAATGAATTTTTCCGGTTGAAATCAGATGCCCAGAAGGCCGAAAAGGATCTGAAAAAACAGACCGAAAATTATGATGGTGAAATTGTTCTGAACGAGCGAAAAGAGAGCCCGGCAGAGTATGAGGAAAGGTTGGTAGCGGATTATCTGGCTCGTCCCGAACACTATTTTGACCGGGTTGAAGTTTCCAGAACCCGGGAAGAAATTCAAATTTTCATCGAAAAGATTCGTGCGGTGGTATCTGAAATCGGGAAGTTGGCGATTTACCGAACCCAAGGTCTGCACTGTGGTTGGTGCGATTTTAGGGATATTTGCTTATCCAGCAGGGAATCTCAGGAACTGGCACTCCAGTATTATTTCCTGAAAAAAGACAGGAGGCATTCTGAATTAAAGGGTGTGGAAGTGATTCCGGCTGGATTGGAATATATCTACAGAAAGGTGATTTAACCAAAAGATAGGGAGATCGGCAATGTTAAAAATTCTTGTTTTGATTATTTTGTACGGTGTTGTTGTGCTTCCTTTTGCCAGTTTTGAGGGAAAGGCTATTCATTTTGGAATGCGTGGAGGGAAAAGAGTATGACGGTTAAGAGAATGATGCTGGTGATTATTACTGATATAAGTTTTTCCGGGATTCCACAGGGCACGGGTTATGTAGTCAAGGTTTTTCCGTACAGCCATCCGCAGGAGAAAATTGTCTTTTTTGATCGGGATGATGCTCTGCTTTATGCATTCGAAAGGGCCCTGATTGTTAAGGTTTGTGGCCAGGATTCATTTCAGTATTTTGTTGATCAAAAATATTATGCGTCGGTCAATAGAATCAGAGATGCCAGAACCAAGGAATTTTTCTGGAATCTTAAATTTGTCCCGAAGAGATTGTCGTTTAAATATCAGCATAGTGATTTGGCCGAAAAGAAATTGATTGAGAAGATTGCATATTTTAAACCGGAGTTAATCGAACTATGAGCAGAAATGATCGCAGGGTTGCCACGATCCTGGCAATTATCATAATATTTATTGGTCTGATTTTAGGGCAAAGAAAAACTGAATTTTTAAAGAATCTTGATGAATCTTTTTTGGAATGCAAGTGTGGAGTAACCTGCCAGGATTTGAAAAGGATGTCTGCGTATTTGGATCAGATCCATTCCACAATGATTGAGAATAAGTATAAAATTACACCAACATTTGCTCTGATCTTCTCCGGAAATTTCGCAATCGAATATCTACAGTATGTCAATGGATCACGAAAACGGTCATGGCAAAGGCTGAACGATTTGGTCAACGATCATCCATTCTATAAGCGAATCTCAATCAGCGATCATCTTAATTTTTTGCTGTTTGAAGAATCTGAAGAATTATTTCAATTTATTGCGAAGATTATCGGGAACAAAATTTTCAAATTTGTTATGAGATGCAGGTTTCCCGAATTGATTAATCCAACTCACAATTTTGGAGCTTTTCAAGCCACGGATAAAGTGGATACTTGCTTTACTGCTCCATATAACTGGGATTGGAAAGGACCACGTGTTCACACACGGAAGAGTCCGGAATGGATGTTGTATTATTTCCCCTTCCTGCAATTTTATTTGAAGAGGAATGATAAAGATAAGTCAAAGATAATTCACAAGCAGTTTTTCAAAGATTTTATCAAACAAAAATATGAGGAGATGCAAATGACTGAGTATGTGTTATCAGACTTCAAAGATATGCAGTTTTTGACTGCGCAACAGAAGTACAAGGCGTTCAAGAGATTCAAGTCTGTCATTGAAAAGCGGGATATTCATTTGATGGACAAGAACCTGTATGAACACCTGCATCTGCACTGCGGATATATTGCTCACTATGATATTAATGGATTCAAGGCAACCTATAATGATCCGCAGGATTTTCTACGATTCTGTGAGCATTTCTTGAAGCATAATGGTCAGAGTCTTCGGTGGCCATCGATGTCGGACTATGCTGATGTGAATCGTGCCATGTGTGAAATTCTGGAACAGCACATTGATAAAATTCGCCAGGAAGCTGTGGATTTCCAGAATGAAACCGAATTGAGTTTTTTACATCGATTGGCTGAAAAGCATGGACTGAAAGTCCAGACGCCGACTAAAGCCGGGGAACAGTTGGTGCTGATATAATACCGACTATTGTGTTTTTTTACCTGTTTTGTTTAGTAATAGCAACATTAGTTATAAGTGAATAGTATGCGAAACTTTGAGATTTTAATGGATTTGAGGACGTGTTATGAATAAGCCCTGTTACTTTAGAGCCCAGGATGAAGTACACGGTTTGATGGTTTCCTGCGGATTCGAGAAAGTTGGGGATGTGAATTTTCTGTTCGAACGGTTCAATACCGATTGGGGTGATGCGGTTCTCTATGTGAATTGGCAGTACAAGATTTTAGTTGCCTACCGGTTTGGTAATCCCGTGAAGGTTCTTTATGGCAGGGAGTTGAAACCGGAATTTGTTGAGAAGATTTTGAGTATTGATAAAAAGTATGGAGCGGATGGGAGATGGCTGATCAGTCATGGAAACAAAGAACTACGAATAGCCGTGGCTTCATATTTTATAGAAAAGGAAAAGAAGGACGAAAAGAAAAAGGAGTAGACGATGCCCTGGGTTATTACGAAAGATTATATTAATAACGGTGAGCATGATTCTCTCAATCGGCAGGGTGTGTGTTCGAAGGATTGCCCCCCACCAAAAGAATGGAAAGAAAAACTTCCGGATAGATTTCGGTTATATGATGATGATGGAAACCTGTCTTATGAGGGCAGATTTGATTCCAATGATGAGTATCCGTTTGATGTTTTAGATTGGGCAGCTAACGATGCCGGTTGTACGACCTTGAAATATCAGGAAGATGGAAAAGGTAAATGGGAAATATTATAAGAAAGGGGATGTTATATGGGACACAGATCGGTTATTGTAACTATTGAACAGACTGGTCCATTAGGACTTGATGAAAATCTTGGCGAGAATTATGCTTTTGTCATTCCTGTAAGAATTTTTGAACCGGATGGAGCGGTACTGTTCAGCGGGAAAATGTTTGACCATCATTCAGTTGGATGGGACTTTTTTACTGATGATGATCGTCAGGTTGATATTTGTGATGAATTAATGTTTAATGGCAAATTCCGGGACAGGACTGATGAAATTGAGGAAGCTGTTTATTTTGTGGAAACCGGATTTAGTGTGTTTGGTGGAAGTGTTGTGGATTCTGCGATTAAAATTCTGAAAGGTGAATTACCAGTAAGTTACAGATATAGCCGGTCATGTTTAAAAGTGGCAACCCTGGATGGGAAAGCGTCTTTGCAGTGGATAGAAAATCTGAAAATCGATGAGGAGAAATAGGAATGGATGTTGCCCGGGAAATCGTACAGTTAAAACGCCAGCTTCTTAATCCTAATATATCGATTACTGAATTTCAGCGAATTCAGGTCGAAATAGGAAAGTTAAAATCCCAGGAAATGGAAGTTCAACCGGTTCCAGACCCGAAACCGGAGGTCATGGAGTCTGGTGAAAACGATCTGATTAATGAAAATGAAGTATTCCAGGAGGATATTTCAGCAAAACAAGAAGTTTTAACGCCCGGTGAAATGGATCTGCAGACCGAAATAGAGGTTGTGGAGGAAGGCGTGTCTCACTGTGAGACACAGACCGGATTGATAAACAACCGGAAAAGAGTGGAGAGAATGGCAGAATACAAAAAGGATTTGCAGGAAGAATTGGATCCACTCTTGGCCAGGGCTGATGAATTGATAAAACGGGAAGAAGAACAGGCCGAGTTAAAGCATGCGGATCCACGGTCTCTGTATGAACTGAATTCCAGGCTTTCTGACAGAATAACCAAATTGAAAAAGCAAATTGCAGGTTATGAAAAACGAATTAAAGAATGCTTGGAGTTTCCGCATTGGATTTGATTTTTTTTGGTCAAAAAGTATAGTATACTAAACCACAAGGAATGAGTATGGGTTCAGTGATTTTACAGGTATGGCCACGATGGCTAAATAAAGAACAGGCATCATTATATACTGGATATAGTGTGAGACAGCTTGAAATCTGGATGAGGGATGGAGTATTGCCATACAGTAAGCCCCAGGGCAATAGATCGCCACGGTTTGATGTGAAGGATTTGGATTATTTGATGGAAAAAGATAAGATAGATATAGAGAAGCAAAAAAGAAGAGTCGTAAAGACATTGGTGGATAGTGTGAAATAAAAAAAGTGATGATAATCACTTGTATTTATGATATATTTGCAGTTTGATAAACTGTATATTAGTCTATTAAGAATAGGCTAATAAGCTGGAGGCGTGAATTGAGTTATTTGAGAAAAGAAGGGAAGAATTATTCTCTTGAATTTTATTATGGTGGTAGAAAGTATCATAAAAGTTTAGGTGTTTCAGAATATAAGGCTGCGAAGAAAATACAAAGTCAAATTGATTATGAGATAAGCATGGGCTCTTTGGATCCATCGTTTCTGGACAGATCAAGCAAACAGGGAATTCGTTTGGCTGGATTTATAGATGAGTGGAAAAAGTACTTGCCTATTATGGTTACAAAGAATGGTAAAAAGATCAAGCCCAGAACAAAAACAGACTATGAAGAAACTGCTGATAAATTATTAGACATTCTTGGTGATATAGATATTCGAAGACTGGATGATGTTTTGGTTGAAAAGAAGGTGATGGGTTATTTTCTGGCGAATTATTCAATGGGATCAGTCAGGCATCATCTGATTAATTTGCGTAAAATGTTGAATGTGGCAATTAAGTGGGGATATGTCCAGAAAAATCCGTTTAGTGGTCGTGTTCCCGGACCGGTTAATGATGTTCCGAGATATTTTAGGGATGATGAGATTGAAGTTATAAGAGAATATTTTTCTGATCCCAGGCATCCGAAGTGGCAAGTAGATTTCGTCTTTCTGGCAATAAATACGGGATTAAGAAGAAAGGAATTGTTAAGGTTGAAATGGCCAGATCATGTGGATTTGGGAAAAGAACAGGTCATGCCTTATGGGAAGAATGATAAGTCCAGAATGGTGCCATTGAATTATGAGGCACTTAGAATTTTGAAAAATCGATTAAGACATATCAAGAATCCGAAAGTGTTTTGGGAAATTAAAAACGAATCGGCGGTCAGTTCGATGTGGCGAAGATTTCAGATGAAAACCAAAATTAATGGTCGGTTTCATGATTTAAGGCATACGTATGCTTCCTATTTTGTAATGAATGGTGGGAACCTGTATCATTTAAAAGATATACTTGGACATTCGGATATTCAAACTGTTCAGATCTATGCCAAGCTGGCTCCGGATAGTTTACATAGAGATAAGAACTGTGTTAATTTTGAAATTAAGAAAAATTCTGGAGTGGATTTGTTGTCAAGTAGCCTGAAATGCGATAATACTGCGATGTAAAGTTTAATTTGATGCGTTTCGGTACGTTTCGGTGCGTTTTGTAAATTGTTGATTATTAAGGAAATATAGAAAAATCAAATGATTCAAAAACATGCAAAATGTGGTTCGGGACCAGGAGGCCGGGAGTTCAAATCTCCCCGCCCCGACCAATCAAATCAAGCCTTCCAGCACTTTTGTCAATTCCTTTTAAAATGGTAGTTACGTAAATATTACGGAGTAAATTGAAAAAAGATCAGAAATTGGTATTTTTTTGGTATCTAAAAAAATTTAACTTGACAATGCAGTATACTAAACTGCAATTTATATGCAAACATCATGCTAAACAGATTTTTGCCTAATAGTTCAACCAAAAAAGAAAGGATAGGATATGGGATTACGGATCGTTTCTGCCAAGGATACGGCTGATCTTGGTAAGCACGGTGTCACTGTCTGTGTTTACAGTCAGTCCGGTCTGGGCAAGACAACGCTCGTAAGTACCCTGCCGAAAAGTTATTGGAAGAAAATTCTGATAGCGGAATTTGAAGAAGGTGGGGTAATGAGAGCCTTGCACGGTCTGGATATTCCTTTTATTCAGTTCTCAATGCAAAAGGATATGATCGAAGCATTGAAGGCTTGGAATGATTTTTTAAGGGAATTTCCGGACAAACCGCCTTATGACAAAATGGGCGTGAAGTGGTTGTTCATTAACAGTTGGTCGGAGTTACAGAAATTTCTGGAATTCGGCTTGCAGTATGCCCGTGGTAAAAAGTTTATCACCCTGAAAGAGTATGGGGATGCTGCAAACAAGGGCAGGGAGTATTTGAGATTGCTTAAATCCCTGAACCGGAGAGGTATCAATGTCATGATTGAAGCTCATGAAGATACCTATGAGGTTGAGATTGAGGGAACCGGTGCAAAAAGATCCATGCTGTTTCCGAAAGTGGGAAGAACGTTCGCCAAAGAATTTCTCCATGTCATTGATTTTTGTGGTCATATGGAATTGCGGACCAAGGGTGACATGGAAGAAAGGGTGATCAGTTTCAAGCCAACCAATACAGTGGCAGCCAAGGGAAGTTTCAGGGGATTTCCGGAAGTGATACCAGCTGACTACACGTTTTTGTTTACGGAACTGAAAAAAGCGGTAACGCAGACCGCAGAAGCATCGGTTGAGAAGCCAAAAGCAGATGAAATAAAGAAGCCTGCTTCTGCAGGCCAGAAACCTAAACCAGTTGCACAAAAAGCCTAAAGAAAGGAGATGTACTATGCCAATTAAGTTGCCCCAAGACACTAATTTTGAAAATCTGGAAAGCTGGAGCCCGGGTGGTGTGAAAATTGATCCCGGGGTTTACGAAGCCAAGATTGTGGACGTTGAGGTTCAAACTGATCAGAAAGGATACCCGAAACTGAACATTAAATATGAGGTTGTTTCAGGAGACGCTCAGGGTGGAACTGTATACGGCACAAGAAGTTTGCAGCCGAACACCCTGAATTATTTCCGGGGATTCTGTGAAATGCTCAATGTGACTTTCAAGGGACCGGCTTTTGATGAGAAAGGGTTCGTTGGCCGGATTTGCCGGATTGATGTTCGGGAATATACCAAACAGAGTGGTGACACGGGAACGCGGGTTGATAGTGTTTTTCCGAGTGAGATCGGTCAGAATGATCCGGTTGATATAACGGTTGATCCTGCCCAGGTGGATTTCCAGGAAGAAAAAGGTTCTGACGGACCGATTCCGGATCCTGCAGATGAAGATGACAATGTTCCCTTTTAATTCGGAGTTTTTGGGATGATTACGTTCTCAAGAAATGATGGGTTGGACCGTTTGAGTCCAGCCCATCGATATTATGCTTATTGTATTGCCGAGCTTGCTCTGGAAATGCCTGTTAGTGGGGTGTTTTATAAAAGCAAGATTTTGACAGAGCAAGACATCTATGAAATGGCTGGAGTTCCGGAAAAATATTGTGGAAATCTGCTCAGGGTATTATTTGTATCGGGATGGATAGATCGAATTCGTCAGGTCTACTATCTGAAAGATTTGGAGCGATTCATTCAAAAGCCTGTTTTGAAATTGGCATTGACCAAGGTAAAAGTATTGATTGAGCAGTTTTCACCGGAAGAATTAAAGCTTTTGCGGATTGAAGTGGCTCAGGACGATAGCCTGGGAAGG
Organism: uncultured Caldithrix sp.; assembly: GCA_964461135.1. Classification (GTDB taxonomy): domain Bacteria; phylum Calditrichota; class Calditrichia; order RBG-13-44-9; family RBG-13-44-9; genus RQOF01. Next base: position 7,356 of record CAYWTB010000002.1, on the reverse strand, counting down.
AAACTGGATAAGTTGTATGGCAAATTCAGAATGCATGATCAGGTTGTTATTCAGGATTATATAAGATCATTCATGACCAAGAATCAGGTTGAAAAAGGTATTTCGATGTCGGCCATGGGAAAAGAAAAGCATATCAAGTTATTGGAAGAATTGCTGGATATGTATTCTACTGGAAGTCTGCTATATGGTGGAAAGATATATTCTTTTAATAAGTCCCGGTTCATTGAAAATGTCAGAATGGTTGCTAATCGAAAAATGACTGATTTGAAAAATCATAATTATCTGAAAAAAGTTTTGATGAATGGCAAGGCAAAGAAATTTCAAAAGAATGTTGAGGGATTTTAAATGGAAAAAACTGCTGAGATAAAATCTGTTGGTGATTCCATTCTGGAGGTCATGAATTTGGTGACTCCGGAAATTGAAGAAACGTGTCCGGTAAATGAATGGAGGTGTGTGGTTTGTGGAGCAGTGAATAATAATTGGGAGATAAACAAGGAATGGATTTTTAAGCGGGTAGAGTATCCTTGGAAAAAGGGTGAATGTGGAAATTGTGCCAGAATTGAAAAACAGAAAGAGTATCAGAGGCAAGTTGCCGATCTGCAAAAAGCCAAGATGAATAGAATAAAACAGATTTTCAAAAATTCGGGTATTCCGGATGATTATGGCAGGTTTGCATTTAAAAGTCTGGAAATTAGAAAGGGTGCAGAGAAAGCTTTCCAGCATTTGCGTGACCCGAGCAATTTTCAAAGAGGGAGACCATTTGTGATTTTATCCGGATCGAACAATACGGGTAAGAGTGCTTTATTGGGAGCGTTGACCAATAAGTTGTCGTTGTCCGAGATCCCCTGTTTTTATATCAATGAACCGGTTATGTTCGGAAAGATAAAAGAGGGATTTGATTCTACCGAGCCCATTGAGAAGGAATTGTATGAGGCTTTTGCACAAGCCGATGTGGTTATGTGGGATGAATTCCTGTTCTACAATTATACGGAAAAGCAGTGGATCTATGAACGTGCCTATCGGGTGATTGAGGAAGCGGTTGAATCTGAAAAGATTATCGTTTTTGCTACAAATTATAATCTGCCTGACATAATGCCGAGATGCGGAAAGCGAATTTGGGCAAGGCTTTCTCGCAAAAAGACAAGCTTTATCAGAATGGAAAACAAGCCATTTTTTGATGGTATAAATATAATATAAATTATTGTATATATTGAATTTATCACATTTTTTATTTGACAATGGAATTCTAACAAAGTATTTTATCTATAAATATATGAATATCTGAACAGATGTTCAACTGAACGAAAGGATAAAGGATATGGGACAAGCAAGTTTTGATGATCGACAAGCGGAAGCTGTAGAAACTTTTGATGGACAATGGCTTGTTATCAGTGGCGCGGGATCTGGGAAATGTGTTAAAGGTGATTCGCTGGTGTTAAGTAATTCTGGATTAAAAAGAATCGACAGGTTTGGCATGGAGTCCTGTGAATTGGGATCCGCAATGCCAATTCTTGATTTGGAGAAACGATGTTTCAGAAGTGGAAAATCAAGTCACTGGTATAAACTGGACAAGTCGTCTGTTATCCGGATCGAGACCAAGAGTGGTTTTTCAATTACCGGGACGTATGAACATCCGATTTTGGTGCTTAACGAAAATGGGGATTTGGAATTCAGAAGACTGGATCGGATTAGAACCGGTGACGTGGCAGCACTGGCATTTAATACGCAGGTCTTTGGAGAGAACGGGGTAGGAAAGGATATGGCCTATCTGATGGGATTACTTTTGGGTGATGGGTGGTCAAGAGAAGGAACGATTGGATTTAGTAAATGGGATATTCGTGTAGAAGTCATGTTCCGTAGACTGATCCGGAAATTATTTGGTTATACGAATGTAAAGTCTTATTACCGCAAAGATGATTCTGATCGTCATTCTGTGACTCACTATGTTTGTTCAGTTGAGATCAAGAAGAAGTTGGAAGAATTGGGATTGTATCTTGATTGTGGGGCTTTGAATAAAGTTGTTCCGCACTCTATTTTATCCGCAGTGAAAGAAGATCAGGTTGCCTTTCTGCAGGGATTATTTGATACAGATGCTGGTGTTTATGGATGTACTTTTGAATTTTCAACTGCTTCTTCGGAGTTAGCAAAGCAGGTTCAGTTAATGTTGATGAATATGGGAGTACGGACTGTTTTTATTGAAAAAATGGTGAAAGGGGTGATGTATTTTCTTTTACAGTGTACGGGTAATGCATTAAGAAGATTCTCGGACCAAATTGGTTTCAGGGAAGCTATTCAAAAACAGGAAAGGCTGGAAAAAGCAATTAATCGTCCGGCAAATACCAATGTAGATGTTCTGTATCACCAGAGAGACCGGTTCAGAAGAATGAGAAAGGATTTTGTCGGAAAGTCCTGGTGGGATGGACATAATAATAAAGTCATAGAACCCAGTATGACTTTACATGATTATTTTAAAGGAAAAAGAAATCCTTCCAGGCAGAGATGTCTTGATGTTGGTAAGTTGCTACCAGATAATAAAGATGCCCGGTATTTGATTGATTTGGCAACGAATTTTTGGTTTGATCCGATCAAAAGAATAATACCGATTGCCAAAAAGCTTGATGTTTATGACTTCACCATTCCGGACACTCATTCCTTTATCGCCAATGGTTTCGTGAATCATAATACTCGCGTGTTGACACATCGGGTGGGAAAGCTTATTCAGAAAGGTGTGAAGCCAAGTGAAATGCTCGTATTTACTTTTACCAATGATGCTGCCAATGAAATGAAAATGAGATTGATGGCGATAGTTGGTGATCATGTTCAGACTTTGAATGTGGGTACAATTCACAGCCAGTTGAACAGAATATTGCGTGAGTCGATTGCTATGTGGAAGCCGAATATGAGGAATTACCAGATTATGGATTCCTGGGGACAGTTAAAATTTGTGAAGGATTGTTTTAAGGAACTGCGAATTGAAGCGAATAATTATCAGAATCCGAAAATTGCCATTCAGAAAATCGGAATGATTAAGAATAACTGTATGACCATTCATGATTATGTTCAGTTTTTAGAAGAACAGGGTCTTGATCGATGGAAAGAAGATTGGTTTATTGATTTTTATTCGTACTATGAGCGAATGAGAGAGATGAACCGGATGATTGGTTTTGATGATATGCTTTCTGAAACATACTGGATGTTCAAAAGCAAGCCCCAGATATTAGAAATTTACAAGAATAAGTTTCGATTTATATTGATGGATGAATTTCAGGATACCAATAAGGTACAGCTGGAAGTGTCACTGATGTTGCAATCAAAGCACCAGAATTTTTTCGCTGTGGGGGATCCGAGACAATGCCAGCCTGCAGGAACTATGGTTCTTGTTTCCGGGGGTGAATGGAAGCCTATTGAAGAATTAGAGATTGGTGATTACGTGGTCAGTTATTCACGTTCTGAAAAAGCCTTCGTTGGTCAGATGTTACCGACAAATAAGGTTTTAGATAAAAGTGTGCGTTTTTATTCTGGACCATTAGCTACGGTGAGTGCCGGTGGAAAATCGACACGGTGTACGCCGATTCATAAATGGTTGGTTCGGTGGAAAAATGGAACGCCGGAATTTGTTATTCAAACTGGAGAGATAATTCCTGAACTGATGAAGATCTGTGTTTATGATGGAAGCAGAGAAGGTGGATGGTATCCGGTTCAGATCTACTATGAAATGGTTCAGGACCTGCCCGTACACTCGTTGAAAGTGGAAAAGGATGAAACGTATGTTGCGGATGGTTTAATGACTCAGAACAGTATCTATGCGTTCAGGGGAGCGGTTCCGGAATATGCGGTTTATTTTACCAAGTATTTTACAGAAGGCAAAGTAATTGAATTGGAATTCAATTATCGGTGCCCGCACAATATTATTGAGTTGGGTAATGATTTGATGGATCAGGCCAAGTGGAAATTTTCGAGAATCAAGGCTTTCAGAAAGGAAGATGGCCATATTCAGTTTTATGAATCATTTTTGGATGGTGATGAAGAAGCAGATGCTGCTGTGGAAGAAATTGTCTCCCTGTCTAAGACTGTCGATATTGAGTATAAGGATATTGCTATTTTGTACCGGACCAATGCTCAGTCCAGGCCACTTGAAGAAGCTTTGATAAGACGAGCTATTCCTTATAAGGTTGAACAGTCTTTTTATAACTCGGCTGAGATTAAAGATATGGTGTCCTTCATTAAGTATATGAGTGATGACACTGACATGACTGCTCTGGAACGAGTAGTTAATAAACCGAACAGATATTTAGGTCAAAGTTTCATTGGACAGCTTAAAGATAAAGCAAAGAGTATGTCATTGATTGAAGCCTTGAAATCGGGAACGTACAGTCATAATTACATGAATACGAATGCTCGGGATTTTGCTTCGCAGATTGAATATATCCGTAGTTTAGAACTGGATACGGTTGGTGGTTATATGAATGTGGTTCGGGAAAGATTGAAATATGATGATTGGATTGCAGATAGTCATGAAGAATCTGTTGCGGTTGAGAAAGTTGAAAAACTGAACGAGCTTTCGACCTTGGCGAATCACTTCAAGACGATTAAAGAATTTCTGGAGTATTTGGCGAAACTGGATGGATCTGCATCCGGTGATGCCAATGCGGTGGAATTGAAAACCATTCATCGAAGTAAGGGATTGGAATTCAAGGTTATTTTCGTCATTGGTGTTTCCGAAAAGATATTGCCCCACTCAAGGGCTTCCGATGTGGAAGAAGAAAGACGATTGTTGTATGTGGCGATTACCCGGGCGATTGAGCGTGTTTATTTGAGTCATGTGTTGACGCGGTTTAATCAGGAAACAGAACCGTCACGGTTTTTGGCAGAATTGGGATTTGATGCCGGATATGATGATCTCACCCAGGATGTTGCCGATGGAAATGTTGCTACCGTAAATGAGGCTTTCCGAAAAGAAGTGATAAAGGAAATCCGGGAAATTCAGAACGATATTCAGCTATAAATAAAAAGGCGAGCAAATGATTGCTCGCCCAGGGACGTGGTGGATATGGGAGATGCAGTCATAATTTAGTATGCTAAACTTGATAATGCAACGTATATTATACTTGTATTCAAAAAGGGTGGAAAATGTGGGAGATCTAATGGGTGCTAAATGGGAAAAGAAAATGATTCCGATTCAGGAGGGAAGAAAAGTGACCATTAAGATCTTAAAAAATTATGATGTGGTGATTGCCGTTGATCCAAAGGTAGATGTGAAAAAGAAAGTGGCAATATCGGTGTGGTTGAAAGGTGAGATTCAGTATGTAAAAAGGGTAAGACCCAAAGATTTGCAGAATCAGTTCAAACTATTTGCTAATGAGTTTTGTAATGAAAGTGTCATTGTGGCGGTGGAAGATCAGTACCTTGGAAAGAATTATCAGGCCAGTAAAAAATTGACGGAACAGAAAAACCGGATTTTTGGGTGGTGTGATATGCTTGGATTTGATACGGTTTCCGTTCCTGCAGCCACATGGCAAGGTCCCATTTTGGGTGTATTTAATGAGCCTGGCGAGATAAGGAAACAGCTTTCGATGATAATTGCCAAGGGTATTCTTGGGATGAGAAATGATCAGGAATTGGATGATGACTCTGCAGATGCCGTGTGTATTGGACAATATATTGTGAATAGAACTAAGCAGTATTTTTTGGAATTTGTATAAATGGTTAAGAGTGTTGCCACCTTTGAAAAGCTGTTATATGAATTGGGATTTGTGCGGAATAATCATATTACACAAAAGGAAATGGTTTATGATTTTCCGGTGGACAACTGGTTGGTTATTAGGGTCTATTCAAGTATTCCCCGATTTGTATCATCTTTTTATCAAAAGACTACGATCCGAATTAAAATTGTTGAATCAAAATCTGATAAATTTATTTACGCCAGGCAAATAGAGAGTATTGAGTGGGAAGAAATTCAGGGTGTGATTAGGATGGTGATTCGAGACGCGAAAAGATTTAGACCTTGTAAATGCGGTGGCATTTTGGTTGTCAAGCCAGGACTTCGGGGAAAGTTTTTAGGATGTACCCGATTTCCGTACTGTAAAGAGAAACAGGAATTGTCTATTCTATGAAAGTAATTCCAAGAAACAGACAAATTCTGTCTGGATCTAAATATGTCGTGGGTAGAAAGGCTCTGTTTTTTACCAAGGAGAGATTGATTGGCGGGTATCCGCAATTTGATGGGGTGATATTGGAAGCTAATGTTTTTCTGGAATTGAAAGGATATTATTGGTCTAATTTTATGAACGGTTGTCAGTATTTGGTGTTTCGAGTAGTCTCGGGAAATCATACCGGTAAGGAGATTGCAGTGTTCACCCGGGAAGAATATGAATGGTTAAATCAGGTGAATCAGAAAAATGATGGGTGATAAATATGAAGTGGTGTCCCAGGTTTGTTTGCCTATTGAGGAAAGACCGTCTGAGAGGACTCATCGTGTTTGGTATTATGGACCATGTATCACTTTGTCACCTGGAACGATTTTAGAATTTTTGAATAGCCAGAGAACATATTTGTTCGGTGGTATCAAAGTAATGCGGATGAAAATATTGAGTGGACCACATAAGGATAAAGTTGTGCAAATATCTAAAAGAGAGGATTTGAGGCAGTTAAAAAAATTTCAGCAAAAAGTACAGCATTCTAAACATGGGAGATAAAAGTATGGCAATGAGATACGAAGGAACGCAGCTTGAATTGATTAAAAAAGAATCCATTGGAAAGTTGTACTACAAGGATGGGAAATGTAAAAAATCACAGTTTCTGGCTGGTGGACACAGGTGTTTTAAGATGCCATTTGAATCTGCTTTGGATGGAGGAGCCAGTGGTGATTTTCACCGGGAGGTATGTGTAGACTGTGGTAAAATGTTTAAAGCCGGCTGCTTTGTCATAAAGAAACAGCCGTCAAGTATTGGAAAAAAGGTATGTCGGAGTTGACTCTGGAAAAAGTTGATATGAGTGGTATGGAGTATGTTGCTCCCAGGGGAAAACAGGCCGGGAACATGATGATGGTGATCGGAATGGACCGGAGGTTTTTGTTGGAAGATAAATGGTTGGTTCAATCAAGTGTGACCAAGGATGTCTGGAGCGTAGAAGGTGATAAGTTAAGGGAATTTTTGAAAGATAAAATTGAATTAAAAATAAAAAGATGGAAAGAGCTCAATGATCAGAAAAAGAATTCAGGAGCAGTTCCGAAACAAGAACTGATAGTTCATAACAAGGTGTCGGATGTTGATGCAGAACCGGCCTGGAAGCGATATACTCTTGAAGAATTCAGAAATGCCGAATTGTTATTGGTGTTTCATTCGCGGTTGGTGGATG
>CAYWTB010000001.1:0-154747 GCA_964461135.1 uncultured Caldithrix sp. | reverse complement strand
GGGGATTAAAGAATCCGGTATATTTGGGCGTTAGCCCCTATTTGTGAATTAAGCAGAATAATTGATACCTGGAAAAATATAAATCTTTTGTCTATAATATCATTTTGCTGAGCTAAGGATATAATCATATTTTCTTGTTTCTTTTTTTATAATACTTTTTGCCTGTTTGTGATGAATTATGCAGAACCGGTATAAGGATACGTGATATTTCTGAAATGATGGTAAATTCTGCTGCGGAAATTAATGGCTTCATCTTGCGATTTCCGATCTAATTTTCTATATTCAATTTAAGAACACAGGAAAATTTATGTCAGGACGATTAGAATTACATTACAGCCCCGATATTCATCATCTCACCACCAGCTTTCTGCAGGACCATCCTGCTTTTCTAAATCAAAACGGAACAGCTCTCTTTATTGTGAATGACCATACCCGCGTTCAACAGCTCAGGAATCAATGGCAGTTGAAAAAGAGTGGTGATATGGCAGGCAGATTTCCGTTTATTACTTTTTCACAATTTCAGCAGCGCTGCTATGAACAGCTCAGTATTTCCCGTAAAATCCTTACCTTTCTGGAAAAATCTCTGCTGATAAAACAGATTATCTTTGAGAAACAGCAACATCTCCACTATTTTATCTTTCCCGATGGGAACTTCCCGGATGATACCATCAGAAAAATCACCCACTTTTTTGATACCATCCGCCTGCAGGAGGCCGGGGATTCCGTCCTGCTGAAAGAAAAACACCGTCTGATTCTGAGCAGCAGCGATAAACTCCACGCTGACCTGGATCTCCTGTTTTCAGAATTTTCCGGCTTGTTGGATACGGACTTTATGGATGAAGCTGCCCTGCTTAAAGAGATAATGAATACAGCTCAACCAGAATTCTTTAAAACCTATTATCCACAGCTTAACACCCTGGTATATGAAGATGTTACGCACTTCAAAAAAGTCCACATCCGTTATTTTGAATGGTTAAAAAAAAGAGGCTTTTCAGTATATCTGCTTCTGCCCTATGGCCGGAATCCTGAAATTTACTCACATAAAGCTTCACTCTTTGGAAGACTGAAAAAAATCGTAAACCATATGCAACTGTATCCGGATGCCAATAAAACAAGCAGGTCACTATTCCAGATAGGGACAGGCGCCATTTCGTTTGATGACCGTATAAGCATTTCATCAGGGGTAAACCGGCTAAGAGAGGTTGAGGAAACCGCTGCCCAGTTAAAAAAACTGGTGGTTGAGAGACAGTTTTTATGTTCCCGGATTGGCATCACCAGTCCTCAGCTGGATGGATATATGCCGGCACTGGAGACGGTATTCGGCAGATATGGCATTCCATACCGTGTAGAGAAAAGGAAAAAACTTATTCAGGCCCGGCCCGTGAAGACGCTGGAGACGCTCCTGCGGGCAGTGAGGGACGGCTATCCGCTTCAAACCCTTCAACAAATTCTGCAGTCGCCGTTTTTCCGATATCGTGAAAAGCTGATTAAAGGTAATCTTTATAAAATATTATCTCAGATGCGCGTGAAATCCGGCAGGGAAAATATTATGGAATATCTGGCGAAGCAGAAAAAGCTGGAAGAAAAATCATGGTCCGGAGACCGGGAGGAAGGAGCAGCAGGGAAATTTTCTGACATGGAAGATCTGTTCAGGGATTTTTTTCGGGATGTCCACTTTTTTCAATCATCCCGAACGGCTGAAGCGCTCTACGAAAAGTTTCTCGATTTACTCAGAAAAAATAAAATATCAAGGAATATTCTTTCTTCCGCTGAAGAAGAAAACATTAAATGGGCGGAAGAAAATCTTGCTGCTATGAGCCGGTTGATGGAAATCCTGTACCACTGGAAAGAAAACATCAGGCTCTGCGCATTTGGATATAAATTTTCCCCGCAGGATTTTTATGAAATATTTATGTTTCTGGCAAGTACTGCTACCTTTTCCGGTTATCAATCATTTAAGGCCGGCGTTAAGATAGTACCACTGGATGAACTGATGAACTATCAGTTTGATGCAGTATTCACCCTGGGGATGGAAGATGGTATATTTCCGGGACGGTCGGATTATTCATTTGCCCATCCCGCCAGTCTTCCGTCTTCTCTGAAACTCTTTGTTGCAGATGATCAATTGCTACGTGAACGGGAGAAATTTCTTCAGCTGTTATATTATCCCTCACAGTTTATGCGATTTTCCTACTCCCGCTTTCATCAGGATCAGCCCCTTTTACCGTCCATATTTATCAGAGAACTTCAGCGAATCTCTGATAAATCCCTGGAAGCAAAAGAATCTCTTCATCTTTATTCACCGGCTGATCTCATCAGCCACTTCACAGGGAAGCACAGGGACGGCAAGGTAGAGTGGAATAGTATTCCCTCCTCCTGGAAAAGGTTTTTAGCGGGGAGTTCCATAAAACAGTTCAATTTTAAAATTGACATCACCCGGAAACGTGAAGAAACACTTCATCTTACCCCCTGGGACGGTTTACTTACCGAAGATCCTCTGGCAGCCTCCTGGCTGGAATCCAGGTTTGTTAAAGCACGATTTTCACCAACCCAGCTGGAAGTATTTGCACACTGTCCGCAGATCTATTTTTTCGAGCGCATTCTCCGGATTAAACCTCCGGAGGAGCCTGAGGAATATTTATCTCCGCTGGAGAAAGGATTACTTGTTCATTCAGTCCTTTACCGGTTATTTCATGACAACGATGCCGCCAACAGAAATATGGAGAAACTTCTTGAAATCGCCGCAACCGAACTGGAAAAAATGCCCGTATCAAAAGGCCTGCTATGGCAGCTGGAAAAAGAGTTTTATCTGGGAAACGGTGTTCAGAAGGGACTTTTCCGGGCGTTCTGGGAATATGAACAGGAAATCTCACCGGCTTTTACAACCGTCCCGCGCCATTTTGAATTATCGTTTGGAAATGTTCTGGACAATAATACGGACGTTGATGCGTTCTCATCGGAAAGCCCTTTCGTGTATAAGCATGAAGGTGAAGAATTCCTTTTCCGGGGTAAAATAGACCGGGTGGAGCTAAACCGGGATGAAACATTGTTAATTGTGGACTATAAAACGGGTATATTACCAACCCTGCAGGATATTTGGAACGGAGAACACCTGCAGCTGCCGATCTATCTTAAAGCAATATATCATCTTCTGAAAAAAAAGTATCCGCAGTTGACCATGGGTGGAGGCGCTTTCTATGCCTTAAAGAAAGAAAAGGATATCGAGAAAAGAGTGGTGTTTTTGGATAGAAACTGTTCGGTCGGCTCTGTCGGTCTCAGCGGGTCCGCTCAATTTCCCAATGATAAATATAGTGAGGATCAGCAACCCGTCACAATCGACCGGTTGCTGGAAAGAAGTTTACGTTTTGCCACCGCTTATATCCGTTCCATCCGCAGCGGTAACTTTCCCCACACCGGGGAAGTGGGACGGTGCAGAAGATGGGACGGAAAAATGTGTGAATATTTACCGCTGTGCCGCGTGAGCTGGACCAAAATCCGCAACCGCAGGAATAGCGCTGCACGGGCAGGAGAATCGCTGTGAAGAACAGGATTAAATCAGGAAACCCTTTTCCGGAATTTTCCCACTGCCATTGAAATTATCAATACTCCGAAAATTGTCATCAGAACCGAATTCTGCCAGAGATAACGCAAACCGGACCCTTTCTGAAAAATTTCCCGGATAATGGTCATAAAATATCGCATAGGATTCAAATAGGTTACCTTCTGAAGAAATTCGGGCATATTTTCTATGGGAATGAAAAATCCGCTCATAATGATTCCGAAAACCATAAAGAACCAGGCAACAAACATGGCTTGCTGCTGTGTATTGGTAAAGGTGGAAATAAAGATTCCCAGGCCGATAGTGGTGAGCAGGTAGAAAAAGGACAGAAATGCCAGCAACACATAACTGCCATTCATGGCGATATTGAAAAGCAGAATGGCCACGGTCATCACTATAGTCATCTCCACATAGGAGAGGATTAAAAATGGTATGATTTTTCCCAGGAGTAACTGATGTTTTCTGAGGGGAGTTACCATAAGTTGCTCCAGGGTTCCGATTTCTTTTTCTTTTACCAGGCTCATGGCGGAAAGCATCATGGGAATGATGGTGAGGAGAATAACCACAATTCCCGGCACCATATATTGTTGGCTGTCCAGCTCCAGGTTATACCACATCCGTTCTATCATGGACACTAGATGGAAGGGTTTTTTTCTACTGGCGGGTATCGGGGAGGTGGTTAACTCGACGTTAAATCCGACCAGAATGGCCTGGGCATACCCCAGTGCAATTCCCGCCGTGTTACCATCTACACCATCCACCGCTATATACAGACTGGGATGCAGCCGGCGTTGCACATCTTTACTGAAATCCGGAGGAATAACCAGTGCCATCTGTGTTTTCCAGGCACGCATGTGGTCACCAATCCTGGTGAGATCTAAATTTTGCTGCACGATATCGAAACGTTCGGTATGGCTGAAAGCCCGGACAATTTCCCGGCTGAAGGGAGTTTTATCATAGTCTATTATACTTAATTTGATATGTTTGACATCCGTAGTGATGGCATACGAGAGAATCAGAAGCTGTAGAACAGGGACGAGAAAAATGATGGCAATCATCGCACGGTCCCGGAATATCTGACGGAATTCTTTGTGAATCATTTGTAATATGCGTCTCATATCATTTTTCCAGTGTAATACCAAATTTACGGATCGACACCACCATAAGAACCAGGGACATTATCAGCAGATAGAGTGTCGGATGCAGTAATTGCAGCAGGTTGCTTCCTTTAAGTATGATTCCCCTCGCGATAAAAAGATAATATTTTGCTGGTATGAGATAGGTAATATACTGCAGAATCCTGGGCATGGAAGCAATGGGAAAAATAAAACCGGAAAGCATGAAGGTGGGAAGCAATGTAATGATCAGAGCAAGCATCATGGCCACCTGCTGGGTTTGTGCAATGGTTGAAATCATTAAACCGAGACTTAAAGCGGTAATAATGTAAAGGGTGGAGAGAATCAGTAATAGTAAAACGCTGCCCTGAAAAGGAACACTGAACAGAAAAATTCCGATCAACAAGATGACCATACCAATTGAAAATGCCAGAAAAATATAGGGTAACACTTTACCTAAAATTATTTGGTGAGGGCGGATCGGTGACACCAGAATCTGTTCCATGGTACCGCTTTCCTTTTCGCGGGTAATGGTTATACTGGTTAACATGGCGGATATCATCACCAGCAGCAGCGCGATAATTCCCGGTACAAAAAAGTAGGTGCTTTTTTTATCCGGATTGAAATAGATGGTGTTTCTGATTTCAAAAGGCAGGGAAGTGAGGCGGTTCTCAGCTTCATTATATTCCTGCAGAGTCTGACTTATATAATTACGAATGGTGGTGGCGGCATTGGCATCTGAGGCATCAATGATAAATTGCACCGGTATGGAAACATCCCGCTCAAGTTCACGGTCAAAATTGAAAGGGATAACCATGACGGCGTGAGCTTTGCGGGCCTTGAAAAGGTCGTTTATCCTATCTGGGCTGGCATCGAAATCGAAGGGTTTGAAATAGGTGCTTCCCTTAAAATAGTCGGTGAGCTGACGGGAAGATGGGGAATTAGCATAATCCATTACTCCCAGATTCACCTGTTGGATCTCCATTTTCAGAGCATAGCCGAACATGACCAGCTGCAACACGGGCATAAGAAAAAGAATAGTCAAAGATCGGGGATCTCTGATAATATGGAAAAATTCTTTCCTGGCAATGGACCAGACAACGGTTTTTCTTTTAATTATGGACATTCTCTTTATCCTGCTGCTTCATGATTTTCACAAACACCTGCTGAATGGAAGGCTGGTGATTTGTTTTTTTTAAACTTCCGGGAGTATCCAGGGCAATCACTTCACCGGCATTCATAATAGAGATCCGGTTACAATACTCTGCTTCGTCCATGTAATGAGTTGTTACGAAGATGGTAATTCCGCGGGCGGCTGCCTCATGTATTATTTCCCAGAAAGCGCGGCGTGAAACGGGATCCACTCCCGAAGTCGGTTCATCCAGAAATACAATGGAAGGATCATGAAGCATGGCAGTACCCAGGGCCAGTCCCTGTTTGAAACCTGGTGGCAGATCACTGGTCATGGCATCTTCCCAGCGGGTCAGATGAAGGTCGCCAAGAATTCGCTTCTTTTTCTCTCTCACCGATGCCGGGCTTAAACCATATATGCCGCCGTAAAAATCAATGTTTTCACCAATGGTAAGATCATTGTACAGGGAGAACTTCTGACTCATGTATCCGATGTTCTGTTTAATTTTCTCACTCTGTGTTCCGATATCATAACCGGCAACTGTTCCTTTTCCGGAAGTTGGAGCCAGCAGGCCGCATAACATCCTTATCATGGTGGTTTTCCCGGCACCGTTGGCACCCAGGAAACCAAATATTTCCCCCTTTTTTACCCGGATACTGACGTCACTGACGGCAGTAAAGTCTCCGAACCTGCGGGTCAGTTTTTCTGTTTCGACTGTGAACTCTGCCATGGGTTGGAATCCTCTTTAGTCAAATACATGAAAACATCTTCTATACTTGGGTGGTGTGGCTCCCAGTTCTGCAAATTTCCGGAGGTCTGTTCCTGCCACTCCTTCCACTGATTTTTTTCAGGTTCTTCTTCAAAACTGACATGAATGGAATTCCCAAAAAGCTGGGTGGATTGAATTTTCTTCACCTTTTGGAAAAACGAGCGCAGTTTATGGATGTCCCGGCCTTCCAGGCGATAAAGTGGATAGGGGTAACTTTTCTTGATTTCCTGTGGCCGGCCCGTGGTAACAATGTTACCTTTATACATAAAAGCAACCCGGTCACACAATTCGGCCTCTTCCATATAGGCGGTTGATACAAAAATTGTGGTTCCTTCCTGGCGGATAGATTTCAGAATATCCCAGAATTCCTCTCTAGACAGGGGATCCACACCGAAAGTCGGTTCATCCAGGATGAGCAGTTCGGGTGTATGAATAAGCGAACAGGAGAGAGCCAGTTTCTGTTTCATCCCGCCGGACAGGTCTCCTGCCAGCCGTTTCTTAAAAGGTTCCAGACGGGAAAACCGGTAAAGCCTTTGCAGTCTCTCTTCCCTTTCCTCTTCCGGGACCTGAAAAAGATCCGCAAAAAATTGCAGATTTTGCTCTACGGTGAGATCCTGATACAAGGAAAACCGTTGCGGCACATATCCAAGAATTTTACGGATAGCCATTATGTCCGACGTCGAATCGTGGCCGGCCACCAGGATTTTTCCAGCGGTGGGTTTCAACAGGGTACATATGGATCGCATCAGGGTGGTTTTTCCGGCACCATCCGGACCAATCAGTCCGAAAAGTTCTCCGGTTTCCACACTGAGTGAAATACCCCTAACCGCTTCTAACCCGTTGTAATGCTTTTTAAAATCGCTGATCTCTATGGAAGACATGGTATTTATTCCTTTTCCACCAACACCTCGACCGGCATACCCTGTTTCAGAATCCGCTTTTCGTTGGGTATTATCACCTTGACGGCATAAACCAGCGAGGTTCTGGTTTCCGGCGTCAATATGGTTTTAGGCGTGAATTCTGCCTTTGAATTAATCCAGGAGACCGTACCTTTTAATTCCTGCTCGGTGCCATCGGGTTTTATCCTCACTTCCTGTCCGGTGCGAATATAGGGCAGCACCTTTTCCGAAACATATATTTTAATCCATACTTCATTCAGATCGATTATTTCCACCAGAGGCGCAAAGGATGGAATGGCCTCTCCGTCCTCATAATATTTATCTGTTACCGTTCCGGCCAGAGGTGCGGTGATGGTGGCATCTCTGATTTTCTTTTGTATGGATAGCAGCTGGGCCTCAACCTGAGTGCGTTTGGCTTCGATGCTTTGAACCTGTTGCCGGGCAGCGCTGACGGCTGCTTCAGCATTTTGAAGTTGGTTCCTCAGATCATCCACCGTTTGCTGTGGAACGGACTGATTTTTCAGCAGATCTAGAAATCTGTCATATTTCTCCTGCACATAGGCCAGATCATTTTTGGCGCGGTTAAACTGGGTGGTTGCAATGGCTTTCTGATTCATGACTTCCTGCAGAACCCCCTTCAGATTTTCCCGCTGATAGGTCAGTTCCAGCGTATCCACCACTCCTAAAATCTGGTTCTTTTGCACTTCATCACCTGTGTCTACCCGTAACGAACGAATCTGCCCGCCGGTCAATGCCGGGACCTCCACTGCCGTTCCCTCAATGATACCGGTATAGACCAGGGTTGAATTTTTGTCCCCCGAGCAACTTAGAAAAAAGATGACAATGAAAGTCTGCATAATCCATAATTTTGAAATCATGTGGTCCTCTTTTTAATTTTAATTTTCTTTACCGGTATTAATAGTTCGCATTCTGCCTGTGGCGTAAGACAGATAGGCATTGTCCTGCATCCATTTGATATAACTTTGCTGCAGCTGGAGCTCGGCCGATGTGAGGGCATTTTCCGCATCACTTAAATCCAGAGTTGTGGCCAGCCCCTGGTCATATTTTTCCCGCGTAATGCGATAGCGTTCTTTTTCCTGAACGACCAGCTCCCGAAGGAAGGCAATCTGGTCTTTATCGCTCTGCAGATTTTCATAAGCTTCCTTTACCTGCTGCTGAACCTGGTCCAGTAGCTTTTCCTGTTCCTGCTTAAGAATTTTAACAGCGTAACCGGCCAGTTTAACCTGATTACTAACCCTGTTACGGTTCCAGAGCTCCCACTGAAAATTTACTCCGATAAGGTAATAATTCATCCACTTATCCTGAAAAAAATTGACGCCCGGCCGGGCATAGTGATAACTGGCTTGTGCATATATTTGCGGAAGATACAAAGACTGCAATGATTTTCTTTGATATTCCTGGGATTGAAGTTGGTGTTTAATTTCAGAAAGCTCAGGTCTGTTATTCAGGGCTAGGGCCTGGTAGATGTCCAGCGAATCCAGTGTGATCACCAGGTCCGGGGGGGAAAATAAATCGGTACTGTTAATCCGGGATACATTGAGAACATAAGCCAGCTGGGTTAACAGAACCTGTTTATCATGACTGAGTTTGTTGAGTTGGGTTTTAAGTGAAAGCAGTCCGTTGGCAACCTTGAGGGTATCGAATGCACTGCTCTGGCCGGCCCGGAAAAAGTTGCGTATGGAATGCAGGTCATTGGAAGCTCGTGCCATGCTGGTTTCGAGGACCTGCTGCTGCAGCTGGTTTAACTGTATGGCATAATAAATATTATGAATGCTGAGAGATATATCATTCATTACGGTCTGCCGGTGGACCCGGGACTGTTTCAGAGACTGCTGGGCGGAACGCACCTGGTTGATGGTTCGAAAACCGGTGAACAGAGGCTGTTGTAGCATTATATTGGCGTCATACACATCATTGAAACCGGCCTGAATTTCAATGGGGGCAAATGGTGTAACAAATTTGGCTACCCGGGAGGTGTAGGTATAACTGCCATTTAGCAGGATGTTGGGAAAATAACCGGCCTTTTCAATATCCAGTTCACGGCTGGCCTGCTCAATGCGGATTTGCTGTTGCTGCAGGGTTAGATTGGTACTGTCCAGTAAATCCAGTGCTCTTTGCAGGGTAAGGTTTTCCAGAGCGTTCTGAGTGGCACCCACCTGAAAATAGCAGAACAGCACCACAATGATTAACGTGATTAATTTCTTCATATGGTTTTCCATGAGTTATGGTTTAATACCGTACCAGACCAGATTAAAAATTTCCTTTTTTCTGCGTTTGAGAAATGATGGGTCATTGATGTTTATATCCGGGAAGATGGACCCGATTATGGGTGCTGCAATAAAGGTGTAGATGCACATGGCAATGAGGTTGAACACCAGGTGATGAGGATCAACCTGCCTGATTTCCTTCTCTTTAACGGCTGTCTGAATCCTTTTTACCAGGCTGTGGGGAGATGGGGAGTTTTGATCGGAAATTATTTCTGACAGCAGCATCTGAAGGTTGGATGCCCCGCTTCTCATTTCCCACAACATGAATCTGACTACTTGCGGATTCTGTTGAATACGGTCAACATAGCTGGAAATAAATCCCTGCAGAAAAGTTGGCATATCTGTTTCCGGCTGCAGGGAAGCAAAAAGGTCGCTGATTACTTTTTTAACCTGATGGTTAAGTACCTCCTGGTACAACCTTTCTTTGGTGCGGAAGTAATAATGAAGCAGAGCCTTATTGATTCCTGCGACTTTGGCGATTTCCTCCGTGCGGGCGCCGTCATGGCCATGCTGAAGGAATACCTCGGTGGCCGCATTGAGAATTTTTTGTTCCGTTTCGCTGTTAAATTCCATTTTGTTTCCGGTATATTTAATTAATAAATTAAATCATCTAGTTAAACTAGATAATTTAATATAATGGTTAAAAACGGCGTTGTCAATAATAAATTTTATTTTTTTACCGGATGTTCAATCTACCTCAGGAGCATAATCAAATTTTTATTTATGTTCAATGCTTTCCACCCCGTATTTGGTCCGGAGAATACTGATAATTGGATAATCAAGGCTTGTTTCTGCAGGACAATCCCGCCGGTTAATTTCCCGCAATTTCAGGCTTCTAATTCAAAAAAATGTATTACATCAGTCCCGCCGATTTCATCACTAAAATGAAATATGTTTTTATTTTATGGATGCAGTCCGTATTTTTTGACGAAACTATTTATAGCAGTAGTGCAACATGCTTACTTTATAACCGGGAGGAATTCATGTTGAGAAGTCACCTGGCATTGGATATTGAAACCGTGCCCATAAAGGAAGTCGGGGAATACAGCCCTGTGGTACAGGATAAAATTCTGGAGCGCATCGAACGCCGTCAGGAGCGCGATGCTGAATTTAACTATGAATATTTTGCAAGCATTCATGGGGATTTTGGCAAGATTATCTGCATCAGTCTGGGATATATTGCAGAAGATGATTCAGTTAGACTGAAATCTATCTATGGTGATGATGAATTTCACATTCTGAATGAATTTAATCAGGTAGTAGATAAGCATCAGGGAATCTTCATCCATTATAATGGCCTGAATTTTGATATACCATTCATACTCCAGCGTATGACCTATCACGGGATTGCCCCGGCCGGGGTTCGCCTGGGAAATCTGCGGCGCTTTGCTTCCGACCCTCACTTTGATGTCATGATGTTATACTATAACTGGGATTTAAGCAAAGCTCTGCCCCTGGGAATACTGGCCGAACTCCATGGGCTTCCTAATCCCAAAGATGACCTTTCCGGTGATAAGGTTTATGCGGCATACCAAGGCGGCGAGTGGGATAAAATAGTGCATTATTGTGAATTCGACACGGCCACCACCCTGAATCTCTGGAGAAAGCTCTTTCTTTATCAGCCGGTAATTCCTTTAGAGAAATATCAATTCAGTAAATAATTCCGTATTTAATCAGATGGAATCTGATCCGTAACCTGACTTTGAAAAAACCGGCGGGACCTTTGCAAATGGATAAATAGGTGCTTTTCAGATGATTTCGTATATATTGAAATAAAGCAACCGGGAGAACTTATGGTATCTGGAAAATCCTCCCATGCCATGATCTGGAAAAGATCCATATGCGGGATCTGCCCGGCAGGATGCTGGGTGCGGGCAGGATTGCAAAACGGACGTCTGGTGGATATTGAAGCTGATAAGGGGCATCCGCTTGGTATGATTTGCCGCCGGGGCGAACATGCGCCTGAAATTGTGTACAGTGAACACCGCCTGAAATATCCTCTAAAACGTGTGGGTAAAAAGGATGAAGCACAGTTCGAAAGAATTTCCTGGGATGAGGCCTATGATATCATCGTTAAAAATCTGAACATGATTAAGAATGAATCCGGACCCGAAGCGGTTTCTATCTATACCGGCCGCGGTGCTTTCGAATTATCCCTCTGTGACATGTTTCAGCCATTGGGAGTGGCGGTTTCTTCGGCATCAAATATGCTTTTTCCCTTCGGTTCGCCCAATACAATGGGAGTGGGAGCGCTTTGCTATGTTTCCTTTGCCATGATTGCACCCCATGTGACCATGGGAAGAATGCTGATAAACATGTTTACTGATATGGAAAACTCAGAGCTGCTGGTAATCTGGGGGGCGAACCCCGCCACCGATTCTCCTCCGCTGGATATGTACAGACTGGAGGCGGCTGCCGCGAGAGGAGCCGAGGTTGTGGCTATTGATCCCCGCCGCACCGAAACGGTGGACCGCACCAATGCCCGCTGGATCCCCATCCGCCCCGGGACTGACGGGGCCCTGGCGCTGAGTATGATTGAAGTAATGATCGAAGAAGATTTGTATGATGAACAATTCGCCGAAAACTGGTGTCACGGTTTCGAAGAATTAAAGAAATATGTTCAACATTTCCAACCGGAAAGCGTGCAGGATATCACCGGAGTTCCGGCCGGGACTATCCGGTATCTGGCCCGGCGTATTTCCCGCGCCAATGGCGCCTGTCCGGTAATGTACACCGGACTGGAATATTCCAATAGCGGTATCCAGGCCATCCGTGCAGTACTCACATTGTTTGCGCTGGCCGGTCAACTGGACGTACCCGGTGGTATCGGTCTGGCCATGTTAAATTCACACTTCCCCGTAAATCGTTCGACTAACCAGGCAAATCCCAATCTCGATATGGCAGTTGCCTTCAATAAATTTCCGGTATACAGCAAATATCGCGGAGAATCCCATGCTAGCGGACTGGTGACTTCAGTGCTAACGGGTAAACCCTATCGCATCAGGGGACTTCTGGTGCATGGCGCCTCATTGCTTACCTCCTGGCCCCAAACCCCCTTATGGCGGAGAACGCTGGCTGAATTGGATTTTCTGGTATGCATCGATCGTCAAATGACAGCCGATGCGGCTTACGCTGATGTTGTTTTACCGGCCACAACCATGTTCGAGATCGATTCTTACATGAATTACGGCCCTATATTCCGCCTGCGGGAGAAAATGATCGATCCGGTGGAAGAGGCCAGGAACGATTACCTCATTATGGCAGAACTGGCCAGTCGCCTGGGATATGGGCACCTCTATCCTCAGTCGGAAGAGGAGATGATCCGCAAGGCCCTGGAAGGCTCCGGTTTCACACTGGAGGGCGTACGAAAGGTGGGAGGATGGGTGCAGCTGGATACTCCGGTCATGGAATATAAGAAATGGGAAAAGAGGGGATTACGCAGTGACGGCAAAGCGGGATTTGATACACCCACCGGTAAATTTGAAATCTTGTCTACGGTTCTGGATGCTTATGGCTATGAGCCCCTCCCCAAATATACCGAACCTGCTGAAGGTCCCCTTTCCCGGCCGGATCTGAAAAAAAAATATCCCCTGGTTTTCAATTCCGGCGCCCGCCCTCAGACAGATTTCCGGTCCCAGCATCATGGAATAACGGGACTGTTAAAAGATAATCCTGAACCAACCGTGGAAATAAATGAACAGGATGCCGCTGAGCGTAATATAGAATCCGGAGATCTGGTTGAAGTCTGTACGCCGCGAGGTGCAGTTCCCTTTCGTGCCCGGGTGACCAATACCATTATAAGGGGAGCTGTTGAATGCAATATGGGAGGAGGCACTGCGGTTGGTCCTGAAGCATGGCAGGAATGGAACGTTAATGAATTAACCGATCTGGAAAATTATGATGAAATTTCCGGTTTTCCGGTCTATAAAGCACTTTTGTGTGATATACGTAAAATTAAAACCGGAACCCGAACTTCCCGGGAGGCGGTGAGGCGAAAAACTGCCCGGCAAAATAAACCTCTTTTTAATCTCAACATATCTTCCCGCTCCCAAAAACACAATATTTACCTGGATAATAATGCCACCACCCCAATAGCACCCGAAGTAAAAGATGCAATGCTGCCTTATCTGGAAAACAACTATGGAAATCCATCCGCCAATCACCATATTGGTTTGGCTGCCAGGGAGGGTATTGATAATGCGAGGAGGCAGATTGCCCGGCTGATTAATTGCCGTCCCAACCGCCTTATTATGACCGGCTGCGGATCAGAATCGGATAACCTGGCCCTGAAGGGAGTGGCATTTGCCTCTGCAGAGCGGAGAAAACATATCATTACCAGCAAGATTGAACATCCGGCCATACTGAAAACCTGCAGGTTTCTGGAGAAAATCGGATTCCGTGTTACATATCTGGACGTGGATGAGTCCGGGCTGGTCGATCCGGAAAATCTTGAAAAAGCCCTTTCTGCAGAAACCATCGTGGTTTCCGTAATGCTGGCCAATAATGAAGTGGGAACCATTCAGCCGGTAAAAAAATTATGCAGGATTGCCCATGACCGTGGCGTGCTTTTCCACACGGATGCGGTTCAGGCGGCGGGTAAGATTACAATTGATGCAGAGGATCTGGGTGTAGACCTGCTGACGTTATCCGGTCATAAATTTCATGCACCGAAAGGTGTTGGAATCTTATATGCCGGCAAGGGAATACAGCTGGAACCGCTTATTCATGGCGGGAAGCAGGAGCAGGGATTGCGTGCCGGAACAGAAAATGTGCCTGGCATAGTCGGAATGGGAAAAGCTGCCGAACTGGCCCTGACTATGGTAAAGAATAGCGAACAGATTACACAAATGCGTGACCTGCTGGAAAAGGGAATAAAAAATCTGGTACCGAATGCTGTGGTAAACGGGCATACGCTTCAACGCCTTCCAAATACCTTGAACATGACATTTCCTGGAATACGGGGTGAATCCATTGTGGTGGCCATGGATCAGCATGGCATTGCTCTCTCGTCAGGTTCGGCCTGTAAATCCGGCTCGCCTGATCCCACCCATGTGCTTCTTGCCATGGGAAAAACGGCAGCGGAGGCCCATTGTTCAGTACGCTTCTCACTGTCAGATAAAACCACTTCGCAGGATATTAAATATACCCTTAAAGCTCTTGAAAAAGTGTTGGAGGAAATGAAATCCACTATCCGTTTCCTGCCTTGCAAGTAGAGTCCGGTTTGGCAATAACCGCACAGGCTGAAATAACCAATGTTTTCTTATCACTCTTTGCGGTACTACATAAATTGTAAGATGGTTGTGCCTCTGCGCGGCAACTTGAAATATGAAAAGCAATTGGTTTAATATTTTTCCAACTTCAAAATCCTTCCTTTAATCATCTCCCTTACCAACATGTAATCGACAGGAGTTCAGAAGAGCAGTTAATATTTTTGAAATATACTGGTCATTTATAGAACTGATTACCATCAGAAATAGATCTCTGTGTCTTCCGCCGTATTTCTGTGCTCTCTTTATCATAAAACAATTTGCCGGAAGGGCGGCAGGCATTAAAGAAAAATTAAATTCAGGCCGATGATTAAAGAGATTATAACAAACATATGAACAGGAATTACTTTTGTTAAAATCACTCACTTTCATTTACCGATTGGTGTCCATCGTTATCCTGATTCTGGTGGGAGTAAACTGTGCTAAATGGGCGGCACTTTTTTATTTGATCACTGGAATACTTGTTTTGTGGATTATTATCAAAATTTCACCACCTAAACGCGGAGATATTTATCCTGTTGTGATTCTTTATGCTGCTTTATTTCTGGTTATTTTAATCAGCATTGTTCAGAATGTGATGGTAAAAGGGTTCTGGAGTACCTCTTTTCTGGTGGGTTATGCCATACTCTACCTTCTGGAATTCAGACTTATGGTACGGTTAGCGTCAGTCCCCCGGGCCAAATCCGTGAAAGTAAAATCATTCCTGGAACCCAATGCGGTCAGCTAATTAAACTGGATTAAACTCAAGACATTAATGAATATGGAGGAAAGAACATGAATGAATTGTTAAAAAAACCGGGACTTTTTTTTGGCATCATCCTGCTTCTGTCAATATTTTCTTGTTCCAAAGACAGTACCGCTCCCCAGGAAACCCCACCGGAACTTCCTCCCCGGACCTCTTTTATTATGGACTTTACTGATTTTCCCTCTCTGGAAAAAGCTGCATTTCCCAAAGCAGGTGATATGACTCTTCAGACCCGGGAAAACTGGGGATGGGCGGCTGCCAATGTAGTGTTATGGAATACTGTTATTACTGTAAATCTGATTGTACCGGTCACTGCTTTTCTGGCATCTTTTAATCATCAACCTGTCCGCCAGTCTGAGGGACATTGGATGTGGACTTATACCTTTAATGTGGGGAATGATCAGTATACGGCTGAGCTGCATGGTACACTGTCAGCAGACGGTACCTATTGGGAAATGTACATCAGCAAACAGGGCGTTTATGATAAATTTCTGTGGTATTCCGGTGGTGCTGATCTTGCCTACACTCACGGGGAGTGGACTTTGAATAAAGATCCCCAGACGCCGGTCCCCTATATCGAGATTGCCTGGAACCGTAATGTGCAGGACAGTACTGCGGATATTCGCTATACCAATGTGATGGAAGATCATGCCGATGTCGGCAGCTTCATCTTTTATGGTGTCACGCATGAATTTCCTTATGATATGTTCTATGAAATCTATGCCCAACAGTACCAGAATTCTACCATGATTGAATGGAACCGGGACGTTAAAGAGGGAAGGGTTCGTGATCCCCTGCATTTTGAAAATAATCTGTGGCATTGCTGGAATGAAAAACTGGAAGATACCGAATGCCCCTCATAAGAGTTCGCGGGTGGGAATAAATGAATCGGGGAGAATCTTTAAGGGATGGATTTCTCCCCGATTACTTTGTGAGGATGTGCGGGGAGAACCCGGAAGGGTTAATAAATTACTGATTCGGAAAGTAAAAGGTGTTCATGAATAAATCGATAAACGGCATCCGGATGCAGCTGTAACTACGGAAAGGAAGCTAACCATTTACCTTTTGATTTTTTCTGACATAAACGGATAAGAGAGGGCAGTATGATTTAATTTCAACTGCTTTCAGTTTCTCCGGCAGCAGGGTATCAACTGTCTGTTTGTAGAAAGAAACAAAAGAACAGGGATTTGTCGGAAAAATTCAAAGGAGGAAGAAACATGAAAAAAGTGCTCGTCATCAGTATCGCCGCCGTTTTACTTGTTTGCAGTCCCTTTGTTTTAATGCTTCAGGCCCAGGAAAATACCAATAAGGAGAGTCAGTTAACCATCCCCTGGGATGAATTCAAAAAGTTGTTGAACCTGGAAGCGGATCAGCTTGTTCTGTCGCTGGAAACCTTTCAAAAGTTACTGGCGCAGACCGGTACCACCGTAACCCCGTCCTATACGGTAAGCGGAGGGAATGTTATCCTGTCCCGGGCAGAATTTAAACGACTGGTGGACCAGATGAAACCCCCGGCGGGTCCGGATTCTCAGCCTCCCTTTGATTATCTGATTACCCGGGCGGTATACAGTGGTCGAATGGGAAAACAAACCACGGTTTTTACCGGCTCGTTCACAGTGCATGTGTTGAAAAAAGATGCCTTCCTGCGTATTCCGGTTCTTCCTCTCAATATTGCACTGGAGGATATCAAAGTGGATGGAAAGCCGGCTCTGGTGGTCAGTGAAAATAATTTTCATCACGTCATTCTCTCCCGTCCCGGTGAATATGCAAT
The DNA here is from genome assembly GCA_964461135.1 of uncultured Caldithrix sp. GTDB lineage: Bacteria > Calditrichota > Calditrichia > RBG-13-44-9 > RBG-13-44-9 > RQOF01. Next base: position 137,202 of record CAYWTB010000001.1, on the reverse strand, counting down.
TACGGTGAATTTTTCACAGAAAGCAGAGCTGGATCGTGGGCCCCACCGCATGGATTTATATATTCAGCAGACTCCTATCACATTGTTCAGTCTGGATATGCCGCTTAAAGATGTGGATGTTGAGATACCCCAGGCGCAACAGCTGATAAGCAGCAGTCGTGACAACCATACCCTGGTTTCGGCCGTCATCACACCGGGAAGGAATATCAGCGTTCAGTGGCGCAAAAAACTGGCAGTAAGCGAGAAAATTCCGGCAAAGCTGTACAGCGAGGTCTATCACCTGGTGGCTATTGATGATGATGCATTGCGTATTAATTCGGATATCAATTTTACAATCCTGCACAGTGAAGTGGATGTTGTGCGACTGGCCATTCCTCCCGGATTGAATGTCTTATCGGTTTCCGGAGACGGTGTAGGTGAGTGGAGTGAATCCTTGCAGAAGGAACAGCGGCTGGTCCTCATACCGTTCACCTACGGGAAAAAAGGAAATGTAAATGTCCATGTCATGTCCGAAGTTCCTCTTAATGATTCAGGCATGGGAAATTTGCTGTCAGGATTCAGTACTCCCGAAACCGTGCGAGAAACAGGCTTTTTGGGAGTGGAATTAAATACCAGTGCCGAGGTTACCCTGGCGGAGAGTGAAGGAGTGGAGAAAGTGCCCCCTCAGAAACTACCGGATCAGTTGATCCGTAAATCGGCCAAACCTCTCATTATGGGCTTCAAATATCTGCGTCATCCTTATCATCTTTCTCTGGACATTCAGAAACATGAGAAGATAGCAGTTCCGGTGGCAACCATCAATTCTGCAAATATTGTTACCCTCTTTACCGAAGACGGTAAGGTTGTGCATCGTCTTATTTACCAGGTGCGAAACAGTGCCAAACAGTTCCTGGAAATCCAGTTGCCGGAAGGTTCCGATGTATGGAGTGTTTTCGTGGACAACAAGCCGGTGGAAGCCTCGGTCAACAAGCAGAGAAAGCTTCTGGTACCCCTGATCCGTTCGCGGGAGGTGAATAACCAGTTGCAGACCTTCCCGGTGGAGGTCATTATGGCTTTGTCCGGGGAGCGTTTCTCCTGGTGGGGCTTGCGGCGTTCAACCCTGCCGGTGGTTGATCTTTTGACCAGCCAGCTGCTCTGGTCAGTGTATCTGCCTAATGATTATGCTTATAATTATTTTAACAGCACCCTGGAGAAAGAGGAAATCATACGCGGGGTAAATCTGTTTAGCGGTGCGCAGCGCCGTTATAATGAGAAGGGGATGCGTGATGTGCTGCCCATGCTGGGGGGCGATGCGGTTGAGTCCGTGGACAGTGACAAGCTGAAGAATGCCTATGAGGGAAAAGAAGCGCGCAGCCGTTTTAAAAATGTGCCCATGGAAGAACAGCAGATTGCCAGCCAGATGGCTGCCGAGATGGAGTTCAGCGGCCGTATGGAAAAAGTGGCCCGTGGAGATGTGGAGCAACCGGGTGTATCAGGGGGTGGAGCTTCCACCGGATTTCTCCCCATTATGATTCAAATACCCACCAACGGACAGGTTTACCGGTTTGCCAGGACCATCATCAAGCCGGACGATCCGCTGATGTTCAGCGTGGTATATACCCAGGCGTGGACAGGGAATGTTGTTAAGTGGTTGCTGTTCCTGCTCTTTGTACTGGTGCTTTACCTTTCCCGCCGGCGTTTGAAAGGGCCCTGGAACTGGCTGAAGGAGCAGTTTCGCAAGGGAAAAGAATTTTACCGCAAACATGAAACCATCTTAAAAAGCTGGGCCTCATCCCGCCTGACGCCCTTTGTGCTGTTCGGGTTGCTGGCAATATTCTGGTCCGTATCTGCCCTGATTACGGTGATTCTACTATTCCTGTTCTGGGTGAGTGTGGTCTATCAGGTCCTCAATTTCCGCCGGAAGAAAAAATTTGTGGATCGTATGGAGCCGGTAATGATCATCGATGAAAGTAAGGAATCACAGAAAAAATCCGGTCGCAAGAAACGGTGAGAACAATTCAGGTATTTTGATTATCTTAAAATACGGGATATTGATACCGCTATCCCGTATTTTTTTTTGATAACCATGTTTCTGTATGCAATAATTTTGTGGTGAAATTTAATCCCGGTTATTTTAACATTTTCCTTTGAAATGTTCCACAAATCTTCATATAATTTTGTAGTGGGATTTGCTGTTCTGGGACATCCCGGGTATTTCTGCCCCGATTATCATAAAAAAATGATGTCCGATGATTCCCCCAAATACGGTTGAACTCCATTAATATATGAATCCGCATAATTTATAGATTATGTAACAGTCAAATAGACAGCTAATACTCGCACAGGGAGAAAGAATCACTAACTAAAAATTTTATCATTTTCCGTTCATCACCTGAAGATCATTCGAAAAACAGGAGATAATATGAACCATTTCCGATACACATTTTTGTTTCTGGTGCTTTTCACATTTTCAATGTCTTTTGCCCAGATCCCTGACCCGCATATACAGGATATTGTAAATGAAACCAATCTGGATTCCTTGCTTCATACCGTCAGAATCCTTAGCGGAGAAGACTCGGTGTTTGTTGGAAATACCAGGGTACTGATTTCCAACCGCACAGCCGGCACGGTACAAAATGACCTGGCAGCAGATTATATTAAACAAAGGTTAAGTAGATATAATCTGTCAACTAGTAATCAGTATTTCGGGAGCACTGGTCGAAACGTCCTGGCCATACAGCCGGGAATTGTTCATGACAGCGGCGTGTACATTCTCTGTGCCCATTATGACGGAGTAACATCATATTGCGCCGATGATAATGCCAGCGGAACTGCTGCGGTGCTGGAAGCTGCCCGAATTCTCTCTCAGCTGAATCTGGGTTATACCATAATGTACGCCTTGTGGGACGAGGAAGAGCTTGGACTGGTGGGAAGCGGCTATTATGCTAGCCAGGCGTCAGCCGGTCATGAACAGATTCTGGGAGTAATAAATCTTGATATGATTGGCTGGGATGGCAATAATGACGGCCTGATGGATATCCATACCAGAAATGTAGGCCAGTCTGTAAATCTGGCTGATTTTGCAGATTCGTTGAACACCCTGTACACTCTCGGGTTGTTTCCCGTAATTTATAACCCCGGCACCACCGCCAGTGATCATGCCTCTTTCTGGAACCAGGGTTACAGTGCAATTCTGTGCAGCGAAGCATATTACGGAAACGACTTCAATCCTTATTATCATACGTCCAATGACCGGGTGTTTCGCTTTAATCAGGACTATTTTCACCGCATGTCCCAACTGACCTCCGCAATTATTGCTACCCTGGCAGATGTCATTGCGCCTGTTTATGTTGAGGAAACAATAACCCTGCCTCAATCACTTACCCTTGCCCAGAATTATCCCAATCCCTATAATGGTTCTACGGTTATTGAATATACCCTCTTTTCCGGAGAACAGATTGATTTGAGCATATATAATATGCTGGGGGAAAAGGTGTATAGTGTAAGCAGGGGTTATGCGGAGGCCGGCACCCATTATATCCGTCTGAATTCAGACGATTTTTCCAGTGGCGTATATTTGTATGTTCTGCAGTGCGGAGAGGGCGTTCGATTATCTAAGAAAATGATTGTCCTTAAATAATACCGGATGATTAATGATTTCTCAGTCCGAAGAACATAACCGGTGATATATTTTTATCAGGATAGACAGGGGGAGTCTGCCGTTGTGCCTAAAAATACCGCCGTCTCAAACGAAGGAATGACGGTGGAACTAGTTTTCGTGGAATTCAATACCGGATACCCATCGATAACTGCAGAAACCGTTTACGAAGGTAATAATATTTAAAGCCGGCATTGTCAAAAACATTATATCCTGAAAATTGTAAATCGATCTCTACGCTGTGGAAGGGTATCTTCATACCCAGCGAAACATCCATATCATGGTACGGCGTAATTTCCTGGGTCTGAAATTCATTGGCTGCATCATAATACCAGGCAATGCTTTTCCCTTCATAAAAGTAGGTAGTTACCAGATAAATGCCCAGCGGGGAAACATAAGAAAGGCTGGCGCTGAGGTTTTGATCCGGCTTATAGGCATACACCAGCGGATTGGATATGTCCAGATAGACATAAGCACCACTCAGAGTAAACCGGTTGAGAATATCATAGAACTTGAAAGACGTTTCTATTCCCCTTGTGAGGTTTCCTCCTGTCTGAACAGTAGCAATAACATCATCAAAAGGACGGGTTAGAATTTTATTATAAATTGACCGGCTGAAGCCACTCACACTAAAATCGACTTCCCTGTAAAACCTGCTCTTGGGGAAGTATGTGATATTCAGACCTAATTCCGTTGAGTTACTGTATTCCGGTTTCAGCCTCTCATAAACTGTGTCGATTCCGGATACACTGATAACATCCCTGAAATAAGCATTTTTTTGCAATGAAGGATATTTAACATTTTTCCCGTAATTCGCATAGGGCGTGATATTCCAGTGAGACAATTTATAATCCAACTGAACTCCTATCATGGGGAAGAGATTTTTGTTACCTGATGCCAGCAGATCTCCCCGCAATCCCAGGTACGTTTTCCAGGAAAGGGTGGGAATGCTTTTTAACTCATCGTTAAAGGAAGAAACCCAGGCAATTCCTATGCGGTTATCATACAGGTCACCCTGGTAAAGTGTGTTTGTCCAGTTGACATCTGAAACTTCGGACGAGGTTACCAGGCCGTCATGAAAGTATTCAGCCAGTATCTGTGTTTCCCCTCCTGAATAACTAAATTTCTTCGCCAGTCGTAAATTAAACAGATCGGATTTAAACTGACTGATGTAACTGGTTGAACCGGCGGGTTCCCTTTGAATCCGGTCTTCTGCCCGGATATAATTTAAAAGAATATCCCAGTCCTTTAGCTTGAGGATGTTTCCCTTATAAGATGCAGAGGCAGAATAAGTGGCATAATTGCTTTTCCAGAAATCTTTGGAGTAATCAAATTTATAACCGATAAATTGAGTGTTCAGATAACCGGAAGGAATAAAATAATTTAAACTTACCATATGATTTTGTTTATTGGTGGTTATTGTATTATTCAAGGACTTTTCAGCATATAACTCATCTTGAAAATATTCAATTTCCGGTTTCATTTTATTTATCTGACCAAAGTAACCGATTGAAAATTTCTTGTTTAAAGGAATGGTCATGTCGCCTATGAAATAACGGCTTTGGTAACTCCCCATTTTACCTTTGAAAGCAAAACTGCGTCTAGTAGATCTCCGGGTGGTAATGTTGACTACTCCGCCAAAAGCGCCGTTTCCCAGAAAAGCTGAATTACCACCGTTCAATATTTCTATTCTTTCGACCGCCTCCACCGGAATTACTGACAGGTCCGCCGCGTTATCGAATCTTACATTATTAAGAAGTACACCATCCAGATATACATTCACTTCATCGGGATCACTACCCCTGATCTGTATTTTCCTTCCGTCTAAATCATTTCCTTCAATGCGAACTGAGGGAAGCGGTTTGAGAATGTCTGAGAATTCATTGCTGCCGTACCTTTTTATTTCCTCCAGCTGAATAGTCCGCTTGGTTTGCGGGATTTCCTGTTTAATAATATCAAGCCGGTCTGCGCTGATGATTATTTCCGGGAGATTCAGACTTTCCGGCTGAAGATATATTTTGGCATTGTTTGAAAATTTGATTACTGATAAATACATATCCTTATATCCGACATAACTGACAACCAGTGTATCGGTTTTATCGGATGACTTGTAAAACAGTCTGAAATAGCCATTATTATCGGTTAACGTGCCAATTCCGGCGTCCTTGAAATAAACATTTGCACTGACCAGTGGCTTCTTGGTCTCGCCGTCCAGTATATAACCGGTAAGTGTTGTTTCCTGGGTCCTGCCTGGTACGAAAGTTGAAATGATAAAAAAAACGGAAATGAGTAATGTTTTGTTCATGAAAATTCTGTCAATGTTTATTGGGGGAAATTACCCTTCAGGTTTCAAGATCATGGATTATAATCGGCAAAATAAAATCCTTCATGGCCCTCTGTATCCCAGGCTTTTATTTCATAGCGTCCGTTAAAAGATGCTCCGGTATCAAGAGTCAGCGGTGCATCACATTCAAAATATCCTTTTACTCCGTCAAAATTGCGTACAAACTGCAGTGTAAAATAACGCCAGTCTGACCAGGTTCCCAGTACATAGCGAAAAGCAGCCTGGCAGCTGATAATGTCATTCAGTCCCTGGTAATCTCCTATTAACGCCTCCAGATGATAATAACCGTTGCTGGAAGGTTGGGTTACCGAAGTAATGGTTGTTTCGAAAATAATGGGTGCTGCATAAACCAGGGTTAGATTTATCTGAATATTTTCCGGATAAAATATTCTCTCTTCCGTATGAGTAACGTAATTGTAAGCGCTCACTGTTATGGGAACCGGTTTGTCCCGGTTCTCATCAGTTCCCATGGGCAAATGAATAGTATATCGCCCTCCCAGGTCTGTGATTGTAGAGCGGGAACCAATTTGAACTTCTGCATCACGAACAGGTTTTCCGGAATATTGGTCTTCAATTACTCCTGCAATTTTAATAAGAATTTCCGGGGAGGTTCCTTCCAGGTTGTAACTGGTAAATTCTTTACAACTGAACAATAAAAAAAAGGATGCAAACAGTATAACCAAAAAAGTTTTCATAATTCCTTTTCACAGGTAAGTAAATCTTGTGAAAATTTGCGCCAGTTTGAAAACATATTATAATTGTATTTTTTTAACAAAACAATTAGTCTTTTTTGTTTTAATTAAGCATGCCCATTTTTTACGTAATGAAAAGGGAAAAAGTTTGATCGAAATTGATATTATCATTGAAAAATATTTTTTATGTATATGATTATGTTCTTGCTTCAGAATATTTAGTCTGCTTAATTCACAAAAAACGATATAATGTATCAAAGTTGTTATATCCATAGGAATTAAATGGCCCCGGTCTTCAGAGCGGGAATTAAAGAATCCAGTATTTTTGGGCTGTAGCCTAGATTTGTGAATTAAGCAGAAAAGATAGAAAATAAGAATACTCCGTATTTTTCCTTTGATAAGTTTCACTCTTTGATTTGGATACGTAATAGCGTGATTGGTTGTTAAGAGATGCCTGGTATAACGGAAAATCTGATGTCAAAATTTACCCTTACCACAATCCCGGCCGGGAGTCCTGGCAGATGAAGACTGGCTGGTGAAGAGAGGGGCCCATGTAACAGAAAAAACAGGTAAATCTCTAAAGATGAAAAGAAGACAAGTTCTCCCTGCAGACAGGACTAGTTGTAGTTAAAGGTTTAGAAATTTTAATACAGTACTTAAGCATCAGGATGTTTAAAGGAAATAATAATGAAATGTCAAACCGGTCGGAATAATAACGGCAGAATTTATAAGTTGAAGAAAAGAGGTCTGTTGAGATAGTTTCAAAATGGTGCGGGTTAACGGAATCTTTATTGTATGTTTTGGAATATATGGGTCCTGAAAATATCCCGGGCATTATTTGTTGATATTTCAACGGATTTCAGTCTTCTTGCCGGATAGATTAGTCCGGATATGCTGTAAAAATCTGGTGCAATTATTGCTATTAGTAAAACTAAGTACTTATATGAGATTTTATTGGTGAACAGGATTCTAAATTCGATAGTAGCAATAAATTACCTGAGTCATTAAATTCTTCTCAACAAACTCGAATACCATGAAAAGTCTGAGCTCTAAAATAGGCCTGGGTTATGTGGTGCTCATCAGCATCAATATTGCCATTGCCGTTTTCGCCATTTACTATATAAATGAGTTGGGAAGCCCGGTGGAAAGGGTGCTTAAGGAGAAATATCAGAATCTGAATGCCGCCCAGAACATGATTCAGGCACTGGATCAGCAGGAACTGGCCCTCCGGGCCATGCTGGATGAAAAGATGGATTCTTCCTTAATAAATACTTTTCACACCTATAAAAATGAATTCTACAACTGGCATCAGAAGGCCATAGAAGGAATTGCACTGGCCAGTGAACCGATAATTCTGGATAGCATCATGACTAATTTCCGGATATATCTGGCAAAATCGGATCATCTTCAGAACATACTGGAGGATAATGCCAGCCGGGATGCAGCCAGAAATTTCTATTCAGGTATGATCGTCCCCCGGGTGAACAGACTGGATGAATTATGCCGTCGTTTGGAGGCGGTAAACCAGGAAGCTATTTCGGACGCTGACCGGCGGGCCCGGGTTTTTTCTCACCGGGCTACATATTTTATCCTGGTGTTTTCAGTGATAGCGGTTGTTATAAGTATCCTGGCCAGTGTTCGCTTTACCCGGGGAATCCTTAAACCGGTAAAAGCAACCACCGAAACCGTTAAGAAAATAGGGCAGGGACAATTAAATCAGAAGGTGAATATCACCACCGATGATGAGATTGCTGAACTGGGCCGCGAATTCAATAAGATGACGGAACGCCTTGCCGCCTATGAGAGAATGAATATTGATCGGATTCTGCTGGAGAAGAAAAAATCGGAAGCGATTATGGCAGGAATGCCGGTATCTATAATTGTTACGGATGAGGACCAGAAAATATCGCTTATGAACAGGCAGGCTATGGAACTTCTGGAGATCGGGAAGAAATCTTGGCAGGGTAAGGCAGCGTCACAGGTGGTGAAGGATGCTGCATTAATTGAGTTGCTGGAGGGAAAAGGCGGTCATGAGTTAAGCGAAGGAAAACTGTTTAAATCTCTGTTGGAATTGGAAAGAGGAGGAAATAAGCTGTATTTTATGGCCAGGCAGATTGAGGTTAAAATGGAGGGTGAAAAAATAAGAGGACGGGTAGCGGTTCTTCAGGATGTAACCAGTTTTAAAAATCTGGATCATCTCAAATCTGAGTTTATGGCCACCATTTCCCATGAATTTAGAACTCCCCTTACATCCATCAGTATGGCGGTGGATATCCTGCTGAATGAAGTAAGGGGATCACTCAATACCAAGCAGCGTGAGCTCCTGCAGGATGCAAGGAAAGATGCCCAAAGACTTAAACTACTGGTAAAAAACCTGCTTGATTTATCCAAACTGGAATCCGGCAAATACCAGTTTCATTTTTCGAAGGTGGATATACCGGAATTACTGGACTATTCATTACAGCCGTTACGGCATCAGATAAAAGAAAAAAAACTGTTTCTGGATTGCCATATCCCATCGGAAGTCAGAACCATAACTGCTGATTTCAGTCAACTGGCCAAAGTAATAACCAATCTGGTGGAGAATTCAGTCCAGCATACTCCGGCAGGAGGTCAGATTATTATAGACGCCCGGAAGGAGGATCGGGAATTCAAATTCTGCGTATCCGATACCGGGGAAGGAATACCGGAAGACGCTATTGATCTGATTTTTGATAAATTTGTGCAGATCAAAAATTTCGAAGATGCAGAAACCGGAAATATCGGCCTGGGACTTGCCATTGCCAGGGGAATAATCAACGCGCATGGTGGAAAGATCTGGGTAGAAAGCAACCCGGGTAAAGGCAGTCGTTTTTTCTTTAACATACCGGTAAACATAAAGGAGATAAACCCGACGGGAATTTATAAAAATGATCCTGAAAATCCGTTATCTTAGTTATTTTTGAAGACCCTTGAAAGGATGACCATAGTGCATTCAAAACCTGCCGTAATCATTGTTGATGATGAACCTCACATTCTGAAGACCATGAGTATCTGTTTTGAGGATCTTGATTTAAATGTGACCAGTTGTTCAAATCCGCTGGAGGCACTGGATATTTTGCAAAAGCAGTATTTTGACATCGCCTTTATTGATTTGAAAATGCGGCCTGTTGATGGCATGGAGATACTTAAAAAAATAAAAGAAATTTCTCCGGAAACTATCGTAATCATTATTACCGCCCACGGATCTGTCGAGAGTGCTGTTGAGGCTATAAAGAAAGGGGCTTTTCACTATCTTCAGAAACCATTTGACTTTATGGAATTGCAGTTACTCACCCGGAAAATACTCGAATATCACAGTCTGAAAGAGGAAGTAAAACAACTCCGGCAGGATCAACGGAAATCAGTTCAGCACGGCGATATCATTAGCGCTGATCCGCGGATGCTGGAGATGATCGATTTAGCGACACGGGTGGCGGAAACAAACCTCGGTGTACTCATAGAGGGAGAAAGCGGAACCGGTAAAGAGCTGTTTGCCCAATTGATTTATCAGGGAAGTGACCGTTCGAAAAAACCGTTTGTAAAAGTCAATTGTGCAGCCTTACCGGAAAATTTGCTGGAGAGTGAGTTATTCGGACACGTAAAAGGTGCATTTACCGGGGCTGTTAAAGACCGGCGGGGCCGGTTTGAAGTTGCGGACGGTGGGACTGTCTTCCTGGACGAGATTGCTGAACTTACCCCCTCGATTCAGGCAAAATTGTTACGGATTCTGCAGCAGAAAGAGTACGAACGGCTTGGCGAAAGCATAACGCACAAAGTGGATGTCCGGGTAATTGCCGCCACCAACCGTAACCTGGAAGAAGCCATCAGGGAAGGTACTTTCCGGGAAGACCTCTTCTACAGGCTGAATGCGGTTCGTCTTAAATTACCGCCCCTGAGAGAAAGGCAGGAGGATATCATGCTGCTGATCCGCCATTTTCTGGAAAAATTCACAGAGGGTGAGACTATAGATATTGCTCCGCAAGCTATGAAAGCATTGCGGCTTTACCGCTGGAGCGGAAATGTAAGAGAACTGGAAAACGTTATGCAGAGAGCAGTTTTATTGGCGAAAAATCATTGTATCCGGTTAGTAGATTTGCCGGAAGAAGTTAGAATAGCAGTGGAGGAACCGGATCGCTTAAGATCACTGGAAGAAATAGAAATCATGCACATAAAGAAGATAATCCAGATAACCCCCGACCTGAGTGAAGCAGCCCGAATTCTGGGGATAGATCCTGCCACCCTGTGGAGAAAACGAAAAAAATACGGCTTATGACCAGGTTGTTCTTACTGCCGGCTCCTTATTCATTCCTTATCCATAGCTGTTTTCATGCAAAACTCAACTTTTTCTTAATCCAATAAATACATAGAATTAAGATCTGTTTTCCGGAATTTTCCGGACGAGATCATGCAATTTGCAGGACTCTTCCGTTAATGCCGGATGCAGATACGTTTCTGTAATCCATTGAAATTACTGCGGTTAAAAGTTTCAATCATAGACTGGCATATTACTTGAAGCTCTTAATAATACAATGATTCCGGAAATGAATATAAATCAGGAAATGTATCCATGATGGTGGTTAATAAGACGAGGGGATGTCCCTGCGGAGAAGGAGAACAGAGGTGGGTATTCAGCAGGAATTACCTGCAAAGAATTTGAATGGATGGAAGACTGATTTTTCCGGTGATCCGGTATTGATCATTTAATAGTATATAATGATACTCTAAAAGAAGGAGGAATTATTAATGAATGGGTCTCAGGCCAGATTCAAAAGCAGTGTAAATTTATCCCCGGGCCGGATGTTCCCCAAAGGCCTGCTGATGTTTATGGTTTTTATGCTGAGCATTTCCTGTAATATTATGTCCTGTCAGAATAGTGAGACGATAGAAGAAATTACCGAATCTCTGTCCCGCCTGAATAGCGAGGAGAATGGGACACTTACCAGTGGAGAATCAGATGCTGTTGTATCTTTTGAAAACCTGACAGTTAAACCCTCTCTTATTCACAAAGTTGAGCCGCGTTACCCTGAAAAAGCCAGAAAAGCGGGAATTGAAGGAATGGTCGTTTTAAAGGTACTTGTTGATACCAGTGGAAATATTGAAACCACGGAGATTGTAAAATCGATACCGCAACTGGATGAAGCGGCTGTGGAAGCAGCCAGTCAATTCAAATTTAAACCGGGACAGGTTGATCAAAAAGCTGTAAGGACATGGATGACCATTCCCTTTAATTTCCGGCTCAAACTTAAAAAGTGAAATTGAGGGGCGATCATTCTGCTGGTTAAATTGCATTTGTATATAACTAAAATGTGGGAGGTGTACCATGATTAATCATCAAATGCTCCACAAAAATCCGCAGGCAGATTTAAAATTAAAGTACCGTAAGATATTCGAATGGGCTCTCATATTCACCATTTTTCTATTAATCGTTATTTTCTATTCTTTTAAAGATTTTAAATCTGATGTCCGGTTGATCAAAACCATTGATTCCTCTATCATGATTATAAAAATTCCGCCAACCATGCAAAATGAGTTGAAACCTAAACCGTTACAGCCTGCTATGCCGGTTGCCGCGGATGATCCGGATTTACCACCTGAACTTACCATTTCCGAAACAGAAATAAGCTTTAACGAACCCCTTGCGAAATTGGAACCTCTTGTTCCCTATGACGAGGTAGAACCCGAAGTCCCGTTTGCCGCTCTTTCTGAAAAACCTGTTCCCCTCCACCAGGTTGAACCTTATTATCCTGAACTGGCTCAGAAAGCGGGCATTGAGGGGATGGTGGTGGTCAGAGTATTGATTGATACCAAAGGCAATGTGGAAAAAGTGGAGGTGGTTAAATCTCATCCCATGCTGGACGAGGCGGCCATAGCTGCTACCAAGCAGTTCAAATTTTCTATTCCCAGACAGAGAGACCGTGCGGTAAAAGTCTGGATGAGCATACCTTTTACATTTCATCTCAGAAGATAACAGGCCGGAATGGGGACAGAGTATCCCGGTAATTTTCTATTACCGGGGTACTCTATGCCGGGATCATGAACAGAAATCTATTTACCTGGTTTACCGGGCTTGTCACTGGCATAAACTTCCTCTAATGATTATATTAAAGAACATGATGCTGGGGATAAATAATTGTTCTTTATAATGGAGGAAGTATGGCTATTCACCCTTTGGCGGGCAAAAAAGCGCCCGAAGATAGTTTAATTAATGTTCCCGCCCTGATATCAGCATATTATACCCGTCATCCGAACAGCAATATGGAATCTCAGCAGGTATCGTTCGGGACTTCCGGGCACCGCGGAACCTCGCTGGAAAACAGTTTCAATGAAGATCATATTCTGGCAATTTCTCAGGCCATTTGTGAATTCCGGAAAACACAGGGAACAACCGGGCCTCTTTTTCTGGGTATGGATACTCATGCACTCTCCGAAGCGGCAAGGATCACGGCACTTGAGGTTTTTGCTGCCAACGGACTGACTGTAATGGTGGATAAAGACCACGGATATACACCCACACCGGTGATCTCCCATGCCATCCTGAGCTATAACAGAGGCAGGAAGGGTGGATATGCCGATGGTGTGGTGATTACCCCGTCCCATAATCCTCCGGATGATGGCGGTTTCAAATATAACCCACCCACAGGCGGACCGGCAGATACCGGCATTACCCGGGAAATCCAGAACAGGGCCAACCAGATACTCTCGGAAAAACTTGCCGGCATTAACCGGATGGTATATGAAAAAACGCTACAGGCCGGAAATGTGCACTCCTGTGACTATATTCGCCCATATATCAGTGATTTAAAGAATATTGTGGATATGAAAGCCATCAAATCAGCCAGACTTAAAATAGGAGTGGATCCCATGGGAGGTTCAGGGATTGCTTATTGGCAGCCTCTTGCTGAAACATACGGGTTAAATCTGGAGGTAGTCAATAAACGGGTGGATCCCACTTTCTCCTTTATGACTGTGGATAAGGATGGCAAAATCCGCATGGATTGCTCCTCGCCGTATGCCATGGCTGGCCTGATCAGGCTCCGGGAACATTTTGATATCGCCTTCGGAAATGATCCTGACTATGATCGTCATGGTATTGTGACCCGCAGCGGAGGATTGATGAATCCCAATCATTATCTGGCCGCAGCCATCTGGTACCTGTTTCAAAACCGGCCTGAATGGGGAGATGGCAAACTCATTGGGAAAACCCTGGTCTCCAGCTCTATGATCGACCGCGTTTCTGCCTTTTTGAAGAGAAAAGTGGCCGAGGTACCGGTAGGTTTCAAGTGGTTTGTTGATGGACTCATTGACGGATCTTACGGATTCGGAGGAGAGGAAAGTGCCGGTGCTTCATTTCTGCGAATGAACGGGACTGTCTGGACCACCGATAAGGATGGAATAATCATGGATCTGCTGGCTGCAGAGATTATGGCACGTACGGGAAAGGACCCGGCGGAACACTATCGTGATCTGGAAGCCAGATTCGGAAGTCCGCTTTATGAACGGCTGGATATGCCGGCAGATTTAAAACAGAAGGAAGTACTGAAAAATCTTACACCGGAAGCAATCCGGGATACAGAACTGGCAGGAGAAAAAATAATTGACAAACTTACCAGGGCACCGGCAAATAATGCTCCCATTGGCGGATTGAAAGTAGTGACGGAAAACGGGTGGTTTGCAGTGCGGCCTTCCGGAACCGAAGAGATCTATAAAATTTACGCGGAAAGTTTTAAGGGGCAGGAGCATATGAAAGAAATTATGAGCCAGGCCCGGTCCATCGTTCAGGCGGCATTTAAGTCTGCCGGTGCCTAAACCGGCAAAATTAATTGTACGTATTTCAAATGCTGATTGCTTGTCAAGAAAAATCAGACGGAAAAATTGAGTCTGAAGGTGGCTTAAATTTCGAATGTGGTTTGAGAAAATATAAATTCAGGATTTGAAACCGGGAATTTCCAATACCCTTCCTGCTTTTTGATCGGCACGCTTCAACAAAATGGCAAAAATTAAACCAAACACACCCAAACTGGCAAACATCATCATGCTAGCGGTATAGGTTTGTGTCGCATCCCTTAATAAGCCATTTAACCAGGGGAAAAGTGCCAATCCTATATTCTGGATCATTGTCATTAATCCAAAAGCCGTTCCTACACGATTTTTTTCCACTATGAGGGGAACGGAAGGCCACATTGCAGCGGGAACCAGAACAAAGGCTGAACCAAGAACAATCATCGGGAAGGCCGGTGAAACCATGGTAAAGGCCATGGTAAGGAAGGCCGGGATCATTAAAATCGATCCGAAGACCATCATGGTGGCCCGGTGCCCGTACTTGTCCACCACCTGTCCGAATATCGGCGCAAAAACCATTGAGGCGAAGATGATGATAGTGGTAGTCCCTCCGGCGGTTGTAAACATATGAAGAATATTTTTAAAGACCTGGTAGAAAAAACCGCCACCGGCACCGGCCGTCAGCGGTAAGCCCCATTTGGTATGGAAAAAATCAGTGGAAAGGGATGTGAAAGGGAAAATTGCAGAATAGAAGGTTACACAAAGAAGTGTGACATACCAGAAAGAAGGTTTGAATTTTTTAATGTCTTCCACTACAATTTTATCCCCGCTTTCTTGCTCTTTTAAATGCAATACCTTTTCACCACGGCGATCCAGGAGAATATATATGAGGTTTGCGCCAAGAGATACCAAACAGAACAAAACTGCCGCCCAGAGGGCGATTTTATAGCTCTTAAAATACTCAGCGATGAGTGCTTCGGTATTGAAACTGAAAAGTGTACCCAGCCGGCTGATAGTGAGAGCAATTCCAAACGATAACGCCAGCTCTTTTCCCTTGAACCAGCGGGCAAGAATGGCACTCTGTGCAACCACCAGCGATTCCGATCCCCACCCGAAAATGAAGCGCCCCACATAAAGAAGCCATAAGTTAGGAGCAAACGCGACGATGGCTGCTCCCGCAGTAACCAGCCCGGAAAACAGAAAACTTGCCCTGCGCGTACCGATTTTGTCAATTAAGATTCCGCCGATAAATACCGATAGGATCGCTGCCACACTGTAGAGGGTATACATCTGACCGATTGACTCGCGTCCCACTCCCAGGGCCCGGATGAGAATAGGCGCAATAGCACCGACACTATCGTAGGCAAAGTAACTTCCGAAGGTAAGCATAGCCACAAAAAATAACACAGTAAAGCGGAAGAATTTGGTTGCCGGGTGAAAAAAACCTGATCTATTATTGGGATTATTCATTATCTAATCCTTATCGTGAGCAGTCAGGGATTTTAAATCGGAATCTAATAAGAAAGTAAAGGGATAAAAATGTAAAAATTTAAATGTATTGCAGCCAGTTAAACCGGTCCTCCTTTTCGCCCGATATGATTTCGAAGAATTCATCCTGTAATTTTTTAGTTATCGGTCCGCGTTTTCCTTCACCCACTTCAATTTTATCGATACAGCGGATAGGGGTGACCTCGGCTGCGGTACCGGTGAAAAAAACTTCATCGGCGATATACAGGATCTCGCGCGGGATCATCTCTTCACGCACTTCAATGTCCAGTTCCAGACTGAGGCGAATGATGCTGTCCCGGGTAATTCCGGGCAGAACCGAGGCGCTGAGGGGGGGAGTATAAATTTTTCCATCCTTAACAATAAAGATATTCTCGCCACTGCCTTCCGATACAAAACCGTAGGTGTCCAGTGCGATTCCTTCCACGTAACCGTGCTGAAGGGCTTCCATTTTTATCAGCTGGGAGTTCATGTAGTTGGCACCGGCCTTGGCCAGTGCGGGCAAGGTATTAGGAGAAAAGCGGTTCCAGGAGGCAATTTGGACTTCCACACCGTTTTCCAGCGCTTCCGGCCCCAGGTATTTTCCCCAGTGCCAGGTTATGATATACGTTTCAATGGGCGATTTCAGAGGATTAACACCGAATTCCCCCAATCCACGAAAAATTACAGGACGGATATAACATTCTTCAAAATTATTAACTTTTACTGAATCTATACATGCCTGATAGATCTGGTCATAGGTAAAATCCGGTGGAATCATCCGGTAGATTTTCGCGGAATTAAACAGGCGTTTAACATGCTCCGGAAGGCGGAAAATCGCACTTCCCTGGCTGGTTTTATAACACCGGATACCTTCAAAAACCGCGGTGCCGTAATGGACCACATGTGACATTACATGGATGTTGGCATCGTCCCATTTAATAAATTTTCCATTATGCCAGATTTTTGTTGCTAAACCTGTATTCGCGGCCATATTCTCTCCTTTTAGATCACCTGTCTTTGGTTGCAGGAATTAAATTGAGTTAAATTATTCACAATTCAATCCAAAATTGCATTACCGGAAACATCTCAGCAGTCTGCTTACTCCACTACTCTTACCCAGTTATACGGATCTTTCTCTCTTTGAAGCTGAATACCAATCAATTTATCATAAAGCGTATTTGCGAGCTGATAATCATTACGGTTGATATTATGGATCTGATCATTCCAGCCTATGTCGCTTACGGAAGTAATGATGGCAGCCGTACCGGTCACAAAACATTCTCTGGCATGCTTCACCACCTCTTCCACGCTAATATCCCGTTCTTCAACTTTCATCCCGTAAATATCCTTTGCCAGCATAATGACGGAATCGCGGGTGATGCCTGGCAGGATGGTCCCCAGAGGGGGCGTAACCAGGGAATCATCATTCATTAGCGCAAAAAAATTTGCGGCTCCGGCTTCTTCTATATATTTATTGTGTAAAGGATCCAGATAGATGACATCGTTAAATCCATGGGCAATAGCCTGCTGTTTGGGTCTCATGGTAACCGGGTAATTGCAAACTGCCTTGGCATCCCCTGTTCCGTGCGGACTGGCCCTGTTTATGCTTCTGACAATCAATTTTACAATTCCCACCTTGTCAAAATAGGGTCCCACCGGACTTCCGAATATGTAAAACAGGTATTCCAGGGAAGCTCTCACCCCCAGCAGGGGCTCACTTCCCACACACACCGGCCGCAAATACAAACTGCAGCGTCCGTCGTTACTTTTCGGGATGAAATCCATATTGGATTTTACCAATCGAATCACCGCATCCATAAACTTTTCAGCTGTCATGCCAGGGATTGCAAGCTTTTCTGCACTCCCGGCAAAACGTTTGGCATTTTCCTCCGGCCGGAACAATACCACCTGCCCCTTGTGGGAATAATAGGCCTTTAATCCCTCAAAAATTCCCTGACCATAATTTAGAATGTTGGCAGCCGGGGAGAGATGAATGTCATGAAAATCGGTGATGGTTCCCTCGTCCCATTTTCCCTCCCGGAAGTAACTCTCATACATCTTCATTTCATGTGCATATTTATAAAGTGAGAAAGTCAGGCTGTTACAATCGATCTGACGAGACATAGATATCTCCTCAAAAATTTAAAGTTTTTGTTAAAGAATTCTCATTTCAGAGCAATTTAAAGGCTGGGCCAGAAAAAATAAATAGCTTTTTCATTTTATGGGCGGGACATGCATGGGGAAAATTTTCGGGAGAATTTTCAACAGGTTTTATGGTGTTCAATTTCATTCATTCGCTGATTCCATTTGGCTTGATCCAGCTGAAAGTGAAATTGAGTATATGTTTCATTGACAATATCAAGGTATTCACGGCCTGCGAAGTATTCTTTCAGATCACGGTCCAGAGGGATTATCTGGTCTTTACCCTGCCAACAGAACGGTTGATCATTCTCACGGACGCAGTTTAAATCGATCGCCCAGGAAATCTGCGATAAGGAATATTCCGAAAGCAAATTACGTACAATGGCCATTCGTTTTCCCTCCTCACGAGGTTCAATATACCGGAAATGGGAGCTGTACATCTGGGCATTGTGAAAATGTTCGGGAGTGTTTAATAGACCGGCCGTGCGCAAACGTCCACACATGATAATCAATATCTCCATTATCATTTCTCCCAATCCCAGACCCGGATGTTTTTGTCCGGGCAGGCGCGGTTTGTCCGGAGGGAATTCGGCCTTGGGATTCTGCATGCACAACCATTCAACGGCAATAACCTCAAAATTACGTCCGTATAATAGAGAGGGGAAGGGCGGATAAATGGTAATATGGCGTTTTTTTACCACCAGTTCACCCAGCAGATGGTCCGCATCCTTGCGTTCGTAATGTAAGGCAATGCGCTGTTTGTAAGGATCTTTGGTGTTGATGGTAAGTTTCAGATCATCAAAACCTGCCTCTCTCATCATATCGAATAAACCATATTTATCAAGTGCATACTCAATCCCGGTAGGAGAGTAGTATCCAAGAAAAAAAGGCGATGCCCGCTGGGCATCTTCCCGCTGAAATAAACTGGTGGAATTCAAATCAATGTCTTTTTCCTGCAGGCGCCTTAGCTGGTGGGTGGTCAGGCGGCGGGAAATCCTCTGAAGTTTTTTTGTTCTCTTGGACATATCCTCAACCTATTTGCCTTTTTTAATAACCCATCTGATGAAATTAAAATATATTTTCCAGCTGTCCGGCCCATACCCGCCTGCTCCTAATACGACAAACGGTAGCTCCCGGTTTCTTACTTCCCTGTAGACAAATATGTCCCTTTTCAACAGGCCATCTTCGCTGATATCAAAATCCCCCAGCGTATCCAGAATGTACGGATCGCTGCCCGCGATATAGAAAACCAGCTCCGGTTCGAACATGCCGAAAACTCTTGGCAGTTCGGTTTTCAGTATTTTGAGATATCTTTCATCCCGTGTATGCGAAGGCAGTTCAATGTCAAGATTATTGATTTTTCCGGAAATTTCATTCCAGTTATCTGCATGTATTGAAAATGTAAAAGTATTCTCATCATTTTTAAAATAAAGTAGATTACCATTTCCCTGGTGATAATCCAGATCCAGAATCAATATGGATTTTATTTTGTTCGATTTCCGTATTTTTCGTATAGCGATGGCTACATCATTGATCAGGCAGAATCCTTCACCCCGATCCGGATGAGCGTGATGGTAACCCCCACCCAGATTAAAAACGGTAGTATTATGTTCCAGGGCATATTCAGCAGCCAGAATAGTGCCCCCACTTACATATTTAAAAAATTCGAAAATATATTCGTCCCAGGGATTGACATAATCAAGATTTAAAATTTGCCCAACCGTCGTGGGATTTTTCAGGCTGTTCAGGTAATTCCTGGTGTGTACCAGACGGAGGTCTTTTTCGGACAGCCGGCTGGGCGTCAATATGTTTTTTCGCCGGATGAGTTTCTTCTTAATGAGCTCATCGCGAACTTTTTTGAATTTCATAACATCAAAGGTCTGGCGGGATTGAGGTGCATGTATACCGGAAAAGTATTCACTCCGGTATACAATCTTACATCGGTTTTTTCGAAAGAAACTGATCATGGTATTTTATTCATTTTAAAAATATAGGCTAACTTTAATTCTTTTGCAACATTGGGTTGCGATTCATCATCAAACCATTAGGATAAAAAATTGGGGGTAAAAGATCGTTTTTCCGGAAACTAATCTCAGAATTACACAGTTTTAATGAAGTAAATTAAAGAATAGTCATCTCCCGGGTTAATTTTTACAAATTTTTTATGGATTTGTGTGAATATTATTTAATTTTTAGCAGGAAAAGACATGAAATCTGAAAATTTGAATGTTAAAATAAAAAATACAAATAAATTGTCCCTGCCGGTGGAAGGGATGAGTTGTGCATCATGTGCTTTTACGGTTGAAAAAGCCCTTAAGCAAGTAAAAGGAGTGAATACAGCTACAGTAAATTTTGCCATGCACAAAGCCGAGGTGGAGTTTCAAGAGCTGGATACTGATCTCGTACAACTTATCGATTCGGTTAAATCCGCCGGATACAATGTGGCCACGAATGATGTACGCCTGAAGATTGAAGGTATGCATTGTGCGTCCTGTGTAAGCAGGGTTGAAAAATCCCTGCGCGCACTTCCCGGTGTGGTTGAGGCAGTTATAAATCTGAATCTGGAAGAAGCCAGGGTCACTTATGTTCCTGAAATGGTCGATACCGGGCAAATGAAAAAAGCGATACAGGATGTGGGATATCAGATGGCAGAGGGAGTCGGAGATGTAGCTGAAGACTGGGAAGAACAACGCTGGTTGAACGCATACAGAAAGTTGAAACTTAAGCTTATTTTTGCCGCATCATTCACAATTCCCATTCTGATTATTTCCATGCTCAATATACTGCCTTTCCTGAATTCCTTATCACGGGAAATCCGCTGGCTGATCCTGTTTCTTCTGACCACACCAGTAATGATGTTTGCAGGGTCTCAGTTCTTTACCGCTGCCTGGAAAGCGCTACGGCATTTTTCGGCCGATATGAATACCCTGATTTCGGTGGGTACGGGTTCAGCGTATCTTTATTCAACCGTTACGACTTTTCTGCCCTCTCTTTTCCCGAGCAGTTTACAGCATGTGTATTATGACACCGCTGCCGTAATCATTACCCTGATATTATTTGGCAGATTGCTGGAAGCCAGAGCCAAAGGGCGTACCTCCGATGCCATTAAACGGTTGATCGGGTTACAGCCTAAAACCGCCCGGATTATTAAAAACGGTAAGGAAGAGGATATCGCCATTGAAGATGTCAAGCTGGGAGACCGGATATTGGTCAGACCGGGAGAAAGAATACCGGTGGATGGTATTGTGCAGGAAGGATATTCTTCGGTGGATGAGTCCATGATTACCGGAGAATCTATTCCGGTGGAAAAGAACTCGGGCGATAAGGTAATTGGCGCCACCATTAACAAAACCGGTAGCTTTACGTTTGTTGCCTCCCGGGTTGGAAAAGACACCATGCTCTCCCAGATTGTCAGACTGGTGCAGGAAGCGCAAGGCAGTAAAGCACCCATTCAGCGGCTGGCGGATATTATCGCCGGATATTTCGTACCGGTGGTTATTTTATTGGCTATGATTACCTTTATCATTTGGATGGTCCTGGGCCCATTTCCACAGTTAACCTATGCTCTGATTGCCTTTATTTCCGTCCTGATAATCGCCTGTCCCTGTGCACTGGGACTGGCGACACCCACCTCCATAATGGTAGGTACAGGTAAAGGAGCCGAACTGGGTATTCTGATTAAGAATGCTGAAGCACTTGAAACCGCTCATAAAATTACCGCAGTTTTACTGGATAAAACCGGAACAGTGAGTGAAGGAGAACCAGTGGTAACCGATGTTGTGACATTTAATGGCTTCAGCCGGGATGAGCTGCTGCAACTGGCGGCCAGTGTGGAAAAAGCGTCGGAGCACCCGCTGGGGGAGGCCATTGTCAAAAGTGCTGCGGATTGTCAGATAAAACTCCTCGCAACCAGCGATTTCCGGGCGATGCCCGGACAGGGGGTAAGTGCCATGGTTGCAAATCATCAGATCCTTGTGGGAAATGTTAAGATGCTGGAGGAAAATGGCATTGCACTGGATCCTATTGCCCGGCTGCATGAGCAATATGCCGATGAAGGTAAAACACCCATGTATACCGTGAAGAACAAGCAGGTTGCCGGGATTATTGCTGTGGCAGATCCTATTAAAACTGATTCGGCGGAAGCCGTGGCACGTTTGAAAAAAATGGGCATTAAAGTATTCATGATCACCGGGGATCATCCCAAAACTGCGCGGAATATAGCGAAACAGGTGGGAATTGAGGAATTTTATGCCGAAGTCTTGCCTGATCAGAAAGCGGCCTATGTTAAAAAAATGCAGGATCAGGGATATGTGGTTGCGATGGTGGGAGACGGCATCAACGATGCTCCTGCCCTGGCCCAGGCAGATGTAGGTATTGCCATCGGTACCGGTACAGACATTGCCATGGAGGCCAGTGATATAACCCTTATCAGCGGTAACCTGTCCGAGGTTGTGGTGGCTCTGGAACTGAGCCGGGCAACCATGCGCAATATCAAACAGAATCTCTTCGGTTCATTTTTCTATAATTCAATGGGCATTCCGGTGGCCGCCGGAATTCTGTATCCATTCTTCGGCATCCTGCTGAGCCCCATGATTGCGGCGGCTGCCATGGCTGCCAGCAGTGTAACGGTAGTTTCGAACGCTTTGCGTCTGAGGCGGTTTAAACCTTCATTGGTGAATTAAATACTGTAAACCACTCTTTTTAACTTACCATCAGTTCTTCCCTGTCTTCATCTGGGGCACTTCTATGAAAAGTGCCCCTGGTATTTGAACTATCTGCAAAATGTATTGAAGATGCAGGAATCAAAATGTAAATTATTTGCACTTTTTTTAATTAACAGCGTGTTACTGTAATCCAAAGGAGAGATTATGCCGAAATACAGGATTGCCTGGTTGCCGGGAGACGGTGTTGGGAATGACGTTATGGAAGCTGCCCGAATGGTACTGGATTCTTTGCGACTGGATGCGGAATATATCCACGGAGATATCGGATGGGAATTCTGGAAAAATGAGGGAAATGCTCTTCCGGATCGAACACTGGATATGATGAAAACAACCACCTGTGCGCTATTTGGTGCCATTACCTCTAAACCCAAGGGAGAAGCAGCGAAAGAAATTATTCCTGAATTGCAGGAAAAAGGATATGAGTATTTTAGTCCTATCGTCAGATTAAGGCAGGAATTTGATCTGCATACCAACCTCCGTCCGTGCAAAGCCTTTCCGGGTAATCCACTGAATTTTAAAGAGGGAATCGATTTGGTGATTTTCCGGGAAAATACGGAAGGAATGTATGGCGGTGTGGAATTTCACCCAATTCCCGGGCCGGTTTTTGATGTGCTTGAGGCGCATCATCCGAAAATGAAAAAGTTCAGGAAATACGGACTGGATAACCTGGCGCTGTCTACCCGAATCATGAGCCGGCAGAAATGTGATAATATTGTTCGCCGGGCGTTTGAATATGCTGAAAAATTCAACCGCAAATCTGTAACCGTGGTTGATAAACCGAATGTGTTGCGGGAAACAGGGGGCCTGATGATCCGGACTGCCAGGGAGGTAGCAAAGAACTATCCCCACATTCCCATGTATGAAACTAATATCGATGCTCAGTGCATGTGGTTATTAAAAAATCCCTTTGACTACGATGTGCTGGTGGCGGAAAATATGTTTGGGGATATTCTTTCCGATCTGGCCGCTCAGCTGATAGGAGGGCTTGGTTTTGCCAGCAGTGCCAACATTGGGGATAAATATGCCGTGTTTGAACCCACCCACGGTTCGGCTCCCAAGTACGCAGGCCAGTATAAAGTAAATCCCATGGCCATGCTATTGACAGTTAAATTAATGCTGGACTGGCTCATGGAAATTAATATGGCGGAGCGTCTGGAGAAAGCCATAGCTAAAGTAATACGGGATGGAAAAGTAAAGACCTATGATATGGGTGGCAACAGCACGTCTCTGGATGTGGCGGAAGAGGTGGTCCGGCATCTGTAAATAATAAATATCGAAGAGGTACAAAAAAAAGAGGCTGCTGGAAATTCCAGCAGCCTCTTGCTGTTTTTATTCTTTTACAGCCAGAATCTGTTTGTATTCCTGCGGGGATTTAAGAACGTTAAGTGCCCGTGAAACGGTTTCATCGTACTTGAGCAAAGTAGCAATGCGGGCGGATGATCCGCCGAGTTTTTCAGCAAATTCCGATTCCAGAGATTGTTTAATCTGGTCACGGTTTTTTTCAAACTCGCCTTCCTTGATGCCCTGGAGTTTCTGCAGGGTAACTTTAGCCAGATCGACGATATCGTCATTATAGTTTTCTTCCTCGGCTATCTGAAGGAATTGGTTGAGTTCTGCTTCACCCTCAATTTCAAAGGAAAGATTCTTCTCCCCGATATAGTAATTAAATGCATTCATAATCTCGGGGTTTACCTGAAAGCCGTTTGATGTTTTTAAATCCGGATGCTTTGCCAGGTAATCCACGGTAAATCTGAAGAAATATCCCTGGGCCCAGAGGGAGAGGAAGTACTGGTCGGTTTTAATGGGTTCTACTTCAATATCGGGTTTAATTCCCCCACCGCCGTGAACAACCCGGCGGTTTTTGGTATAATAATTTTTATGGTTATCATATTCCGTACTGTCACTTAAATCTGTGAATACATCTTTATTCTTTTTATAATCTTCTTTCTGTATACAGCGGCCGGATGGAATATAATATTTGGCTGTGGTAATTTTGAGAAATGCCTCATTCACTTTGTCCACGGGATAGACCTGCTGTACAAGACCTTTGCCGAAGGTTTTGGAACCGATGACCACTCCGCGGTCCAGATCCTGGATGGCTCCGGCAACAATTTCGGAGGCACTGGCGCTCCCGCCGTCAACCAGCACTGCCAGCGGAACTCCTGGCAGTTCTGCTTCCAGAGGGGTTGTGAATTGAGCCTGACGCTCATGGGTACCCCTGGTTTCGACGATGACTTCACCCTTGGGAACGAATACGTTGGCTACTTCAACCGCAGAAGCCAGCAGTCCGCCGGGATTACCCCGCAGATCCAGTATGACCTTCTGAATTTCCTGCTTTTTCTGCAAAATTCTGATAGCCTGTTTAAGCTCAGAGGCAGCTTTATCCGAAAAACTACCCAGGCGGATGAAAGCGGTGCCGGGTTCAACGAAATCAGCATAGGATACGTCTTTAATAACAATGTCTTCACGGGTCAGGGTCAGTTTGATGGACTGGTCCAATCCCGGACGCTGGATCTCCAATGTCACTTCTGTTCCTGGCTGTCCTCTCAATTGTGAGGAGGCCTCTTGAAGACTCATGTCACTTGTGGATTTATCATCGATTTTGGATATAATATCTCCCGCCCTGATCCCTGCCCGTTGGGCGGGGGTATCATCAATGGGTGAAATGACGGTTATTTTATCTTCCTGCCTGGCAATTTCCATTCCCAACCCACCGTATTTACCTTTGGTAATAATCTCCAGATTTTCACTCCCCTGTTTTTCGAAAAAAACAGTGTACGGATCGAGTTCCTCAACTATTCCATGGATAGCTGATTTGCTTAATCCTTCCGGATCTACCTGGTCAACATAATTTTGTGAGATGGTTTCATAAACCTGTTTGAGATAGAATAAGCCTTTATCCAGCTTGAGGTACATCTGCTCATTTCCGGCAACACTGTTATTTATCACAGCGGCAGAGACCAGCAGGACGAGAAGAATGAGCATCAGTTGCGGCCAGGGACTTTTTCGAAACATGAACTTACCTCCGATTTTATCTTCAATAATAATTGGTATATTGTCGAGATGAAAAAAAGTTTCTTCAGTCCGTTTAAATTACGACAAGATTAAACGTATACTCCGGAAATTACTTTATCGTGATTATTGTCGGCTGAACCAAATGGATTCTATAGTTTTCCAGACATCCTGTGCGATGACCTGCGGATCCCGGTCTCCATCCACTCTGATAAAGCGCTGGGGTTCATGTTCACAGATGTTAAGGAATCCTTCCCGGATGCGCCGGAAGAAATCATGGCTGCTTTTTTCCAGGCGGTCCCGCTCCTCTGCGCGCAACTTTTCGCGAGCTTCTGCTAATTCCGGATCAATATCAATAAAAAATGTCCGGTATGGTGAAAGAGCGGAGGTTGCAAAACTGTTAATGGTCTGCACTGTCGCTAAATCCAGTTGCCTTCCGAATCCCTGATAAGCGGTAGTGGAATCGTAAAACCGGTCGGCAATAACATACTTATGATTCTCCAGATCTGGCAGAATCTTCTGATGAACAAGCTGGGCGCGGGCCGCTTCATAAAGCAGCATTTCGGTCTTTTCATTCATTTCCTGATGAACCGTGCTCAACAGAATGTCCCGGATTTTTTCTGATATGATTGTCCCGCCGGGCTCTCTTACCAGGACAGGTTCTATATCACAGGTTTTTAAACGCTGAATAAGTAATTGAATCTGAGTGGTTTTACCTGAATAGTCAATCCCTTCGAAGGAAATGAAGTTTTTATAAATTTTCATTTAATTTGCATGCCATTTATTTATATCTTTAACGGATAATTGAACAATAAAATCAAAAATTACTTTAAACCGTTCACCCTAATGGACTCAAACCCACAGGAAAAATGAAATTATCAATAGTTATTCCGGTTTACAACGAAAAAAACTATATTCACGAAATTATCAGGCGTGTACGTGAGGTCAAACTTTCAGGAGTTGAGAAGGAAATAATCATCGTAGATGATTATTCCACCGATGGTACCCGGGAGATACTCGAAAATGAGATAAAACCGCAGGTGGAACGAATAGTATTTCATGAGAAGAACATAGGAAAAGGTGGAGCACTTCGAAGCGGATTTCAGTATGCTACCGGGGATGTGGTGATTGTACAGGATGCAGATCTGGAATATGATCCTTCCGAGTATGAAAACCTGATGAAACCGATAACTGAGGGCAAGGCCGATGTAGTATATGGTTCCCGTTTCGTAGGAAGTGAACCCCATCGTGTCCTGTATTTCTGGCACTATATCGGGAATAAGATGCTTACCCTGTTGTCTAATATGTTTACCAACCTTAACCTGACGGATATGGAAACCTGCTATAAAATGTTTCGCAGGGAAGTATTGGATAGTGTGCGTATAGAACAAAACCGTTTTGGTTTTGAACCTGAAATCACGGCCAAGGTTTCGCGGGGAAACTGGCGGATATATGAAATAGGCATTTCATATTCCGGCCGGAATTATGCAGAAGGGAAAAAAATAAACTGGAAGGACGGGGTCCAGGCTGTCTGGTGTATCCTGAAATATAATTTGTGGCGTTAAATTTTCTGCGGGGACGACAGACATCACCATCAAGCTAGGTAGTGGTATCCAGAATTTTCCACTTTTTCCCTTTGAACCTGAAATAATTCAACAGAAAACGGGTACTTTCGTCCACGATCTGGATGGACCACAGACCCAGTAATCCCAGGTGGAGGGTCATGGCAAGAAAATACGCTCCCATGATTTCGAACAAAAACACACTGATAATGGATAGCCACATCAGCCAGGCCAGATCCGCTCCACCGCGCAGATTTCCGGAAAAAACAATGTTTAATGCCTTGGGAAGTTGCAGGATTGCAAAGGCGTATATGACCTGCTGACCGTAAAGAACGACCTGTTCGTTAGAGGTAAAAGCCGCCAGAATATATTTGTAAAAAATTATCAGAAGAGCAGCCACAAAAATAGCCACAAACAAAGCTACCCTTCCTGCCAGGCGACCGGTTCTGAGGGCCAGGGTTTCCTCTTCCGCTCCCAGATTTTTTCCGACCAGAGTCATGGATGCCAGGCCAAAGCCCTGGAAAGCCATGGATAATACGGATTGTATGCGCAGAAAGACCTGATGAACCGCCAGAGGAATAATTCCCAGCCTGGCAGCATAAAAACTGAGAATCAACTGACCGATGGCCCACACCAGTTGTTCTACCGTGGTGGGAAAACCCAGCTTAAACAGTCGCTTGAAGGTCTTAAAGTTGGGAGTGGCATATTCCTTAAAGGATAGAAAGAGTACGGATTTGCGACTTCTCAGATAATAAAGGGTAAGCATAAAGGACAGGGTATGAGCAATACCTATTGACAGGGCGGCGCCTTTCGCTTCCAGTCGTGGGAAACCCAGATTTCCGAAAACTAACAGCGGTAATAAAATAATGTGGATCAGATTGGTGATAAGTGCAATTCTCATGGTGATCATGGTATCTCCGGCCATGCGCATAATTCCCAGGGCAATAAAGTTCACCACGAATATGGGGGCAAATAAGGAAGCAGTATGAAGCCACTGGATGGCGAATTGCTGTGCTACCGGCTCTTCTTCCTTGATGATGTGCATTACCTGAGTTCCTGCAAAATACCAGGTGATTCCGACGATGATCGATATGATGGTTCCCATCATCATAGCCTGGCCCAGTACATGATTGGCATTCCAGTAATCTTCGGAGCCCAGATAACGCAGAATAATAATGGAGGCTCCCATGACGAAAGTAAGTATAATGGAAAAGGTAAGAAGAACAATCTGCAGGGAAATACCAATGCCTGCAAGGGCGGCAGCGGACAAATGGCCTATAAAAATGGCCTCTACCAGCCAGGTGATTGTTTGTGAGGAAAGATCCAGGACGGCCGGCACCGAGGTTTTTAAGATGTCTTTTAATGGCGATGGATTTTTAGAGATCATTCCGTTCTGTCTGGTTTGACTGACTTACTGAAAAAATAATGCTGGTAAAGAAGACAGTTATTGTTATCGGTTGTGGGTATGTAATTAAACTGTCAGGAACAACAGGGGAAAAACCCTGCCGGATTTTTACCCCGGAACTGATTAACGGTAATATTCATAATAATCGGCGCCAAGGTGGGTAATCTGTTCTTCGCCCTTCATGTACCGTAATGTGTTTTTGAGTTTCATCAGCTGAATAAAAAGATCATGCTCGGGATAGAGTTCAGGTAAGTGAATCGGGCTTTTGAAGTAGAAAGACAGCCATTCCTGGATACCGCTGAATTTCGCCCGGGCAGCCAGATCCATAAACAGGGCCAGATCCAGTACTATCGGTGCTGCCAGAATACTATCCCGGCACAGGAAATCGACCTTGATCTGCATGGGGTAACCCAGCCAGCCGAAAATGTCAATATTATCCCAGCCTTCTTTGTTATCACCACGAGGAGGATAATAATTAATTCGTACTTTATGATATAGATTTTTATAAAGCTCGGGATACAAATCGGGTTGCAAAATCTGTTCGAGTACTGACAGTTTGCTTTCCTCCTTGGTCTTAAAAGATTCCGGATCATCCAGTACTTCACCATCCCGGTTACCCAGAATGTTAGTGGAAAACCAGCCGTTAACTCCAATAAGCCGGGCTTTGAATCCCGGGGCAAGTATGGTTTTCATCAGAGTCTGACCGGTCTTAAAATCTTTACCGGAAATCGGTGCATGAGTCTGTTTCGCCAATTCATACATGGCCGGATAATCGAGAGAAAGATTCGGTGCCCCGTTGGCATAAGGAATACCCAGCTTTAAGGCGGCATAGGCATAAATCATGCTGGGAGCAATTTCAGGATGATTTTCCTTAAGTCCTTTCTCAAATTTTTCCAGATTCTGATGTACATCTCCGCGTTTCAGAAAAATTTCGGTACTGCCGCACCATACAATAACCATACGGTCCAGCCGGTTTTCCTCCTTGAATTTTTGAATATCTTCCATCAGCATCCGGGCATAATCCCACTTATTCTTGGCTGATTTAATATAGGTGCCGTCCAGTTTTTTCACATAATCCCTGCTGAAAACACCTTTCATGGGTTTGATTGATTCCAGTTCGGGACGGACACTTTTGAGCAATTCCTTTTCCAGTACACCGGCATTCAGTGCAGATTCATAAGCATTATCTTCAAATATATCCCATCCGCCGAATACCAGATCATCCAGGGTGGCCAGGGGTACAAAATCTTTTATCTTGGGCACCCGGTTTTCGGTGCGTTTTCCCAGTCGAATGGTTCCCATCTGGGTGAGCGAACCGATCGGTTTTGCCAGACCTTTGCGGATCGCAAAAACACCGGCCATAAATGTAGTGGATACCGCCCCCAATCCGGGAGTCAGAACACCAAGCTTGCCTTTTGCCGGAGCAATCTCTACCTGTGGCATCTGTTGCATACTTATCTCCTTAACGCTTTAATAGATCCTTTATATGAATTACGTTCAGAAACAGAAATAAAATAGTAACGCTTTCCTGCAGGATTGTACTGCCTGGCGGAAAAGGTGTTTTCAACTGCAATTAATTATTTTAAACGTTCGTTTTTTCCTGATCTGCTGATATCTGCTTTTCATTCCGTTCCAGAAGCCATACATGGTACATTCGCTGAATAGCGGTAAAGTTTGCCAGTATGGCAATCATCCAGATGACCACTTCCATAAGATAGGGATGAATAATAGAACTGAATCCGACGTATACAATTCTTTCCGGACGCTGCATAATGCCAACTTTGCATTCATAACCGAGACCTTCGGCACGGGCGCGTACATAACTGACCATCATGGAACCACCCAGAGCCAGGAATACCATAATGCTGGTGATGGGATGATCTTTTTGTACGAAATAAATGGCCGTACCCAGGAACATGAATACCTCGGAATAACGGTCAAGACTCGAATCGAAAAGTGCACCGAAATTTGAAGAAAGTCCTGTTTTGCGGGCAACTTTTCCATCTATGACATCAGCTAAACCTCCCAGAAGGATGAACAAGCCACCGATTCGGATATCATGCTTGGCATAAAAAATGGCCCCGATAATGGAGAAGAAAAGTCCCAGGATGGTAAAATGATTGGGATGGACATGAAAGCGGACGATGATATCAATAAAAGGATCCAGAATATTGATGAACCATTTCTGGATGGAACGCGGAAGAACGGTAAAATCCTTCTTTTCCATATGCTATTTTCCGTTTTTATTGAGCATTCCCGATTTAAAATCTGAACCCGCAATTAGTAAAACAAGCTCACCTTTAAGCTTACGATCCTCAAGTTCTTTCAAAATATCCCGCGCAAAATCCCGAATAAATTCTTCATAGGTTTTCGTGAGCTCCCGGGCGAGCACAATATAACGATTCCCCAATATTTTTACAATATCTTCTATAGTTTTTTGAATCCTCATGGAAGATTCGTATATGATAATAGTACCGGGTTCCGAGGCTAATTGCTGAAGTAATTTCTGTCGCCCTTTCTTGCGGGGCAGAAATCCTTCAAATAAAAAACGGCCGGTGGGCAGGCCGGACCCCACCAGTGCGGCCAGTAAAGCAGAGGGGCCGGGTATGGGAATTACTACAATATCATTTTGAATAGCGGCAGCTACCAGTCTGTGCCCGGGATCTGAAATCAGGGGTGTTCCGGCTTCCGAGATGAGGGCAACATTGTGTCCGTCTTTCAGCTCGTTTAAAACCCACGGTATTCTTCTCTTTTCATTATAGGAATAGTAGCTGAGGACTTTCTTAGAGATTTCCAGGTGGCGAAGCAGCCTCAGGGCACTGCGGGTGTCTTCCGCAAGTACAAAGTCCACTTCCTTCAACAGTCTTACTGCCCGAAAGGTAATGTCCTCCAGGTTACCAATGGGCGTACTGACCGGATAAAGTATTCCTGGTGCTGCCTGTGAGGGTCTGATAGCAACCCCTTTCCGTAATTAGTTTCAAGATATAAAAAAGAAAAATAGCTGTATTTAAACAGTTTGTCAATCAGGAAATATGTTCTATTGAAATTCTCAGGGAATATCACGTTCCTCAAAATGGAGAAAGGCAATTATCAGGCAGATAAGAGTCAGAATCGATAATACTAATAAATTACGGCCAAGGTTTATCCCGCCAAAAATTAATTTTTGGGGCTGGTAATAGTTAAAAATGTTAAAGTGTTTGGTAAATTCCAGAGATTCCCATATGGAGCTTAAAAAATAAATAAAATAAAAAGTAAATATTACAATTGCTCCGGTTAGACCAGCACGGGATCCTTCCCTGTTGAAAACCGACACCATAACAGCACAGCTCATGACTAACAGAAAAAGTGACCACAGGTTTAGACTCACCTTCAGCAAATGTCCCAGGAAAATAATATTCAAGTTCCGGGTGGCAATCAAAGCAATAACTGAACCGGAAAATGCACCCAGAACAACCAACAAGAGGGCTGATGCAGCAAATATCCACAGTGAAAATAAGAGTTGTTTCCGTTGATAGGGTAGTGATAACAGCAATTCCAGAAGACCATTTTCTGACTCCCCCGCAATTTGCCGGGCAGGAATCACTATGGCGACCAGCCCCATCAGAAACAGGACAATGGGATGATTGAATCCCAAAGCCACAGCCCCGGAAATTGACATACTGGGCATAAATTCATTCTCAAACAGCAGGCGCATCTGTGGGGGAAGCTGTTGAAAAAACGTTTCAATCAGTGGAGTGGCGTTTAATGAATTAAAAATCCACACCACCAGGAACTGAAGTGCTCCGGTTAATATTGTACCGAAAACAATCATGGAGCGGTAAAGCTTCCATCCCAGGCTTAAATATGGAAGGCTAAGCATTTTCCTGCTCCTCGTAATAATACATGAATACTTCCTCCAGGTGAGGCTCGGGGAAATAAAAATCCCTGATAGGTAAATTGACCAGTAGCTTCAGCAATTGCGTGATGTCTCCCCTGAAAATATATTCATAGTCCAGATTTTTCCGGTAGACTAGGGATGCATTGGGGACGTCCAGTTTTTCCACAGGTTCACGCAGGGTAAACTTCAGGCGGCGATATCGGTTCTTTTTTAAATTTTCGATGCTTTCCAGTGCCACCAGCTCACCTTCCCGGATAATGCCCACCCGCTGGCAGATTCTCTCCACTTCCGATAAATCATGCGAGGATAAAAATACGGTTTTTTCTTTCTTTTGGTAATCAAACAGGAAATCATAAAATTCCATTTTCATCAGCGGATCCAGACCGGTAGTGGGTTCATCCAGAATGACCAGTTCGGGGTTGTGAAAAAATGCCTGAATAATTCCCAGCTTTTGCCGGGTGCCATGGGACAGATGCTTTATTTTTCTGGATAATTCCTTTACCAGCTGGAATCTATCCAGCAGGAAATAATCTGGATGTTGTATGCCCCGGACAGAAACGATAAAATTTAGAAAATCCTGTACGGACATGTGACCAAAGGGTGTAAAATCTCCTGGAAGATACCCGCATTTACGGCGAATGCGGGCCGATTTATCGGGTATCAGCGTGCCGAAAACCGAAATTTCTCCCGATGAAGGGCGCAGGAGGTCCAGCAACAGGCGGATGGTGGTGGTTTTACCGGCACCGTTCGGGCCCAGAAAACCAAATATTTCTCCCTGTTCCACCGAAAAGCTGAGATTACGAACTCCAATGGATTTTCCATAAAATTTCGTCAGATTTTTAATTTGGATTACCGAGATGTGGAACTCCTTCCCGGGAAGGGATGTAAGTAAGAACAATTAATTACTGACCCGGATATCTCCGAATACAATAGAAATTTCCAGCCGGACCATTGCCTGTCTTCCGGAAGACGGTGGAGAACTGTAAGAAATATTCTTAAATATACCGCTCTGCCGGTCTTCAAAAATATAGCTGCTGCCCGCCAGGTAGTTTACCCTGAGCTGAACGGAAATTGTTTCCGGCAGGCGAAGATAAACGTTTCCGAATACCCCGTTAACCCGCACAACAGACCCATCTGCAAAATGTGAATTACTAAAATTAAGATTGACATCACCAAAGACGTTATTTACAAAAAAGCGGTTCACGTCTTTTTTATCAAACGAAAGCCGTACATCTCCAAATACACTATTATATGTCTCACCCGTTGCCTGCCGGAAGGAATAATTCTCCGATGTTTTCTCCCCTGAGGAAACTGAAGTGGTACCGGACCCGACATTTTCGCTCTGGCTTTCCCTTCTCCTGATTAAAAGCCGAAATCCCAGGAGAATAAGAATAACCGGCCAGTATCGATGCAAGACATCATGGATATCCAGAAGTCCGGCATTTTGAAGAAGGAATAGTAACCCGATGATTATCAGTACAATTCCCCAGAGATAATTTCTTGATCTGTAGTGTCTGCTCATTTCTGTTATCCTTATCTGAAAACTCTGCAAATAATTTAAACCAGTATTGCCGGAAATAATAAGGAAAAATTTGAGTTTTTCAAACAGAATCGTCTGATATAAGCACAGAAAGATTGCAGGAAACGAGCAGGAAAATAGTCACCGATTTGTAGACATATCATCTTGATAAAAAAAATGCCGGTCTGGTTAACCGGCATTTAAACATACAAATAGTTTTAAACCGTTTACAGCTGAAAACGCAATCCCAGGAAAAGACGGTTCTCGTTAATTTGTTCTATGGTACCGCCTGGTGTATAAACGTCTTCACTTTCACGGGTCCATTTTCCATGCAGATAGGTAACATCCAGAAAGGTGTTGTAACCAACCCTAAAACCGACACCACCACTGTAGACTTTTTTATCATAATCGGTGGGAGCATCCTGTAAAGGCGAGGGATAATAGGCATAACCGCCCCGGACAAACATATTGCTGTTGGGAATGTTCCCCTCGATACCCAGATGATAATTGATGGTTTGACGGTAATCATTCTGAATAAATCGGTTCTCATCCAGTAGAGAGCGATAATCCGAATCCAGTTCTGTGTTATCAGGCTTTTCAAAGCGCGTTTGTTTCCAGTCCCGAAAGGTAGCACTGGCCGTCAAATTGATGTTTTCCAGCTGGAAGCCAATACCTGCATCGAACCGGTAAGGGGTCTTAACCTTGTATGTCCAGGTGCCCGGTTCATAATCGATGGCATCCACATACCCATCATCAAAAACCAATTCGTCTGAAGAGGCATAGTCCTCGGTTACGGTAAAGGTGGTGGGAAATTCCATGGCAAGTCCGAGGCGGGTAGCCCGGTTCAGCTTCAGCATTCCTCCCAGTTTTAAATTGACTGCTTTAAAACTTGTTATCATATTATCATTTACTGTGTAACGATCAAAGTCACCCGGAAATACATTGTAATAATTTTCCGTATCTTCCTGAATAAACTGGCGGGTAAATTCCTCCCGGCCACTCCAGAAATTCACGGTCGCCCCCAGGTCCAGACTGGGCGAAACGGCCACCGCACCCCCAAAGGACCACTGGTGCAGTCCTCCATCTGTAGTAACTTCTTCGGTCTGAAATACATCCCGGTCAAAACTGTACCAGTTGTATACACCGTCAACATCCGGCATTTCGAATTCCAGGCCGTTGCTGTTGGTGTTAAAGCCGTTGAAAAACAGGTATTCATCAAAATCTTTAACGAAGTTATATCCAAAAGCGAATACCATGCTTCCCCGTTTTGTGGGAAACGGTAGGGCAATTCCGATATTCCGAAAACGGGTATAACTATTGTTCATATCATTCAAATTATCGGCAAAGCTTGCATTGTTTCCGAAGTTCAAATGTGAGAACTCGCCACTCA
The DNA here is from genome assembly GCA_964461135.1 of uncultured Caldithrix sp. Taxonomy (GTDB): domain Bacteria; phylum Calditrichota; class Calditrichia; order RBG-13-44-9; family RBG-13-44-9; genus RQOF01. The sequence goes on along the minus strand of CAYWTB010000001.1, from coordinate 101,610 downwards.
CCTGGGTTTTGCGGATGGAGGCCAGGCCTGCCGGATTCCAGTATATTGCTGAATAATCTTCTGCGGAAGCTACGCCGTTGCCGCCCATTGCCAGGGTTCTTGCCCCGAAACCGATTTCGCCTTGCCGTATACGGATAGCTTCATCTGCACTCTGACTCCACAATGTTTGTGTCACTAAGAGCAGTATGAACCCGATAATCCTTGATGTCGACATTTTTATTCCTCCTCTTTTCATATGTACATATGCTCTGGTATCTTTCAGTACCTGCTACCGGCGTTTGCGATTGCTGGAACCACTGCTGCTTTTTTTGTTCTTATCCGAATCATTTGATTTTGACCCTTTTGATGCGGATGCCGTGCTCTTCCGGACGTTCTTTGATGCGGAAGAGGCCGGCTGGGGAGCGTAACCTGGTTTCTGGGCCGGCTTGGAAGGCGCACTATAGGAGCGGGCCGGTTCCTGACGGCTGATATTTGTTTGCCGGGGTGCCTGTGTGCGGCTGCTGTTCCGGGTTACATTTTCTCTTTTATTGTTCTTCCCGCTGGAATTACCGGAGTTACTGGTGTTAACCGGTCTCTGAACAGGAATCGCCGGTGGACTGTAGGTCCTTGTTGAAGAAGACGGCCTGCTGCTCACAGTTGACCTGTCTACAGATGGAGCCGGCTCACGGGTCTTGCTGGGGATTGTTATCCTGTTTATTGCCGAGCTTCCCTGCTTCTCTTTCCGGATGTTATTCTCAGTTGGGCGGTTAATCACCCGGCTGCCTGTACTTTTAGGCAGATTCGCATTTGAAACAGATCGTGAGCCGGTTGACCCTCCTGTTTGCACCTGCGGCCGGCTGGAGGTTGTGTTACCGGATCTGTTGCTGGTATTGATTTGAGAGTCACGTTTGATAACTCGGGTTGGTGCCTTTCCATTTAAAGATGTATTTGCTTCCGGTGTACGCCGGCTGATGCTTCGTTCATTTCCAGGATTTGATCCTTTATTAACCGTTGACTCTCTTTGTGAGTCTCTCTGGGGTCTGGTAGAAATCCGGGAATCCGGTAAATCGCTCTTTGTCGAATTTCCGGGTCGTTCTGAACCGCGTCTGGCGATTCGACTGTTATCCACCGGTTGTCGCCTGTCCCAATCCCTCTTTTTGTAATTCTCATAATAAATGTGATTGTAAGTGTAATCATAGGGATAAGGATAATATACAGGTCCAGGATAATACACGGGAACATATATCGGATAATAAACAGGATAATAAACCGGCCAGCCACACCAGGAATCATTCCAGCCATATGGTGGTAACCAGCTGACATAACGTTGAGGATAATAGTTATAAGAATACCAGATTCCAAAGTCATAATAGCTGTGAAAACCAATGGAAAAATAAACGTTAACTTGCGGCCCGCTGTAATAGACATAGTCATACGGTACATACCAGGGGTCATATTCATAGATCATATATTTTACCTTGCGTACATGCTGACCATAACTGTAATAGTTTTTCTCCACTACGAAACGGGAAGGATGGAAGGCCAATTCAATGGATGCGTCTTCATAGGGATAATTGTCGCTGTAATCATAATAATCATTATCATCCGCGTAGTTGCTGGGATTTCCTTCTCCTTCGTAGGTATCATTCTGACGGACACCATAAAAAGTGGTGTAACATCCGCTTGTGAAGACAAAAACCAAGAGGACCGCAAAAGCTGCCCGTATAAAACGTAAATGTTTCATGGTGGGTCTCCTTGTTATAATGAGATTTTGAGTAAATTTTTTTATCTTTTGATAAAACGAGTGAACAGTATTGATTTTCAATGGCTTGCTGATTAACAGATAAAGAGACCACTTACCCAGGACAACCATATTTTCCGCAGATAAAATATCCCTCTGAATTCCGGTCATGGTTTGTATCAGATTGAGGATTGACAGTTTCATGATTCACCTTTCCTTTCTTTCCACACTGTAAAAAAAGTCAAATTTAATGCCAGAACTCCTGCCCGGAGTGGATAATGCTTATAAATAATTATTTATCAACAGGATAGTGAGGGTTCTTGCCCGAAAGAATCATTGGCAGGGAAGGTTATATGCTAACAAAGTTAGCAATTTAACTGCAAATCAAGTTTACAGTGTTAAAGGATAAAAAACGTGAGACACCCGTATTGGTTCTGCGGGTAGGTATTACCGGGGCTCCTCTTTTATTTTACTTTGATACCGTACCGGTGAAGTTTTTTCTGTAAACCCACTCTGCTGAGGCCGAGGTCCCTGGCGCTGTGAGTGATATTGCCGTTATTTTTTTTGAGAGTTTCCATAATATAATGTTTTTCAACGGATTCAGTAATTTCTTTTAATGATCCGTGCCGGGTTAGGACGGGTTGCAACTGGGATGACTGTTCTTTTATTCTGTCGGAAAGATGTTCCGGCTTAATGAATGAATTGGGGTCTGCCAGAGTAAGGGCACGCTGTATTTCATTTTCCAGCTCCCGTACGTTCCCGGTATAGGGAGCAGCCATCAGTGTGGTGAGTGCATCTTTCTGTATTCCTTTGACCTTCTTTCCCAATATTCCTTCATATTTCCTGATAAAATGGTCAACAAGGAGGGGAATATCTTCTCTACGTTCCCGCAGGGGAGGAATCCGGATAGGGAAGACATTCAGGCGGTAATAGAGATCTTCCCTGAAATTGCCCTGTTCTATAAAGGTTTCCAGGTTTTTATTGGTTGCAGAAATAATCCGCACATCCGTCTTTAAGGTTTTTTCAGAACCCAGGGGACGGATTTCACCCTCCTGCAGAACGCGAAGCAGTCTTTGCTGAAAGGCGGGAGAGGTATCCGAAATTTCATCCAGGAAAATGGTTCCTTCATCGGCCAGTTCAAACAATCCCTTTTTATCCCTGTAGGCACCGGTAAAAGCTCCTTTGGTATGGCCGAACAGTTCGCTTTCCAGAAGGGTATCAGGCATTGCAGAACAATTCTGGGCCACAAAGAGGTTATCTTTTCGCAATCCATTATAGTGTATGGCCCTGGCAATCAGCTCCTTGCCTGTGCCGGTTTCTCCTATTAATAATACTGTAATATTCGTAGGAATTACTTTCCTGAGTAGCCGGAAAACCTCTTGCATGGCACTGCTCTGTCCGATAATATTCTCAAATTCAAATCTTTTCACAGCTTCCTGCTGAAGAATGATATTTTCCTGTTCCAACCTCTCATTTGCCAGTCTCAATTCTTCCATAAGCCGCTTATTTTCCTGCTGGAGGAAATACATCTCGGCTGCCCGCCGGACAATCAGTCTCAAATCCTCCGGTTCCCAGGGTTTGGTGATGTAATAATAAATTTTTCCCTCATTAATGGCCTGGATGATCGCTTCGATATCAGTATAACCGGTAATCAGTATCCGGATGGCATCCCGCTGAATATGCTGGGCTTTCTGGAAAAGTTCAACCCCGCTAATGTCCGGCATCCTCTGATCGGCCACGATGACAGATATTTCTTCGGTCTTTAGAACCTCTAAAGCAGCGTTGGCGTGCCGGGACAGAATAACCTGGAAATCGCGCCGAAGAGCACGATTTATGGCATTAAGGCTGGCCTGATCATCATCCACGACCAGAACAGATGTTTTTTCTTTTTGTATCATCAGATCTTCGTCAATTGAATTGATGGAATGCCCAAATTATTTTTTATCATTGCTGATGGGAAGCAGAATAACGAAAGTTGTTCCTTTCCCTTGGGAGCTGGTGAACTCTATTTTACCCTTATGTTCGCTGATTATTTTGTAGCTGATGCTTAATCCCAGGCCAGTTCCGCGTCCCACAGGCTTTGTAGTAAAGAACGGATCAAATATTTTTTGCTGGAATTTTTTGGGAATCCCTTTGCCGTCATCGCTGATGGTAACCTGAACATAATTGTCTTTGACTTCGGTACTCACCCAGATATTACCCTTATCATCAATGGCCTGGATGGCGTTTAAGAGAATATTCATAAAAACCTGATTAATATTTCCCGGCTGACAGTAAATCGCGGGAATATCACCGTACTGTTTATGCACTTCTATGCGGTTTTTGAGTTCGTTGGAAAGAAGCAGCAGGGTCGATTCCAGCCCCTCACGGATATCCACTTTCTTTAATACCGCCTCATCCAGGCGTGAGAAATTGCGCAGGTTCTGCACCACATCCTTTACGCGGTGACTTCCTTCTATATTTTCATGAATAAGTGATTGAATATCACTCTGCATAAAATCAAAATCATACTTGTCCTTAAGTTTTAGAAGCTGACCGGCCAGCTGATTTTTGTCGTAAGCTGGCCCGATATCTTTCAGTATGGTAATCAGTTCCGAAATTGCCAGAGTGTAATTTTCCAGCTCTTTCATGTTGGCATAAATATAACTGATGGGATTGTTCAGTTCATGGGCCACTCCGGCAACCAGTTGCCCCAGACTGGCCATCTTTTCGCTTTGCACCAGCTGTGTCTGCGTGTCCTTCAGATTCTGATAAAGCTTCTGCAATTCCCGGTTGCTCTTTTTAAGTTTCTGGTTGGTTTGTTCGAGTTGCTTCAAATATTTTTCCCGGGTTTGAGATTCGGTTATCTGTTTGATCAGCTGTTTCGTTTTTTCAATATACATATTATTTTCAATGGCAATAGCCGCCTGCGCAGTAAGTGAACGAAAAACCCCTATGTCCTCCGTTGAATATTCCTTGTAATGCTCTGGCCTGCCCAGCACCAGTAATCCGAACAATTCATAATCTCGTTTTATCAGGAAAATCCGGTTTGGGTGTGAGCTGTCCGGTTGAGGAATTTTATCCTGGTAATAGTTTTCCTCCAAACCGGCTTCATTATTGGTCAGATCTGTCAATTCGATTTTTTCTGGACCCGCATATTGACCGGTACTTTCCAACAGCCTCAAGATATTATCTTCTTTAATATATGTAGCACAGAAAAGCGGATGAACAGCATTTGTCACCGTTGCCAGAAGCTTACGGAAAAGTTCAATGTTATCCTTGATAAAAATCAGTTCCTGGGAAAACTTTTTGAGGAGCTTCCTGTAATTTCCGCGGGAGATTTCCAGCCGGCGGATTTTTTCCATAAAAAATGTCAGCAGCAGCAGGAATCCGTACAGAACCAGAATCTGCGTGAATAGCCTGATATGAACCGCATATTCCTGGAAAGCGATAAAAATACCGTAAAGTAAAAGAATGGTAAGTGAGAAGAAAAGAATGATGTGACGGGTTGCCCAGTGATACCTGCGAGTTGAAAAATATACATACATAATGACGGATAAGATAAGGATCAGATAAAGACCGAGGCTTAACCAGAAATAGGAGGTACCTGTGATTCGATGGATATAACCGGTAGTCTTAAAATATGCTTTCAGAACTCCGGTATGCTCAAATACCACATAACGGTTTCCTTTTTGAAGATTATCCAGCTTTTGCTCAATACCGCTCGGGAAAATAATCCTGGCTGACCAGGCAGCCCCCCCGGCTACGCCAAAATGTACGACAATATCATTTTGAGATAGGTACCCGCAGCTGCTGGTAACTTCACGGTAACCGGCCAGAAATAAATTCTCCGTCCCGGTGGCTTTTTGGTATAACCAGATTCGGGTGTTAATCGCATCACGGTTGGATTGGACACCCACGGCTTTAATTTGTATGAAATTCTTATTATTCAGGGTATTGCGGTATAACAAGCTGATAGTATCCTTATTAGAAACAAACAAATCAAGATCACCATCGTCGTCCATATCTGCACAGGCAGCGCCTGTACTGTAATATTTTAACGGCCCGTTCGGATGATACCGGTCTTCATAAACCTTCTGAAAGGTAAGATTGCCCTGATTCAGGAACAGCATGTTAGGTCCTATGGAACTTACCCAGATATCCTGCCAGCCATCGTTGTTGACATCTGCAATTACACTACCATATGCGGGATAAGGCAGATTCAGGCCGCATGAATCATCCAGTTCTCTGAATTGCCATAAGCTGTCACCACTCTCTATTTGATTCCGGTAAAGGGATGATTGACCGTCACGGTCGGTTACCAGAATATCGGCATGCCCGTCATTATCTATATCGCCGAAGGACACGCCATTACTATTCGCAGCAAGATTTGTGTGTTTCATGGACAGCTGCATGCGCTGGAAAAAATTCCTGCCGGTGTTACGGTAGAGGATATCCGGAGAAAACCAGTTACAAACATAAAGGTCGGGATAACCATCGCCATCCAGGTCTCCCAGTGCGGCGCCCTGACTCACGCTTTCATCGCTCAGCCCCCAGAGATGGCTCACATCACGAAATTTTCCACGGCTGTTACCCAGGAAAAGGCGGTTACTGTGATGTTCATCCGTAATAAAAAGATCCAGATAACCATCAAGATTTACATCTGCCCAGAACGCTCCGTTTCCGTCAATCGGTAGTGTAATTCCTGAATGTTCTGTAACGTCCTGAAAACGTGCATCCCTCAGCTGATGAAAAATGCGGGTACTTTCTCCCCAGCCTGCGATTGCCATATCCGGTAATCCATCATTGTCGTAATCAGCGGCAGATGCACCCAGTTCCAGGTTTTGCCTGCCCCTGGGCATTAGATTCCCGCCCAGCCCGGATTGTATGGTCCAGTCCAGAAAGGGGACATTATCTCCCTGATTTATGAAAAACCGGTTGAGGTTTCGGAATCGTACCACATAAATATCCGGCCGGTCATATCCATTCAGAGACCGGAAGACCACCCCGTAACTGTCTTCGAAGTCTGGAAGGAGATGGTTTGCCACCTCAAAATTAAAACTGTTATTGTCCGGCACCTGCTGGCACAGTACCCCTCTGTTTAAGATATGGCTAAAACAGAGACAAAGGCACATAAGGGCGGTAAATGTGCAAGAGTTGGAATGAATGTTTTTCAGTTTGTATTTACATGATTTTCCCATGATATAACAAAAATTTAGATTGACCGGTGGTATTAAACAAGGAAAATTCTTCAATCTCCTGTTGCCGGGAAACCATTCACCGGAGATTTAACTGTTTCTTTGTTCAGAAATGTTTCTTTTATTTGAGAAATTTTTCTATATTATGGCCATTTGACCTGGTAAAATTAAAATTTATAAGTTTTCAGTGAAAAAAAAACTCAACACACATAAAGGCAGGCCGGTCCTTGATAAAATTTCCAGCCTGTCAGAAAAACTTGGTATTAAAATATATGCAGTAGGTGGTTTTGTCAGGGATCTTATTCTGGAAAACACCGGTACCGACATGGATTTTGTGGTGGAGGGAGATGCACTGGAAGTCGCCCGGGCTTTCCGGCAGAATTTCCGCAGCGGGAAGGTGGTGACCTTTCCACGCTTCGGCACCGCCATGCTTACTTACAGGCAATATAAGCTTGAATTTATATCGGCACGCTCGGAACATTATGATCCCGATTCGCGGAAGCCCACAGTGCAGAAGGCCGATCTGTTCAGTGACCTTTCCCGCCGGGATTTCACCATTAATACTCTGGCCATGGATCTCTCGCCGGAAAGTTTTGGAACTCTGATAGACCGTTATCATGGCCTGAGGGATATCAAAAATAAAGTAATCCGGACTCCGCTGGATCCTGTCATTACCTTTCATGATGATCCTTTACGTATCATGAGGGCTATCCGTTTTGCCGCTGTGCTGGGGTTTGAGATCGAAGACAAAACTTTTCAGGCAATCATTGAAACCCGAGAACGGCTGAAAATCATTTCCCAGGAACGTATTACGGAAGAATTCCGCAAGATGCTTTTGGCACGGCAACCGTCTGCCGGCATTGTACTTCTGGGAAAAACCGGTCTACTGGACATCGTGATGCCTGAACTTACCCAACTTTCAGGAGTAGATCAGCGTCAGGATTTTCATCATAAAGATGTCTTTGATCATACCCTTCAGGTACTGGATAACATCAGTGATAGAACGGACCAATTTGAACTTCGGCTGGCAGCCTTACTTCACGATATTGCAAAACCGCAAACCAAGAAGTTTATAGAAGGAACAGGCTGGACATTTCATGGTCATGAAGATATAGGGGCCCATATGGTTGGGCATATTGGTAAAAGAATGCGCCTTCCTACCACCACCATAAAACACGTTCAGAAGCTGGTGCGCCTCCACCTGAGACCCATGCAGATGGTGGATGATTCCGTCACGTACAGTGCCATCCGCCGGCTGATGGTGGATGCGGGAAATGAACTGGATGATCTGATGGCTCTATGTCGCGCAGATATCACTTCTAAAAATCCTCAGAAGGTTAAAAGGTATCTTGCTAATTTCGATCATGTGGAATGTAAGATGAAGGAGGTTGAAGAAAAAGATAAAATGCGCAACTTCAAACTGGCCATCGACGGTAATACCATAATGAGTACCCTGGGAATTTCCCCCGGGCCCCTGGTGGGCGAGTTAAAAGATGAAATACTGGATGCCGTGCTGGATGGGAGAATTCCCAACAACCCGGATGCGTGTTTTAATTATCTTATTGAAATAAAAGACCGCTTCACCAGTAAAGCCAGGGACTGATATTAGGGAGTTCATCTTGGCAACGGACTATAAATAAACCATAAAACAGGGGTTAATCATGAGTGACGAAAACAAAACCGGAAAATTAGAAAATTCGGAGGAAAAAGGGGGAAATCAGGATAAAACCAGAAAAGAACTGGAAGAGATCCTGGGCCAGTTAAAAGAAAGTACCGGCAAAAACGTCAATGACAGGAAGATGGAAAGTGAACCGGCCGGGGCTGCCAGCTCACAGTCAAAAACGGGCGATTCAGGCAAGGGGGGTGAACCGGAAGGGATTGAACAGATTCTGGAAAGTATTTCCGAAAAACCGGAGGAAGAACCTGTTGAGAGACAAAATCCTCTTCAGAGAATTATCAACGTTTTTATTTCACCAACAAGTTTATTCGAATATTTAAGAGCGAAACCGGATTTTATTATCCCTGTTATTCTGGCAATTTTGATCTCAATGTTTTCCGGCTATCGTTTTTATGACATGGCCATCGATTACCGGATTTCAAAACTTGAACAGAATGACCGGATTCCGGCAGAGCGCCGGGATTTAATGATGGATCAACTGGAAGCAAGTAAAACAGGCGCCCGCAGAATTATAAATATAGTTATCATTCCTCCCATTGCAATCCTGATTATTTATTCACTGGTGTCAGCCATTTTTCTACTGATTGGAAATGTATTTCTGGGAGGCAAAGCACTTTTTAAACAGATTTTTTCAGCCTACAGCTATTCATATCTTATCGTAATTTTACTGGGTTCCATCGTAAAGATACCCCTGATGTTATCCAAAAATAGCCTGCAGGTGGATATGAGCCCGGCGATTCTATTTCCCCGGCTGGCTGAAGGTTCGGCATTATATAATTTTATCAGCAATTTAGATGTTTTCACGGTGTGGTTTATCATTGTTTTCGGAATCGGGTTTGCGGTAATTTATCGTTTTTCGAAACTAAAGGGTATTCTGTCCGTAAGTATTGCCTGGTTGCTTTACATACTTGTCTTTCATGTGTGGCTGTCCAGTGTTTTCAAAGGGATTCTGGGATGAAATCAGCTGGCTGTCGGCACCAAATTTGACAACAGCTCGATGAAATTTTAATCAGGCGGAGGTATCAGAAATGAGATTTTATGTTTTCCTTCTTGTATTAATTATTGTTCCAGTTTTTGCAAAGGCACAGACCGCAGATGTAACACTGAATCTGCAGGACTGTATTAAAATGGCGTTGACAAATAATACGGATTTAAATATTAGCCGCAATATGACCAGATCCGCAGAACTGAATGTTAAAGGCTCTTACAGTAATATTCTCCCTTCTCTAACGGCCGATGTCTCTGGAGGAAAATTGCAGTGGGGAAAATCAACCTATCTGTCTGATGTACCGGTGGGTGTCGATAGTGCCAACCAGGTCATATATGAGCAACGTGTTGTTACCTCCGAGGCCCGCTCCAGAAATTCATATTCAGCCGGCGTTACTGTTAATCAGAACATACTTGACGGGGGTTACTGGTGGAATAATATCAGGTTAAACAAAATACAGAATGAAGCGAAAAAACAGGATTTGCATTACTCGGAAAACCAGGTCATTAAAATTGTCTCCCAATATTTTTATGATCTTTTGAAAAACAAAAAACTACTGGAAGTGTATTCGCTGGCAGCGGCACGCAGTCAGGACCAGGTGGACCGGACGCAAAGTATGTACGAGATCGGTTCGGTTGCCCTGGTGGATGTTTATCGCGCCCAGGTAAACCTGGGGCAGGATCAGATCCGGTATTACATGCAGAAAAATACGGTAGACCAGTCCGCACAGTTACTGAATCTGGCAATGGGCCAAGATCCTCTTACCCCGATTGATATAGATACCACGGTAACGTTTAATCAGGAAAGTGTCACTCTGGAAGACCTCCTTGATGAGTCCGTTAAAAATCAGCCTGCTCTTCGCAGTCAGGAACTTCAGGTGAAATCCCGGGAACTCGGTGTTGCGCTGGCCAAAAGTGCTTACTGGCCGAGTCTGGGCGCCCGCTTCCGTTACAGCCGGGATAATGAGGAATTTGAAAAAATATATAAGGACCTGAATCTGAACTGGTCTTACAGCTTAGGAATCGGACTTAATTGGAATCTTTTCAATGGATTTGCAGATCATGTAAATGTACAGAAGACAAAAATTGATCTGAAAAATTCCAGATTAAATCTGGCTGACTACAAACGCACCCTGCGGTCAGACATCCATAATCTGTACAACAGTTATAATGCACTGCTGGAAATTATTAAAATTGATCAGAAAAATCTGGAAGCAGCCCGTGAAGAATTCCGGCTGGCTAATGAACGGTACCGGCTAGGTTCGGGAACTTCTCTGGAACTCAGGGAAGCCCAGGTGAATTTAACGGAAGCGGAACAGGTTTTGGTGGCGGCGCAATACAATGCTATTATCACGTATATTGAATTGTATGAGGCCATCGGAAAGGTTAAACAAGCAGTAAACATTTAAGGGTTAAAAAATAATGAAGAAATTTATCATCATTGGAGTCATTGTAATTGCAGTAGTGGTTTTCGTTGTGGCCAACCTGGTGTCGGGGAATGATGCCACGGAAGTTCAGACCGAAAAAGTATTCCGGGCGGATGTTACGGAAAAAGTAACGGGTAATGGTAAAATATATCCGGTTGTGGAAGTAAATATCAGTGCCAAAGTAGCCGGTGAAATTCTCCAGCTAAATGCGGAAGAAGGAGACACAGTGAAGGCCGGCCAGGTTCTGGTGGTTCTGGATGGAGATCAGTATAAAGCCATGAGGGATCGTGCCAAATCTCAGATTCTGGGTTCCAAAGCGCAGTTGAAATTGGCTAAAAGCGAACAGGATAGGACTCAGGAATTGTATCAGAAAAATTTAACCTCCCAGGCAGAACTTGAAATGGCCGAGGCCAAATACCAGAGTGCCCAAAGCCAGCTGGAGCAGGCGGAGGCCAGTCTGGAAGAAGCCCAGGATGCCCTGGATAAGACGGTTTTAAAAGCCCCCATCAATGGGGTAATTATTCGTAAAAACAAAGAAGTGGGTGAGATGGCTCTCGGTTCGCAGTTTCAGGCGGATGTTATCCTTGGATTGGCGGATCTATCGCGTATGGAAGCCCGGGTTGAAGTCAATGAAAATGATATTGTCAATGTGTCATTGAGAGACACCAGTGAAGTGGAAATTGATGCTTTTCAGGATACCACTTTCAGAGGAATTGTCAGTGAGATTTCCCATTCGGCTACTACAAAGGGAACGGGAACAATTGAGGAGGTGACTAATTATGAAGTCAAGATATTGATGCTTAATAAACTTCCCTCTTTCCGGCCCGGAATGTCCGCTACGGCCGATATACGAACGCGAACGGTAAAGAATGCCCTGAACATTCCCATACAAAGCCTTACTGCGCGGGACCGGCAGCGGCTCGAAAAATCATCCGGTGTTGAATCAACTCCTGCAGAACGGGAAGCCGAAACAGAACATCCCGCTAAGATGAAAAATAAAAAGGAAGATGAAATGGTTGAAGTAGTTTTTGTGGTTGAAGACGGGGTGGCAAAAATGCGTCCGGTGGAAGTGGGGATCAGCGATGAAAATTATTATGAGGTAAAAAGTGGTTTGAGTGAAGGAGATGAAGTTATAACCGGTCCCTTCAATGTTCTCAGCAGAACACTGAAAGGTGGGGATCCTGTCAAGGTGAAAAACAGTCAAAAGGGATTTGTGAGGGCAGAATAAAAAAATGGTGCCAAAATGCCTGAAAATTTGATAATCGAAATCAACGAGCTTCATAAGGTGTACATTCTGGGGAAAACCAAAGTTCATGCATTACGCGGAATAGGTGTTCGTGTCAGGAGCGGCGAATATATGTCAATCATGGGGCCTTCCGGTTCCGGCAAGTCCACACTCATGAACATCATCGGATGCCTGGACGTGCCGACTACCGGTACCTACCGTTTAAATGGGCAGGATGTAAGCGGTCTTACGGATGATCAGCTGGCCAAAATCCGAAATAAGGAAATTGGATTTGTGTTTCAAACTTTTAACCTGCTCCCGAGAGCCTCGGCACTTCACAATGTTGAACTGCCACTCATTTATAACGGTACTTCTACTGGTAAACGCAGGGAGAGAGCTATAGAGGCTATGGAAAAAGTGGGACTGGGAGACCGGATGCATCATAAACCCAATGAACTTTCCGGCGGAGAGCGGCAGCGAGTAGCCATTGCCCGTGCCCTGGTCAATAATCCTTCCATGATACTGGCTGATGAACCCACCGGAAATCTGGATACCAAGACGGGTGAAGAAATCATGGAAATATTTGATCATTTGAATGAGCAGGGTAATACCATTGTCCTGGTAACACATGAAGATTTCATCGCCCAGCATTCGAACCGGATTATCCGCTTGAAAGATGGCCTCATTGAAAATGAAGAAATTGTAGAAGAAAAATCGAAGGAATAAATTAATGTCAGTAGCCAGTCAATGGTGGGAATATTTCCGTTTTTCTTATGATGCCTTGACGGCTAATAAAATACGGTTTTTACTGACCACCCTGGGTATTTTCCTGGGTGTTACAGCAATTATAGTAATTTTTACCGCCATCCAGAGTATCAACAGTTATGTGAAAAGTGAATTTTCTAATATAGGTTCCAGCAGCCTGTATCTCAGCAAATTCCCATGGGTGATCACCGATAATTACTGGGAGTTGCGCAACAGGCCCGAAGTAACCCTGGATGATTATGATCTCCTTAAAGAAAAAGTGGAAACCGCAAGTTGGATCAGTCCCCAGATTGAAGCCATGCGGACCATTGAATACCGGAATAAGAACCTTGAAGATGTTTTCACTGTGGGTTCCAATGAACAGTATGTTTTTACTGATAATGCTGAACCTGAATTTGGGCGGTTTTTCACCGAAATGGAAGTTTATCGTGCCCGTCCGGTATGTGTTATCGGTCAGAATGTGCGGGAGGAATTATTCAAGGGCCGGGATCCCCTGGGCAAACGTATAAAGATTAACGGGCATCCACACCGAATTGTTGGTGTGCTAAAAAAAATGGGAAGTTTTTTTGGATTTAACCTGGATAATCAGGTAATTATTCCTTATACCACTTTTCAGGGTATCAGTTCTCATCACCGGGGAATCAGCATTGCCTTCCGCACGGATGACCCGCTACTTCTGGATAACCTGCGGGATGAAATTCGCGGAGAAATGCGTAAAATCCGAAAATTACCACCGGCTGAAAATGACAATTTTGCCATAAATCAGCAGACCATGCTAACCGATTTTTATAATAAATTAACAGGAACTTCCTATCTGGTGGTTTTTATCATTGCGGCCATTTCATTAATCGTTGGCGGCATCGGGATTATGAATATCATGTTGGTGTCCGTCACTGAACGAACAAAAGAGATTGGAATCCGGAAAGCCATTGGCGCCACACGGCGAAATATTATCATGCAGTTTCTCAGCGAGTCGGTTGCCATCAGTTCGCTGGGAGGAATAATCGGCATCGTTGCCGGTGTTCTTATTGCTCAGTTATTGCTCCATAAAATTAAACTGGATGCCAGTGTCACGCTGACTACCATCCTGATAGGATATGGATTTTCGGCATTTGTCGGAATTATATCGGGTTTATATCCGGCAGTCCGGGCATCCAAACTGCATCCCATAGATGCTTTGCGTTATGAATGAGATAGATTACAGGTTTTTCAGATGTATTTAACAGAAGTATTCAAAACTGCTTATCATCAGCTCTGGGCCAACCGGATGCGTTCCGTCCTCACGACCCTGGGAATAGTAATTGGCATTGGAACCGTTATTCTTATCGTGTCTGTACTGGAAGGATTTCGCTCTTCTATTGAAGCTGATCTTAGTTTATTGGGATCGAACACTTTCCAGGTGGAGAAATTTGGACCCAGGATTAACGTAGGGCATTCCAAACGGATACCACGAAAAGATCTGACGGTTGAAATGGCCAATGTTATCCGCGAAGACTGTCCCTCGGTAAAATATGTGGGAGCGGAAAACTGGCGCTTCGGAGAAACGGTGGTTTACGAGGGAGAGCGCACCAATCCCAATGTGGTTTTGGCGGGGGCCACTCCCGAGTTTATCATTAATAACGGTTATTTCGTGGGGGAAGGCCGTTTTCTTACCGACCAGGACGTTCGAAGTCACGCTCATGTGGCCATAATCGGAATGGATATTGTAGATAAGATATTCCCATATACCAATCCAATGGGAAAGGAGGTTCGCATCCATGGCCAGAAGTTTAGAGTGATCGGGCTTTTTGAGTCTCGCGGAAACTCGGTTTTTGGTGAGAGCCGGGATAATCGTGCGGCCATTCCCATAACCGTGTGGCAGGAAATTTTTGGTAAAAATTATTCGGTTAATATTACGGTGATGGCGAAAGGGCCGGAGGTTTTTGACCAGGCACAAGGCGAAGTTATCGGCGTGCTGCGCAAAATCCGCAAAGTCCCGCCCGGCGAAGAGAATGATTTTGATATTTTCTATAATCAATCCCTAATCGATTCATTCAACAGTGTGGCAAAATATATTCAGCTGGGAGGAATATTGATTGGTCTGGTTTCACTGGTAGTGGGGGGAATAGGAGTCATGAATATCATGCTGGTTTCTGTTACGGAAAGAACGCGGGAGATTGGCATTCGCAAAGCGGTAGGAGCCAGAAAGATAAACATCATGCTGCAGTTTCTGTCCGAAGCGGTGGCTTTGTGCATCCTGGGTGGAATCCTGGGTTTCGGAGTGGGAATTGGCCTGGCGGCTTTAATAGCACTTCTGGTCAAGCTGCCCATGGCGGTTCCCTTATGGGCAGTAGTTTCGGCCCTGCTGACCACCACTACTATCGGTATATTTTCTGGAATATATCCCGCCTATAAGGCAGCAGGCCTGAATGTAGTGGATTCATTGAGATATGAATAACTTACAGAAATATAAAGGAGAGAAAAAATGAATCGAAAAAAACAGGTGTGGTTAACTTTTCTGTTTATTTTTCTTCTGTTAATCCCTCTTTCCTATGGTATGGCTATGAATGACAATACTATTGAGCGTACTTTTACTGTAACACCCGGTGGTACCCTGATTATTGACTCGGATTTTGGCTCGATTGAAGTAAATACCGCAGCGGATAGTAAAGTCAATATTGCTGTCATTCAGAAGTTTAACGGATGGGATAAAAGAAAAATAAAAGATTTCATGGACAATTTTAATATCGATTTTTCCCAGTCCGGCAATGATGTAACGGTAACGGCCAAATCTCAGAAAAAAAGGTCATGGGGATGGAACGATGTGAAAATTAAATTCCTGGTTCAGGTCCCGCGGGACTATAATGTCAATCTGAAAACGGCCGGCGGAAGTATTTCGGTTGAAGATCTGATGGGTGCAGCGAAAGCGCATACCTCCGGAGGCAGCCTCACTTTTGGAAATATCAGTGGCCCGGTGACCGGCAAAACGTCAGGGGGAAGCATTTCACTTGAGAGTAGCGAGGGGGATGCAGATCTTAAAACCTCTGGTGGAAGTATCAACACTGGAAAGGTAAAGGGAGGTGTGGACGCGCAAACGTCTGGCGGTTCTATCACCATTAAAAAAGCAGGTGGAGCGGTTACAGCAAAAACCTCGGGCGGAAGTATAAATGTGGAGGAAGTGATGGGCAGTATTGATGCCAAAACTTCCGGCGGTTCGGTAACGGCACATATCACCAGACAACCTCCCGGCAATTCCCGGCTCGAGACCTCCGGAGGTTCGGTGACTTTGTATCTGGCGGATGGTATAGCTGTGGATATTGATGCCAAGACGGGCAGAGGTAAAGTAAAAAGTGATCTGGATATTTCCGGAGAAAGGGATGAAAATGTAAGATGGATTAAGGGGAAAATAAATGGCGGGGGACCAGAGGTATATTTACGCACTTCCGGTGGAAATGTCTACTTGAAGAAGCAATAACTCCGGCCGACACATCTATTAAAATTTAAGAGCAGGGTGAAATAACTTTTTCCCCCTGCTCTTTTCATATTATATTGATTGGTCTGAAAAATAATTCCTTCGGTAATTTGAAATTGAACGGTCAGGAATATGCCCATTATTTTCGGAGTGAATCCGGTTAAGCAAGCCCTGGATGCCGGGGAGAGAATCGATAAGATTTATATTCTCAAGGGAAGAAGTGGACCGGCCATCCGGCTGATTTTTACCCTGGCGAGAGAATTAAAAATACCGCTGGTACAGTCGTCCAGACATAAACTGGATACTATGAGTGATCGGAAAAAACATCAGGGGGTGATTGCACTGCTGGCCGCTATCGACTATGTATCAATCGATAAGCTGGTTGACAATATTCAGAAAAGCGGAGCAGTGCCAAACCTCATTATCCTTGATCAACTCAATGATCCCCAGAACTTTGGTGCCATTATCCGGTCTGCTGAAATTCTGGGTTTTCAGGGAATTATTTTTGGAAGCCGGGACAGCGTCCCCGTCACCGATCTGGTTGTGAAAGCCTCTGCCGGCGCCATTTTCCACACGGATATATGTAAGGTCTCTAATACTGCCCAGGCAGTTGACTACCTCAGGGATTGCGGAATATGGATTTATGCCACATCTGTACGTGCTGAAAAATTATTCTGGGACATGGATTTTTCCCTGCCGCAGGCCATTATTTTTGGCAGCGAAGGGAAGGGAGTACGTCCCTTGCTGCTCAAAAAAAGTGATGAAGTTTTCCGGATTCCACAAGAGGGGAAAACCGAATCCTTGAATGCTTCAGTTGCTGCAGGTATTATAATGGCAGAGGTTTTAAGACAGAGGATGAAAATTATCTGATTAAGCGGTGTTTAGGGCTGCATGCCTGGCATCAATTGAGCAAGACAGCCGGTATACCGATATAGATACTCCGGGTTTTATCCGACGGTAATTGAATATAGTATTTAATTTACAGTATCAGATTTCGAATAAAAAAAGAAATTCAGCCGTTTTGATGTATTAATTGCAATACTGTAATTTCTGAATATATATAAAAAAAATTGATTTTGACACACGTCACAACCATATTGGGAATAAATTGCCTATTTTTAGAGAACCGGAGCCGGAATATACTGTAATTTTATATTCTATTAGGTCATTCAATTCCGTAGAGATAAATAATTCATATTTGCCATTCAACAGAAAGGAGATTGAGTATGAAAGTAATTGTGATATGGTCTCTGGTCATCCTGATAGGTCTTGGATGTATCGGTCGCATGGAAGCCCAGGTTGATGAACTAATACAACGGTATGCGGGAGAGAACGGTCAAGGTTATATCAAACCCCTGATTACAGGATTTGGAGCAAACTTGAATTCCGGTCTTTACCGGACGGCGAATGTGCCTAAAATGGGATTGCATATCAATATAGCCCTTAATGGCATGATGGCAATATTTTCTGATGATCAGAAAAAGTTTAAGGCCACTACCACCGGCTATTTTTATCCGGTACAGGAGGTGGAAGCGCCCACGGTCATCGGCGATCCCAAAGGGACAAGCGTAACCTCACCGGAAGGTACCGAGTATGTATTTCCCGGTGGATATGATGTGAAATCATTCCTGATCGGTGCTCCGACAATAACGGTAGGCAGTATAATGGGAACAGAAGCGAGCCTGAGATTTTTTAAAGTCAATCAGAAAGATATTGGTGAAATTTCCCTGTTTGGTATTGGAGGCCGTCATAGCCTCAGCCAGTATATTCCCATGTCCCCGGTTGATATTGCGGCAGGGTTTTTCTATCATAAATTCAAGATTGGTGATATTGTAAAAGGCAACGTATACACCATACATGCCGAGGCAGGCAAGTCTTTTGTAGTCGTCAATGTCTACGGGGGATTGGCATACGAATCAAATAAGGCAAAGCTTGAATATACTTTTGATTCAGGGATTGAAACAGGAGATGTATCTCTGGATGTTACCGGGGATAATAAGTTCAGGGTTACGGCAGGAGTAGGTTTTAATTTCACTCTGTTCCACATAAATGTGGATTACTGTTTGGGGAAACAGAGTGTTCTCAATGCCGGTTTGAGTATTGGACTTTAATTAAATTTAAAAATCAGGAGGATAATCATGAAAAAGTATATCATTTTATTTTTGATATTAAGTGCTATTTTATTGATAAGTTGTAAGGATGTCGTGGTTTACTATCCCATACCCCTGACCTCATCGGTTGAATTTATTATCACAACCAGCGGCGGGTCCTATTCAGAAAATCTGCAGCTCTACACTGATGATATTTTTGCAGATATGCAAAAGAAATTAGCCGAATTTAATTTGGAACTGTCTGATGTGGATAGAATAAAACTGGAGGGTGCGGCTTTTACTATTACCAAGATTTCCAATCCGAATGCTGAGGTCAGTGGTTTGGTGGATTTAAGTTATCGTTCATCTTCATATGAAACGGTAATGTCCCTTAATCAATTGGTTCTAGGAACCATCGAAGGAATTCCTCAAACGGATGCCTTATCTGAAGAGGGAGTTGCGATGCTGAATGATGCTCTTAATGATCTTCGTACTGGTATTGTTGGTGTGGTTGATATTAATTCCAAAGGGTCACTGGCCCCGGGTTCCACCGGTCAGGTGACATTTACCATGCTGGTGGAATTTACCATTACGAGTGTGGTGACCAAGAAACAGACGGTCTTTTCTCCCCTGGGATAGAAGATTACCGGAGTTGGGAGTGGAAGGGTCAATACTGTTGGAATGGTTGTTTTATCAGTAGTGCAGATATTTATTCACTGAGAGATAACTTCCGGTCAGTCCGAGAAAAATGCCCCCTGCGATGATAAAAAGATAAACATAGTTTTGTATTACCAGTTCGGGGAAAATAATTTGTTTCACTGCCTGGCTGGTGGCCCATATCATTCCTGAGCTGAGAAGTCCACCCAGAGCCCCTTGAAAAATTCCTTCGAAAATAAAGGGACCTTTAATAAAATAATTTGTCGCGCCAACCAGTTTCATGATTTGAATAATATTTCTCCGGGCATGAATGGTTAGTCGTATGGTGTTAATAACCAGAATGGTGATTACGATCAGCAGGGAAAATATGATAATGGTGGCAATAGTTATCCCCAGGGTCAAATACTTATGCAGAAACCGGATAATCTCTTTCTGATAGATGACATCCTGTACTCCCTTAAGTGTGCTGATTTCTGCCGAGACGTTTTCCACACCATCGGGAGTGGAAAACGACGGTTTGAGGATTATCCGAAAGGAAGGGGGCAAAGGATTTTCTTTAAGCACTTTCTGGATATCCTCCCCGAAAATTTCCTGGAACTCCTGCAAAGCCTGTTCCCGGGAAATAAATGTTACCGATCTAATCTGGCTATAATCCATGATTTTTTTCTGCAGACTGGAAACCTGCTGATCGGTAATGGAGGGATCCAGGAATACTTCGATCTCAATCTCCTTATAAAAACGGTACACCACATCTTTCAGATTCAGGCCGGCCAGGCTGAAGATCCCTATCAATGTAAGTGCCAGGCATAAGGAAACCACAGATATAACTGCCGATAACCGGGCTCTTTTAAGACCGATAAATCCTTCTTTCATAAAAAACAGCAGATTCATATTTTAAGGCTCAATGTAGTTTTTTAAGATTATCCGGACTTAATTCCTGCCGTATCTGACCGTTATCCAGCACAATGATCCGGTGGGGAGCTACCCGGATGAGTTCGTAATTATGTGTAGCCATACAGACTGCCGTGCCCCCTTTGTTAATCTTTTCCAGTAGTTCAACAATATCTCTGGAAGCATCTGGATCCAGGTTTCCGGTGGGTTCATCTGCCAGCAGTATGAACGGTTCATTTACCAGCGCCCGGGCTATGGCCACACGCTGTTTCTCACCACCGGATAATAATTCCGGCATATGATAACGTTTATGATTTAATCCTACCTGGGTCAGAACACTGAGTACCCGGCTTTTAATCTCCCTGCGCCTGGCACCGATAACCTGCAAGGCAAAGGCAATATTATCATAGACATTCCGGTCCGGAAGTAATTTAAAATCCTGGAATACCACACCAACCTTGCGGCGGAGGAGAGGAATCTGCCGCCTTTTGATGTTGGATGAACTGAATTTATCTACAATTACATTTCCCTGCGACGGGAGCAGGTCCATATAGATCATGCGAAGAAGTGTGGTTTTTCCCGCCCCGGTTTTTCCAATAAGATAAACGAATTCACCCTTATTGATGTTGAGCGTAATCTGTTTAAGAATAGGGTAATTCTTACCCGGAGTGGAAACATTATAAAATTCGATCATTATTCACTCTTTTTCAGAATAAAATGCGCACGGTCGCTATTTGCTTCGGCCTTGAAAAAAGTAAAATCCTCGTAAATATTCAGGATTTTAAATGGTGTCCTGTCCCTGATTAAATTTTCAATATCGCTGAATGAAAAAATTTTCTGAATATGTCTTTCCTCAAAAATGCCAGAAGGAGTATATATAATAAATTCGTTTACCTGTTCCGATTGAGATTTATTGAAATATGATTTTCTGGAATAGGCATATTGTTTATTGACGATTTCTTCTTCCTTAACATCATCAAAATATAATTCGCAAAATTTTTTACTGACCACATCAAATATAAACATGCCTCTTGCCGGCAGTAACGTGTAAACTCTGTTCAGAGCTTGTTCAAGCAGAGCTAGTCCGGATAGATAATTTATGGTATCATACAGGCAGGTAATCACATTATAAATCCCGCCTCTTGTCTGTTCAAGTTCCGGTAACTTATCCACCCAGAATTTTTTATGTGGATTATTTAATTGAGCTACCTGAAGCATGGCCTCTGAAGGATCGCATCCGTCACAACTATAACCGAGTATTCCCATCTCACGGATAAATTCACCGGTACCGCAACCGATATCCAGAAGGGCAATCTCAATACTCTGGCTTTTACGGATAATAGTGGCAATATATGTTGCCCATTGGGAATAATTGACATGACGCATCACCCTGTTATAAATAACGGCTAAGGTCTGGTAAGGAATACTTTTCTTCCGGACTTTGAGTGCATTTTTCTTTTCATCGGGGATAAATATCATAGACACGCAATTTTAAAAAATATCTGTTAAAAAATTACCCTGAAATTTTCATTTAAAGCATAAAAAGAATCCTGCCTTCTAGAAATTATCCACTATCGCCTGGCCGAATTCCGAGGTCTTCAGTGGTTTAATATTACCTTCCAGTTGGCGTGCCAGGTCATAGGTGACTTGTTTTTTCATGATGGTTTTTTCCAGGGATTTCTCTATAAGGTCGGCCGCTTGAGTCCAATGTAAATATTGGAGCATGAGCACCCCTGAAAGGATTACCGATGATGGATTCACTTTGTCCTGTCCGGCATACTTGGGAGCCGTGCCATGGGTGGCCTCAAACAGACCGTGATAATCCCCGATATTGGCTCCGGGAGCCATTCCCAGCCCTCCTACCTGTGCGGCACAGGCGTCGCTCAGGTAATCCCCGTTCAGATTCGGGGTGGCAATGACACTATATTCATTTGTCCGGGTTAGGATCTGCTGTAGCATGTTGTCTGCAATACGGTCTTTGGCAACTTTTTTTCCGGAAGGAATTTTACCGTCGTACTTTTCCCATAATTCATCTTCGGTGATAAAATATTCCTGATAATTTTCCTTCACCAGCTGATATCCCCATTCCTTGAAGGCACCCTCGGTATATTTCATGATATTCCCCTTGTGGACCAGGGTCAGCGATGGCCTGTTATTCTGCAGTAGAAATTCCACGGCTTTTTTTACCAGTTTCTGTGAAGCGGTTTTACTGATGGGTTTAATTCCAATTCCGGCATCCAGCGGAATATTGGTTTTGAACTCATTATTCAGATAATCGATAATCTTCAGTGCTTCCCGGCTTCCCATTTGCCATTCAATCCCAGAATAAACGTCTTCGGTGTTTTCCCTGAATACGATTACATCCATTCGCTCAGGATTACGTACCGGGCTGGGGACTCCCTGGTAATATTTAACCGGCCGGATACAGGCGTAAAGATTCAGTACCTGCCGGAGAGTCACATTAAGGCTGCGGAATCCTCCCCCCACCGGTGTGGTTAAAGGTCCCTTGATGGCGATATAATATTTGCGGATGGCCTCAACCGTTTCGGCCGGTAGCCATTCATCATACATTTGTTTAGCCTTTTCTCCGGCAAATATTTCCATCCAGGCGATTTTTTTCTTTTTACCATAGGCTCTCTGGACTGCCGAATCGAATACCAGTTTAGAAGCCTTCCAGATGTCCGGACCTATACCGTCTCCCTCAATAAAAGGAATTATGGGCTGATCAGGAATCCGGA
This sequence comes from uncultured Caldithrix sp., assembly GCA_964461135.1. Taxonomy (GTDB): domain Bacteria; phylum Calditrichota; class Calditrichia; order RBG-13-44-9; family RBG-13-44-9; genus RQOF01. The sequence continues at coordinate 78,804 of CAYWTB010000001.1, read as the reverse complement.
GCTGATTATTTACAAGTGTGATGGGTTTTCCCTCTGAAGGTACATTGATCTTCTCTGACATGGAGTCCTCCGTATTCAAATAATAAATTCAAGCATTAATTGAAAGGAAAAATTAACGTGGATATGCGGGGAATACAAGTATGAATTTTCAAAGCATTTTATTCGGATACCTTCAGGACAATCTTTCCTGTGTTGCGGTTTTCTTCCATGTAGCGATGGGCCTCTCTGACTTTTTCCCAGGGAAACACCCTATCAATAACTGCATGTATGGTTCCATCTGTTAACAGGGGAAGGGTATAATCTGAAAACTCTTTGGTCAGGTGTATTTTATAGGACAAGGGGCGGTTTCTGAGGGTAGATCCCATAATGGTTGCCCGTTTTTGCATGATCTGCCGGAGACTAAATCTGGAAACTTCTGATCCCCCCATGGTGGCCAGAATTGCGATCCGGCCGTCGGGAGCCAGAACCTCCATATTCTGCTCCCAGTATGACTGTCCCACGAAATCAATGATGACATTTACACCCCTGTTTTTGCTCATTTCCATTACCGGTTCCTGAAATTTCCCTTTCTTATAATTAATTCCTTCATCGGCACCCAATCTGATGCAGCTGTTTATTTTTTCCTCGGATCCCGCAGTGATAATGACACGGGCTCCAATGTGTTTGGCCAGCTGAATGGCTGCGGTACCCACACCACTTGCTCCCGCATGGATCAGGATAATTTCATCTCTTTGAAGTTTTCCAAGCCAGACAACCGCCAGAAAAGCGGTCAGGAAAACTTCCGGAATGGCGGCTGCTTCTTCAAAACTTAAATTTTCGGGCTTTTTCATGGCCATCTGATGATGTATTACCGCATAACGGGCATAGCCCCCGCCCGGCAATAATCCAAATACTTCGTCTCCGGTTTTCCAGTGTTTACATTTCTTCCCGGCATATTCCACCACCCCACTCATCTCCAGTCCCAGGAGTTCACTGCTGCCGGGCGGGGGTGGGTACATTCCCTGACGCTGAAGAATATCCGCCCGGTTTACTGCCGTCGCTTTAACTTTCACCAGGAGTTCCTCCTCCGCAGGTTCAGGGCGGGGAAAATCCTGAATACGAATTTGTTCCCGTCCGCCGGGACTTTCTGCGACTACAGCTTTCATATATTTTATGCTAGGATTTGACATTCTTATATGTACACTCAGGGTGCCATTTAGTTAGATGGAAGAAAATTTTGTATTGCAGTGGTTAAACTTCTATTGCAAAAATCAGGGTTTTGAAGAATCCTTCTCCGGTTTATTTTGCGGTTTTTTCTCAACACTTTCAGTGCTGTTTCCCTTTGAGTTTTTACGGGCATAATCGGTGATATAAAAACCTGATCCTTTAAATATCAGTCCTGAACCGCCGGTAATAATCCGTTTTAACATTCCATGACAGGAGGGACAGTTCTCCAGAGGCGGATCTACAATTCTCTGAAAACTTTCAAACTGCATTCCGCATTGGGTGCATTTGTAAGTATAGGTAGGCATCCTTTTCTCCCTTCCCGGATATGCTACTTCCGTTCCATCAGGTGATCCATGGCCTCTGTCAGTTTCCTCATGCCGATCTCAAGTGATTCCTGAGAAGCGGCAAAGGATATCCTCAGATGCCGGTCGTCTCCGAAGGCAATACCTGGAACAGTAACTAAATGATAGTGTTCCGTTAAAAAGGAGCATACATCCAGTGAATTTTCAATCATTTTCTCTCCGCCTCTGCTTCCGAAGACAGCAGATATATCAATGAAAAAATAAAAGGCTCCCTGCGGATAGACATAAGAAAAATAAGAGCGTTTATCCAGAACGGATTTTATGTAATTTCTTCTTTCTTCAAATACCCTTCTCATTTTTTCAATTTCTTCCGACGGACCGTTCAATGCTGCAACGGCAGCTTTCTGAGATATGGAGGAGGCATTGGATGTATAATGACTCTGAATTTTAGACATGGCTTTTACCACCGCAAGTGGTCCCGCAGCATAACCCAGCCTCCAGCCGGTCATGGAATACGATTTGGAAAATCCGTTAATGACCACGGACTTTTCAATGAGATTTCCGAATGTGGCCACACTGATATGATGCAGGTGATCAAAAATTATTTTCTCATATATTTCATCACTGATAATCCAGATATCCTTTTGCAGCAGAATATCGGCCAGATCCCGGATTTCCGGCTCAGTATAAACCACCCCGGTGGGATTGCAGGGGCTATTGAGAATAACTGCCTTTGTGCGGGATGAAATATTTTGCTCAAGTTGCCGGGGTTGTATTTTGAAATCGGTTGTCGCCGTATCGATTATTACCGGTGATGCTCCGGCGATCTTAATCTGTTCTGGATAGCTCACCCAGTAAGGGGAACCAATGATAACTTCATCGCCTTCCTCTACCATAACCAACAGGGCATTGAGAATGGATTGTTTGGCACCACTGGATACAATAATCTGCTCCGGAGTATAGCTCAGATTATTATCTCTTGCAAATTTTTGGGCGATTTTTGTTCGTAATTCGGGAATACCATTATTGGCAGTATATTTGGTAAATCCCTGCTGTATTGCCTCAATCCCGGCCTGGCAGACAGAAGGTGGTGTGGGGAAATCCGGCTCGCCCGCCGTCAGATCGATGACCTCTATTCCTTGCGCCTTCAGTTCCAGCGCCTTTTCCTTTACCTGCAGGGTTTTGGAGGTTTCTATGCGGTTAATACGGCTTGCTAATTTCATTTCATTATCCCCTTCAGAAAGATATTTCTCATTCGGACAGTATACTGCAGATGGCCGCCACATTTACAATATCATCGACGCTGCATCCTCTGGAGAGGTCGTTGTATGGTTTGGCCAGGCCCTGAATGACCGGGCCTACTGCGTCGGCCATGGCCAGGCGCTGCACCATCTTGTAGCCGATATTTGCGGCGTTCAGGTCCGGGAAGATAAATACATTGGCGTTTCCGGCCACAGTTGACAGGGGTGCTTTTCTTTTTCCTATTTCGGGTATATATGCCGCATCGAACTGAAGTTCGCCATCTATTTGTAAATCGGGAGCCGTCTTTCTGACCAGATCAGTAGCCTCCAGAACTTTTTCCACCAGCGGATGAGAGGCGCTTCCCTTGGTAGAAAAAGACAGCATGGCGATTCTGGGTTCGGTTCCGGCCAGTTTCCGGTGGGTATAGGCCGAACTGATGGCGATGCTGGCAAGTTGTACCGGTGTGGGATCCGGTATCACTGCACAGTCTGCGAAGGTCAGTATTTTGCCGTCTGAAAGTACCATCAGAAAACAGCTGGATACCACCTTTACATCCGGGCGAAGCCCGATAATCTGTATAGCCGCGCGCAGAACATCTCCGGTGGTATTTACAGATCCCGCCACCCCCCCGGCTGCCAGGTTTTCTCTGACCAACATGGCTCCAAAATAGAGGGTGTTTTTAATGGTCTCGTCTGCTTTTTCAGGGGTCATACCTTTTTCTTTCCGGAGCTGATAATATTGCTCTGTATACTTACTGAATTTCGGATGCCGGTCAGGCTGGATTATCTGGATGTTATTAATCTCTTTTCCGATTTTTTTTGCCCGGCTGTTAATTTCATCAACAAACCCCAGCAGTATGGGTTCAGCTATTTTCCCGTTTTTCAGGTTGAAGGCAGCTTGAATAACGCGTTCTTCGCTGCCTTCGGGCAATACTATGGATTTAATTTTCTGTTGTGCCTGTTTTCTGATTTTTTCAACGAGCTCCATGTCATGTCCTTTGTACTGTTTAATATAGAAATAAAAGCTAAATTTAATAATATTTAGTAGTCTTTCAATGTATTTCTTTTTTAATAAAAAGGAGTAAAGGGGTCAGAAACCAGGACGGCCCGATGGAACGTCAGTGCTGTTTTTTTAGCTTTTCCATCAGAGCCTCCTCCACGGGATGAGGCACAAAATTGGAAATATCTCCTCCCAGACGGGCAACTTCTTTCACAATGGTTGAGTTCAGATAAGTATATTTTTCATGGGGCATCATGAACACGGTGGAAATTTCGTCGGCCAGTCTTCGGTTCATTAATGCCATCTGCAACTCATATTCAAAGTCCGAAACAGCCCTGAGACCGCGGATGATGGCAATAGCTTTTTTATTCCTGGCAAAATTCACCAGCAGTCCGTCAAATCCCTCAATTATCACTTTGTGTTTGTCCTCATGATTTTCCAGAACCTTTTCAATCAGACTTTTCCGTTCCTCCGTGCTGAACAGCGGATTTTTGTTCGGATTATTGGCTATTGTGACGATGATCTCGTCAAATAATTTAATGGCCCGGTTTAGGATATCCATATGACCATGGGTAATGGGATCGAAAGTTCCGGGATAAATTGCTCTTTTCATGACAATCCCTTTCGGCCAAAAAAAGTGATTAAACTCCTGTCAAATTTTTTCTGCCTGATGATCTCATAAATATTAGTTTCCCATTCAATTTCATGAGATTTTTCACTTTCCAGAACAAACAATCCGTACTCCGATAGGTTTTCTTTCAGGAAAACCAGGGGTAATAATTCGATATAATGGTTCCACTTAAATGGTGGATCTGCAAAAATCAGATCATATGATTCCTTGTTTTGCCGTAGAAAGGTTAATGCATTCTTCTGAACCACCGTATAATTTTCCTGTACTTTTATTCTAAGGAGATTCTTTTTCAGCACTTTAAGAGAATTGTGTGATATATCCACAAATGTTATATGGTTGGCTCCGCGGCTGAGAGCTTCGATCCCGAGATTTCCGGATCCTGCGAAAAGGTCGAGTACCCGTGCGTCATTCAGGAAATCACTTAATATATCGAATATATATTCTTTAATACGATCGGTTGTGGGACGAATAGTTTGATTTTTTGCCGAGTACAGGTGTCGTCCTTTGTATTTCCCGGAAATAACTCGCATAAGTCCATTTATTTGGGATTAATATAAGATATATTTATCCTGGCTGATAAATAACTGTCTGAATATGTGGCCAGATTTGAAGGATTTAATGCCATCTTTGTAATTTGAGCAGCGGGAAAAGATGTGGATATATCCGTTATAAAATTTAAAATTCCCTCTTTTTTCCCATTCACATTGAGATAAAAATGGTTGGTCTGAAACTGTGCGGTATCTATTACTTTTCCCGCTTTTAAATAATTCAGGGTAACTCTGTATTTTTTTGATAAACTGCCTATTTCCTTATCAAAAGAGGCGGGCGGATTCACGGTAGTAACAGTGGCTGAGGAAGTGGGCAGTAGAGAAGGTGCTATTTTGGTACTTAGATCGACAAAAACCATCTGAGTGCGATTTATCATTTTTGTTTGGCTGGAAAGTGTTGTAAAGTTGAGATTAGGTAAACTTTTATTCAGATCATTTTTATAGCGGGCAATTTTGTCTGTTGCATCAGAAAATACGGTTATATTGATTTCTCCAGGGGTTATTACAATAAGGGCCAGACGGACAGCACTGCTCTTATTTGAGATAATCTGCTGGAGGCTGGCATTCAGATAGGAATTGATCCCCAGGTTTTTCTGAAATACCGCAGTGAGACGACCGGCAGCGGGTTCAGAAACCGGAGCCTGCCTTTCAACCGGTGCTTGTTTTACGGCTGCCTTCTTTTTTAGAAATGGTAAATTATTAAATATACCGGAATACTGGTAAAGAGCATAGCCGGCAATAATTGAAACCAGCAGGATCCCCGCGAGTACAATAAATTTTTTCCATCCGCCGGTGGAATTTCCACCCCATTTTTGGTCCGTCTCACCGGATAAATCAGATAAACCATTTTCCCGGAAACGCATTTTTTTTGCTTTGGCTCCAGCCGGTTTCTTTGGTTCTTCTACTGCTTCAAATGTAAAAGTATCGCCGTCTTCGCTCTGAATAGTTTGTTCAACCGGTTCTTCCGTGCTTATAGTTTCCTGAAATTCATTCTCTTCGGTTACCTGAGGTTTCTTGTGTTCCTGTTCCCTGATGGTTTTTGTTTTTTCCGATTTCTCCGGTTCAGGGAGAGGTGATGCGGTTTTAAGATTTATTTTAGCCATTTTTAAATTTTCCTGATTAAATGAGTGCCGAAATGGGTTCAATATATCTGTAAATCTGTTCCGGAGTTATCCGGGAATCCAGGCTGGTGATCTGGAAAGTAGTGGTCACATCAAAATTAAATACATTAATAGGAACCTGAATTCTGCTGCGCATGAAATCCAGCCATTCGGTTTTGAAGTAATACCCGAAATTATAAATGGTTTGTATATCATAAATCGAATGTTCAATAATGGATGGGTGCTGAATATCGAAGATCAGGTTGGAAAATCCATTAGCCAAATCAAATTCGGACACCTGTTCAATGGGATCAAGTTTAATATTGTATGGCCGGAAAAAATAGTTGAGAAAATCCTGTCCGTCTGTAATTATGGCATCGAATCCTCTACGGTTCCACCCCAGCAGGATATTTTGTCCGGTTGCTTTGGGAAAAAATGCTTTGAAAAGTTCCTCTACCGAAAAACAGCTGGGAGTGATCACCTCTAAAGGTAATTGTGCTTCGGTGAAGATAGAGTCAAAAAATTCAAGTGTCTTCTTCCGCATGGCAATCGCCAGGATCTCTCCATCCGGATTCTGCAGTGTTTTACCCTCAGGCAGATAAATCCGGTAGTTTTGACTGGATTCCTCCCAGGATTTTTCAAATTCAAAATAAACGAGTTCGGTAAGGTTTTCGCCGGGAATTGATGCATCTGCAGCAATTTTTTTAATAATGGCGAAGCGACCGGGTATAGTTAGATGAACTATACCGGTAGTCAGGTTGTTTTTTTTTACCAGCTCTTTCAGGAAAGAAACCAGAGTGGGGAGAGTACTTCTCTCCTGGATAGTCTTGTGATTTATAAATACAGGCAGTGTTTCAAACACTGCCTTTTTAATCTGAATTATATGGTTGCTGTGTGAGATCTCCGCCCACAGGAGGGAGTCCTCTCTTAAAGAAATAGCGGCAATATCTGACACTGTTTTACCTCATTGCTCTTGTTCCCAGCTCTTTTCGCTATTGAATATATAACCGTGATTTATGTGTACTTCTTTAAAAATGACATATACCGATTCACTTATTCCTTCCATGGCGTGCAACAGATCTTTCTCAAGTTTGTCAGATACCTGTGCATAAACTGCACCATGGGCGGGATCGAAACCGTTCTTCATCTCGGTCATAATACCGAAAACCGGTTGGAAAGGCTCATCGTTGCTCACAACCCGTCTACGGATACTTGCCGGTAACCTCATATCGTTAATAGTGGAATCCAGAGCCTGAAGTTTACCCTTGAAATAATTCAGCTGTTGTTCCAGGTCAGAGATGTTTCTGTGCTGGATCCTTGCAGCCAGAGTGTCCAGTGGATTCAACATGTCTTCAATTGACGATTTCAAAATGGATAACCGTTTATCTTTTTCCACCAGCTGAATGAATGATTGGGTGGTAATGACATAGCGGTAAAAAGTAACATCATCCATCTGATCCATTTCAACTGATAGCTCCTTAATCATTAAAAGTACTTCAGTATACCTCCTTAACAATCCTCTGTTTTGATCAAGAACAGCCTTGGTTTGCTGAATGATGGAGTTGATGCTGTCCATCTGACCATATACCGGCCTGTTCCGAATAGGTTCTACATCATTCATGAACCATTCATGAAAGGTATTCAGTAAGTTCGGACATTCAACCGTCAACCGGTTGTTGGTGGTGTCAATCATATAAATGGTTTTGGCATCCGGGCAGGTGAAGTTTTCCTGGGAGAGATTAATTAAGATTGAATCGGTCTCGTTAAGTTTGGTTAGACTGTACCGTTTTGTAATCATGAAATATTCAGGTGAAAGGAATTTCTGATGCAGTTCAGTCAGATTTTGCCGTTCCACATCCAGTTTTTCCTTGTCATTTTGCTCATTTGACGTATTCAGAAGCTTTTCGTTGTTATTAATTTGTTCAATGAATTTTTTTAACCGCTCCGGTACAGTGGATACGGTACTGATGTCTGTTGTCCGGATTCTGCTGATGAAGTTGTTTATCTTGTTATTTTCTCCCTGCCAGAATTCATTAAATGCGGTTTTTTCAATTTTGGGATAGTAAAGTGATAATGAATCAACCGAGTTTATGGCTCTTAAAATGGCTACCTGCAACGAATGGTCACTTACGGATTCTTTGAGATCTCTCAAGGAATCCACAAACAATTTGACTCGTGAGAAATTCGGAAGAATGCTGCTGGAATCCAGCCTGGATATTTCACGCACTATTTGACTGCTGGTGGAATCAATATCCGCGTATTTACGAAAATATCTTTCATTACCGATCAGATCCTGCCTGATTTCCGATGACGCCTGCGAAATTATGGAAATATTTTCAATACTTGGGATGGTCAGAATATTGTTAAGTACTTTGGTAAAACTGTTGGTTAATGAAACAAGAGTCTGCAGTCTATTGAGCCCCGAATCCGCTTGAATAAAGTTTAACACTTTTGAGAGAGAATCTGTATATATATTATTTTTCTGATAATAAAATCGTTCCGCTTCATAAAGTGAATTCATGTTGTGTCTGCACCCAGATGTAATCCGATTTTCCTTCTCCCAGATCTGATTGGGCACAATAATCACCGCTACCAACAATAAGGCCATCAGAATAATAAGGATCTCCAGAATAATAGACCCTTTAGAACCTTTAGCAGCCATTTTGCCTCCGCATGATTTAATATTTGTAAGTTTCCAATTTTTTTAGACTTACATGGCGTAAAATCAGGTAAAGATAATGAAAAGTTTAATAAAATAAGCTTGAAATGTCAATGAATTTTTGAAAATTAAAAATGTCAAAAACACTTACTTTATTTATGTTTTGAGCATTCTTCTGTGCTTAAATGATTTTTTTCATAAATATTGAAGTATATTTTGTAAATAAAATTGTGCCAGATTAGGGTAATATTTTGAAATTTGATTTTTTAAATTGATATTATCATACAATAAATTTTAATAATTAAAACTCTTCAGTTTGACAATAATTCATTTTAAACAATATACAAAATAATTATGGTGAGGGGTTATGTTTCAGAATAAAATTTTTTCACAGAAGGTGGCGGTCATCACCGGTGGTGGAACCGGTTTGGGTAAGGAAATCGCAAAAAAGTTGGCCGGCCTGGGAGCAAAAATTGCGATCATAAGCCGCAATCAAGAACATCTGCAGGAGGGGGAGAAAGAAATCAGGCAGATTACTCCTGATGTCATCAGCAAGACTTGTGATATCCGGGAGCCCGATCAGATCAGAAGTGTGAAGGCACAGATATTGGAGATGTACGGTCAAATCGATATTCTGATAAATAATGCCGCCGGAAATTTTATCTATCCTGCAGAAAAACTACCCCTGCGTGGCTGGAAATCGGTAATAGATATTGTGTTGAATGGATCTTTCTATTGTTCCCAGATTTTCGGACTGGAGATGATCAGGCAGAAACGGGGAAACATTTTGAATATTCTAGCCACTTATGCCTGGACGGGTGGACCGGGTACCATTCACAGTGCCAGTGCCAAGGCGGGTGTCCTGGCTATGACCAGAACTCTGGCAGTGGAATGGGCCCGCTATGGTATCAGAATCAATGCAGTTGCACCAGGGCCTTTTGATACACCCGGTGCCCGGCAAAGGTTATGGCCCACCACCGAAATTGCCCAAAAAATTATAGAAGAAATTCCCATGGGGCGCTTTGCCACTACCAGTGAGGTGACGGATGCTGTTATTTACCTCTTATCTCCTTACGCGTCTTATATTACCGGCGAATGTCTGACCATTGATGGAGGTGCCTGGCTGGGCAAAGGCATCGGAAGAGCACTGGATTTTATTGATCAATTTGCAGAATTACGGGAATCAGGAAAGAAAAAATCCATCTGAGGCATCGGTTTAATTTCCAGATTTTCCTTACCTTCAATAGAAATTGGCAGAGTGCCAATCATACGCTCAGCATCTCTACAAATTTTTATTTGTCTTGACTTCATATGGCACCCTAAGTAAAATTTTTATGTGATTTTAATAGGGAAGCAGAATGTTATTCTTGTATTTATTGACTTTACCAAGACTATAATTTTTTCTGGACCCGGTTGGCACGCCGGGTTTTTTTATCTTTTGAATTTAAGAAAACTGGCGGAGGTGGTAATGTTTGATACCAAGTTTTTTCCGGGTGCAAAGAAATTCTGGCACATGGGAACAATGTATGATTGGGATACTGCTAATATACATGTAATGAGCCATGCACTGCACTATGGTAGCTCTGTTTTTGAAGGAATCCGTGCTTATGACACCGAAGCCGGTCCGGCTGTTTTCAGGTTAAAAGATCATATCGATCGATTTTTTATTTCGGCAATGGTTCTCAATATGAAAGCCCCATATACCAAAGGAGAAATAATTGATAGCATAAAACTGGTGATGAAGGAAAACCGTCTGAGAGCAGCTTACATCAGGCCGAATCTGTTTTTCGGATATGGTAATCTGGGACTGGTCCCCAAGGCATCACCAGTTGAGTTGACCGTTGGTTGCTGGGCCTGGGGTGCGTATCTGGGTGAAGAAAGCCAGGAAAAAGGTGTACGCACCCTTATTGTTACCAGTAAGAGAATCCATCCCACCCAGATCGACATGAGAGCCAAGATCGGTGGAATGTATGCCCAGTCCAATATCGCCGGAAGTTATGCCCGCTCCTTGGGATATGATGAGGCGATTTTTCTGAATCTGGAAGGACGTGTGGCTGAGGGACCGGGAGAAAATATCATCGCCGTGAAAAATAATAAACTGAAAACGAATGATGAAACAGAATCTGTTTTACCGGGGATTACCAGTCGGACCATAATGGAACTGGCCCGAGACCTGGGTTATGATGTTACCATAGGGCCTGTTACTCTGGATGAATTTCTGAATGCCGATGAACTGTTTTTTACCGGTACGGCGGCGGAAGTTACCCCTATCTGTTGCGTAACTGATGGCCGGGATCAGAACAAGAATCCTTCCCAGTGGAAGGAATATAAAATGGGTAATGGCCGGCCCGGCAAAATCACTCGGCAGCTTTCGGCCAAATATTCGGATGTTGTCCGGGGAAAAGACCCTCAATATAATCAGTGGTTAAGCTATGTGTATGCCAGCCCTGAGGAAGTAAAGAGATATCTGGAACCGGTAGAACTAAACGGCATGTCGAAGTATTAAAGCAAATAAGGAGAATGGAATGCCTGATTTATCAGAACGTGCGCACCTGATGCCCTCCTCTCCCATTCGCAAACTGGTACCGTTTGCGGAGGAAGCAAACCGGATGGGGATTCATGTCTATAATATTAATATCGGTCAACCGGACATCCATTCGCCCCGGGCTTTTCTCGATGCTTTCCGGAATCATACACTTGACATTCTGCCCTATGGTCATTCTGCCGGCTTGTGGGATTACCGGGAGGAACTGGTAAAATATTATACCCGCTTTGATATTCATGTGGCCAGCGATGAAATTCTGGTAACGAATGGGGGCAGTGAAGCGATTATCTTTGCCATGATGACTACCATGGACCCGGGAGATGAAATCATCATACCTGAGCCATTTTATACCAACTACAATGGTTTTGCACGGGAAGCCGGAGTTAAGATAATACCGGTTACCAGTCGCATCGAGAATGGTTTTAAATTGCCTCCTACTTCAGAGATAGAACACAAAATGAGTCCCCGTACCAAAGCCATTATGATATGCACACCCAATAATCCAACTGGCTATGTGTATACCAAGCAGGAAATGCTGGACCTGAAGAATCTGGTGAGGGATTATGATCTTTTTTTATTTTCCGACGAAGTGTATCGGGAGTTCATTTATGATGATGCCATTTATACCTCTGTGATGCACCTGGCGGAAATTGAAGATCGTGCGATATTACTGGATAGTATCTCCAAAAGATACAGCGTATGCGGGGCGCGGATCGGTTGTCTGGTAACGCATAACAAAAAGATACTGGATGCCGGTCTCAGGCTGGGGCAGGCTCGCCTTTGTCCACCTACCATGGAACAGATTGCAGCCAAGGCTGCAGTAAATACTCCGGCTTCGTATTTTGATGAGGTAGTGCAGGAGTACCGAGCCCGGCGGGATGCGGTTTTTGAGGAACTTTCTGATATTCCCGGTGTGATTGCACTGAAACCGCAGGGGGCGTTTTATACTATTGTAAAACTGCCGGTGGATGATGCGGATAAATTTTCGGTCTGGCTTCTTAAAGATTTTAATCTTGACAGGGAAACTATCATGCTGGCTCCGGCAAATGGATTTTATGCAACACCCGGAAAAGGTATGGATGAAGTGAGAATAGCCTTCGTTCTGAATGTGGAATCCATGAGACGTTCCATGCAAATTCTGCGGGAAGCGTTAAAGGTTTATCCCGGCAGAAGAGAAGTTGGGTAAAATCAGACAATCTTACCTTCCTGAGCATTAAAGATAAGGCCGGCGGGGAGAACTGTCAGCTGGTCTTTATTGATGTGAATTCACGGGAAATGATATTAAAATCGGAGTTGGGTTGTGAGGGCTAAATCAATACTCCTTGCGCCCCGGAACCAGCGGAAGTTGTGATTGAGATAACCCAGATTCAATTGCCAGTACTTGAGATCCAACCCCAGTCCCAGACCCAGGGCAAATCCATATTTGCCACCCACCGCTATGCCCGCTCTCAGGGGAAGATAAGGCAGGGGTGAATATTCTGTTCCTGCCGACAGCAGGGGAACAATACTGTTGCCATATGCCTCATTCAATCCCTGTTTGTATGCGGCAGTGAAAACCAGGTTGGGTGCATACAGGTAACCCACGGCAAAAGTTGCCTTGCGGGGTAATGCTGTATGGAATTTAGTGATGGAAAAAGTTGTGTCCATATCCGCCTGAGAAAGATCTCCGATATCATTCAGTTTAAATAGAGAATCAGATTTATAATAAAAAATATTCATTTCGTTGTTACGGTTCCAGCTGATATTTCCCAGCACATTTGTCAGGTGAAATGATATGTTCCATTTTTTTTCATAGATTCCCAGGATACCTACATCGATTCCGAAACCTCTCCCTCCCTCACTTCTGCGGCTCTCCACCCGGGCATCGGCCAGTAGATAGTCACTTGTGGTTATAACCGTGCCTTCCGAATGTTCTATATTAAAATATTCCACACCCACAATATATTTTGCAGTGATGCCCACGGAAAAGAAATCGAATTCAGCGGGTGTCCACTGAGTTATCGGAAGAGCGAAGCCAAAATCGACCGAACCTCCAGCCCAGGCTTCGCTTTCCAGGTCATCAATTTTATATACCTCGCCTGTGGCGTTACCATAAAAAGGGAATTTGAGAGGGTCCTTGGGGAAATTCAGATAGCCGTTGCCTCCACCTCCCACCGTCAGGCTGAAGGGTCGGGAATAAATGGATAATGCCCGGGCTCCCAGCATAAAATCCCCCCGCCATCCTTTATCGGGAATTTTGGAGAAAATATTATTTATATCCGTCTGGGTAAGAGAGTCTCCGGTGGTAAAATATTTGTCATATTCGGTTAATGAGTAACTGTTATTATGGAGCATAATATGTGCCGAAGCCAGTTGAAGCTCGAAATTAAAGCTGTTTTTGAGAGCAAGAACGGCCGGATTATTCCCTATATACTCATTGGCTTCTGTAATGGCTACATTACTTCCCGCCATGCCCAGACTGCGGGCGTTATAAATATCCTGACCAAATACAAGATATCCAGGTATCAAAATCAATAATAGCAGTGATATAAGATTATATTTTTTCATTTGTACTCATAGGAATTGTCTTTAATTAACAGTTCAGTTATAATATTACCGGAAAATTCCACATAATCACTTCCCCGTAAAACCACAAAACCGTTGGTATTATCCAGTTTTAAAAGTAATCCCAGGCGGAGAGGTGGATGGCCGAACAGAGCAATTTCTTCCTGACTCAATGGAAAGCTGAATTCCTGTTCGGCAGGTTGTATGACAAAACCAGTCGCCGGATCCACCTGGGCCGGGGGTATGTCAATTTCTTTTATGAATTCCAGATTTGGGTTAAAATTTCCGGTGGTATCATAAAGGTCTTTTCGGGTGAAGTTCCGGCTGACAAACAGCTGAAATTGTCCATTCAGAGGAGCAGCATTTAATACTGTTGCGCTCAGCAGTGCCTGCTGAATATTTTCGCGGGCAGCTTCCCGGAAATTCGGATCCACTTCACTTAAAGTATCGGGGTCAAGTTCAATGCTTGTCGGCTGGGATATGCGGACCTGGAAGGGTGAAGTAAACAGATAATTTCCGGCAATGCGGTCGCCGCCGGCCACCTCTGCCTGCCCACTGTATGCAAGATTTGCTTCCGCCTTCAGATCATTGGGAAGGAGATTTACCAGTGCATCTACCGCCGGTCCGCTCAGTAAAATGGAATTATTTCCAAAAATAATTCTCTCGGGATCGATGGTCACAAATGCAGAGTCAACATACTGGCCGGCAGCATCTTTCCGGTAGCCTGCAATTCTGCCGGTTAAAACGAGGTTTTCTATATTTAAACCGTTCTGCAACCCCAGAATTAGCTGAACGCCTTTCAGTTCAAACCCCTGATTAAATCCATCGTAATCCACAATGTCATTCACTACCAGAGGATCCAGTGCCAGGGAGTCCGGCGATAAAATCCCTTTCAGGTAGCTGAAAAGGATTTTGGACACCTGTACTCTTACGGCAATTTCATCGGTTTCTTTTAATGTAACATATCCGGTATCAGATGAAGCTTGCGTAATAATAGTTAATGTGTCTATAGGCTGCCCGTGATTCCGGGAGTTGTAAATTCGGTAACCATGCAAATTCTGAATATTTTGAATACTGCTGTCATTGGGTTGTATTTCTAGTGTTTTTTGCAGGGGTAGTCCGGTATTTTCATTGCGGATGTCAGGAACTGTGCAGGTAACCCGGGCAACAATCGGTAACTGATTATAGAATTTCAGCTCAATTGAACCGCTGTCAATAACCGCTTCAATCACCTGGTCTTCCTGTTCCACCCCGATACGGAGGGTATTGTCAAAGGACTGGGAGGTAACCCGCCCGGTAATTTCTTCTACTTCCAGGTTTCTAAAGGACAGATCCACCTGAAAATTCCAGGAATCGAGGGCGCTCTGGGAAATAAATATTGTACCGGACAATAAATGAATCTGGTAATCCAGCCTCAAAGGGATGCGAATCCAGCCATCCCCGGATCCCAGGGGCCCCGTCCCGCTGCCAGAGCCGCCCGGTGGTATGGTATCGGTTATGGAAATGTCAGTCACATGCGTCCCGGTTGCCGCATTGTAGACTGCAATATCAATACTGCTTCCGGAGGGTGATGTTGGAGCGATGGTAATCGGAAGATTATTATAAATGGTCAGTGTAACGGTTCCGTTCTTCACCTTCATGGATTTAAAGGCGCTGGAGTCATTAAGGATGATGTCGGATCCGATGGTGGTATCGGGAACGGTTACGGTCTGCCCTATCCGCATGCTCAGGAAAGGCAACAGTTCGGTAACATTGATCTCCCCGGTTGAGATAGTATTCAGTGAATCGAGTTGAATTTTTTTCAGTGAAAAACTGGTGGTGGAATCTACTCCCGGCAGATTCAGATCTGCGGATGTAAGGGTATCCGGATCAAAATCACCGGACAGCTCCAGAAACAGGCTGTCTCCTTTCACAACAATAGTACTGTCATTGGCGAACCTGTCCGCAAATTCAATTTTTTCTTTAATCAATGGTACCAGAATATGGGTTGTCCAGCGTGGAAGGACCGGTTTGTCAATAGTACAATTCAGGGAAAATATGAAAAACAAAGAAACCAGCAGAAGTATATTAATGAAACGCATTTAGACACTCGTAACTTTCAATTATTAACTATGGACCGTTCAGATTATAAAAATTATCGGTTTAACATGGTGATTCATTAGTGACTTTTTGATTCCCTCTCGATTTGAATAAAACATTGAATAACAATAGGTTTTTTTAATTCGATTATGGGGGATAATAAGAGAGAGTTACTTTATCATGTATTCTTTTGTAACAGAATTTCCCACATTATCTTCCGCTGTGATTAACAGTGCAGCCGGTGTGACGGATTTTTCAGGTAATCTGATGGTAAGCTGATCCTCCTCCGGATCAAACTCGAACAGCTGCCATTCTCCGTTTATGTATGCATTAATTTGTGATTCTTTTTGTATTCCGGACATTTCATCCTTTATCTGAAAAGAAAGAAATCCATTTTGACTGTTAATGACATTCCCCGTAATCTGCTGTAAAGGTAGCATAACAGGAGGTATGGTATCCCGGATGAGGATGAATTTTTCAAGGCTGGTTACCCGTGCAGAATATGCCCCTTCTCCGTCACGATTATGGGTGGGTATAAACAGCCATCCTTTTTTATTATCCCAGTAATATAAGCCTGTTCCCTCTGCCGAAGGTGCTTCAACGGACGGTATAAGTGTTATCCATACACCTTCATTCACGGGCTGGTCAAAAGGCTGCATTTCATAAATACTCCCCACCTCCTGATAGGGAGGTGGTACTGCTATTTCCTCGGGGATATGCTGTTCGGTTCTGACACTGACAGCCATATCATCATAAAAGGCATTTTCCGGAAAAAATGCTTTGAAAAAACCATCATCAGAGGAGATTGTGGTTTCCTGACTCTTCCGAATGAAAGCATTATTCTGGAGATCCAGCTGGAACAGTTTTTCCAGAACCAACTGCTGGGACAAAGCAACTTCAATAGGCCAGTTAATCTGAAATGTCCGCTCCCCGCGCGGAAACCAGAATATCTGGGGAATTTCTTCCTTCAGTCGAGAAAAAAACTTCAACGGCTGAGCGAAGTTCAGATCAAATACAAACTCAAGCCAGTCTTTTTTTAACTGAATACTGTGAAGTACTATCAGGCGGGATTCCTGCCGTGATTGCGCTTCCTTCGAAAGGGGAAGGAAAAGCGGGAGAGTGGGAATTCCGCAAGATCTTTTACCCAGGATTTTCAACCACTTTGCCTCCGTAGCCCCGGGAGACACCGAAAAGGTATACTGATAGATCCCATCATGATTTGAGGCAGCGATACCACGCCGTACAGGTTCTTGTGTCCAGTTTTTTCCGTCTCCCGTACTCTCAATGAACAGGGTGTCGAGATTTTCAGTTGTTTCCACGCGAAGATACAGATCTTCATCGAGCCACCTGAACAGGTCATAATTCAGTTTGAGCATATTCCCGGAGCGGAAGTTCATTTCAAACAGGGCCTGATTTCCGGAGTAATCATCCAGTTCGATCTTCAAATGATGAATTCCCTCTCTTAACAAATCACTGTTGAGTATCCCGCCATTCGCCGGGGTATCCTCATAGTGGGGCAGGTGATTTTCCGGATGCAGGAAAAAATTATGGAAGATACCGTCGCCTTTTCGCCACAGGGAAAAATTTTTATCCAGTTCCACTTTATCTGATCGGGCGTAAGAGAAACGGTCATATTTCACTGAATACACCAGGGAGTCATCGATCCACATGTGAGCCTGATAGAAAGAATACTGGTTTCCGGCACCTTCCGCCTGGTCGTATGATTTTACGGCCACACCAATCCTGCCTGAAACCACAGGTGTATCAGGCAATGTAAAAGTATGTCCCGTGAGGGAGTGAAAGAGAGTATCGCAGTGCTGGTTGATAAGGGACTGGTAATCCATGGGAAAAAGTGCGACGTCATATAAACCCGGAGGGATATTGTCTTTAACCTGGCCGGGATAAAACTGAAGCGGATTAATGGGCATATTACGGGAATTTCGGATTTCAAAATGAAGGTGAGGATAACCAATACCTGTTTTTCCGGTATATCCCAATACTTGTCCCTGTTTTACCGGGAATTGTGTGCCGGGAAATTGTAAATCAAGCTGGTAAGTTTTATTTTTTCGCCGGATGTTATCCAGGTAGTTTTCCAGTTCCGGCCAGAACCTGTTGAGATGTGCATAGATTACAATGTTACCGTCTTTCAATTTGAGATAAACAGCCTTTCCGTAACCGAAAGCGGATATCCGTGCGCGCATAATATACCCATCTTCAATGGCATATATGCGATAACCTGTGCGGTTCCAGGTCTTAATATCGATTGCCGCATGATAGTGACGCGGACGAAATTCACAAAAGCTGCTGGTTAACAATTTACTGGCATCTGTCGGCCAGAGATAGTTCTGACTTTTTCCTGAGAAAGGGGAGCTGAACAATATGAAAAAGACTAGACAGGCAATTCTGTATGGATAAAAAAAGATTTTAAACATTATTCTACTTTTTTAAATTAATCCTCATTCTTGCATCTACAATTTTACAATTTTTTCTATCAGGCGCAACAATAAAGGGATTAAGGTCCAGTTCAAAAATTTGTGGAAAGTCCAAAGCCAGCTGTGATAATTTGAGCAGAGCCTCCTCAATAATCTCAAGATTAGCACCGGATTGTCCCCGGAATCCTTTTAGCACCGAAAATCCTCTGATGTCCTGTATCATTTCCCGCGCATCTTTATCGGTAAGGGGAGCGATCCTGAAGCTGGTATCATTAAAAATTTCGATGAAAATACCCCCCATTCCGAACATAATTATGGGTCCGTAGTTGGAATCCCTTTTCATGCCAAGGGCTAATTCATGTTCGCCGATAATCATTTCCTGTACAAACATCCCGGAAATCCTGTCAGGAGTGGTTACGCGTAACGCATTTTCCATGATTTTATCATATGCTGCGGCTATTTGTTCTGGTTCTTGCAGATTTATCTGTACACAACCACTGTCTGATTTATGGATTATATCCTCAGATTCTATTTTCATGGCAACCGGCCCGGAGACTTCCCGCAAAAATGTCACCGCTTCGGCGGTAGATTGAATCACTTTTCCCTTCGCCATGGGAAATCCGTAAGCATACAGAATATTCAGCACCTCCTGAATGGCAAGATATTCCCTTTTCTCTGCCCGTGCGGCTTCAAAGATATGCTTCAAGCCAGCACGGTCCGCATTGATCTTGATAATCCTGCCTAGGGATTTTTTGCGCCATTGCTCATAATGGAGCATGGCGGCTAAACTGTTGACAGCAGCTTCGGGATAGGCATATACAGGGAGCCTGAGTTCCTGGAATAACGTCAGACCGCAATTTTCATCTTTTTCTGCCATCAGGACGATGAAGACGGGTTTTCCGGGCCGTTCCCCGGATAATACCTCCCCGAATTCCCGGGCAATCATTTGGGGGGTGGTGTTTACCGGTGGTCTTACAATGATGACAAATACCGCATCCACGCCGGGATCTTTCAGAATTGTTACCAGAGTTTTCTGATAGGTTTTTTCATTAGCACTGGCAATCATATCCACCGGATTATCTACAGATGCTTCTTCCGGCAGAAAGGTCTGAAGCTGATTTTTTGTTTTGTCTGATAATGACGCCATTTTAAGGTCGAATTTTTCCACGGCATCGGTGGCCAGAATGGCAGGCCCTCCGGCATTGGTGATAATGGCCACCCGGTTTCCTCCTGGCGTGGGCTGATTCGAAAATGCCAGTGCGAAATTAAACATATCCTCCACGGTTTCTGCCCGGATAATACCACACTGCTTGAATAAGGCACTGGTTGCCCGGGCCGGGCTGGCGAGAGCTCCAGTGTGGGAGGAAGCCGCTTTCGCACCCCCCTCGCTGGTACCAGCCTTCAACGCAATAACAGGTTTCTGTCTGCCCAGGCGGGAAGCACTCTTACGAAATTTGGCCGTATCTTCAATACTTTCCATGTAAAGAGTGATAACCCGAGTGTTGTTATGGGTGGCCAGATAGTCAAGAAAATGATGATCCACCAGGTCTGCCTTGTTTCCTTCACTGATGAATACGGAAAATCCAAGGCGCAGAGATTTGCTCATCTCCAGCACCGCCACGCCCAGTGCCCCGGACTGAGAAAGAAATGCCACATTCCCCCGGAAAGGATCGATTGGAGAAAAGCTGGCATTCATGCTGACTTGCGGATCGGTATTGATTATACCCATACAATTCGGACCGACCAGCTTCATGCCGAATCTCCTGACGACCTTCATGAGTTCCTTCTCCCGTTTTATTCCCTCTCCCCCAACCTCGCGAAATCCCGCCGTGATCATGATAATATTCCTGATACCTTTTTTTCCGCACAACTCTGCTGCTTCAACTGCCAGGTCTTTTCTAACCATTATAACACCCAGATCAGGTGTTCCGGGAAGGTCCTCAATCGAGGGATAGCAGGGAATTCCATTTATATCGGCTGCCTGAGGATTTACCGGCCATATCTTGCCGGTATATCCGTAATTCACTAATTTATCAAAAAATACACGACCCAGGCTTCCTTCTCTGCGGGATGCCCCGATAATAGCAATGGAAGAAGGATAAAGGAATCCGTCCAGATTCATGAATACTCCTGATTATCTTCAATATGCTTTTTGAAAAGTAGAACCATTATCTTATAATATAGGAACAGAATGAATCTGTTAACTCAGTCTTACAGGTCTCAGCTAGTTAAATTCAGACCGTCAATTTAGAATAATTATTTTGCTATTCAATAATTTTTATTTTTTATTTCCTGATATGGGTTCAAACTTCTCTTTAAAGTCGCATCATAAAATAATATCTGCCTTGAATCTATTAGAGTTTCAGACCGTAAGAACAGACATGAGATTTAATTTGAGGAAATAATCCGGCATAAGTTCAGATTAAATAATCTGATTATCCGGATTAAGTATAACTTGAAAAAATTTTTATTTTTTTCTAATATTAAACAGATTAAAAAATACTGGATTCATACTATGAAAAAATATATTTTAACTTTGCTTCTATTCCTTCTTTTTACCGGCTGTTCCCGTCGCATCTATCAGGTGGCGTATCCCACTTTAAACGACGGCAAGTATGACACCGAGTTTCCCTATAAAAGTTGTTCTGCTGAATTGAATAAAATTTCTCAGACGGTGAGGAAACTGTCGGCTATTGCCTACTACAAATCCTATGTTTTTCCCAGGGAAAAGATGGTGACCAGAGATAAGATAACGAGCAAAAAGTACCGCAATTTGGCGGAAAAGGAAATTTTCTTTAACAATTCGGTGATTGGTTCTGCCACAGTAGTCAGCTATTCGGGAAGACAGCTGGTTTTACTCACCTGTGCTCATATCATTGATTTCGACGATACACTCTATACCTATTATACAGATGAGAACCGCAACCCCACCACTTATTTGCAGAGTGTCGCTTTTAAAGAAAAACAGAACAATTTTGTGGCTGATCTGCCGGAAAAGGGTGAGCTTGAGATTCTGGCCGTAGACACGGAGCTTGATATTACCCTCCTCGGTAAGACATTTAACGGTAATACGCGCTTTCCTATCCCGGTTTTTGATTATCCATTGGGGAAAGCTAAAAATCTGGAATGGGGCTCATTTGTTTACTTAATGGGATATCCTAAGGGATATGAAATGGTAACCCGTGGTATTGTCAGTCAGCCTGACCGGGATAGAAACGGATCGTTCCTGGTGGATGCTCTATTTAACCGGGGATTCAGCGGCGGTATTGTGCTGGCCATTAAAGACGGTGTACCGAATTTTGAACTGGTGGGACTGGCCAGTTCAGCCTCAGCAGATTTTGATTATACGATTGTTCCTCCGGAAGATGTCACCCGGCTTGGTTATGATCCCCGTATTCCCTATAATGGCGATGTTTATATAAACCTGGACAGAAATATTAACTATGGTATTACCTTCATTGTCTCCTCGGAAAATATTCAAGATTTTATAAAAGAACACCTGAATGAAATTTCCCTGAAAGGTTACAATCTGTCCAATCTGGCGAAATAAAAATAGCCCGCTTCAGAGGTACTGCGTCCCGGAAAATGAGAAATTCCACCTGAATTTTTGTCCAGGATCAGGTTATGAAAGTTGTCTTGTGAAGGCTGGAATAGTTATCGTTTCTACAGCCATCCTGTAAATTTATATCGCTTCTAATTATATTCCCACTGGTAGTCTGTCGTCTGCCCTTATTTAGATACCGTTTTCGAAATCTGCTGATGTTCCATTTTCTAATTTATCCTGTTATTGTTTCAGCTGGCAGTGGCTGAGTGTCAATTCAGGATCAAATATTTGTACTTGCGTCGGATTCCTGCTTTACGTTAATCTTTCCTTTCTCGGAACAGGGAGAATGACCTGTCAATTATCAGGCAGAAAGGCGTTTATATGGTTTCGGCGTTGGTTTTGTTAAACGAATTTGTTATTTTAGCGCGTTAAATATGTGAAATCAGAAGAAGAAACCGCCAGCAAGAATCCGGTATCCCATGAAAAAACGGCTGCAAAATTTTTTCCAGGACAGGAATAAGAAAAAAATAGCCGAAAATTTCTTTTCTCTTTCCTTTTTACAGGGTGCCAACTACCTGCTGGCCCTCATTACGCTCCCCTACCTGGTACGTGTGCTGGGAGTGGAAAAATTCGGATTGGTAATGTTTGCTCAGGCATTTATATGGCATTTTATTGTGGTCACTGATTTCGGATTTAACCTTTCAGCTACCCGGGCCATTTCCCTGGCTCGAAATGACCGGAATCGTCTCTCTCAGATATACAGCAGCGTAATGCTCATCAAACTCACTTTAACTCTCTTATCTTTAGGGATTATGACCATTATTGTATTCGGATTTGAAAGATTCTCCCCGGATTGGCCGCTCTATTATCTGACATTTGGAATTGTGATCGGACAGGTTTTATTCCCGCTGTGGTTTTTCCAGGGGATTGAAAAAATGAAATATCAGACCGTCATCAATCTGACTGCCAAATTGCTGTTTACGTTATCTATTTTTATATTTATTACAAGACCGTCAGATTACATTTATGTCCCGCTGTTGAATTCTCTGGGCTTCATCAGCGGTGGAGTGATTGCGGTTATTACGGTTTTGGCACGCTTTAAAGTGAAATTTCATTTTCCGGCCCTAAGAATAGTTAAAAGGCAGTTCAGGGAAGGCTGGTATATTTTTATCAGCCAGATTTCCATCAGCCTGTACACCACTACAAATACTCTTATTCTGGGACTGGTTACCACTAATACCATCGTCGGTTATTATACCTCGGCGGAAAAAATTATTCAGGCCATTAAATTTATGCCCAATCCCCTTTACCAGGCCATTTATCCTCACTGTGCCCAGCTGGCGGAGACTGCCCGGCAAAAGGCCATCGAATTCATACGTAAAATTAATCGTTATACCCTGATATTCGCCGTGCTGGGATGGATAGTCATTTTTGGCGGTGCAAAGCAAATCGTACTGGTGGTACTGGGGAGCGAATATCTCCCGGCAGTGCCCATCTTCCGGATTTTTTCCTTTCTGGTCGTTATTACGCCGTTGTCTTACCTTGTTTTTAATGTGGCACTGCTCTCATTTAAATTGGATAAATATTTTTCAGCCATTTACGTCAGCGGGGCGCTGACAAATTTTGTGATGCTATTCCTCTTCCTGGTCATTTTTCATTTTGGGGCCAATGGTGTTGCACTTTCCAATGTATTAGCCCAGACAACCATTATCAGCCTGGGATATCTCACTCTTCAAAAACACAAAATAAACATGTTGTCAGCTCCGGAATTGATATGAGTAAAGAACTGATCGTTTTACATGAATATGGTGAGAAACGTCACTTCCGGGCTCTGGAATATCTGCTGAAAAAAAGATACCCGCAGGTCCGTTTGTATTACCGTGAATATTCCCTGTCCGGCTTTTTTAAGAGGATCATTAAAGAAAAATCTTTTCGCTCCTTAAAAAAGGTGCCGAAGAACCTTTATACTTTTTTTTGGCTTTTCTTCTCTAAAAACAAAGTTGTTATACTGGGAATGGCGCCTTATGATTTTCGTATGCTGGATCTTTGCGGAATATTGAAACACCACCAAGTGTTTTATTTTACCTCCTGGGCAAACTGGCAGGGTACTCACTTCCCGAAACCGCGATTGGGAGGAATCAGACTTGTGCAGAATACCTGGAAACGTTTTCTGGAGG
Source organism: uncultured Caldithrix sp. (assembly GCA_964461135.1). Classification (GTDB taxonomy): domain Bacteria; phylum Calditrichota; class Calditrichia; order RBG-13-44-9; family RBG-13-44-9; genus RQOF01. The sequence goes on along the minus strand of CAYWTB010000001.1, from coordinate 54,796 downwards.
AAGAGGTTGCCGGTCTTTTCGCCATTACACAAACAGCCTTAAACAGTCTTCGGCAGAAATACCGGATATCATGTCCTGCCACTGTTGTAATGCATTCATTTGAAGAAAAAATATTCCATACGGATAACCAACAGCTTTATTCTGAGGCAGGTAAATCCAAGTTAAACTGTTTATATGTGGGACGCCTGGTCAAAGAAAAAGGAATTGATGATATTTTGACCCTTTCCGAGCGGCTGCCGAAGGATAATTTTGATTTCTGGTTTATCGGGGAAGGTAATTTAAAACCGCATATCATTGAAAAAACCCGGCATTGCAAAAATGTGCACTGGCAAAGTTTCATTGATGATCCCGCAAAACTGGCGGGTATTTACCGGGAGAGTGATGTTCTTTTGCTGCCCAGCCGGAAAACTCCCCGTTGGGAAGAAACTTTCGGCATGGTTATCATCGAAGCAATGGCCTGTGGAACGGTTGTCATTGCCAGCAGTCTTGCCGGGCCCCGGGAGATTCTGCAGAATAGTGGGACAGGTTTCTTATTGAATGAAACGGTATTCTGCCGGGATGCCTCTATTATTCTTAAGGACTTGTTTGAAAACCACTCTGAACTGATTGAGAGGAAGAAAAAGTCGATTCAACTTGCACAAAATTATACTGCAAAAAAGTTGTCTGAAAAGTGGGATGATATACTTGGCAGACATCTCCGTTAACCCTGAGAACAAGTTATTGAGAAAAACTGTCATGGAGAAATTAAAGCATCGTTTGTTAGAATGGTATGTCTCTTTTTTTGGCAATCGAAAATTTTATCGCTTCAACCGGAGAATCTATATGCTCAGTCTTCATGGCATGGGAATGTTTAATTCCATCACTCCCGGGGCCAGTGGTGAAAAATTTTTCCTGCAAACCGTTTGCAAACATTTACCGGCAGCGGTGGTTTTTGACATTGGTGCCAATCAGGGATTTTATGCCAAAATGATAAAAAGCGTATCCACCTGTATGCAGATCTACGCGTTTGAACCCCATCCCAAAACCTATAAAAAATTAGAAAAAGTCGCCGAGAGGTATCAGTTTGAATCATTTAACATCGGGTTTGGAGAAGAAGAAAAGCAATCGGCCCTGTATGACTATATCAATCAGGATGGTTCAACCCATGCTTCCCTCTACAGGGAGGTAATTGAGAATATTCATCACGGAAAAGCGATCAGACACCTGGTAGACATAGATACTATCGATCATTTTGCGAAGGAACATCAGATCAGGCAAATTGATCTGTTAAAAATCGATACGGAGGGGAATGAACTAAATGTATTGAAGGGGGCCCGTAAGACGTTAAGTGAAGGGCGGATACAGTGCATCCAGTTTGAGTTCGGTGAGCTTAATGCTGTCAGTGAGGTTTTCATGAACGATTTCATGAAACTGTTGCCACAGTATTCCTTTTACAGATTACTGACCGACGGATGGGTTCTGCTGGATAACAGCCATCCGGTTTATCGTGAAATTTTTGGGTATCAAAATGTTGTTGCCGTCCACAGGCAATCACTGTTATTTCCAGTTTTTATGAACAAGGCCATAGAATAGTATAATTTAAATCCGGTGAAGAGAATAGATTGAAGGTATGTATTATCATTCTGAATTATAACGGCTGGGCCGATACCATCGAATGCCTGGAGAGCCTTCTGAGAATGGATTATCCTGATTTTGAAGTAGTACTGGTGGAAAATGGCTCTGCTGACAACTCGCCGGAACTTATCAGAAACTGGGCTGAAGGGAAACTGGATCACTGGTTAAGTCCTTCTAATCCCTTAAGGTACCTTACGCAACCCCCCTTAAAAAAACCACTGAAATATATGCATTTATCTGCCAAAGGATTTAAGAAATTCGATTCCCCGGAAACCAGGAAAAATAAACCGGAACTGAAAATCCGGAATAAAAACAACTTTATTCTGATCAGGTCGGATGAAAACCTGGGTTTCACGGGTGGAAATAATGTGGGCATACGTTTTGCCATGCACTACAATAATTACGATTTTATCTGGTTGTTGAATAATGATACGGTGGTGGCGGAGGATGCTCTTACCAGATTGGTGGAGAAAGCGAATGGTGATGATAAAATCGGCATTACTGGTTCCAGTCTGATGACCTATAACCATCCGGAGATATTTCAGGCGCTGGGTGGCGGTATTGTCAGTCCGGTGTGGGGTAGCAGCCGTCATGTGCTGAAAGAAAAAGACCTTGTGAAGATGAATTATATTGTGGGAGCTTCATTTCTGATCTCGAAAAAGTGTATTCTAAAAACCGGGCTTCTTAGTGAAGATTTTTTTGTTTATTCAGATGATGTGGATTACTGTTTAAATGCCGCCTGCCATGGTTTTAGAGTAGCTGCAGCTCTGGATTCAGTTGTTTTTCACCGTGAAGGGCAGGCGGCCTCCAGCATTCTGAAAGATTATTATGGTATTCGCAATAATCTTTTTTTGAATCTTAAATATTTCAGAAAGTATTTACCGTTCAATTTCCTGTATATCTGCCTGCGTATATTGAAAAGAATAATAAATTTACATTTCAGGGGATTTCTGGCCGGCATCCGGGGAATATCCGACTGCTTCAGGGGCAAAATGGGGAAACAACTTTGAGCAGACCCTCAAAAAAAATACTGACGGTTGATGTCCGGATGATTCACCATGCCGGGATTGGTACTTATATCCGAAATCTTATTCCGCTGATTCTGGACCATTATAGAGTATTTCTGCTGGCCTCCGGAGAAAATCTGCAGGAATTTAACTGGATAAATCAGGTGGAAATTATTGAAACCGGAAGCTCCATTTACTCGGTCAGTGAGCAGCTGGAACTGTCCCGCAAAATACCCCGAACTGACGTTTTCTGGTCTCCCCACTTTAATATTCCTCTTTTACCGGTGCGGGCAAAAAAACGCATCGTTACCATTCATGATGTCTATCACCTCGCCTTTTATGATCTGTTACCGTTGATGCAAAAACTATATGCGCGGTACATGTTTCGCCGGGCGGTAAAAAAATCAGATAAGATTATAACCGTTTCAAACACCTCCCGGGAGGAGATTTGCCGCTATACCGGTGCTTCCCGGGAGAATATTGCGGTGATCTACAACGGCGTGAACAGGAAATTATTCAGGATTGAAAGTAACGGTGGTGTTCTTAAGCAAATCCGGAACAAATATCAATTACCGGAACGATATATCCTCTCCGTGGGAAGCATCAAACCGCATAAAAATTTGAAACGCCTGTTACTGGCTTTCCGAAAATTCCTGCAGGATGGAGAGGATATTAAGTTGTTTCTGGCGGGAAAGAAAGAAGGGCTGATCACGACGGACCGGGAATCAGCCGTACTTATCAAAGATGATCCCTTTTTAAAAGATCGGGTGATATTTACCTCTTGGCTGCCTGAACAGGATCTGGCCCTGCTTTATAATCTGGCAACCCTTTTTATTTTTCCTTCCCTTTATGAGGGATTCGGACTCCCCCCCCTGGAAGCCATGGCCTGCGGTTGTCCGGCGCTGGTATCCGATATTGATATCATGCGGGAAATTTGTGAGGACGCCGCATACTATGCGGATCCTCTTGATGTGAATGCTATTGCGGATAGCATAGGTAAACTGCTTTCGGATCGTGCACTCTGTAGTGAATTAAAAGAAAAAGGGCTCCATCGAACGGCTCATTTTAACTGGCAGGAGTCCGCACAGCAACATATTCAGGTGATAGACAAAATAATTGCCTCATAGCCTGAAAAAGATGCGGGTCGATCCCTAATTCGTTGTCTGTCTGTTCTGAAATAAATGCCGTAAATTGCCGGAGCATAGGTTGCTGTTAATTAAGATGAATCAGGCCACCTGCAGGATCCCGGCATCATGCAATTGAATGTAAGGGAAAGAGATTTATTCGGATTTTATTGCAGAGGAAAGAGTTCTTTTTCCAGAATTTCGCAGATAATGTGCCCGATCAGGGAATGACATTCCTGAATCCGGGCGGTATTTTTAGAAGGAACAATTACTGCCAGATCTACAAGCTCATGCAGTTTCCCACCGTCACGGCCCAGCAGCCCGATGACATACAACCCCCTTTCATGTGCCATGTTGACGGCCTCGATTACATTTTCGGAATTTCCGCTGGTGCTGATAGCGATTAGAGTATCACCATGTCTTCCCAGTGCTTCAATCTGTCTGGCAAATATAAATCGAAAACCGTAATCATTTCCGCTGGCCGTAATGATAGAGGTATCAACAGTTAGTGATTGAGCCGCAATAGCAGGCCGGTCGTAAGTGCTTTTCAGGCGGACTACCAGTTCAGCGGCAATATGCTGGGCATCGGCTGCACTGCCGCCATTACCGCACAACAGAATTTTCCCGTCCTTTTCTATGGTTTTTTTCAGTTGATGGATGGCATGCAGGATGGTCTCTTCGGTGTGGGCCAGCAGTTCCATCTTAACTTCGATATTTTCCTGGACATTCTGTTCCAGAATCTTGTGCCAGTCTGCATTTCGTTTTGAATTATTCATACCTGAATCCAGTCTTTGCCCGAGATTACTGATGAATAGCCTCGGCGAATTCTTTGATTTTTTCAAAATTGTCGGGATCTTCAAAATGATTGCCTATAACCACGAAGGACGCTCCCGCCTGAACTTTTTTCTGTGCCATTTCCGGTGTCCGGATACCTCCACCGACAATTACGGGAATGGAAATAGTTTTACTGACAGCCATAATCATTTCTTCCGGTACAGACAGCTGGGCGCCACTGCCCCCCTCCAGATAAACCACTTTAAATCCCAGGTACTGGGCGGCCAGTGCATGAGCCAGCGCCAGATCCGGTTTATGGCGGGGAATGGGATGTGAATTGCTCATGAATTCCGCACTGGTCATTTGTCCGGACTCTATCAGCATATATCCGCAGGATATGGCCTCCACCTGAAGCTGCCATACAATGGGTGCTGCAAGAACCTGGTTATCGATAAGATAGGCCGGATTTCTTCCGCTGATGATGGACAAATACAGAATAGCATCGGCGAATTTGGATACCTGGAAGACACTTCCCGGAAAGAGAATCACCGGTATATCTCCGGCAGCTTCTTTTACCAGGCGGACGAAATCATCGAAATTGCGGCTCAAAAGCAGTGTGCCCCCCACAAAAAATATGTCTACCCCGTTTTCCCTGGCCTGGATAACGGTGGAACTTACCTGGTCCAGAGGCAGGCGGTCCGGGTCCATAAGCATTATAAATCCGGCCCGTTTTTCCCGGGCAAATGAAAGTATTTTTTCATACGTAATGGTTTTCATTTATCATTAGCTCTTGTTCTACGCTGGGTATTTTATGAATCTAAAGTAATAATTACCTTAAAAAAAATCAAGCAGTTTGGGATTAGGTATTTAGAAACATTGTTTAAAGTCCGCTGTTTAAGGGTCCGCTTAATTATTATGTGAAAACCACCAGCGTACAGCGTCCAATAAATTCCTAGCGATATGTGCCGGTGCCCTGGTCAGAATCGGATTATGCATGGATTTGCTTTCTTCGGCACCGAAACCGGTCAGTACCAGGATGCCCGGAATGTCCAGACGGTTAGCGGTCTCAACATCGGTTAATTTGTCCCCTATTACCAGGGATTGCTTCAGATCTATATCCAGTTCTGTTGCTGCCTGAAGAAGCATGCCCCCGGCCGGTTTGCGACAATCACAGGATATGTTATACGGTGCATTACCTTGTGGGTGATGGGGGCAATAATAAATTCGCTCTATATAAGCATTTTGATGGTTGAGCCTGGCAAGCAGGGCATTATTGACCGCATCTACATCGCTTTCATCCATGAAGCCTCGGGCAATCCCCGATTGATTGCTGATGATGATGGTTTTCCACCCGTGCCGGTTGATGATCCGTATGGCCTCGGCTGAGCCCTCAATAAGCTGAAGTTGGTCCACATCTTTTATATATCCCACCTCTTCGCAAACTGTACCGTCACGGTCAAGAAAAAAAGCAGATTTCCCGGCATTACCTTCGTAAATCATATTTCGTCAGTAGATGAAAAGCCTCCGTCAGTATCATTGGAGGCCTGTGGATTAGGTGAAGTAGACTCTTATTTTTTTAAAGCCTTTTCGTAAAGTTCGTGATATTTGCGGGCGGATTGGGCCCATGAAAAATCTTTTGCCATGCCCGCTTTCTGAATTTTTCTCCAGGATTTTTTATCCTGGAGAGTCTTGACAGCCCTGCGGATGGCTTTGAGCATTTCTTTGGCATCATATTTTTTAAATGTGAAACCGGTTCCGGATCCTGTTTTGGGATCATAGTTCTCAATGGTATCTGCCAATCCCCCGGTTTCCCTTACAATGGGAACGGTTCCGTATTTCAGACTGTACATCTGATTTAAACCGCAGGGTTCGAAATGAGACGGCATTAAAAACATATCAGCACCCGCTTCAATAAGGTGTGCCAGTTTATTATCGAAACGCAAATTTACCGCCAGTTTCTCGGGAGAGTTTTTAGCCAGTTTCTCCAGGAGTCTGTGATACCGGGGTTCCCCGTTTCCCAGTATAACCAACTGAAGGTTCATTTTCATAATATCGTCTACTGCTTCGGCAATCAGATCAAATCCTTTCTGATCCGTCAGGCGTGAAATTATCCCAATAACCGGAACGTCTTCCCGGTAGGTCAGATTATTTTGTTTACACAGGGCTTTTTTATTTTTACTTTTTTCTTCCAGGGAGTCTGGTGAGTAATTCTTTGCAATCAGATTATCCGTCTCCGGATTCCATTGCTCATAATCCACCCCATTCAATATACCCACAAGATCCTGTTTACGGCTGGCCAGGATTTTCTCAAATCCAAAGCCGAATTCGGGACTCTCGGTGATTTCTTCTGCATATTTTTCACTGACTGTATTCAATACATCTGAAAACAGAATACCACCCTTAAGCAGATTCAGGTTTCCGTAAAATTCAAATTCTCTTCCGGGTTTTAAATATTCATCACTAATCCCTATTTTTTTCGCTTTTTCCAGCGGGAAACTGCCCTGGTAGGCCAGATTATGAAGTGTGAGGACAGTCCGGCTATTTTTAAAAAACTCGTCATCTTTATAAAGGGTTTTAAGATAATAGGGGATAAGAGCGGTTTGCCATTCATTGCAGTGAATAATATCGGGTTGCCAGTAAAGAAGTTTTAAAGTTTCCAGTGTGGCTTTACTAAAAAATGCAAATCTTTCCGCATTATCTTCAAAATCCTTGCCGGTTGCGGGATCCACATAAAGTTCTTTGCGGTCAAAATAATCGGGAATATGTAAAAAATAGACATGGACTTTTGAATTGGGTAAAAAAGCGGTCTTACCATCAATTATCTTTGTGTCATCATTGAGGCTTACTTTTACCTCCTTCAAGCGGATCACTTCACGCAATACGAACTTTCGTTCATTTATTGATTTATAATTTGCCATCATCACACGGATATCCAGATCCATATCTTTGAGAGCGACGGGAAGTGCCCCTGCCACGTCGGCTAATCCCCCGGTCTTGGCAAATGGCACGACTTCCGATGAAACATAACATATTTTTAATTGTCTCATTATTTACCTCGAGATTAAAGAGTAATCTGTTTTAAATACTGAGCGGCATCTTCCGGGCTGGTGGGATTGATATAAAATCCGGTACCCCATTCAAAACCGGCCACACGGGTAAGTTTCGGCATAAATTCAATATGCCAGTGATAGGATTCATCCGGTTCGTCCTGTAAGGGCGAGGTATGAATCACAAAATTATAAGGCGGATGATTCAATGCCATGTTTATCCGGCCGAGTATTTCTTTCATGATCAGGGCCAGGTGTTGCAGTAGGTCATCGGAAATAGTTTCATAATGAGAAAAATGTTGTTTGGGTAAAATCCATGTTTCGAATGGAAAACGCGGAGCATAAGGTTCCAGGGCAATGAAAAATTCATCATCGCATACCACCCGTGCATTGGATGTAATCTCCTGGCGAATAATGTCACAGAAAATACAGCGATCCTTAAAACCAAAATATGCTCTTGATCCTTCCATTTCTTCGATGACGGTCTTTGGAATGATGGGAGTAGCAATCAGCTGAGAATGAGTATGCTCCAGAGATGCTCCGGCTGCCTGGCCATAATTTTTGAAGACCATTACATATTTTAAACGGATATCTTTCTTCAAATCCAGCATCCTCTCGCGGAAAACCCAGAAGACATCGCGGATGGTCGGGATTTCAAGATCTTCCAGATCCTTGAAATGATCGGGTGTCTCAATCACCACTTCATGAGCTCCAACACCATTCATTTTATCGTAAATTCCTTCACCCTGTCTGTTGAGCTGACCTTCCACGCGTAAAGCCGGGAATTTATTAGGCACAACACGCAAGGTCCATCCCGGTTTATCGCGCTGGGATTTATCAGGGCGAATGGCAAATATCTCCGGAGGTGTTTTGTCTTCGTTATTATAGCAGAACGGACAGAATCCCCCTTCTTTCTTTACCTGGGTGTCAGCGAAATCTGATGGTCTTTTACCTCTTTCGGTGGAAATGATAACCCATCTTCCAATAACTGGGTCTTTGCGGAGTTCCGGCATAAAAAACAACTTTATTTATTATTTTATAAATATTTATAAAATTTAAGAATTTTAGAAAATGTAATCAAGCGGAAAAAAAGAGGGCAAACTCCGGTCAACACGGTACAAATTTTAAGGTCCGAACGGCTTTGGATAGCCCCCGGCATTAAAAGAAGATTTTCATAAATTTAAAGATGAAATGGCGGCCATTAATGCCAGACCGCTAAAAAAAAAACTTTTAAATGTAACAACAGTGTCATGAGAATGTAATAAAAGATCCGCACAATAATCAAGTAAAGGAAAGGAGGGAAAAATGGCATATCCTAAAAAATGGCGAAGTATTGAAGATCTTTTACAGCCGTGAAGATGCTGAGAAAGCTGCTCATGTCTACATCGATGAATTGATATCCAGTGAGGTGTTTCTGTACCGCCCGGATGGTTCGATTCAGAAAAGATATGCAAACTTTCAGTAAAGATAATTTCTTAATACATTTTGTGAGCACACATGTATAATATTGTGTAAATATGTTGATAAATTTAGCTTTTAAAATGTAAAAATCAGTTTTAAATTGTGTTGTATGGATTATCCATGCAGAGGTTTTCCGGCTTTATGAAAAACTGTTTTAAATTTAGAAATATACTTTTTCTGTTTCTTTATCTGGTTTTGCTATTTTTTTCCTTCCAGCACGAAGTTTCAGCACTAACCTTTAACGAATCATCACATTCTTATTTCTGGGTGTCTGCCGATGAATTTCAGGACATTTTCTACTTAAATACGAAACAACTGAGTGGCATTAACCAGAATATTTCTCAAATGGTTCAGACAGGTTACCTTAATAAGGCATTACCAGAGTCACAAGTCTCAAGGGAATCTGTGCGCACTTATCTGCAAAATAATCTTTTTTTACACTTTAATTTCCCTCATCTTTGTTATAAGTCTCCCCTCACTGAACTCAGCGAAGAGGGCTGATAACCTCCCTTCAGAACAGCCGCTTGAAGGATAAGCGGCGTCCTTATTAATTAACTGGTTTAAAAATTTACAATCAGCGGTTCTTTCCGCTGATCAGGTTATAACACAATTAAAGGAAATGAGGATATTATATGACATCCCTGTTTTCATATGTTGCGATAATAGTTTTGGGAGGATTATTGCTCGGCATGCTGGTATATAGTTTTTATCTGGTTCTTACCTCCAAGGATGAACATTATAAAAAGCCGGACCCGGGAGATTCCGGAAAGAAACTATCAAAGAAAGGTTCCAAATCGAAGCTGGCAGGCCAGAACTGAGGTTTGTTGAATGTGAGTGAATGGTTCACCTGTTGCTGATGATTCTGGTGTTCCACTCCTCGACTGAATTAACATTTTAAGTAAAATGAATGTAAATATTTTAAAAACTTAGGAAAAGCCCGGGGGTTATATCATGAGATTTTTGGAGAGACGCTCTGATCCGGAATTTGAAATTTATTCTGAGAAGAAAAAAAATACAGTTAGGAAAATGGTTCAGATGCCTTCTGTCAATTCTTTGATTTCCGGTAAAAAGCAAAAGATCTTCATAAAGAAATTGTTTGATGATAATACAGAACACTACCGGAAATTCCTTCAGAAACTGGACAGCATCGGAAACTGGACAGATTCTTTTAGGATGATTGAGGAAGAATTCAATAAGCAAAATATAAACCTCAGGGATCATGAGGCGTTTCTATTCACAGACTTTATTTTTCGGCGATTTTACCCGGATTAAATTCCGAATTTGACAATTAAGGAGATAACAGCTATGATCGGTGGAATAGGTATTGGTGAAATGATGGTTATTTTGCTGGTCATTTTATTACTTTTCGGTGCAAAAAGATTACCTGAAATCGCCCGTGCCATGGGAAACAGCATTTTCGAGTTCAAAAAGGCAGTAAATACTAATTTGTCTGATATTAAACAGGTATTCGAGGAAGATATGTCAAAAAAACCTTCCGCCGGGCCGGTGAAGCAACTGAAATCTGAAGGACCGGACAAATAACCGGATGTATATTATCGTATTCCGGAAATATGGGCGCGAATTTGAATGTCTGTTAGCCTGCTTTATTCACGGGCCGGGGCTAAAGCCTGCAAATATTGGGCTCCTTATTCCCCTGACCTGAAGGGCAGGGCATCAGGATATAATAACTTATATTCACGATTTGGTTTTTTATGAACTAAGCAGATTAGAAAATATTTGTACCGAATGAAAAATCGGGTCAATCTTTTGGAATCGGAAAAGAATGGAAGAATATTAACGGTGTTCCATTCTCTGCGCATTGCTTAATCGATTTGCAAAGAACTTAATCTGGTCGGATTCAAAAATATGCACGCCCTTTAATCGTGTCGGAGCCATATAAACCATGGCTTTGGCAACCGCTTGCGCCTGGATTGGACGATATTTTGTCAGTTTTCCGGCCAGAAAGGGACTGACCAGCCTGAACAGAAATGCCCCCGCTTTTTCACCGGCACGAAACTCCTCCCGCTGGCCAAGTAGAAGAGAAGGGTGAAAGATCAAAATACCGGCAAACGGTAAAGAGGAAACAGCCTTCTCCAGTTCCCCCTTTACCCGGTTGTAAAAAATTTTTGATTTCGGATTTGCACCCAGTGCTGATACCAGCAGAAAATTTTCGGCACCATTCTTGGCAGCAATTTCCGCTATCCGGTAGGGATAATCATAATCGACCAGTTGGAATGCTTCACGGCTACCAGCCTTTTTTATGGTAGTTCCCAGGCAGCAGAAGATATGGTCTGCCGTAATGATGTCTCTGTATTGATCCAGATGGTTAAAATCGACTACATGTTCCCTGATTTTGGGATGATTAACGGTTAACGGCCGGCGGGTGAGAACCCTGATCTCTGCAATATCGGGCATTTCCTGCAGGAAAGTCAGACAGTGGCCGCCCACAAGGCCAGTAGCGCCGGCAAGCAATGCAGAACGGTTTTTCATTGTAATGATCTCTCCAGTGTGACAAGTCTTCCGGATGTTCTATCATCCTGTATTACCAGCGGGATTTAATCCCCACCAGATGATTGGCGGGTCCGTGGCCTTTTCCCAGGGGCAATCCGCTACGTATGGCTTCGGTAATATACTCTTTGGCTGTTTTTATGGCTTGCAATGGTTCTTTGCCTTTTGCCAGCCCCGCTGCAATGGCAGAAGCGAAGGTACAACCGGTACCGTGAGTATTTTTGGAATCAAAACGGACGGATTTAAGCAGATTGAATTCCGATCCGTTATAGACAACATCAATCGCCTGGGACTGAATATCAAGATGCCCCCCTTTCAACACAACCCATTCACAACCAACGGTTTTCAGATCGGCGGCGGCCTGCTTCATCGCTTCCAGATTCTCAATTTTCTTTTCCAGAAGTGCCTCAGCCTCAAAAATGTTGGGTGTAATTACTCTGGCCAGGGGCAGAAGTTCCTGGTAAACGGCTTTCCGGGCATTTTCGGAAAGCAAGGAATCACCACTCTTGGCGACCATCACCGGATCCACTACCAGGTTGGGAATATTAAATTTCTTGACAGCTTTGGCGACTGTGTGAACAATTTCCTCGCTGGAGAGCATGCCGGTCTTGGCTGCATCGGTGCCGATATCCGTCATGATGCTTTTGATCTGTTCATGCACAAATTGAGGGGTAATTTCAAAAATTCCTTGTACTCCCACTGTGTTTTGTGCCGTTAAAGCGGTTATGGCGGACATGCCATAGACACCGAAGACCGTGAACGTTTTCAGATCCGCCTGTATCCCGGCCCCTCCGCCGCTGTCTGATCCCGCAATTGTCAATGCTTTTTTTATCATGTTCACTTCTCCCTTCTCAGCCTTGATTGGCCTTGAAATGATCCCATCCTCTTGCTTCCAGATCATGTCGCTGATTATCCGGGGTAACAATACAATAGCCATTGTCTGCGGGCAGAATCTGTCCGATCTCGGTAACAGGAATGGAGAATGGTTTACAAATGTGGTTTTGGATTTTATCTGACTGGTCCGGGTTGGCAGTAAACAGCAGTTCATAATCTTCACCGCTGTGCAGCACCATATCCAGGACAGAATGGCCGGTTTCTCCGGCAACCTCATTTAATATGTCGGCAAAAGGCAGTTTTTCCTGATAAATATCAGCCCCTGTTCGGCTCATGCTGCAGATATGGTGGAGGTCACCGGCAATGCCGTCGCTCACATCAATCATGGCGGACGCCAGTCCCAGTCTGGCGATGACCTGACCAATCTCCACCCGTGGCCGTGGATTCAAATGGGCAGCCACCAGATCTTTATATTTTACGGGGTAATTTTTACCGTATCTCTGAAGGATAATGAGTCCCGCCCCGGAGGCGCCGGTTTGGCCGGTAATATATATTTTGTCTCCCGGCCTGGCACCGCTTCTGGTTACATATTGGGATACCCGTACTTCTCCCAGCAGGGTAATATCAATGATGAGTCCGTTTTCCGATTGAGCCAGATTTCCGCCCACGATTATGGTATGGTAAGTTTCAAGCTCATCCCGCATTCCTTGGAAAAGCATATCATACTCTTTTACGGTCATATCCTGCGGCAGGCCCAGGGACACCAGCGCGTAAGTAGGCCTTCCTCCCATGGAGGCAATATCACTGAGATTTACCGCCACGGCCCGATGTCCCAGTTGATAAAAGGTAATGAACTGCCGCCGGAAATGCCGGTTTTCCATCTGAATATCACAGGTAAGAAGCATGGCCCTGTTATCGTCAAGGCGGATCACTGCACAATCATCTCCCATCCCCAGAAGGATTTCCGGACTATCCACCTCAGGAAGGATTTTCTTAATTCGGTCGATGAGCGTAAATTCACCCATGCTGGATACCGGTTTGTTCAGTAATTTCATCATCGGCCTTTCCAGGAGAGAATGATTTCTTTAAGTTTGCGGGCGGTTTCCGGGATATCCTGCGAAGCAACCACAGCGGAAACTACAGCAACCGCGTCAGCACCTGCCTGCAGCACATCGGGCAGGTTATCCGCATTTATACCTCCAATAGCAACGATGGGCAGATCACACTGTTGCCGGATACTGGATATAAGGGACAATCCCAGTGGATTCCCGGCATCTGATTTTGTACTCCTGGCCTCAAAGACCGGACCTACGCCCAGATAATCTGCACCATCATCCCTGGCCCGAAGAGCTTCTTCCAGTGATGATGCGGATACTCCCAGGATTTTCCCGGGACCAATCAATCGGCGGGCAACCCGGGCCGGCAGATCGGCCTGTCCCACATGCACACCGTCGGCATCGGTGGCCAGGGCAATATCAATGCGATCATTCACAATAAAATGGGCTCCTACACGGCGGGTTAAATCTCTCAGTGCCTTACCGGTCTGGTACAGTTGTAATCCACCGGCGGATTTATCGCGCAATTGGATGACATCCGCTCCACCCGCCAGGGATTCCCGGGCGATTTCCAGATGTGATTTCCCCTGGCCGAGATGTTCATCGGTGATGACATAGAGGTGCCAGGTTCGCACGAAAGCAGAAATATTATTTCCGTAATTCATTTTAGTATGATATTAATCGCTGATAATTGCCTTCGGCCATAAATGCATATTCCAGCTCATGTCAAAAAACAGATATTCGAATCGCGTGCTGGCCCGATAGAGCTTATACCAGTATTCTTTCCTGTTTTGCGGGGCCGCTACTGCAAACTGATTCATTCTGTTTATCAGCCAGTTGGTCAGATCTTCAAATTCCTGTGAAGAATAGGTCAGAATCCAGTTCCGGTAAAATTCATTCTCCGAAAGCCCTGCGGCATTCAGCTGCTTACCAATCTCAATATAACCAGTGGCACAGGGTAACAAAACCGCTAAAATATCTGCCATGTTTCCTTCATAACAGGTCCGTACCAGGAGATTGGAATAGGCAGAGGTGATCATGCTCTTTTCTGTTTTTTCAAGAGTTCCTGAAGAAATGCCGAAAGAAGCGCAGGTTTTGCGATGCAGATCCATTTCCATGGTGAGTGTGGCATTCAGCAAGGTGGCAAAATAGCCCATATCCTCCAGAATCCAGGCCTTGGCGCTGGCCAGGGCAAAAACCCGGCTGAAATCAATCAAATAAACATAATCCTGTTTCAGATAGAACTCATAGCGTTTCCGGGACAGGGAACCGTCTCCGATCCCCCGGACAAAGGGATGGCTGAATATGGCCTGCCATAATTTATCGGATCGTTTACGAATCTGCTGGTAATACTCTGCATTACTCATGCTTGCCTCCAATATGGAATATGAAAAATTTAATTTGTTCTTACTTGCCAGCTTGAGAGGCAGCCTTGCCAAACGCTGACCAGAACGGATCTACCCGGGGATGGACCAGTTCATGTTCTTTTCCCTGTTGATAATAATGAAGTCCCTTTTGCGGTTCAACGATTTCCCCGATAATGCTGGAGATGATATTGCGGTCCGCCAGGCGATCCACCACTTCCCTGGCTTTCTCAGGCCTGCAGGTAATTATCAGTGTTCCCTCACTGATGGAACTGAAAGGATCTATAGCGAACAGATTGCATACCTTCCTCACAACATCCTGCACAATGATTTTATCTTTGTCTATCACCATCCCCACATTTGATGCCTGGGCAACTTCCACCAGCCCTCCCCATACGCCGCATTCGGTGGCATCATGCATTGCCGTCACGCCCTTTTCCCGCACTCCAGCCTGAACGGCAGTGAGCGCATCTTCCACCACCGACATCTGCCAGAAGATGTCCTCTGCCTCTCTGGCTGTTTGCTGGTCATATTTTTGAGCCACTTTTTCTGTAAAAGTAACTGCAAATAATCCTGCGGCTTCGATGGCAGCCCCTTTGGTAACGATAATCTGATCTCCCGTCCGGGCCATTTCGGGAGTGACATAGCCTTCTCTGGGCCCGGTACATATGACGGTAGCCCCCCCGATCATCGGGTAATCACAGCCCTCGTAGCGCCCGGTATGTCCGGAAATTACCGCCATCCCGATCTTGTCACACTCACGGTGCATCACCTGCCACAGGGACTCGAATTCATTGCGGGTTATGGATAAGGGCAAATTGAGATCCATGGTGATGTATCGGGGGGGTAAGCCGGATGTGGCGGCATCCGAAGCCAGAATATGAATTGCAAACCACCCCGAGCGTTCCCATCCGTAAGGAGGTACCACAAATACAGGATCGGTGGTGGTAACCATTACCTGATTATGGCCCAGATCCGTGACGCCGACATCCACCCCATGCCTGGGGCCTACTATTACCTCGGGACGCTTGCGTCCCAGCTGTGGTAAGATGATTTCGTCAAAAATCTCCGAAGAGACCTTGCCGATATCCGGTAGCTGTTTCACTTCTTCCTCCTCTTTTTTATAAAACAAAAAAACCGTTCATGGCCGGGAACGGTTTCATTTATCGGGAAAATCGGTAAACGATGCCCGTTTCCCTCCGCCGGTGTTATCCGGATCAGGTTCGAGGGGTATTTTCTCAGGGGAGACTGATGCAAAAGTCAGGATTTATTTCCAAGCGGGGACCTTCAAACCGAGTTAATACCTGGAGTCATTGTTATCCTTAATAGAATCAGTCACTCCCACCCCCAACGGTGTAAAGAAAATTTATTATTGCTTATAATAGAAATCAATGTAATTTTGTAATAACAAAATTTCTTGCAGGTTCGTCTTCCGGATGAATTAACCGGCTTTAATCCGGAGGATATATTTTCGAAAGTTATTTAAATATAGGATTATACATATCATGGCTCCAGATAATTATGTTTATATCGGAATGGCCGGTTTGCTTCTGGGAGTATTATCCATATTTTTTCTGTTGTACCGGCGATTAAGATGGATGTTGAAGGTAATTCGAAGGAAAAAAGCTGGTTCCCCCAAAATACTGGCCGGCTTTCGGAATTTAATCCTGCTGGTTCTCTGGATTTCAGTTTTTTCAGTAGTGATGTTCGCCGGATTTTTTCTGCAGGCCTACCATTCGTTTACATTGGAGAGGGCGGTTGCCCGGGTAATCGTTGAACCGGTAACTGATGACCACACCAGCCGTTTAACGCTTATCCAGTACTTTTCTCCCGATTCCCAGATCACCAGCCAGTACTTAATCCGGGGAGATCAATGGGTTCTGGAAGGTGATATTTTGAAATGGGATAACTGGATGAATTTCATGGGTCTGGGGACACGCTACCGCTTAACCCGGCTTCGTGGCAGGTATCTTAGTACGGAAGATGAAATCAACCGGCAACCGACTATTTATTCGCTGGTTAAAAAGGAAAATGATCCCCTGTGGAGATATCTTTATGAATATGGACCGGAATTACCGTTCGTAAACAGCGTTTATGGAAATGCCGTTTTTCAGGCATCGGATGATGCCAAACAGTACGTGGTATTAGTGAGCACTTCCGGATTTCTCACCAGGGAAATTGAGCCATTGTAACCCATATTTTTCAAATCCCCGGGAAAAGGATTATATCTCACTCGCACAAGAGATTCAGGTCAGGGATTTCATGCGATCGTTTATCAACTACAGACGAAACGATTCTTAAAAACAGCCGCTCACAGGACATCAAAATCCGTATTCAGAGTTAATAATTTTTTTATTTCATCAGAATCATCCTGCGGTTGAGCATGCCTGCTTCGCTGATCAGATGGTAAAAATAGATTCCACTGGGTAAATCCTGGGCAGACCAATTGACGGAATGGTTTCCCGTGCCAAGTATTTCGTGATTGATCGGACGGCTTACTTCCTGACCGATGCTGTTATAGATTACCAGAGTCACATTTGACGGCTCCGGCAGATTAAAAGAGATGGTAGTGGAGGGATTGAACGGGTTAGGAAAGTTCTGGAAAAGAACATACCCGGCAGGTACCGGCGCAGGCTGGTTATCAGCAATACCCACCGTCCCGGAGAACGAAAGGTCATCCAGCCAGAAGGTGGATCCTACGTGGGATTCACCCGTGGCTGTATCTGCAATAAAGAATATGGAGGTAGCAGGTGTCCGGGAGGTCATTACTGAAATAATCGAGATTGACCGTAAACTGAGTATAACCTGTGGCAGTATTGGAAATTAATATCTCGCCAAAGGCAATCCCCATCCCCTGTGAATAAAATATGGCAGTGGCAAAGAAAAGATCTCCCCCCACCGGAGAGTACTTGTAATAACCCTGCAATGCTGCCGGCCGCTGGTTAAAGCTGAAACCTCCGAGAGAATCACCGGATACCAGGCTGGGAGAAATGGCCAGTCCAACAAAATTCACCACTTGCCCCTTAACGGCATATGTTCCTGAGTGGGCATCAGTGGATTGAGTAATGGGAACAAAAAAGCCGGGTGAATTGGGAGTTGCCCAACCCACCGGATTGCCGGCTGCCCATTGTTCGAAGCCGGAATTAGGAATCTGACTGAAAGCGGCCGATATCATCACAACCATAGCCAGGCCAGTGAAAAATATTAATATTCTATTCATATGGATTCTCCTTTTATTTTATGAACATTGTTTTAAATGTTGACTGCGCTATCCTTTTCGGGTGGCAGGGACACATCTCATCTGTTTGAGTTGCAAAAATTTTATATGAAAGGTTTAAAGAAATGTCTGTCTTTTATATTACATCCGTCTGGCCATGATAATTCATTTATTGACCGTTAGGATTTTTGGCGTCACCATCCTTCTCTAAAACGTCGGTAAAATTAGTGTAATTTTACTGACGAGGCAAGATAATTCGGATTTGTGAAATAATATATTTAATGAGAAAATCATTTTTTACCGGTTTGCCGGGGTATGATGAATCGGATCTTGTGTTTTAGCATTGTGAGTATTGAAACTTGTCTTGTGCAATACCTCTAAGGTAAAATCCTCCGGAGTGGTAGTAAAACAGGAAACTTTGGCTGCCGGAAACCTTATAAAGCGGAATTTTTTCGGATTTCAGCTGTCCAATCCTTCTGTATCCGGTCCCGGTTTAATAAGCCCTGATATGTCCGCCGTCAACCATAATGGTCTGTCCGGTGATGTAGGTGTTGGCCTGCGAACACAGGAAAACAGCCATTTTTGCAAATTCCTCAGGTAAACCATAGCGGCCCAGCGGGATACCATCCTGTACTTTTTTCTGGTATTCAACTTTTGAGACACCCGCCCGCCCGGCACGGATACCGTCCAGGTGCTCCACCCGGTCCGTCAGAATTTTACCGGGTCCCAGCACATTAACCATAATATTATAAGGCCCGAGTTCACTGGCCAGGGTCTTAGACAGTCCCACAATGCCCATGCGAAAGGTATTGGATAGTATTAGATTGTCCAGGATGATTTTGACGGAAGAGGAGGCAATATTTACAATGCGACCCTGTTTATTTTTCTGCATGGATGGAAGGACTGCCCGGATGCTGCGGATGTAACTTAACAGAGTGAGGTTAAAAGCCTGCAACCAGGCGTCGTCATCAAATTTATCAAATGTGCCGGCGGGAGGTCCGCCGGTATTGTTGATCAGGACAAAAATAGACCCGAATTCGGTCAATATCTTATCTACCACGCGCTCTATATCCTGCGGGTTTGTGATGTCTCCCACCATATACTCGGCTTTTCCGCCGTTCTGATCCTCAATTTCTTTTTTTACTTCCTTAAGTTTATCCTCCCGCCTGGCGAACAGCATCACATTTGACCCCTCACGTGCGAATTCCAGGGCTATTCCCTTGCCGATACCATCACTGGAGGCCAGTACCAGCACATTTTTACCTTTCAAACCCAGATTCATCTATCTGCTCTCCTTTTTGTGAATTCCAGATACTAAAAATAAGAAAAGCCGCCTGTTTTTCACAATATAAAAAACAAAACTGATTGGTGTTCATCGGATATCCGGCCTGATTCTTCGGAGGGGAAAAGAAAAAATGAAGAATATTCTACACCATTTATTGTAGGATATTCTACAATACTCCGAATATTTTCTGATTTTAAAAACTAAAGTAAATTAATTTTGTGATACAATTATTTTCTAATTGCTTAATAATCAATTAGATACACGTGGGTTATGTTGTATGAGTAAATGGGTTTATAATTCTGGTATGATAATTGTCTATAAAAAATGAAATGAAATAGTGGCATGAAATTATTAAAATTGTATAATCGGATGAGAATAACAAAACCAGTATTATTAGTCATTACTATTTTGGGAATTGCAGGAACAGTGTTGTTTTTTCCGGTAAAGATTAATTCGTATTATACCTGTCTTTATCACAAGTTATTTGACGGTGGAGATTTTTACCCTCAAATATTTACCGGGAGTCAAAACGCTAACCAAACAGTCACTGAAATGACAGATGAATCTGATGGAGAACCGGTGGATGAACGCTCCGATTCCGCAGGGTTAATCGATATATATTTGCAGCATTATGCTTTTTTCTGGTGGGGAAGTCTCTTCTTATGTGCCTTGATTGTCTATTTTTCTGTGATGAAAAACCGAAAAAAAGCAACTCATAAATTTAACAAGACAGATCCATAATCCGGGAATGGAATTTTCCCTGAGAAAATTTGGAGGATTTCTACAAGATGAAGAAAACAAGATTATTAAGTCTCATACTGATATTTCTGGCAATACCCTCATTGCTTACAGGGCAGAAGGCGGGTTCAACTGAAGATTTAGCCAGAATCATCCAGGAAGGTTTATCGAATAATCCCGATTTAAAGGCCGGTTTTGAAAACTGGCAGGCTGACCGGGCTAAAATTCCGCAGGCCGGTGCATTGCCGGATCCCCAGTTAAGTTTAAATCTTCTAAACCTCCCGGTAAATAGTTTTGCTTTCGATCAGGAACCGATGACGGGAAAGCAGGTAGCGTTGATGCAGATGTTCCCATTTCCCGGGAAATTGGGTCTGCGTGAAGATATTGCCGTCGCAGGTGCCGGGATTTCGCAAGCAAAATACCAGGAACTAAAAAATCAATTGATTAAAAATATAAAATTGTCCTACTACGATATTTTTTTTATTGATAAATCCTTAGAGACAGTCGAGAAGAACACCGGTATTCTGAAGGATTTTACCCGCATTGCGGAATCCCGTTACTCGGTGGGGGAAGGCTTGCAGCAGGATGTTTTAAAGGCGCAGGTGGAATTGTCCAAAATGGAAGAGCGGTCGGTAACCCTGCAGCAAAAACGAGATGCCATTGCTGCCCGGTTGAATTCCCTGCTGAACCGTCCGGTCGGCACGCCGGTGGGAAAAACAGTGGAACCGGTAATTGATTCTTTGCAATACAATTTGCCGCAGGTAAAGGAGATGGCGGATCAGAACCGCCCTTTGTTCAAAGCCTGGCAGGCCATGCTGCAGCAGAGCGATAAGAAAATCAGCCTGGCAAAGAAAGGGTATTTACCGGATTTCAGGCTTGGAGTGGCTTACACCCAGCGGGATCGACTTCAGAATGGCACCGGCGGAATGGATTTCCTATCCGGTCTGGTTACGGTGGATGTTCCGCTCTATTTTTGGCGTAAGCAGAACAAAAATGTGGAAGAATCCCGTTATACTCATGAGATGGTGCAGGAGAGTTACCGGAATGTGCAAAACCAGGTGTACTCTGACCTGGACAAAACGTTGAGTGATGTGACCAAAAATTTACACCTGATCCAATTGTATGAAAATGGCATCATTCCCCAGGCAACCCAGTCGTTGAACTCGGCCATTGCGGGTTACCAGACTGATAAGGTCGATTTTCTAACACTTCTGAATAATGAAATTTCACTGTTCAATTTCGAACTGGATTATTACCGGTTTTTGTCCGACTTCAGCAAAGAGCAAGCCGAACTGGAAGCTGCAACCGGCGTCAATTTAAATCAGAAATGAAAAAAGAGAATTTTAAAATATAATTTTATTTGTGGAGGAATAACATGAATCGAAAAGCGGGTCTCAATATAACCGTTGGTGTAGTACTGATTATCGCCCTCGTGGTTGGATTTTTACTGTTGAAAGGATCCGGTGACCCAGATAAATCTGTTTCGTCCGGCTCTGCAGGACTGGATTCCCAACTCTGGACATGCGGTATGCATCCTGAAGTAATTATGGAGGAACCCGGCCAGTGCCCAAAGTGCGGTATGGACCTAGTTCCGGTGAAGCAAACCGCGATAGTGCAGGAACATGATCACGGAGATATGCAAGGTATAGAAGGGAAGCAAAAGGATCGCAAAATTCTCTATTGGAAGGCTCCTATGGATCCCAGCGAAATTTATGACCATCCCGGTAAATCCAGAATGGGCATGGACCTGGTTCCGGTATATGACGATGAAGCAGCCGGGGAGGGCGGGAGCGTGGTCATCGATCCGGTAACGGTCCAGAACATGAATGTGCGTTACACCACTGTGCAGCGAATGGATTTCAGCCGGGAAATCCGGGCGGTCGGGCTTATTGATTATAACGAAGAGAATCTGTATACCGTGAACACTAAAATTTCCGGCTGGATCGAAAAACTGTATGTTGATTTTACCGGTCAAATGGTGCAAAAAGGACAGCCGCTGCTGGAAATTTACTCACCTGACCTGGTCACGACACAGGAAGAATACCTGTTAGCTCTCAACAATAAAAAAGCAGTGAGTCAGAGCAAGTTTGAGTCCATACGCGAGAGCGCAGAGTCGCTCTTAAAATCTACCCGGCAACGACTAGATTACTGGGACATACCCTCGTCCGAAATTGAGCGCCTGGAGAGCACCGGAGAAGTGAGAAAAACATTGCGTCTGGATGCACCGGCCACCGGTGTGGTAGTGCACAAAAATGCGGTTGATGGATTGCATGTGCTGTCTGGGATGGATCTCTACAAAATTGCCGATCTTTCCACGGTGTGGATTGAAGCAAGCATTTACGATTATGAACTACCGTGGATACAGGAGGGGCAGAAGGCCAATGCTGAACTTTCTTATCTCCCCGATAAGAAATATGAGGGAAAAGTTTCGTATGTCTATCCCTATCTGGATGAAAAAGCTCGCACAGTCAAAATCCGTTTGCAATTTCGCAATCCCGACCTGGATTTGAAGCCGGGCATGTATGCCAATGTTTATTTGCAAGGGAAGACAGTTCCCAATGCGCTGGTCATTCCCAATGAAGCGATTATCAGGACCGGCAGCAGGAATGTGGTTTTTGTTACGCGGGGTGAAGGAAAATTTGAACCGCGCGATATAAAAACAGGGGAAACCGGCGGTCCCGGGAACGATTATGTGCAGGTTCTATCCGGTCTCCTGGAAGGCGAAAAGATTGTGACTTCCGGTCAATTCATGCTGGACAGTGAAAGCCGCTTGCAGGAAGCGATTCAGAAAATGTTGAAAGAACGGCAGCAAAAGCCCCGGTCCATGGAAACGCCCGAGAAGAACCAGAAAGAAGCGATGCCGGGCAAAGATCATGAAGCCGGGCAGGGAATGCCGGACATGCAGCATGATCAGAAGCAGGGTATGAAAATGTAAGTTTTATAGGGTCCGTAGTCCCGGCCCTTCCGGATTGCCGATTTTGAAGCGGTGATTGAAAGGAAGCCGGCTGCGGATCGCAAACAACCGACACCAGACATTGAATGAATGACTATTGATTTATGAAAAGGAAGATGGAGATAATTTCATGTTAGAAAGAATCATAGAAGCTTCGGTGAACAACCGATTCCTGATCATCATCTTTACGGTAATTATCGGTTTAGCCGGCCTGTATATTATGTTCCGGACGCCAGTCGACGCTATCCCCGATTTGAGTGATGTTCAGGTAATAATACTCACGGAATATCCCGGACAGGCCCCGCAGGTGGTGGAAGACCAGGTTACTTACCCGCTCACCACGGCGATGCTTGCCGTACCGTACGCCAAAGTGGTACGGGGATATTCTTTTTTCGGTCTTTCATTTGTTTATATCATTTTTGAAGACGGAACCGACCTTTACTGGGCGCGCAGCCGGGTGCTCGAATACCTGAACTACGTCGCCAATCGCTTACCGCAGGGAGTAACGCCAACCCTGGGACCGGATGCCACCGGTGTGGGCTGGGTGTATGAATATACTCTGGACGGAGGCGATAAATATGATTTGCAGCAGCTCCGTTCTATTCAGGATTGGTATCTTCGCTATGAATTAACCAGCGTACCCGGTGTATCCGAAGTGGCCAGCATTGGCGGCTATGTCAAGCAATATCAGGTGGAGGTCGATCCCAACAAACTGGATGCCTACAACATTTCGCTTTCAAAAGTCAGAATGGCCATAAAGCGCAGTAACAATGATGTGGGAGGCCGCCTGGTGGAGTCCGGCGAGACCGAATTTATGGTGCGCGGACTGGGCTACATCAAATCCATTGAAGACGTGGAAAATGTACCGGTGGGTGTTGACGGAAACGGAACTCCTGTCCTGATTAAAAACATTGCGAATGTGCATATAGGTCCCGAACTGCGCCGCGGTCTGGCGGACTGGAACGGGGAGGGTGAAACGGTTGGAGGTGTGATTATTATGCGCTATGGTGAAAATGCCCTGAAAACCATTCACGCGGTGAAGGAAAAGATCGAAGAACTGAAAAAGGGTTTGCCGGAAGGGGTCACCATCAAAACGGCCTACGACCGCTCATCGCTGATTGAACGGGCGATTAAAAACCTTGAGCATAAGCTGCTAGAAGAAAGCATTATCGTGGCCCTGGTCACCATCATTTTTCTGCTGCACTTCCGCAGTGCCTTCGTGGCGATCTTTACACTTCCGATGGGCATCCTCATGTCATTCCTGGTGATGTATTTCCAGGAACTGAACGCCAATATCATGTCATTGAGCGGAATTGCCATTGCCATCGGGGCCATGGTGGATGCCGCCATCGTGATGATTGAGAATGCTCACAAGCACATCGAGCGTGACGCCGGCAAAAAAGATCACTGGCAAATCATAATCGATTCATCGAAGGAGGTTGGCCCGGCGCTTTTCTACTCCTTACTTATCATAACGCTGTCCTTTCTTCCAGTCTTTACTCTGCAGGCGCAGGAAGGACGATTATTCAAACCATTGGCTTTTACAAAAACCTATGCAATGGCCGCCTCAGCCTTGTTAGCCATCACCGTGGTACCGGTGCTGATGGGCTATTTCATCCGGGGAAGAATCATTCCGGAGGAGAAGAATCCCATCAACCGTTTCCTGATCAGGGTTTACCGCCCGGCGATCAACCTTGTGCTGCGATTCAAATGGACGACTATCATTATAGCGGTGGTGATTCTGTTCATTTCCATTTTCCCGGTGGAGCATATCGGCTCGGAATTTATGCCGCCGTTGAACGAGGGCGACCTGCTCTATATGCCTACGACGGATCCGGGCATCAGCATCACCAAGGCAAAAGAACTGTTGCAGCAGACTGATAAAATTATCAAGAGTTTTCCGGAGGTAAAAGATGTATTCGGGAAAATCGGGCGGGCGGAAAGCGCCACCGATCCGGCGCCTCTGTCCATGATTGAGACGACGATTACCCTGAAACCGGAAAACGAATGGCGTCCAGGTATGACCATGGATAAATTAATAGATCAGCTGAATAATGCCATCAGGTTTCCGGGACTAACCAATGCCTGGACAATGCCAATAAAAACCAGGATTGACATGCTTTCCACTGGCATTAAAACGCCGGTGGGAATTAAGTTGATGGGACCGGACCTGCAGACGCTTTCCGATCTCGGCCAGCGAATCGCTGCAGTAGTGAAAGGTGTGAAGGGAACGTTGAGTGTTTTCCCGGACAAAACCGTCGGTGGAAATTATCTCGATTATACCATTAAACGGCAAGAAGCAGCCCGTTACGGGTTGACGGTGGGCGACGTGCAGGATGTGATCATGTCCGCCATTGGTGGAATGAATGTGACCAGCACGGTGGAAGGGCTGGAGCGTTACCCGGTGAACGTGCGTTACCCGCGGGAGCTTCGGGACAATATAAATTCCCTGAACCGGGTGCTGATTCCCACCCCGACAGGCGCACAGATTCCCTTAAGTTATATCGCGGATGTGCATATTAAAAAAGGGCCGCCGGTAATCAAAAGTGAGAACGCCCGCAAAAGCGCCTGGCTGTATGTGGATATCAAGAACATTGATGTAGGAACCTACGTGGCAAATGCCAAGAAAATTGTGAATGAACAGGTGAAATTTCCCGAAGGTTACAGCCTTGTATGGAGCGGGCAGTACGAATACATGCAGCGGGCCCAGCAGCGCCTGCGTATTGTCATTCCGGTAACATTGCTGATCATTTTGCTGTTGCTGTACTTCAATTTCAAGAACATCCAGGAAAGCCTGATCGTGATGCTTTCCCTGCCCTTCTCGCTGGTGGGTGGTATCTGGTTTCTGTATATCCTGGGATACAATTTCAGCGTGGCGGTAGGAGTCGGTTTTATTGCACTGGCCGGGGTGGCGGCGGAGACCGGTGTGGTGATGCTGATTTATCTCGATCATGCTTACAACAACCGGAAATTTGCCGGAAAGATGCGCAGCATGACAGACCTCTACGCGGCGGTCATCGAAGGCGCCGTGGAGCGGGTTCGCCCCAAAATTATGACAGTCACGGCCATTATGGCCGGTCTGCTGCCCATCCTGTGGGGAACCGGTACCGGTTCGCAGGTGATGAAGCGTATTGCTGCGCCCATGGTGGGCGGCATGATTACTTCTACTATCCTCACGCTGGTGGTAATTCCAGCCATCTACTACCTGTGGAAGAGCCGGGAAGTAAAGGGGATATCGGCAGCATCGTTATAAATAGCGGCCGTTCGCTGGCGGCAGGGAAACACTGGGTAGTGCTGGATTTGAAATTACCGTCTAACCGGTTTGCCAGTCTCTGACCGGTAGTCCTGCCCATTGTCAAACCGTTCGGAGTCACTGAAGTGCATATCAAACTGCATCCCTGGGAGAACGTTTACCGGGCATTCAGGGAAAGTCTCCAAAATGTTCAGGTGAAGTAGTTATATGCCGGCTTCTCGTTTATTATTCGTGGAGATGCCTGAAAGAAGAAGCCTTGTGAAGATTATCCGGGGATGCCTGATGAAAATTCTACGATTCGTGTTGATTTTGTAGAATATTCAACAGGAAAAAAGTGAATATTTAATCGGATTTTAATAATTATATAAAATCTTAAACATTATTGATAATGGCATCATTTTTGTGTTTATATAGTTTAAAGACGGGTAATAAGTAGAGGTTGAAAACATGGGTCGCGAGATTGGCAAAATTACCGAAATAGACGGAAAAAGTACAACTGTGCAGCTGCATACGGGAGAACAATGCAGTGTCTGTGCTGCCAAAACTGCCTGTGTGTTTGCGGGGCCGAATTCGAATTACCGTTTTATTGAAGTACCCACCGTGGAGGGTATCCGGCAGGGAGAAATGGTTTACCTGGAATACAAAGAAAGCCCAAGAATTATGGCCTCATTGATTGTATTCCTGTTGCCGATTTTATTTATTATTGCAGGCTATTTTGCAGGGACAGGTATCGTCAGATCTCAGAATAGCGGGATCTGGGGAGCGGTTGCGGGGTTTCTTCTGTCTGTACCGGTTCTGTATATTCTGAACAGATGGATAGAACGGTCGAAATGGTTTTCACCCCGTATCTCCGGCAGGGCTCCCGCAACCGGTATGTTACTTATGGGCAAAATAATCAAAAATTCTGGAGGTTAGTTTCAACACCAGTTGGGAGTATAATTATCATGCTTGGTAAAAAAAAATGGCTGGAAGAAATAGCCCGCAGAAATGAAAAACGCTATGGGAAAAGACGTATGGATTGTTGCGGATTGAATAATATGCAGGTTCAAACAGCATACTCTGTGAAGCCGCGAAAATAAAAGAGCAAATTGCATGAGAGGTGAGCCTTAAATAAAAACAGTTCACTTTTTTGTCAATTCTGTTTCTGAAAATATGGTCTAAAGGCTAAAATAATTATGTGTATAAAAACTCTGGCATGAGGTCAGATAAAAACTGAATGATTTGAAATAATCTTTTCATCTTAGGAGGAACTTTCAATGCCCGAACAGGACCATCATCACCCGGCAGAGGATACCCAGGCGAAAGAGAAAACAAAACCCAATGGCCATGTCAGTCATCATGGTCATGATGTGATGCATGAGGAGCATACCGGCGATGGCGGACACGCTAATCATGCCGGCCACCATGCTCACATGGTGGCTGATTTCCGCAAACGTTTCTGGATTTCATTGATTCTTACCATACCGATTCTGCTGCTCTCTCCCATGATTCAGGGATTTCTGGGCTTGGGTGAAAGCATCCGATTTTCGGGTGATCTTTTTCTCAATTTCCTGTTCTCCACTGCTGTTTTTTTCTACGGGGGCTGGCCCTTCCTGAAGGGTTTATTCGATGAACTGCGACAAAAAAATCCGGGGATGATGACCCTGATTGCGCTGGCCATTGCCGTTGCTTATTTCTACAGTTCGGCAGTGGTATTCGGGGTAAAAGGTAAAATCTTTTTCTGGGAACTGGCCACCCTGATTGATATTATGCTGCTCGGTCACTGGATCGAAATGAAATCGGTTATGGGGGCTTCGCGGGCCCTGGAAGAACTGGCCAAACTGATGCCTTCCGAGGCACATAAAATCATGAAAGATGATAGTGTAAAAGATGTACCCCTGGATGAATTAGTCTCAGGTGACCGGGTACTGGTCAAACCGGGTGAGAAGATTCCGGCCGATGGAAAAGTGGTGGAAGGAGAAAGTTCGGTAAATGAAGCCATGATAACCGGTGAATCCAGACCGGTCTCAAAGAAAACGGGCAGGAAAGTAATCGGTGGATCCATTAATGGTGAAGGATCCCTAACCATTGAAGTGGAAAAAACAGGCAAGGACTCTTATCTTTCGCAGGTAGTTGAGCTGGTTCGCCAGGCCCAGGAAAGCAAATCGAAGACTCAGGATCTGGCCAACCGGGCCGCTTTCTGGTTGACGATTATTGCCCTCTCTGCCGGTGCAATAACCATGTTCGTGTGGCTGGTGATTGTTCATAAGGATTTTGTGTTTGCCCTGGAACGCACCGTAACGGTGATGGTCATTACCTGCCCACATGCTCTGGGTTTAGCAGTACCGCTGGTAGTGGCGGTCTCAACCGCCATTTCCGCCCGCAACGGACTGCTGATCCGCAACCGGGCGGCCTTCGAGAAAGCACGCAATCTGCAGGCTATAATCTTCGACAAAACCGGTACGCTCACTCAGGGTAATTTCAGGGTGACTGATACAGTGGCGCTGGCGGAGGACCTGAATGACTTGCAGATACTGGCCTATGCCGCAGCGGTGGAACAGAACTCAGAACATCCCATCGCCAAAGGAATTGTTCAATCGGCCGGGAATATAAAAAAAGTGTCTGATTTCAAATCTATCCCTGGAAAAGGAGCACAGGGAAAGGTGGATGGGAAGCTGGTAAAGGTGGTGAGTCCCGGCTACCTGCAGGAGAAAAGTATTGAGGTGAAAAACCGAAAGGTAGAGGAACTGAATTCTCAGGGGAAAACAGTTGTATTTTTACTGCTGGATGATAAACCGCAGGGTGCCATCGCTTTGGCAGATATTATCCGCGATGAATCCAGAGAGGCTATTTCCCGTCTGAAGGAAATGGGCATCCAGGTCATGATGCTTACCGGGGATAATAAACGGGTGGCGGAATATGTGGCGGCGGAACTTAGCCTGGATGATTATTTTGCGGAGGTGCTGCCGGAACAGAAAGCAGCGAAAGTTAAAGAAGTACAGTCCCGCGGGCTGGTAGTGGCCATGACCGGTGATGGTGTGAATGATGCACCGGCGCTGGCACAGGCCGATGTGGGAATTGCCATCGGTGCCGGGACAGACGTAGCGGTGGAAACAGCGGACATTGTGCTGGTTCGCAGTAATCCCCAGGATGCGGTGGATATTATTGCGCTCGCGAAAGCAACATATCGCAAAATGGTGCAGAATCTGGTCTGGGCCACCGGTTACAATGCCATTGCTATTCCTCTGGCAGCGGGTGCACTCTATAGCGTGGGTATCCTGTTGAGTCCGGCCATGGGAGCAGTGCTGATGACCATGAGTACCGTGATTGTGGCGGTAAATGCCAGGTTTCTGAAAGTTGAGAAATAAAGCTTCATAATATTCTGGAAATAAAATCCGCTATTATGGTGAAAAAAGCTAGAACGGGCCGAACGGCATAAATTTTTTGGGGGATAACATTTAATGGAGGCAACCGAGATGAAGACCTTTTACCTTTTTATGATGGTACTTATCATTTCGAGTGGCGTTTTATTAACCTGCGGGAAGAAGAACTCCCTGGTCAGCGAAGCCCGGAATTATTTCCAGGTTCTTCCGGGGAAAATGATTTCGGGCGATAATCTCATAACCCCCGAAAAAACCAAACTGGGGAAGATGCTGTTTTATGATACCCGCCTTTCCATCGATGGTACAACCAGTTGTTTCAAATGTCACTGGATGAACCTGTATGGCACCGACGGATTAAAAAAATCGATCGGGAATAATTACCGGCTCAATCCCAGAAATGCTCCCACCGTTCTGAATTCAGCTCTGCAGATATCCCAGCACTGGATCGGCAACCGTAAATCTGTGGAGGATCAGGCACAGAAAGCTTTGCTGGGACATGGCTCCTATGGTCTGGAATCCTATGAACAGGCAGAAGAAAAAATGAATTTCATTGCCGGTTATCAGGGACTGTTTAAAGAAGCGTTTCCCAATGACTCTGTCCCTTTAAATGCCAGAAATTTCGGGCTGGCCGTTGGTGCCTGGGAAAGAACCCTGGTAACTCCTTCCCGCTTTGATCAGTTTTTGAAGCGGCATCCCAATGCCCTTACGGAAAAAGAACAGAAGGGTTTGAAAATATTTATGGATACCGGATGCAAAGATTGTCATAACAGAGTATTGGTGGGTGGCGGGCAGTATGAAAAATTTGGCATTATTGAGCCCTACTGGAAACTGATCGGAAGTACCGAAATCGATTCCGGCAGGTTTGCTGTTACCGGGGATACGGCGGACCTGTATGTATTCAAGGTACCCCCCCTGCGGAATGTGGAAATGACCGCACCTTATTTCCACGATGGCAGCGTGGATAACCTGCACCGGGTAGTTCCCATGATGGCCAGACTTCAATTGGGAAAAGAGTTGTCCTCCGACCAAGCAAATCATATTGTGGCCTTTCTGAAATCCCTGACCGGAAAAATAAAACCGGAAGCCCTGGAAGGTCCGGTTTCACCAAGGGAACAGTTATATTAAATGGAATTGGGGTCGTATAAACAAACCTAAGAAATTTTTAACCAGAGTAATTCATTAATTTTACCACAAAGGTTCCGGGGCACCGAGAAATTGTAAGTTATGATGAAATTAATACCAATTTTGTTTAATCAGGGAGAAGTCCAAATTTCGAGAACCTGTTCTTATCTTTAATTTTGGAATCCGGTGCCCGGGCGGTTGTGAATGGGCAATAATAAAATACGGAATTATACTTTATGATCATAATTATGACCAGACTATTCATAATATTGGGATTATTCTTTTGGTCAGGTATGGGTAATGCTGCACTTTTGGAAGTAGACTTAACCCGTGATAATTCTGTTGTTTTTTATGCCGGTTCAACAATGGGAAATTTTGAAGGAAAGACCAGCGAGATTGAAGGATATATTTCCAGGGAGGATAATGATACACTGGGTACCGGCAGGGTGCATTTTGAAGTTGATCTCCGGACAATGGATTCCGGCATCGGCCTCAGGAATACACATATGCGTGATAAGTATCTGGATACTGCTGAATATCCCATGGCGGTCTTTGAGGGAAGGCTTTCGCAATGGAGGATAATTGATCAGAACGGCAGCGAAGTGACCGCCAGCGGAATGTTAAAAATCCATGGGGTGGAAATGGAGTTTTCCCCGGAAGAAACAATTCAGCTGATGGGGGATATATATCGAATATCCTCCAATTTCGAACTGAATATCACGGATTTCAACATTAACCAGCCAAAGTTTCTCTTTACCTCCATGAAAAAAGTGGTGCGACTGAGACTGGTTTTTTATTTAAAGACTGCAGATACACACTGATCGCGGAACATTTTTTAATCGACCACCGCAGCCTCCAAATTCGTCTTTCAATCTTAGAGTATATTTGGTTGACAGGTTTCATGTAAATTTTGGACAGGTTACTGTCCAAAACACAAGTAGACTATCATTTTCCGGCAATGGCGAAAAAACTAAGGTGTTGACAATCTTACTCAAAGATATTAAGTTTTAAACGGGATTATTAGGATATTTTGTTTGTTTCTAATAATCCTGAATTTTCAGATTGTAATGAACATTTTTTCAATAAATTATTTATGACTATGGAAAAAATTCTCTCTCAATCTGAGTATCGCAGATCACACTCCCGTTCCTGGCGAATTCTCTTTGGACAGCATCTGGAAGGGCTTTACCGGTTTTAGAAGTATCCAAATTTTCTGGACCATGTTATTTTAATTTTAAATCTTAATATAGATCAAAATAAATAAAATAGCGCTTGAGGAATATATGAAATATTGGCGTAAACCGTTGGATATCGACCGGGTAAAAATTCCTCACGGAGAGCTTCATATTCTATGGGAACGATGTAAAGGGTGTGGTTTTTGCGTGGAATATTGCCCCAAAGATGTTCTAGAACTTTCCACAGAATTCAATTCCAAAGGTTACCATCCCCCGATTGTAAAGAATGGGACTATCTGTGTTCATTGTCAGCTGTGTGAGATGTTATGCCCGGAATTTGCGATATATTGTGTACTTCAGAACGAAAAGGAGCGAGCACATGAAAGCTGATTCGGCAGGGGTATTAACCGGCATGCATTATCTGGATGGTGATAAGGCCTGTGCGGAAGGTGGTCTGGCGGCAGGCTGCCGGTTCTTTGCGGGATATCCGATTACTCCCTCAACCGAAGTCGCCGAGCGGATATCCGAACGATTTCCCATGGTAGGTGGTATGTTCATTCAGATGGAGGATGAACTTGCTTCCATGGCGGCTATCCTGGGAGCATCATGGGCAGGGGCAAAATCCATGACGGTAACCTCAGGTCCGGGATTCTCACTAATGATGGAGAATATTGGCCTGGGGGTCATGCTGGAAACTCCATGCGTGGTGGTGAACGTTCAGCGGGGCGGACCCTCAACCGGATTGCCTACACTTCCCGGCCAGGCGGATATGATGCAGGCCCGCTGGGGATCACACGGAGACTACGAAATTATTGCCCTCTGCCCCAATTCACCGCAGGAATGCTTCGATCTTACCATTACCGCCTTTAATTTATCTGAAAAATACCGGGTACCGGTTTTATTCATGATGGATGAATGCGTCGGCCATATGACTGAAAAAGTGGTGATTCCGGAACCCGAAAAAATTGAGTTGTTTCCCCGTCGATTTACCAGTAAAAAGCCTGGACAATATCTGCCCTTCGAAGCGGGAGAAGACCTGGTACCCGATATGGTAGAGGCGGGTCGCGGCCACTTTTTTCATGTGACCGGACTGACTCATGATGAACGGGGATATCCTGACATGAGCTGGCAGACTCAGGAGAAATGTGTTCACCGCCTGATAGATAAAATTAAAAAGAACGCTGATGATATTTATATTTACGAAGAAGAAAATCTGAATGATGCTGAAATTGTGGTGATCTCTTATGGTATAACTTCCCGGGTTGCGCTGCGAGGAATTCAGCTGGCGCAGGAGGATGGAATTAAAAAAATCGGTCATGTCCGTCTCATTACTGTATGGCCGTTTCCGGAAAATCTGATTCGGAAGCTGGCTCCCAAAATAAAGGCGTTTGTGGTACCGGAGATGAATTACGGCCAGATTGTTTATGAGGTTGAACGGTGTACAGGCGGACAATGTAAGACTTTACTTGTCCCCCATGGCGGTGGAACGGTTCACAGGCCGGAATGTATCCAAGAGGCAATTAAGGAGGCACATAAATGAAAGCCGAAGTTATCGAAAAAGTCAAGCCCGGGACAAAAACTAAAAAAGAACAGGAGAACGGTGCGGAACATCCTCTCTCGGAATGGCTGCGGATGGATCGGATTCCTCATATCTGGTGTTCGACCTGCGGAATTGGAACAGCGGTAACCTGTTTTATTGAAGCAGTGAAAAAATCACAGATTCCAAAGGAGGATATCAGTGTTGTGTCCGGGATCGGTTGCAGCGGACGAATCGCCGGTTATATTAAACTGGATTCCTTTCATACCACTCACGGCCGTGCCATTCCGTTTGCCGTGGGCCTGAAACTGGCCAAGCCAAAACTGAAGGTAGTGGTTTTTAGTGGGGATGGTGACCTGATTTCCATCGGAGGCAATCACTTCATCCATACCGCCAGGCGCAATCTTGATATCACTGTATTGTGTATTAATAATTTTATATATGCCATGACCGGTGGTCAACTGGCACCAACCACTCCGCTTACTGCAATTGCCACTACCGCTCCCTATGGGAGTTATGAAAATCCCTTTAATCTTCCGTTGCTGGCAGCCTCCTGTGGTGCGGTGTACGTGGCCCGCTGGACCGCCCTGCACGTCAGGCGGCTCACCAACTCTATAAATGAAGCCTTGCATAAAAAGGGTTTTTCCTTTGTGGAAATAATCTGCCCCTGTACAACTCTCTACGCCCGCAAAAACCGCCTGGGAAGCGGTCTGGATCTGATGAAATTTTATCATGATAATTCTGTCATAGCACATGGTGCCGATGTTCGTGATGTTTCTATCCAGTTTCAGGAAGAAATAAAGGTTGGGAAATTTATTGATATAGATAAACCCTCCTATCTGGATCAGTACAATGAATATCTGCAGAAGAAATTAGGGAACAAATTTAAACCTTACGGGGTTGTGCATGAAGAAAAACAGTGAAATTCGTATCGCCGGATTTGGCGGGCAGGGAATTATCCTGGCGGGTTATATTATCGGGAAAGCAGCAGCTATTTATGATAATAAATATTCCACCCTGATTCAGAGTTTCGGACCTGAAGCGCGCGGGAGTTCCTGTTCAGCCCAGGTTATCATTTCCGAGTCGCAGATTCTTTACCCCTACCTTATTCAACCTAATATAGGAGTCCTCCTGTCCCGGGATGCGCATGACAAATTCAGCGGAGAAATTCCGGAGGATGGTATATTACTGGTGGAAAAGGATCTGGTGCACCTTGCAAAGAATTCAAAAAAAGTCTCCACCTATGCCATTCCGGCCACCCGCCTGGCGGAAGAAATGGGCCGCAAGATTGTTACCAATATTATTATGGTGGGATTTTTCTCCGCCGTTACCGGGATTACGTCCTATGAGGCTACCAAAAAAGCCGTTGAAACATCTGTTCCTCCGGGAACGGAAGAGCTCAATCTAAAAGCCTTTGAAACCGGTTTTCAATACGGAAAAAGTCTGCTGGAGTCTCCTAAAAAAAGTGTTGCCTGATGTAAAGCTCGATTATTGGTTGTCATTTATCATAAATCTGAAATTTGAAATTTGCGGATAGCCAATAATTATCCATATACGTAACGTAAATTCCAAATGGAAAGGGAAGTATGGTTTCCAGATCAGAAAGACCCAAGGGTGCTTTGATTGTGGGGGCAGGTATTTCCGGAATTCAGGCGGCGCTGGACCTGGCTGATGCCCAATTCCAGGTATACCTGCTGGAAAAGCAGCCCAGTATTGGTGGAACCATGGCCAAGCTGGACAAGACTTTTCCCAGCATGGACTGCGCTATCTGAATTCTCGGTCCCAAGATGATGGATGTCGGTCGGCATCCCAGAATTCAGTTGTATACCAATGCAGAACTTGTTAGACTTTCAGGCAAGGCCGGAAATTTCCGAGCAAAAATTCTTCGTAAAGCCAGATTTGTAAATGAAGCGGAATGTACCGCCTGCGGAGATTGTTCGGACGTCTGTCCTGTAGTTCAGCCCAATGAGTTTGATGAAGGATTATGCCTGCGGCGAGCTATTTACTCTCCATTTTCACAAGCCGTTCCATCCGCCTATATCCGGTCTGCCGATGATTGTCTTGGTACCAATCCCATTGCCTGCGGAAAATGCGTGGACGTCTGCCAGAAAAATTGCATTGATCTGGATATGCCGGATAGAACGGAAGAGATTGATGTGGGGGCAGTCATTATTGCCACCGGTATTGATTATTATGATCCGCGGGAGGCCAGCGAATACGGATATACACGTTTCGAAAATGTGGTAAACAGCATCGAACTTGAACGGCTGCTCAGTCCCAGCGGCCCTTCCGGGGGACAATTAGTCAGGTTTACCGACCAGAAACCACCGAAGCGGGTCTCATTCATTCAATGCGTGGGATCGCGGTGTATCCGCCGGGATATACCTTACTGCAGCAGAATATGCTGCATGAACGCCATAAAAAGTGCTCTGCTGATACGCGAAATGTATCCCAAGACCAGTGTTGATATTTTTTATATTGACATCCGTGCATTTGGTAAAGGATTTGAACAATTTTATCAGAGAGCGTTACACGATAAAAATATTCATTTTATCAGAGGAAAACCGTCCCGCATTGTGGAAGACCCCGGCAGCAGAGATCTGGTCATTCTCAATGAAAATGTGGAAACCGGACAGACGGATAAATTGCGCACCGGCATGGTTATTTTATCGGAAGCGGTGGTACCGGCTGCCGAGTCCCACAGCCTGGCGGAAATTCTGGAGATCAAAACCGATAGCCGCGGATTTTTCCTTCCCAGAGACCGTTGCGGAGATCCCATATCATCCCGGCGTGAAGGCATTTATCTGTGTGGATGCACCACCGGTCCCAAGGATATTACCGATTCTATTGCAGAGGCTTCGGGTGCGGCAGTGAGAGCCGCCCAGTTTCTTACCCACCATAAAATGCCCGAAATCAAAGAGGAAATCCCGGAATACGACTATAGCGGATCTCCGAGGGTAGGCGTCTTTGTGTGCCATTGCGGATCCAATATCGCCGGTGTTCTGGATGTGGAAACTCTCAAGGATTATGCGCTCGGATTGCCGGATGTGGTATTCTCCGAAGATCTCCTCTTCGCCTGTGCCGAGAGTACTCAAAGGAATATACAGGAAAAAATATTATCTAACCGTCTTAACCGGGTGGTGGTGGCTGCCTGTACTCCTCGTACTCATGAACCGATATTCCGGGAAACCTTGCGCAAGGTGGGCCTTAATCCTTATCTGCTGGAGATGGCTAATATCCGGGATCAATGTTCCTGGGTTCATGGGCAGGCTGCGGATGCGGCCACGCGTAAGGCAAAAGACCTGCTCCGCATGGCGGTGGCCAGGGTGCGGCAGCTGGAACCGCTGGAGCCGAAGGAGATGGAAATCGGACATGACGTGCTGGTTATCGGTGGCGGAATTTCGGGCATTGAAACGGCGCTTCAGCTGGGAAAACGGGATTACAACGTCCTGCTGGTGGAAAAAGACAAGGCCCTGGGAGGATGGGTAAAAGAGCTGGAGATCCTTTATCCCAGCGGAATGTCCGGTAAAGAACTGATCCGGAGTAAAGTGCAGGAATTAAATAAAGACAAAGTAAAAATATTTACAGATACCGATATTGAGGATATTAAAGGTTTCGTGGGGAATTTTGAAGTCACTCTGAAATCCACTAACGGAAAGTCTGAGAATAAACCGTTCATGGTGGGTGCTATTGTTCTGGCAACCGGATTCAGTTTATATGAACCCGTCAAGAATGAGTTCGGGTATGGCAAATATAAAAATGTCATCACCAACATGGAACTGGAAAATCGTTTGAAGAAGGAGCAGTTGCTGGCCATTGACGGAAAAGAAATCAAACAGGTGGCATTTATCCAGTGCGTGGGGTCCCGCGGGCCGGAAGGATTGCCCGAATGTTCAAGATATTGCTGCCAGGCGGCCATTAAGCAGTCGATTGCTTTACGGCAGCGGGGAATAGAAGTTACCGTTTTTAACCGTGATATCCGGGTATATCACCATGAAGCTGAAACCATGTACCGGCAGGCCCGGGAGCTGGGAGTCAGGTTTGTACGCTTTACGCCGCAGGATCTTCCGCGGCTGACCGGCCATAAGAATGTGGAAACTCTTCGGTTTTGGGAACCATCTTTGAAAACCGATATAGAAGTTCCGGTTGATCTTCTGATCCTGTCGGTCGGCATGCGTCCCTCTTCCGGCTCAATCGAACATATCCAGCAGTTCATAAAAGTTCCGGTGGGTATGGACGGATATTTACTGGAAAAGCATCCCAAGTTTGGTCCGGTGGAAACCAATATTGAAGGAGTATTTATCTGCGGATGCGTACAGAGCCCCAAGGATATTTCCGATTCCATCGGACAGGCTAATGCGGTGGCCGCAAAAATAGATGCTTTGCTGGCCAGATCCACAATTCTGATGGAACCACTGGTTTCGTCTGTGAGGGAGGATTTGTGTCGTGGATGCGGTACCTGTGTGGAAGTGTGTGAATTCGGTGCACTCTCTCTGCAGGATAGGGGTGGAATTATGCTGGCAACAGTTAATGAAGCCCTCTGCAAAGGATGCGGAACCTGCGCAACCTTCTGTCCCACCAGTGCCATTGACATTCAGCATTTCCGGGATCGCCAGATTGAATCCATGCTCAGGGCATTTTTACTGGAAGAGGAGGCCGTTTAGAAATGCAGTCCCGCAGGAGAGTTCAACCGGACAGGAGAAAGACTAACACATGACCCGAAAAGCTGCAAAGAAAGAGTTTGAACCGAGGATTGTCGTATTCGCCTGTAACTGGTGCAGTTATCCCGCGGCTGATTCCGCCGGGATTAACCGGATGCAGTATCCTGCCAATATCCGGATCATTCGTACCATGTGCATGGGACGGGTCAATCCCGCACATGTCCTGAAAGCGCTGGAGATGGGAGCGGACGGAGTACTGGTATCCGGCTGCCACTTTGAGGATTGCCATTACAGTTTCGGTGCCCGCAAGGCGGCGGAACAATATAAAAAACTGAAGGCAGTGGTCAGAATGCTGGGATTTGAGAAGGAAAGAATACGGCAGGAATTCATCTCTGCAGCTGAATTTCCCAAGTTTGTAAAAGTTGTTAAGGAAATGGTGGAAGAGGTGAGGAAGCTGGGACCTACTCCCCTGAAATCCATTAAGGAAGACAGCGTCTCCGCACAAAAAGATAAAATTGCCGCCAATGCTTAAATATTAAATGAAAGTGGAATTTCGACATGGAATTTAATTTTAAACAAATTCAGGAAACCAATGCCTTTGCCTGTCTGGAATGTGGCAAATGCACCGGTGTGTGCCCGGTTTCCCGTCATTCGAAGACTTTTTCTCCACGGCTTATCCTGATCAGATCCATAAGGAATACTCATCCTGATGGACTGAAGGGAGCGGATTTGTGGTCCTGTTTAACCTGTCAGCAATGTGATACCATCTGCCCGTCTCATATAAAATATATCGAGTTTATTCAGCTGATGCGGCAATTTATGGGCGTGGAGAACCGCGAAGGTACCTGCTCCCATGGCGGCATTCTGGATTCAATTCTAAAAATCATGACCTCACCCGATCTCAAACAGCAGCGGCTGGACTGGCTAAGCAAAGAATACCAGACATCAACGTCTGGAGATTATTTATACTTTGTGGGTTGCCTGCCTTACTATGAGGCGCTGTTTTCTGATCTTGAGGTCCAGCCTTTAAATATTGCCCGCAGTATGATGAAAATTTTGAATCATTTCGATATTAAACCCCAGGTATTGCCCAATGAAAAATGTTGCGGACATGATTTTTACTGGAACGGGGATTTAAAGAATTTTCGAAAACTGGCTGAACAGAACATTGAACAGATTAAAAAATCGGGAGCCAAATACGTCATTACCGCCTGCCCCGAATGTTATCGCACCCTGAAAGTCGAATACGCCGGACTATTCGGAAAGCTTGATTTTGAAGTGCAGCATGTGAGTGAGTTTTTAGCACAACGGCTCCCCGAAACCACTGTTTCATTGAAAGGTCAACCGCTTACCGCCTGTTTTCAGGATCCCTGCCGCCTGGGCAGGCATATGGGTATTTATGATGCTCCCCGGCAGGCATTGTCTCAGCTGAAAGGGCTTTCACTGACCGAGATGGCTCACCATCATAAACGAGCCATCTGTTGCGGGGTAAGCAGCTGGATGAACTGTTCGCAGATTTCAAAACAGATTCAGGCCCGGCGTTTAAGGGAAGCTCAGGCAACCGGATCAGATATTCTGGTGACCTCCTGTCCCAAGTGCCAGATACACTTTCAGTGTGCTCTTCTGGATAAGCAGTTAAAAGAAGAGATATCCTTTAAAATTAAAGATCTGACAGAGATTATTGCCGAAAACCTGAATTAGTATAATCAGATTGCATAGAAGTGTATGAAACTGTAATACCAGAATCTTTATACCAGAAAGGTAGAGCATGACATTGAATGAACGTCTTTGTAATGTGGGTGTAATAGGTGCTGCCGGCAAAATGGGAAGCGGAATTGCTCTTTTGATGGGCCAGGAAATGACCATGCAGCGTCTGTCACCCGAACATAAAAACGATACCTGCGAATTGCACCTCATTGATACTGATGCCGCCAGGCTGGAAGGATTGCTGCAGTACCTCCGAACCCAGGCTGTCAAGCATGCGGAAAGAAATATCGGGATGTTACGGAAAGCATACCAGGATCATCAGGAACTGGTGGAAAATCATGAGTTCATTAACCAGTTTGTGAATGATTTTTTCCTGAATATCCGGATCAGTACTGATATGAGCCAGTTGAAAAATTCACGGATGATATTCGAAGCAGTTCTGGAAGATGCGGATTTAAAGATATCTCTGCTGAAAAAAGTAAAAAAGATTTGCTCAGACGATGCGTTCTTTCTCACCAACACCTCCTCAATTCCCATAGGTTTCCTGGATAAGCAGGCAGGATTAGGTGGCAGAATCATCGGTTATCATTTCTACAATCCGCCGGCAGTCCAGAAACTGGTAGAGGTGATTTCGCCCGTTGGATTAAATCCGGAGCTTCATGAATTGGGACTGGAGCTCGGAAAACGGCTACGAAAAACTCTCATTCCATCCAATGATGTGGCTGGTTTTATTGGCAACGGGCACTTCATGCGCGATGGGTTGTATGCTCTGGATCAGGTAGAAAAATTGCAGAAAGAATACGGTTTTGTAGAGGGGGTTTATATTCTCAATCGAATCAGTCAGGATTTTCTCATCCGCCCCATGGGTATTTTTCAACTAATTGATTACGTGGGAATTGATGTGTTTCAATGTATTCTCCGAACCATGAATCCTCATTTTCCAAAGGAGAAGCTGCACAGTAAGGTAGTTGATGAACTGGTCGAACAGAAAGTTCTGGGAGGTCAGAATCCGGAGGGAAGCCAGAAAGACGGATTCTTAAAGTATGAAAAGAACCGGCCATCCGGAGTATATGATCCGGATAAATCCGGGTACCGTCTGTTTGAGGAAGGAGACTGGAAGCAAAAAACAGAAGAAAAAACCGGAAATCCTCCGCTGGGATTTGTTCCCTGGAGGGCACTGCTGAGCGATCCTCAAAAGGAGGAAAAGCTTGCCCAATATTTCCGGAATCTTAAATCCGATGGCACTCCGGGTGCCGTGCTGGCCAGGGATTATCTCCGGAACAGTAAGGAAATTGCCGGGAATCTGGTGAAGAGCGGAGTCGCCCGCTCGGAAGATGATGTAAATGGGGTGTTGCTCAATGGGTTCTATCATCTGTATGGACCCATAAATCAATATATTTAATGAAAATATCAGGTGCTACAGTTGTGATTAAAAAACCGGGGATAATATGAATAAATTAACTAAACCTGTATTTCTGACCGCTGGTTATAATACGGTATTTTTAGGATCGGGACGAAGAGAATTTCATCCTAAAAAACCGCGGCCGGGAATTGATTATTACATCATTGAAGCCGGGAAAGGGGCAATTGCCCGGATTAATAACCGGGCTGACCTGATCGATGAAGGTGTGGTATCAAATTTTATGGCTGCACGTTTCAACCGTCAGGGCAATCTGGCCGCTTTCATTCCCTCCATTGATCCGTCCTTATTGTATAAACCATGCTCCCGTATTGAAGGAGCCTGTGGTTCGGGTGGATTAGGTGTCTATACCGCCATAAAAAGTGTTCTCTCCGGAATTTCCGATGTTGTCCTGACAGTGGGAGTTGAGGTACAGAACTCGGTAAAAGCGGTATATGGGGCAGATTTTCTGGCCGGGGCAGGGTACTATGAGGGAGAAAGAAAAGAAGGTCATGCGCATTTCTTTCCTGACAAATTTTCTCAGAGGGCGGGTGCCTGCTACCGGAAGTACGGCCAGGAAAAAATACGGACTGCCATGGCACACTGGTATGAACAGGCGATTCAAAATGCCCGGAAAAATCCCAAGGCCCAGGAATATCATAATTCCACTGACGATCTTTTTGCCTCTGGTATGACTCCACCCAATCCCAAGTATTTTGTTGAGCATTTAAACGTTTTTGATTGCTCCAAAGTGACTGACGGAGGTTCTGCCCTGATTGTCGCTTCTGAAGACGGCTTAAAAAAACTGAATATTGATCGCAGGGATGCCATTGAACTGGTATCTCTGGGAATCGCCGTTGATGATATTAAGCAACCGCCAAAAGATCTTACCCGATTGACCACCACTCAGAAAGCAGTCGAAAAAGCCTATGAAAGCGCAGGATTGAAACCGTCCGACATCGGTGTCATGGAAATTCATGATTGTTTTACCATAACGGCGTTACTTGCCCTGGAAGCCGCCTGCATAGTGGAGGAAGGGGAAGCTGCGGATTTTATCAGTGAAAAAAAGACGGCTATAGGCGGCCAAATACCTGTAAATGCCAGCGGTGGACTTATCGGATTTGGTCATCCTACCGGCGGGACGGGTGTCCGCCAGGCGGTAGATCTCTGGCAGCAACTGACCGGAAGGGCGGAGGAGTACCAGGTTCCGTTAACATCCGGGAGACCTTATGGGATGATGATCAATATGGGCGGCGATGACAAAACCGTTGCCACATTTATTTTTAAACCGGCAATCGCCTGATATTCAGGTCCAAAGAGATTGAAGTTCTTTGGTCAGGGCTGTATTTAAGACAAGGAGAATGGTATGGTTGGTATTGTTGGATATGGCAGTTATGTTCCAAAATATCGGATCCGGGTTGAAGAAATCGCCCGCCAGTGGGGGGCAGATGCGGAAAGTTACCGTAAGGGATTAATGGTAGAGGAAAAGTCCGTGCCTGCTCCCGATCAGGATACCATTACCATGTCTGTGGAAGCGTCCCGCCGGGCATTGGCCAGAGCAGGTATCCGGGCCTCGGATATCGGAGCGGTTTATGTGGGTTCTGAATC
This sequence comes from uncultured Caldithrix sp., assembly GCA_964461135.1. Classification (GTDB taxonomy): domain Bacteria; phylum Calditrichota; class Calditrichia; order RBG-13-44-9; family RBG-13-44-9; genus RQOF01. The sequence goes on along the minus strand of CAYWTB010000001.1, from coordinate 11,991 downwards.
GCACCCTTATGCCGTTAAACCCAGCGGGACAACCCTGGGAGAAGCTATCGGTGCCACTCCGGACGCCCATTGCGCCGATTTTGAATTTGCCTGTAAAGCGGGAACGGAGGCAATGTTTGTTGCCCTGCAGTTGGTAAAGGCCGGCAGCATGAAATACGCCCTGGCGGTGGGGGCGGATACTTCCCAGGGCGCGCCCGGCGATGCCTTGGAGTATACAGCCTCGGCCGGTGCGGCGGCTTTTATCATGGGAAAAGATAATTTGATTGCTAGCTGTGAACTCACCTTTTCCTTCATGAGTGATACACCGGACTTCTGGCGCCGGGAACACCAGTTCTATCCGCAACATGGTGGCCGTTTTACCGGCGAGCCCGCGTATTTTAAGCACGTATATCAGTGTGGTAAAACAATGCTGGATAAATCGGGATTGAAACCATCCGATTTTGCTTATGCCGTGTTCCATCAGCCCAACGGAAAATTCCCCACCAAGGTGGGACAAATGCTGGGTTTCAGCAAGGATCAGATTTCACAGGGATTACTCTGCCCTAAAATCGGAAATACCTACTCCGGTTCGTCGCCCCTGGGACTAACCGCCATCCTGGATGTGTCAAATCCCGGGGATTTGATCTTTATGGTATCTTACGGCTCGGGTGCGGGAAGCGACGGCTTTATCTGGAAGATTACCGACAGAATCAGCAGGGTGAGGGACGCTGCTCCTAAAACGTGGGATCTCATTCAGGGTGAAAAAATATATCTCGATTATGGTCTTTATTCGAAATACCGGCGAAAAATAATTAAAAACAGTTGATGGCAATAAATATGAGCAGGCAAAAACAAGGAGCGGAATGTGAGTCGTGATGTAGCAGTGATTGGCATTGGTTTGAGCAGATGGGGGGAATTATGGGAGAGTTCTCTGCGGGATATTTTTGTGGAGGCTGCACAATCCGCTATTGATGATGCCGGGGTGGATAAGATCGACTCCATGTATATTGGTAATATGACAGCGGGAATTTTTACCGGCCAGGAACACCTGGCTGCCCTTATGGCAGATTACCTGGGAGTAACCCCCATTCCGGCAGCCCGGGTGGAATCCGCTTGTGCATCGGGAGGCCTGGCTGTAAAAATGGGTTATATGGATGTTGCCCTGGGATTAAGCGACGTGGTTTTGGTGGGTGGGGTGGAAAAAATGACTGATGTGGGTACGGATGAAGCTACCTATGCACTGGCTACCGCTGCCGACCAGGATTACGAGGTTTATCATGGCATCACTTTTCCGGGACTGTACGCTATGATGGCCAGATCTCATATGCTGAAATACGGTACTACCCGTGAACAGCTGGCCGAAGTGGCGGTGAAAAATCACTACCACGGTTCAATGAATCCGCTGGCTCAGTACCCTCAGAAAATAACCCTAGAACAGGTTATGAATTCGGTTATGATTGCCGATCCCCTCCGAATCCTGGATTGCTCACCCATAACCGATGGAGCTGCCGCCATAATCCTGTGCCCGCTGGATCTGGCTAAAAAGATATCCAAAAAACCTCCGGTAAGAATAAAAGGCTTCGGTCATGCCACAGCCAGCATAGCGTTACACAACCGATCCGATCTGACCTCCCTGCCGGCAACCGCAAAAGCAGCACAACTGGCCTACAAAATGGCAGAAACTTCCCCGGAAAAAATTGACCTGTGTGAGGTTCATGATTGTTTTACCATCGCAGAAATATGTGTGATTGAAGAATTGGGCTTTGCAGCCCGGGGGAAGGGCGGGGACGCTACAGCCTCAGGCGCAACACGGTTGGGAGGTAAGATCCCGGTAAATGTGAGCGGAGGATTGAAATCGAAAGGTCATCCGGTGGGAGCTACCGGAGTTGCTCAGATTGTGGAAATTGTCACTCAGCTGCGGGGGGAGGGCGGTGCCCGGCAGGTGGAAAACGCCCGAACCGGCCTTTCCCAGAACATGGGAGGAAGCGGGGGAAGTACTCTTGTTCATATTTTGGAGGTGGTGTAATGTCAGTCTCAAAATATTGGCGCGAAATGCCTCATCGCTACCGAATGGAAGCCGGAAAATGCCGGAAGTGCGGAAATGTTCATTTCCCGAAAAGGCTGGTTTGTGCAGAATGCGGAGAACGGAAATTTGAAACCATTACCCTTTCCAGGGAAGGGAATCTGGAAACCTATACCATCATTCATGTAGCTCCTTCCCGGTTTTCAGACCAGGTTCCCTATGCCATTGGAATTGTGCGTTTAAAAGAAGGCGTAAAGATTCTTTCACAGATTTCGGATTGCGATTTGAAAAAACTGGCCACCGGAATGCCCTTAAGAATAGAATTCCGCCGTATTTCGGAGGACGGTGCGGCAGGAATTATCCATTACGGATATAAATGTGTTCCGTTGTAGACTGTGTTGAGATAAAGGAAAAGGGGATTAAAAAATTGTCTGATGCCAAGAAAAGTTCAAAAAAAACTGTAAAATCATCTCAATTTAAAATTGGCAACGAAAAATTTTCGGATACCGTAAAGCTGCAGGATGCAATTGAGAAAATAAAGAAGAAAATCAGCCAGGAACCTGAAAATATATCATACCGTCATGATCTGGGACACCTGTATTATTTAAAAGGCCACATTAAGAAAGCAATTTCAACATTTGAGGAAATCCTGGAAATCGATCCCAATTTTGCACTTGCTCATTATCATTTGAGTCTGTGTTATTTCCGGTCTGCTCAGCTAAACCAGGCTATAAAATCCATGCACCACGTGGTGGAAATTGACCCGGAATTCAGCATGGCATATTACTGGCTGGGCCTCATGAATTACCGGGCAGGCCATACACACCAGGCAATCGAATCTTTGCTGAATTCACTGAAGAGGGACCCGCAGTCCTTCATTACCTTATATGACCTGGCAATCATTTATTTAACCATGGGAGAGAATAAAGAGGCCATAAAAGTACTGCGAAGGCTTCTGAAAGTTCATCCGGATCACGAAGCGGCTTATTATCACCTGGGCAAGGCTTATAACAATCTGGAAAGACACCATGAGGCGCTCTACAGTCTTAATAAAGCTCTGGAATTAAATCCGTATGATAAGCGCGTCCGGAAGATGATCGATTCCATTTCCGAATTTACCCAATATCCGGAGGGTCCCATTTAAAAAACGGGTTTTACCTTTAAAATAAATAATACGGGCTTAACCGGGAGAACTAATCCATGAATGAAGAAAAATTACGAATCGGTGTATTTGTATGTGATTGCGGTCTGAATATTGCCGGCACGGTGGATTGCGCTGAGGTGGCAAAATATTCTGAGACGCTGGATGATGTAGTAGTAGTGGTACGCAACAAATACACCTGTGCTGATCCGGGCCAGAATGAAATCAAGCGGGCCATCATGGAACACAAACTGAATCGTGTGGTTGTGGCTTCCTGTACACCTAAAATTCATGAACCCACCTTCAGGCAATGCGTGGCGGATGCAGGTTTAAATCCCTACCTGTATGAAATGGCCAATATCCGGGAACACTGTAGCTGGGTGCATCAGAACGAAAGAGAGGCAGCTACTGCCAAAGCCAAAGATCTGGTAAAAAGTGCAGTGGCTCGCGCCCGGGTTCTGGAACCGCAAACTGAGGCAGAGGTACCGGTGACAAAAAGCGCGCTGGTGGTGGGTGGAGGCGTGGCGGGCATTCAGACGGCGCTGGATCTGGCAGATGCAGGGCATCAGGTTTACCTGGTGGAAAAAGAACCCAGCATCGGTGGTATAATGGCGGCACTGGATAAGACTTATCCGACCATGGATTGTTCCATATGAATTCTGGGACCGAAGATGATGGATGTCGGTCGACATCCCCGAATAAAGCTTTTAGCTTACAGTGAAATTGAGCATGTGTCCGGATTTATTGGAAATTTTAACGTCAAGGTGCGGAAAAAGTCGCGTTATGTAGATGAGGACGAATGTACCGCCTGTGGAGATTGCGTGGTTGACTGTCCGGTATCGGTGCCGGATGAATATCAGCAGGGATTATCCTCCCGTAAAGCCATTTATATACAGCTTCCCCAGGCCGTGCCGTCTGCCTACCTTATTGATATGCAAAACTGCCTGGGTAATAATCCCATTGCCTGTGGAAAATGCCAGGACGCCTGCGAAAAAAAATGTATTAATTTTGATATGCAGGATGAAATCCTGAACCTGGAAGTGGGAACAATTGTGGTGGCCACCGGGATGAGTGTGTATGATCCTACCGAAATGGATGAATTCGGTTACCGCAGCTATGAAAATGTCATTACCAGCATGGAGTTTGAACGGCTGATTTGTGCCGGCGGACCTGCCGATGGTCATTTTGTACGACCAACGGATCATACGCGACCGAAAAAAATTGCCTTTATCCAGTGTGTGGGTTCCCGGTCGGAAAATCGCGGGAATCCCTATTGCAGTAATATCTGCTGTATGAACACCATCAAAGATACCCTGCTGTTAAAGGATCATTATCCAGATACCGAAAGCAAGGTGTTTTACATTGATATCCGGGCATTCGGAAAGGGTTTCGAGGACATGTTCAAACGCAGTAAGGAAAAAGGAGTCCAATACATCCGCGGTATTCCGGGAGATGTATGGGAAGATCCGCAAACCAAGAGTTTATTCCTGGCGGTAGAAGATACCACCTCCGGAAAAGTTGAGGTTCACGAAGCGGAAATGGTTGTTTTATCGGTGGGGCTGGAACCGAGAAAAGACATGAAGAGCCTACAGCAGATGCTGACCCTCTCCAGCACCAGTGATGGTTTTTTACTGGAATCCCACCCCAAGCTGAAGCCGGTAGATGCACCCACCCGGGGTATCTTTTATGCCGGTTGTGTGGAAGCACCCAAGGATGTAAAGGACAGTGTAACCCAGGCGAGTGCAGCTGCAGCCAGGGCCAGTATTATTCTTAATGCCGGCAGGGTAAAAATAGAAGCGATTACCGCCATGATTAATACCGATCTGTGCAACTACTGTGGTCGCTGTGCCAAGGTCTGTCCCTATCATGCCATTACTGAAGCGGATCGCAAGCTGGGTATCTATCCCAAAGTTATTCAGGCGGCCTGCGCCGGATGCGGAACCTGCGGCGCTGAATGTCCTACTGATGCTATTACCATGCGGCATTTCACGGACCGCCAGATTATGGCGCAGGTGGATTCTATTCTTGAAACTGACAACATGAATAAAATCGTGGCGTTTGCCTGTAACTGGTGCTCCTATGCTGGTGGAGACCTGGCCGGTACTTCACGTCTGCAATATCCCACCAATGTCCGGCTGATCCGGACCATGTGCAGCGGCCGTGTGGATGAAAAATTTGTTTTGCATGCCCTTCGTAAGGGGGCACCGCTGGTACTGGTTTCGGGTTGTCATTTTGCTGATTGTCATTATATTAATGCAGTCACCTGGACCCAGCGGCGTATAGAACGGCTCTGGAACAAGCTGGAAAGACTGGGAATTCGTCCCGAGCGCCTGCAACTGGAGTGGATCTCAGCGGCGGAAGGTCAGAAATTTTCCCGGGTGATGAAGGAGCTGGAGGAAATGCGCAAGAAAGTAACCGAACAGGAGGTTAAGGAGACCATGGCTATCCTGGAAAAAGAAGACGAAAAAGAAAAAGCCAGGAAGCTGAAACAACAGGAAGTTTTACAGACAGCCTGAAGAACCTACCGGCCGGATCGATCTTCCAGCCGGAAAAGATTCATGGCTTATCAAATCGGAAGAATAAATGAGGGCGGCAGATGGCAGAACAGGGTAAATTCAAATGTCTGCGCTGTGGACATGAATATCAGGATAAATTTACACCTGGCGTTCCCCAGGAGCGTTCCTGTCCGAAGTGCGGAAGTAACAGCGTCAGAAGGATTGAAGAAAAGAGTAATATCAAAAAAACATCCTAAATAAAATGAAAGATCGGAAGCGGTTATCCCGGTTTTTCATTTGGGAGAATGAACATGAGTATCCGTTATGAAATCCGGTTAAGTGGTGATATTGGTGATGGGCTCATATTAATAGGAAAGGTTCTGGCAGAAGCAGCAGCGATCTACGACGGATTGAATGCAGTACAAAGTCAGTCTTATGGTGAAGAAGCGCGGGGAGAAGCAAATCGTTCTGAAGTAATTATCAGTGATCAGGAAATATTTTTTCCCAAGGTGGAAAGACCCGATCTTTTACTCTGCTTTAACCAGGTGGCCTATTACCGTTATTGTAATGATGTGAAACCGGATGGAATAATCGTTACCGATGCATCCCGCGTTCCGGATGTATCCATGGACCATGAGCACCTTTATGATTTTCCCATTGTAACAACAGCGGTAAAACATTTCGGCAATGAACCAATGGCAGCAATCGTTGCGCTTGGAATTGTTGCAGATCTCATCGAGATTGTATCACCAAGGGCCATTAATCTGGCATTGACCACCAGAATCCCCAAGGGAACTGAAAAGATATATGAAGATGCATTGAAGCTGGGATATAAGCTCTCCACCAGCAAACTGAGCAGATCAGAATTCCAGTCTGAAGTCTGACGGTTAATCGGGAAACCATTTGCTTACGGTTATTATTTCTAAAAAAATAATACCTGTCCTGAAAATCCATATTTCAGATAAAATGTGATTACAGAGACCATGTTACCGCAAGAAATTGCAGATTTACTGAAAGACGCTCAGGAGCTGGGTAATCATTTTCAAAAAAATATACAAAATATTCATAACATTCTCCCTGCCTTTCAAAAGGCCCTGTCAAAATATAACCTCGTACAAAAAATCAATCTTTCCGGTTTGGGACGTCACTATGCCAGGGATATGAATTATATCTGCCAATTACCGGAAAATCGCCGGACCATTCTGGATTTTCTGGGATGCTACTGCTCGCTGCAGTTATTACGTTTCAACCTTCATTTCCTGGATTGGCTGGACTATCAACTGACGGTAACCAGGAACCGGGAACGTATTTATAAAAAATTTATGCTGGATTCCGGCTGGGAATTTCGAAAAATAACGGCAGCTTATATGCAGAGTTTATTGATTCTGCTGAAAGAAGATAAAAACATACCAAATTTTGTCATAACCGGCGTGGGAACCCGCTCGGATCAGGATGATATTGATGTGGGGATCATCGATGACGGAGGTGAAGACCGCATCTGGCTGAATAAGGTGATCGACCGGATGGGGATTGAAATGATGCGGTTTGCAACTAATTTTCATTTTCATCTTTCCGAGCATGTGGGGAGCCAGATTTATTCAGCATCTATTCCGGAATACCAGGAACTGCTGACACCGAAGATTGGAAATTTCGTCATTTTAACCGAAATGCTGGGGGCAGCTTTCATTATCGGGGATAAATATTTGTTCGAGCGTTTCAGATCTGAAGTTACGGATCGTTATTATTACAAAGGAAGTTCCAACAAATATCATGAGGGATATCTGCGTGGCATCATGGGAGAAATTGTTGATCTATATTCCCGTGCCGTTGACAAGAATCATCTCCATCCCAAATTTGATGGACTTCGTATTATAAAAAACGCTGTCTATGCCTATAAGACACGTTTCGGAATTCAGGAAGTCAATCCCTGGAAAATTATAAAAATTCTGAAAAAAATCTACCCGGCATTCAGGTCGGAATTTTGCGATCTGGAAAGAAGTTTATCCTTTTTGGAAGTCTTCCGCTATCTCTATCAGCTACTGGTAGTGCAGGAGGAATATATTCCGGTTTCTGAAAATGCCATCATAGTAAATTTGCAAACGGTTGTTGCCAAACTGGGATATCAGGATTTCGGTCCCTATCAGGGATTGAATCAACTTCTACATGATTATCTGGAAGCCGTGAATAGAGTTCACGGGACTATTCCGGCCCTCATTGATGACTTGTCCCATCATCTGAAGCACATTTCGGTATTTAAACGTTATGCCAGAAAATCTTCAGGCCATCCCATCGCCCGGGATTTTTCCCGGCAATTACTTTTTTTTGAATCTTCATATTACTGGAATGATCTTTTCCAGATGCTGGCCCATATGCCGCCCAGACTAAATGAGATTCTGCTGGCAGATATAGAAGGAATGAAACCCGACCAACGTAAGGATACCCTGAATCTTTTAATTCAGTGGACGGGATATAATCCTGAATTCATTTTTAAGTTTTGTTCAACTTTTGACTCAGGGTTACCCGAGAACCAGTTGAGCTTGTTAAATGAAATAATCTCAATTTATTTTAATACCTATGAAAATGATTTTGACTTTGTACCTAAAATAGTGTCATTCTACCGCAAACATTCCACCCTGTTCTGCAAAATTTTACATTTTTTTAATGCCGAGAATTTGAACAAACTAAACATAATTATTCATCGAAATACCTACCGTGGGGAAATTGCGCTTCATCAGAAAAATTTAGCGGAACTGGTGGAATTGGTAAGCAGTTCCAGTCATTATTTCAAACGGGTAATACAGAATATTTACTTTGAATTTTCCAATTATACCTGTTTTATTCGGGAACCTGAGATTATCGGCACTGAAAGTGCGCGGATTTTGCGACAGTTACCACATATTCATCATATTAATAAAAAAAAGCAAGCCATAAACAATTATTATGATATTAAATTTTTTCAGGTTGGACTGGAGACATTAAAAGGAAAGAGTGTTCTTGAAATCAACCAGAATTTCACCTCCTTTGTTTCCATCTACTTCAGGGAACTTTATAAAATTTGTTTAAAGGAAGTGGTGAGAAATCCCCAGAAAGCAGCGAGACTGGCCCGTTGTTTTACCATATATGCCTGTGGAGGTAATGGAAGAGGGCAGGCCTTCGACGATGATTTTGACATGATCATCATAGTGGATTGTGAAAGCCCGGCTGAAAAAGGCCTGTTTCGGGAGATCGTTTCCCTGATGAATACTGAAATGATTAAAAGGGGAACCCTGCCGCATTTTCGCTTCAGTCAGCATTTCGGTGAATATATGTGCCCTTACTGCGAGCTGAAGAAGCTGCTGGATAGTGACTATGCAGGAAGATATATTGATAAATCCCAGTTATTGGAAGCACGGCTTCTTTACGGTTCTCATTTTTTTCATGAGAGATTTCTTACCGAAATCATTAACGGGATTATTTTTGCCCGGGGAGAGGAATACATACTGCAGATGTTGAAGGAAATTAATGAACGTCATAATAAGACCCTGGAATTTCAGGACAGCGGTGCCAATATAAAAGAATGTACCGGCGGACTGAGAGACATTGAAATGATCGTCCTCATCTACAAGGTTCTGTATCAATTGATGGAAACGGATACCTATCAGCTCATCAACAGTTTTTATCATCTGGACAAGGAATTGCAGCCACACTGGAAGGCTGTGAAAAACGCCCTGATTTTTCTGCAGAAATTCAGATATATGTACCGGTTGATTATGGCCACGGATGATAATGTATCGAATCAGGGACTGGAACAATTGGCTTTAAAATTTAATCCCGAGTTGTCACCGGATGTAGATTCCAATCACTGGATGTGGGAGCAATATTGTATCCAGCGCCAACGGGCCTGGACGTCGGTTTGTGAACTGATGAGCAGGATTAAATGAGAAGTGTCTTAAGCGTTTACTTCAACCCGTTTCAATTTTCCCAAAAAATCTTCAGTCATTATTTTGTGGTAAGTAACTCCCACTTCCTCAGGTGAAATTCCCTGGGCAATGGCCAGCAACTGGAAATAATATATTACCGGAATTTGAAAATCCTTTTTAACTTTCCGGGCTACACGGATTTGGCCGATGTCGAATGAATCAAAACAGGTGGGACAAATGAGGCCCAGACAGTCAGCACCGGAATCCAGGACCGATTGAAAAACATCCGCGCTCATTCCCAGGGACACTTCATAATCCCTGCATGCTTTGCCACAACATTGCAGGTACTCCTCATGGGGAATGGCGGCAGCTCCGGTAGCTTCAATGAGTTCGGTGAGAATGGAGGGGATTACCGGATCATCAACCCCCATAATTTCGCTGGGCTTCAGCAAATGGCATCCGTAATGGATGGCAACTTTTATATCATGAAGAGGATATTTTACCGAATCTTTTATTTTCTTAAGGCCGATATCATCACGCAAGAGTGTAACCAGGTGCCGCACATTGATGGTTCCCCTGAATTCACGGTTGATATTTTTTAAACGGCTGTTGATTTTTTGACGGAGCTTCTGATCTCTCTTTAATTGATAGTTCACATCACACAAGGTGGAGGTGCAGCCGCTGCACATGGTGATGAGGTCAAGTTCATGTTCCTCCGCCAGGGAGATATTACGCGCGGCCATGGTCAGCCAGGTTAATTTATCCGCCGCCTTGAAATAAATGGGGTCCGGACAGCAGCTGAAGCCCGGTTCGTCAACGAGCTCTATCCCCAGTTTATCCAGTGAAAAGCGTACTGCCTTTTCCATCTGCGGATATTTCAGTGGAATCATACAGCCCCAAAACGGGATGACTTTCATAAGCGTCTTTTCGGTATTAACCTGCCTGATTCATGAATTTAAACACCGGTTCAAAAGCCCGGAATAATTAATCTAAAATTGGACGATATTAATTTTGTTTATGATGATTCCTTTAAACAGCCCGATGTCTATTTATATCGATTCTTTGCGTCGTCAGGACTTTGAGGTGCAGACTGGTTCAGATTAAATAATTTATCAAGCTCATCCATGCATTTCAGCTGGAAGGGGGGAAGATTAAGCTCTGCTCGCCGCTTGATGATAAGATCCGTCTGGGAAACAGTGAGTCCGTTTTTCTTTACCCGTTCCACAATATTATTGATCACCGGAGGATTAGTCCCGTTTTCCACGGCCATATTTTTTAATGCGATAATCACTTCTATTGGACTGACTTCCTGTGGACACCTCTCATGACAGTTATAGCAATTAGTGCAGTTCCATATGAGGGAATCAGCGCCGATTAAATCTTCTTCAAATCCATAAAGCGCGTTGAGTATGATAGTGCGTGGATTGAACTGCGGTAAATACCGGTGAGACGGACAATCCGGTACACAGGCACCGCACTGATAGCAGTAATTGTGTGCGAAGCCGCCTAATACCTTATTCAGTTTTTCGCGAAAACTATGATTGATAGTTTTCATTTCTATTTAAGATTTTAAGTCCGTTAAAATTATACCAAAATTTTTTAAATAAATCAATAAAAGTGTGAAATAAATGAAAATATTAAACAAGAGAACTCATTATCCTGGCATTCCTGAGGTGGATGTCATTGTCTGAAAGGAACGGGCTCTTCTTGTTATCCTGTTTATATACTGATAAAATTTCCACTGAGGATTACAGTGCAAGACGCCGCATTTGTAAAGTATTCATAGGGCCAGGGGAGGGTCAGTTGAAACAGACTCTTAGATACGATTGATAAAACAATGAAAATTCAAATTTAAACTGACAGTAATATTTTCGTAAAGGGGGATTGGGGGGATTTTACTATTGTATACCTCAGAGATTTCGGTCTTCCCAAGGGAAAATTTGTCGCTATTTATTGTAAACACATTTATTTTTCCTTGAATATTTCAGAAAAATCATCTCCCCTTTTTAAAGAGATTCCCCCTCGGGGGTTGTCCAAAAAGTAGTTTTTCATGGATATTTATTCATGCTTTTGAAAACATAAATTAACTTGTTATGAAGGTTGTAAAACAGCAGTAATAATTATTCCTTTAGCTCCGAAACTAAGCGGTGTGACATTGCGAGCGCAGCGCCCGCCAGTCTGGCAGCCTGACAGGTCTGGCCACCAGACAGGAAGCAATCTCATTTTTTTTCAAGTGAATAAGGGGATTACTTAGTCGCTTTCGCTCCTCGCAATGACACTCAATTAATGATCACACAAATTTGATAAATATCAATGAGTTAAGACCTGATTTACGGATAAAAAGCAATAATCATTAACAATATATATCATAATAAATAGATCTTTGAATCTATGTGTTTGGTCTTATCCAAATCTTAGTTGAAATTTTTAAAGAAAAGGTTAAGCGACCTCCTT